>CAZSBB010000025.1:0-58490 GCA_964605235.1 uncultured Phycisphaeraceae bacterium
CGTCCAAGGCCGGAACCACCATTATCGCAGCCCCCCGGGTTTTTGGGCAGACCCGGAGGGATGGTATCCGGGGATGTCCGGGGGGCTAAAAAAGGGGATAAGTACATTTAATGGCGGACATTAAATGTACTTATCCCCTTTTTTAGCCCCCGCCGGCGCGCTGGGCTTCGCGGCGCGCCAGTTCCATGAGGATCTGGTGGGTGCCGAGATTTTCGCCGGCGTCGGCGGCAACCTGCGGATCGGGGTGGCGTTGCGTGTAGTTGCCGTCGCCGTGCATGTCCCATGCCTGTCGGCGGTCGCGCAGCATCACGTCGAGGATCAGTTGCAGGCGGCTTTGCAGGGCTGGATCGAGGATCGGGGTGATGCACTCGACGCGGTTGTTGAGGTTGCGGTACATCCAGTCCGCCGAGCCGATGTAGTACTCGCGATTGCCCTGGTTGTGGAACATGAAGATGCGTGAGTGTTCGAGGAAGCGTCCGATGACGGAGGTGACGGTGATGTGGTCGCTCAGTCCGGGGACGCCGGGGCGCAGGCAGCAGAAGCCGCGCACGATGAGGTTGATGGCGACGCCGGCGCGGCTGGCTTCGTAGAGCTTGCGACAGACGCCGCGGTCTTCGAGGCTGTTCATCTTGGCGACGATGCGCGGGCGCAGCGGGTCGTCGGGATCGCCGCCGCGCTGCCGCCACGCTTCGGTGTCGGCGATCTCGCGTTCGATGAGCTGGTAGAAGCGCTTCTTCATGTTGATCGGCGCCACCAGCAGGCTGGAGAAGTCGGACTTGAGGCTCCGGCCGGTCAGGTAATGGAAGAGCTGCACGAGGTCGCCGGTGATTTCCGGGCGGCAGGTGAACAGGCCGAGGTCGGTGTAGACCTGCGCGGTTTTGGAGTTGTAGTTGCCCGTGCCGATGTGCACGTAGGTGCGCATGCCTTCCTGTTCGTGGCGCACGACGAGGGCGGTCTTGGTGTGGGTTTTGAGGCCGACCACGCCGTAGACCACATGCACGCCCGCCTTTTCCAGTTGCTGGGCGAGCTGCACATTGCGTTCTTCATCGAAACGGGCTTTGAGTTCCACCAGACAGGCGACCTGCTTGCCCGCCTCGGCAGCGCGAATGAGCTGGGGGATGAAGGGCGACGCTTCGCTGGTGCGGTAGAGCGTGAGCTTGAGGGCGACGACCTTTGGATCGTTAGCGGCGGCGCGGATGAAGCGCTCGACGCTGGCGGCGAAGGATTCGTAGGGGTGATGCACCAGCAGGTCGCCGGCGCGGATGACGTTGAAGATGTCGGCTTCATCATCCTGCAACCGCGGGGGCAACACCGGGGACCACGGCCGATACTTCAGCCGGGGCGAACCCAACCCGTGCACCATCCAGAAATCGGTGAAGTCCATCTCCGACGGCATGTAGTACACGTCATGGGCGTCGAGATTCAGCTCTTCAGTCAGGAAGCGGGTCATGCGCGGGTTGGCGCCCACCGGCACTTCCAAACGGATCACACTGGCGAAGCGGCGATCGCGCAGCTCCTGCTCCACCATGTCCAGCAGGTCTTCCGCGTCGTCCTCATCGCTTTCCACGTCGGCGTTGCGGGTGATGCGGAAGGGCATCACGTCTTCGATGATCATGCCTTCAAACAGATGCGACAGATGCTCGCGGATGATGTCTTCCAGATGCACCAGGCGCAGTTTGCCCGCCGTGTCGCCGGTGCTGACATTCAACCAGCGGGGCAGAATGCGCGGCACCTTCACGCGGGCGAAGTGCATCTCGCTTTCGCCGGTGCCGCCGGGGTCCACCTGCTCGCCGGGGTAACGCAGGATGACGCCCAGCGAGGTGCTCAGATTGCTGATGAACGGGAACGGATGGCCCGGGTCCACCGACAGCGGCGTCAGCACCGGGAACAGGTTGGCGTGGAAGTAATGCGTGGCGTACTCGCGCTCGCTGTCCGTGAGCTGATTCCACTGCAGCAGTTCCACGCCCTCGGCGGCGAGACTGGGTTTGATGGTCTGCTCGTAGAGTTCGGCCTGGGCGCTCAGTTGCTGCAGCACGGTAGTGCGAATGGCGGCGAGCAACTCGGCGGCGGTCAAGCCATCAGGCGTGCGGTTGGCGCCGCCGGACTCCAACTGGCGCTTGAGACACCCCACGCGCTTCTGGAAAAACTCATCCAGGTTGGAGGTGAAGATCGCCAGGAACGCCACGCGCTCGAGCAGCGGCGTGCGCTCGTCAACCGCCTCATGGAGCACCCGGCCGTTGAATTGCAGCCAGGACAGGTCGCGGTTGAGAAAGAGTTTTTCCTCGCCGCCGACCACCTCCGCCAATAGCGCCGTCAGCTCCTGCCGGTTCATTCGCCCACCCACCCTGTCTGGTTCGCTTGCCTGAAAGGTCGTGTCCCTGGCCACGGCGGCGGCACCACCTGCCGACGAGCCCTATAGTTTACCGGCTTTGTCGAGGGGTTTAGCGAAAGCGGGGATTTTTAACATTCGCACGCCCGACGCCCAGCCCGCTCAATGGACGAAAAAAAAGCCCCCCGTCAGAGACGGAGGGCGCGGCCAGGGGCTGCTTTCTCCCCTCATGGGCCCCGGTCGGGCTCGCTAAAACATGGATTGACGCGGGCGGCGAGTCGGTCGTCAATGAACAGCGCCAACAGCTCCGCCCGGCTGCGCACCTCCAGCCGCCGATAAAGCTGCTTCACGTAGTCATGCACCGTGTGCGGGCTGAGCCCCAGTTCGCCGGCGATTTCACTTTCGCTGCGACCCAGCACCAGGCGCCACAGCGTCTGGCGCTGGCGCGGCGAAAGGTTCCGCGTCGCGGCGGTCAGCGGGCAATCTTCGTCTGCATTCAAGTTGTTCGGCTGCCCCGGAATCATGCGGCAACATCTCCTGGGCCGTGGACGCGACCATCCGCGCCTCGACCGCGGGAAGTATGTCCCAGGACACTGACGACAGCTTGTCAGTCGCGCCGGCGAAAAACTCGGACCCGGCTGCGGGCGTCAAGGGCTGCTGGGCGCGATAGAAATCCCGCAGGCACACTTCGAGTTGCCGTTGCCGTGGCGGGTCCCACACCGCCTGCTCCGCACAGCACCGCCGAAAGCAGCGCAACATGTTGGGCAACGACAGCGCCCGGCCCCGCTGCACACTCCGCGCCAAGGTGGTCAGCGCTTCACCCAGCGCGGCACGCAAGGCGGCGGCGTCCGGGGGGGCGGGTTCAGGTCGAGGCATGTTCGGCTCCAGGCGTTAGCGCACGCGCTTAGCCGAATAGATTCCGAATGGCTGTGACAACAGTCTGTCAGTGGCGTGGAAGATTGGGTGAAAATTCGTGGAGAAGCCGCACCGCCCCGGCCGGTTGCCGCTGGTGACGGCTGTGGCGGCGATCGGGTTGACCCGCCCGCGCTGGCCGACGGCTACTTGCTGGCGACGGTGAGTTCCAGCCCCAGGTCGGTGGTGGCGACGCGGAGTTTTTCCAGATCGCTGAAGTGGAAGCGCGCCGCCCGAAACGCGCCGTCGGCGGTCTTGACCGTCAGCCCGGCAAACTGTCCGTCGGGGCGCACGATGAGCTGGGCTTCCTCACCGAAGTTGATTTCCCCATGCTTGTGGTACTTGTGATAGACCAGTCGCTGGTTGGTCAGCACCACGCCGGCGAAGCCTTCATCCTTTTTGGGCATGTCGGCGTCATTGACGTAGTAACGGAAGGACTCGCCAGGCTGGAAGCTGACCCAGGTGTTGATGCGCTGGCGCACGCGTTCGGACAGCGTGAGCCATTCGTCGCGCCACAGCTTTTCGATATCCCGGTTCAGCAGCATGTACTCGCGCCCGCAGATGCCGTTGACATTGGCGAGCCATTGCAGGGCATACCGGCCGTCGGGGATCAGCACGGTGCAGGCGATGCCGGCGTCATCCATGCGGCGTTCGGTGGCGCACTCGAGCGAGTGGCCGGTCTGATCGAGGGCGACATACCAGGGCATGCACAGGTGGAAGGGATCGGGCAGGCCGTCGATCACGCCCATGCGCGCCAGCAGTTCCTCGCTGAGCAGTTCATCACCCAGGCGCCGCTCGTGGCCGGCTTCAATTTCCGCGGCGCTGCGCACCACGCCTTTGGAGGTGTCCATGAACGCCAGCGGGCGCACCATCAATTGCTGGCGGTTGGTTTCGCCGGTGAAGGCACAGGCGACGGGCATGGACAGCCGAAAGCGCGGATGCCGCAGATGCCGATAGTCGAACGCCAGCAAGACGCCTTTTTGCGTGACCTGACGCACGACCAGGTGCGGAATGTGCGGATGGGGTTGCAGGTCGGTGGGATATGACGCATCGTCCAGTTCGATGTGAACCGGTGCATCCGCGGCGGGCGCGACGTGGGGTTCGGCAGTTGCCGGCGCCGGGGGCGTGGACGCCGCGACCGGCATCGACGCCGACGCCGCGGCGGCGACCTTCGGCCGGGGGGTGGACGCCTGGTGCAGCGCCGCTTCCCAATCAGGCCCATTGACTGCTGGGCGCGGAGCGGCGGGGGCGGTCGGGGCGGCGGCAGCGACAGCCTGGGCCGGCGGGTCGGCATCGGGGGCCGCGGCAGCGTCCGCCGGGGCTTCCTCTTCGTCGTCAGCCGAGCCCCCGCGCAGCGCCAGCCCGATTTCCCGGTCCAGCGCCGAAAGGTCATCTTCCTCCACCGGCTGGAGGTCGCCCGGGGCATCATCCAGCGCGTCGCTTTCGCCGCCTTTCATCACCCGCTGAATCAGGGCGGCGGTTTCGGCGGTCTTGCGCTCGACCTCCTCACGACGGCGCGAGTTCTCATCCTGCAGCCGCTGTTTCCACTGCGTGTCCTCGGTCTGCAGCAGTTCGTCGACGTCTTCCTCGATCCAGTGGGAAACCGTCTGCTCGACGATGTCGTTGGGCTCGGGCACCTGGAAGACGTTCTTGCAGGCGGGACAACGCGCCGGCCGCCCCGCGGCTTCCAGCGGCACGCGCAGGATCTGGTGACAACTTGGACACTGGACTTTTATATCCATGCGGCAGCCACCCCAGGCGTCACTAACGTTACCACTGGAACCACCGTCCGTTATTCTACCCGCTTCAGGCCGACCCGACAGCGCCAAAAAACGCGCCCGGGCGGAGAAAAGCCGGCGTAATTCCCGATTTCGGGGTCGTCTGGACTCGTACTGGTTTTCTGGCCGATAGGAAGAGAATGAGCTTCATTTCGTTCACTGGACTCGACGGAACGCACCGCCGACGGCATTCCCTGTTGTGGATGCTGCTGCTTGGTGCGGTCGCGCGGTGGGCGGCGCCGGCGCATGCCGCGGGGTTGGACACGCAGATCGAAGCCCTGCTGCGCAACACCGACCTGCGCGGCACCACCGTGGCGGTGGCGGTCAAGGATGTCGACCGCGCGGAGCTGATCGCCAGCTTTCAGGCCGATCTGCCCATGATCCCCGCCAGCAATATGAAGCTCGTCACCGCCAGCGCCGCCCTGAGCGTGCTGGGCCCGGACTTCGTCTTCCGCACGGAAATGAGCCTCCTCGCCGGCGGCCCCAACCAGCCCGCCACGCTGCTGGTGCGCGGCGACGGCGATCCGGCGCTGGGCGACCCCAAACTGCTGGCGGCGCAGGGCATCGGCGTCGAGGAACTGCTCCAGGCGTTTGTCGCCCCCGTGCTCAAACAGCAGATCACCGAAGTCGAGCGGCTGATCATCGATGAACGCGTCTTCGACCGCGAACTGGTCCATCCCACCTGGCCTGAAGGTCAACTCAATCAGTGGTACTGCGCCCAGGTCGCCGGCCTCAACTTTCACGACAACTGCCTGGACATCTACCCCCGCCCGACCTACCCCGGCGAAGCGCCCCGGCTGACCCTCAGCCCCCTGGTGCCGTTCCTCAAACTCATCAACCGCGCCCAGACCGGCAACAGCGACACCTTCGGCGTCACCCGGGACCTGGGCACCAACGAGATGACCTTTCGCGGCACGGTGAAAAACACCCGCGTCGCGCCCGTCAGCGTCACCATCCATGACCCGCCGATTTTCTTTGGCCAGCTGCTCGCCAATCGCCTGGCGGCGGCGGGGATCAAAGTCAACGCCATCGAGCGCCCCGCTCTGGAAGACCATCTGCCGGCGGGCGCCCCGCTGCTGGTGGTGCAGACCCCCCTGGCGCAGGTGCTGGCGCGCTGCAACAAGGATTCGCAGAACCTCTTCGCCGAGGCCCTCATCAAACGCATGGGCCGGCAGGCAACCGGCGCTCCCGGCGGCTGGACCAACGGCGCCGCGGCGATCCGCCAGTTCCTGCATGATCGGCTGGGCGCCCGCAGCGCGGCAGTCAACATCGCCGACGGCTCGGGCATGAGCCGGGACAACCAGATCACCGCCCGGGTGATGGTCGAACTGCTGGCGTCGATGTACCGCGATCCACGCCTGGGCCCCGAGTTGATCGAATCCCTTTCCGTCGGCGGCGAGGACGGCACCCTGCAACGCCGCTACCGCGCAGGCTTGCACGGCACGGTGTATGGCAAGAGCGGCTACCTCAACGGCGTCTCGTGCCTCTCGGGCTTCCTCCTGCTGCCCGGCCCCGACGCCGACGCCAAACCCGCCGGCGCTGATGCCGCCGCCACCACCACCGCCCCGGCGCCCCAGCGCGTGCTGGCGTTCAGCCTGCTGTTCAACGGTTTCAAGCCGCCGCTGTACAACCACCACATGAAGGCGGTGCAGGACCGCATCATCGACCTGGTGGATGAGCAAGCCAGTCGCCTGACGCCCGCCGGCGCCAATCTGGGCGGCTGACCCGCTGCAGTCGGCCCGACCGCCAACAAACTGAGCTACGCGACTTTGCCAGTCGGCATAATCGGCGCGTCGGCGGGGACAACCGCCGGCCGGCAGGGCACGCGGCTTCAAGCGCGGGCGCCGGTTGGTCGATAAGCTCCACGTTGAGCCCATTGATGCATCCTGATTTCGCCCATACCGACTTCATCGCCTTTCCGGGAAGGAATACCCCCGCGTGCCCGCAGCGCTGAGCCAGTCTGGATCCTCCGGCGCCGGCAATCAGTTACGCCGATTGCTGCGCAATGAAATTGCCCTCGAGGTCGCGTTTGACGAGCCCATCTATGACATCGATGGCCGGGTGCTGCTGCCGGCGGGGAAAAAGCTGACGGAACAAGACGTGCAGATGCTCCAGCGTCGGGGGGGGTATCTGCGCCAGGAATCACCCGCGAGCCCCGACGACGTGCCCGCCGCCAACGAACCCGCGCCGCGCCTGCGGCTGGCGGGCGCCGCCGCCACCGATGAGCCCCCCACCGCCGCCCCCGAACAAGTCATGGCGGAACTGTCGCGCCAGCATCACGGCGGTTCCACCAAGGGCCACGAAAAACGCAAGCATCAGCGCAAGCAATGGCACACCGTCATTCGCCTGGTGCTTGAAGACCCCAAGCTCGTCGGCAACCGGCGCGCGATCGAAGTCACCACCCAGGACATCTCCGTCGGCGGTTTCGCGTTCATCCACAGCCAGTACCTCTACCCCGGCACCATTGTTCGCGCCTGCTTCAACAATCTGCCCAATCAACCCTGGCTCAAAGGCATCATCCGCGACTGCCGCCTGCTGGGAGGCATTCAACATCGCATCGGCGTGCAGTTCACCGAGATCGTCAAGAACCGCGCCTAGGCCGACTGACCCCGCCGCGCCGCACCGCGCTCCACCACACCGCCGGGCCCGCACCTGAACCACGCGCCTTGTTATGCTCAGGTGCGCTGGTTCTTCACGTCCCGCCCCCCGCCGGCCGGAGTTCTTTCATGCGCGCCATCATGCTGATGTTCGATTCGCTCAACCGCCACCTGCTGCCGCCCTACAACCCCTCCACCTTCGTCCAGGCGCCCAACTTCACCCGCCTCGCGCAGCGCTGCGTCACCTTCGACCGCAGCTATGTCTGCTCCATGCCCTGCATGCCCGCCCGACGCGACCTGCACACCGGCCGACCCAGCTTCCTGCACTGCCCCTGGGGACCGCTCGAACCGTTTGACGATTCCACCCCCGCGCTGCTGAGCGCCCAGGGCGTCTACACCCATCTCATCAGCGATCACTACCACTACTGGGAAGACGGCGGCGCGACCTACCACGGCCGGTACGACTCCTGGGAGTTCTACCGCGGCCAGGAGGGCGATCCCTGCATCGGCCAGGTGGCGGACCCGGTCATTCCGCCGCATATCAACGGCAAGGGACGCCGCAGCGATTGGGTCAACCGCCAGCATCTGCAGCGCGAAGAGCAGTACCCGCAGACCCAGACGTTCGCCGCCGGCCTGCGCTTTCTGGAAATGAATCGCCAACAGGATCACTGGTTCCTGCAGCTTGAATGCTTCGATCCGCATGAACCGTTCGTCACGCCCGAGCGCTTCCGCAACCAATACCCCACCGACTACGCCGGCCCGCTGTTCGACTGGCCCGGTTACCGCGGCGTGACGGAAACGCCCGCGCAGGTCGCCGAGGCGCAGCGCCGGTATGCCGCCCTGGTCAGCCAGTGCGACGAAAACCTGGGCCGCGTGCTGGATTTCATGGATCGGCACGACATGTGGCGGGACACGCTGCTGGTGGTGTGGACCGACCATGGCTTTTTGCTGGGCGAACACCAGTGCTGGGCGAAGAACTGGATGCCGCTGTACGAGGAGGTGGCGCACACGCCGCTGTTCCTGTGGGACCCGCGCCAGCCGCAGACCGGCGGGCAGCGGCGCGGCGCGCTGGTGCAGCCGGCGATCGATCTGGGGCCCACGCTGCTGGATTTCTTCGGCCAGTCACCCCCCGCCGACATGCGGGGCTGCAACCTGACGCCGGTGCTCGCCCATGACACGCCGGTGCGTCAGGCGGCGCTATTTGGTTATCACGGCAACCGCATCAACGTCACCGATGGCCGGTACAAGTACCTGCGTGATCCGCTGTACGCCGACGCCTGCCCCACCTACACGCTGATGCCCACCAGCATGCGCCGCTACAAGCAGGGCATGGAGCGGGCGCAGCTGCATCGGCCGTTCGCCTTCACCAAGAACATGCCGGTGTTGCGTCTGGGCGCCCACGCGCCCACGCCGCGCCCCCAGGTGCAGCATCTGCTCTTTGACCTGCAGAACGATCCTCAGGAACAACACCCGCTGCAGGACCCGGCGTTGGAAGCGCGCATGGCGGCTCTGATGGTGGCGTTGATGCAGCAATACGACGCCCCGGCCGAGCAGTATCAGCGCCTGGGGCTGAGCGTCTGACCGGCCGGCAGAAAGAACCAGGGATCCGTGCCTGATTCGCTTCACCATGCACGGATCCTTTTCGGTTACGCCCGCACCCCGCCGAACGCCGCGAAGCGCATGTTCAGATGCAGCACTTCCACCTGAGCGAAGCCCACCGCGCGCATCAAGTCCAGTTGGAACATCAGCGGGCGCGGACTGTCTTCCTGCTCGACATAGGCGAACACATGGTCGCGGTAGGCTTCACCCTTGAAGCTGACCAGATAGTCGCCCCAGCGTTTCCGTTGGATCGCCTCCACAGCCGGGAGCTGCGGCGCGATGGAATCCGCCAGCCAGAAACCCCCGCCCGGACGCAAGGCGGCATGGATGCGGGTGAACACGTCGCGCCACTCCGCTTCATCGCGCAGGTGATGCAGCGTCTGGGCCGCCAGCACGATGTCGAACGCCTGCCGGCCCAGGTCCACTTCACGCACATCGCCCTGCCAGCAGACCGGCGCCGGCCCCCCGGCGGCGGTGATGCGCTGCGCCGCGCGGGTGAGCATGGGCTGACTCAAATCCAGCAGGGTGGCGGCGACCCCCGGCAGCTTCTGCATCAGTTTGAGCGTGTAGTTGCCGGCTCCGCAGCCGATGTCCAGCACGGCATGAGCTCGACCCGGCACCGGCGGAGGCGCGGCCGCGGCGGCGACGGACGTGACCAGGTCCATCACCAGCGGTGCGTCAGGCGTGGCGCTTTGTCCGGTTTCCAAATTGCTGAAGCGCTCGACGTCGGCGTCGAAACGCGCGCGGATTTCTTCCACGGTGGATTTGTGTTGCATGGCGATCCATCCCATCTCGGTTGGCAAAAAGTGATGCGGAAATCAGTCAGGAACCAGCACCGCGCCAGTCATCCGCCAGCAGCGCGTAAAGCTGGTGATCAATCCAGCGCGCGCCCCAGCGGCAGATGTGGCGCAGCGTGCCTTCATGCGTGAACCCCAGCCGGCGCGGCACGCCAGCGCTGGCGGTGTTGTCCGGCTCGCAGCGTATGGTCAGCCGATGCAGACCATGCTCGTCAAAGCCTAGTGACAGCAAGCGGCGCACGCAGCGCGTCATCACCCCTTGCCCGGTGGCGTCCTGCGCCAGCCAGTAGCCGATGTCCGCCGAGGCGAACTGCGCGCCCCGCAAGGCTTGCTGATTCCACTGCGTCCAGCCCACGCCGCCGACGACCCGGCCGCGCTGCAGCACCGAAAGCGCGAGCTGTTCGCGCCGGGCGAACTCCTGCAGCGCCTGCTGCGCGAAACGCGCCACGTCGGCGGAGCTGCTGGTCTGCTCGACCCACGGCAACCAGCGCTCCAGGTGGGCGCGGCTGGCGTCCACCACGGCAAATACTTCATCACTGTGCTGCGGCTCCAGCAGGCGCAGCGACAGTTCCTCGTCCACCTGAATGAGCAAACTCATGGCGTCGCCGCCGTTTCTCCGTTTGGCCCCATGGTGGTGGCGGCCACGGCTTTACCGTCGCTGGTTTTGATGCGGTTGATCGCGGCGAGGTACGCCTTGGCGGCGGCTTCGAGCACGTCGGTGCTCAGGCCGCGCCCGCGCACTTTGCGGTCGCGGTGGCGGATTTCGACGCTGACTTCGCCCTGGGCGTCCTTGCCCCGGGTGACGCCGCGGGTCTGGTAGTCTTCCAGAGTGACGCTGACGCCGGTGGCTTCCTGAATCGCCGAGTAAATGGCGTCAATCGGCCCGTCGCCCGTGGCGGCAATGATTCGTTCCACGCCGGCGCTGTCGCGCAGCACGACCGAAGCGGTGGCGATCACGCCGGTGCCGCTGGTGACCTGAAAGCGCACCAGCTCCCACAACTGGCGGGTGCTTTCCACCTGGGCGTCGAGCAGGGCTTCGATGTCCTCGTCGTACACGTCCTTCTTTTTGTCCGCCAACTGCTTGAAGGCGGCAAAGGCGCGCTCGATGCCCGCGTCATCGAGCGTGTAACCCAGGGCAATGACGCGCTCGCGGAAGGCGTGGCGTCCCGAGTGTTTGCCCAGCACGAGTTTGCTTTCGGGGAGGCCCACTTCGCGCGGGTCCATGATTTCATAGGTGTGGCGATGCTTGAGCATGCCGTCCTGATGGATGCCCGATTCATGGGCGAAAGCGTTGTCGCCGACGATGGCTTTGTTGCGCTGCACCTGCAGACCGGTGAAGGTGCTGACCATGCGGGAGAGCGGATAGAGCCTGCGGCTGTTGACGCCGGTGCTGTAGCGGGCGAAGTAATCCTGGCGGGTGCGCAGCGTCATGATGATTTCTTCGAGCGCCGCATTGCCGGCGCGTTCGCCGATGCCGTTGATGGTGCATTCGATCTGCCGGGCGCCGTTTTCCATCGCCGCCAGGCTGTTGGCGACGGCGAGGCCCAGGTCGTTGTGGCAGTGCGAGGAGAGCACGATGCCGCGCTCATCGAGCATGGGGAGTTTTTCGCGGACGTACTTGAAGATGTAGCCATACTCGGCAGGCACGGCATAGCCCACGGTGTCGGGAATGTTGATGGTAGTGGCGCCGGCTTCGACCACCGCCTGGGTGATTTCCACCAGCACGTCCAGCTCGGTGCGCGAGCCGTCTTCGGGGCTGAACTCCACGTTGTCGGTGTACTGGCGCGCCTGCTGCACGGACTCGACGGAGATGCGGATGATCTCGTCGATCGCTTTCTTGAGCTTGTGTTCCCGGTGAATCTTGCTGGTGGCGCAGAACACGTGAATGCGCGGATGCGCGCAGCCCCGCAACGCCTCGCCGGCGCGGTCGATGTCGCGCGGGACGCAGCGCGCCAGGCCCGCCACGGTCGCCCGCTGCAATTCCTGGCCGATGGCGCGCACGGCTTCAAAGTCGCCCTGGCTGGTGATGGGAAAGCCCGCTTCGATCACGTCCACGCCCAGCAGCTCCAGGTTCCGCGCGATCTCCAGCTTCTCCTGATGGTTCAGGGTGGCGCCCGGCGACTGCTCGCCGTCGCGGAGGGTGGTGTCGAAAATGCGGATGGGGGTGGGTTGCGTGGGGCTCATGGCCGCGACTCCTATGCTCCCC
The DNA here is from genome assembly GCA_964605235.1 of uncultured Phycisphaeraceae bacterium. GTDB lineage: Bacteria > Planctomycetota > Phycisphaerae > Phycisphaerales > Phycisphaeraceae > CAZSBB01. Next base: position 12,219 of record CAZSBB010000025.1, read on the forward strand.
CCGGACCGGCGCGCTTGCCGCGGCGGGGGTGGCGTGATGATGAACGCTGCATTGGTGAATGGTCAAATCCGTCGATCCCGGCGCCCCGCTGACGTCGCGGTGCACCAACAAAAAAACCCTGCCCGTTTGCAGCGGACAGGGTCGTGAATGCACCATCGGGGGCAGTTTCAGCGTCCTATCCGCGCACCAACAGCAGTAGACCCAGCAGTAGGTTGCGGGGGGCTGCAGCGGAGCCGGACTGGGCGGTGAAAGTCGCCATAGTCAGAAAAGTATATCGGCCAGGTTGCCGCACCGTCAACCACTAATTTCCGATGAACCGGCGTAATGAGGGATAAAAAAGGGGATAAGTACATTTATTTTTGGATAATAAATGTACTTATCCCCTTTTTAATCCCGGTGTGACTGCCCCGACATCGACTGCAAATCCCGGCGCATCGGCGGCATTGACCGGCTACAATGACAGTCCCTCCCTGACCTTCTTCCGTGTGGAGCAGCTTTATGATCGTTACCCGACGCCCGCGCGGCCGACTGCTTTGCCTGTTGATGCTCGGCGCGCTACTGACCGCCGGCACCCGCGCCCAGGGCGAGGTCGATGCCGTGTCCAGCGCCCGTTATGACCTGAAACTCGGCTTCACGGTCGGGGGCAAGGTGACCAGGCTCTATGTCAAGAAAGGCGACGTCGTCGCCGCCGGCGATCCACTGATCGAACTGGACGACAACGAAGGGCTGGCGCAGATTGAAATCTGGAAGTTCCGCGCCCAGAGCGACACCGCCGTCAACGCCGCCCGCGAGCGGCAGAAGCTCGCCCTGTTGGAAGAGAAGCGCGTGCGCGAGCTGGTTCAGCGCTCGGCGGCGGTGGAGTTCGAACTCACCCGCGCGGAAGTGCAGACCCGCATTGAAGCGCTCAACGTCGAGCAGGCGGTGATGGAAAAAACCGAAGCCGGCCGGCAGTTGGAGATTTATCAGGCGCGTCACGACCGTTACCTGCTGCGCGCCGAGCGGGCGGGACGCATTGATGAGCTGACGGTGGAAGAAGGCGAAATGGTGGAGGAGCTCAAGCCGATCGTGCGGCTGGTGGTGACGGAACTGCTGCGCGTGCAGGCGGCGGTGCCCACCGGCCAGACGCTCAAGCTCAAGCCGGGCGACCCCGCGTGGGTGACCGCCAAGCTGCCCGGATATGAGCAGCCGGTCGAGGGCCGCATCACCCACCTGGCGGTGGTGGTGGATTCCGCCAGCGACACGCGCATGGTGGAAATTGAAGTCGCCAATCCCATGAACCTGCCGGCCGGCGTGCAGGTGAGCGTGACCTTCACCCGTCCCGAAGCGCTCGCCAGCGCAGCTTCTTCCCCGGCTGGAACCGACACGCCATGAGCCAGGCGCAAACCACCACCCAACAGCGCGTCGCCCGCGGCTGGAGCGGCATCGTCGCCCAGCTCACCGCGGTCGCCGACGAAGCCACCTTCCAGACGCTGATGCTCGACCTGCAATGCAAGGTCGTCGCCGCCGAGTACGGCGCCCTGTGGGTCGCCGGCCCCGACGGCAAGCCCCAACTGCTGTCGAGCTGGCCCGCCAACATGTCCAGCGATCCGCAGCAGAACCCGGTCTACGAACTGCTGCTCACCAGCGCCAAGGGCGGGTTCGAACGCCAGCAGAGCCACGTGCTCAAGGTCGCCCCCGAAGGCAGCGATGAGCCGGCGGGCATCGGCGCGCATGTGTTCGTCACCGCTCTGCGGGCGGGCAACCAGTTGCGTGCGGTCACCACGGTGGTCGCCGACTGCCGCGACCCGAAGGTGCTGCAATCGACGCTGCCGCTGCGCGAGCTGGGCGCGGGGTTGTATGAGCTGTTCTTCGCCCGTCAGCAGGCCCAGCAGCAGGCGCAGGCGGCCGAGCAGGTGCGCCGGGCGATGGCGCTGCTGGCGGTCAGTCAGGAAGGCGAAGGCTTTCAAGGCGCGGGGTTGAATCTGGTCAATGAACTGGCGCGGCAACTGCGCTGCACGCGCGTGAGCCTGGGCTGGACCCATGGCCAGGCGGTCAAGCTTGCCGCCATGAGCGACACCGAGGAACTCAAGCGCCAGGCGGATGCCGTCGTCCGGCTTGAATCCGCGATGAGCGAAGCCCTCGACCAGCAACAGCCGGTGGTCTATCCCGTGCCCGCCGACGGCGAAGCGCTGCTGACCGAAGCCGTGGTCTACGCCCATCGCCAGCTCGCGGAGCTGACCCCCGGCACGCAGGTGCTGTCGTTGCCGCTGCGGGTGCAGGATGAATGGGTCGGCGCCCTGACGCTCGAACGCCTGGACGAACCCTTCCCGCCGGCATTGGTCACGCAACTGCTGCTGGTGGCGGATGTGGTTTCCCCGCATCTGCTGGACCGCGAGATCTCCGACAAATGGCTGGTCGGCCACGCCTGGGACAGCGTCTGCTGGGTCGCGTCCTATCTGGTGGGGCCCAGGCATGTGGGCTGGAAACTGCTGACGCTGCTGATCAGCGCTTTGCTGGCGGCCTGCTTCTTCGTGCGCATTCCCTACAAGGTCAGCAGCGAATTCACCATCGACGCCGAAGCCAAACGCATCGTCCCGGCGCCCTATCAGGGCGACCTGGCGGAAGTGCGCGTGCGCCCCGGCGCCACGGTGCAGGCCGGCCAGGAGCTGGCGCTGCTCAACGCCACCGAATTCAAACTGCAACTGGCGGAGGCGGTCAGCCAGCTGCGCGTGCAGCAGAAGCAGGAGCAGAAAGCCCGCGCCGAACGCAAGCAGGCGGAAGTGCAGATGGCGCTGGCGAACATCGAGCAGATCAACGCCCGCATCGAACTGCTGCAGTACCAGCTCGACAAAGCCGTGATCCGCAGCCCCATCGACGGGGTGGTGCTCACCGGCGACTGGCAGGACAAAATCGGCGGCGTGGTCGAGATGGGCAAACCCATGTTCGAAATCGCCCCGCTGGAGAAGCTCGACATCTCCCTGCGGGTCCACGAACGCGACATCGACCGCCTGCAGGAACACCTCGAACGCCACGGCGGCTTGCCCGAGGGCACGCTGGCGACGCGCAGCCAACCGGAACAGAAGTTCAACTTCAAGGTGCGCCAGGTGGTGCCGCTCGCCGGGCCGGTCAATGGTGAGAATGTGTTCGAGGTCCGCGCCAGCTTCGACAGCGCGCCCTGGAGCAACACCGTGGATTATGCAGCCGGCGACACCGTGCTGTATGAAGGCCTGCGCTACCGCGCCGCCGCCGCCAGCGGTCCCTCGACCGCCATCGGCGCCCTCGCGCCGGGCACGGAAGACGCCCGCTACTGGCAGCGCGCCAACTGGCTCCGGCCGGGCATGGAAGGCATCGCCCGGGTGGACGCCGACCAGCGCACCATCGCCTGGGTGCTGGTGCATCGCATGGTGGATCTGGTCCGCCTCTGGCTCTGGTGGTAAGGACGCCCAGGCAATCTCACCACAGAGACACAGAGATCACCAAGAGGAAGAATGAGCAAGCAGCAGACTGTGATCTCGTCCACCGCTTGTGTAGCGTTTATCTCCGTGTTGCTTCTCGGTGTCCTCTGTGCCTCTGTGGTGACAACGGCATTGAGATAGGGTTCAAGGTTACGCTCGCATGGAACGTCCCACATTCAGCCAGAACTGGAGCCGGGTAAGCCGGCTCACGCCGCGTCTGCGTCCGCATGTGCAGATCAAACGCCAGCTCTTCCGCGGCGAGCCGTGGCATGTGATCCACGATCCGGTCAGCAACAACTTCTTCCGCCTCAACCCGGTGGCGTACCACTTCGTGGGCCTGCTCGACGGCAAACGCACGGTCGATGTCGCCTGGACCAGCACCACCGATCGCTTTGGCGATCTGGCGCCCACGCAGAACGAAGTCATCGGCATCCTCGGTCAGCTCAATCAGGCGAACCTGCTGCGCGTCGATCTCCCCGCCGACGCCCAGCCCCTGCTGGAGCGCAACCGCCTGCGCCGCATCCGCCACTGGACCGGGCAGGCGATGAGCATCCTCTTCCTGCGCATCCCGGTCTTCAATCCCACGGTGATGCTCAACTGGCTCGGTCCGCTGGCGCGGCCGTTCCTGAACCGGTGGGGGCTGCTGGCGTGGGTGGTGTGGATGATCTACTGCGCCTGGCAGTTCCTGCCCGAGCTGGGGCGGTTCGTCAACGACGCCGAGAGCGTGCTGGCGCCGAGCAACTGGCACTGGATGGCGCTGATTTTCATCGTCACCAAAGCATTTCACGAAATGGGCCACGCCCTGATCTGCCGGCGCTTCGGCGGGGCGGTGCCCGAGATGGGCATCATGATGCTGGTGCTGTTTCCCGCGCCGTATGTCGACGCCACCAGCAGTTGGAGCTTCGGCGACAAATGGAAACGCCTGCTGGTCGCCGCCGCCGGCATGCTGTTTGAACTCACCCTCGCCGGCGGAGCCGCGCTGGTCTGGCTGCACACCGAGGGCCTGCCGCGCCAGCTCGCCTACAACGTGGTCTTCCTCGCCTCGGTCACCACCATCCTGTTCAACGCCAACCCGCTGATGCGCTTCGACGGCTACTACATGCTCAGCGACCTGGTGGAAGTGCCCAACATGTACGACCGGGCGAGCAAGCACCTGCGCTGGCTGGTGCAACGCTACGCTTTCGGCCTGGAAAACGCCCAGCCGGTCAGCACCGTCCCCGGCGAACAGACGCTGCTGACGTTCTACGGCATCGGCAGCCAGATTTACCGGGTCTTCGTGCTCGTGGGCATCTCGCTGTTCATCGCCCAGCGCTTCCTGACCATCGGCCTGCTGCTGGCGGCGTGGTCCATCATCTCCTGGGCGTTCATCCCCACCTGCAAGTTCATCCACTGGCTGGCGACCAACCCCGCCCTCGACGAGCACCGCCCCCGCGCCGTGGCGGTCACCCTGGCGTTTGTGCTGGGCGTGCTGGGCGTCACCGGGCTGGCGCCCATGCCCGAGCATCGCCGCACCGAAGGCATCGTCGAAGCCGCCCAGCGCGCCGATGTCGCCATCGCCACCGATGGCTTTGTCACCGCGGTGCTGGTGCGCGGCGGGCAGATGGTCAGCAAGGGCGACATCCTGCTGCGGGCGGACAATCCCATCCTGCGCTCCAAACGCCACGAGAAGCTCGCCGAGCTGGCCCGCCTGGAAGTCGAGCACCGCCAGGGCATCGCCCAGGATGCGGTGGCGATGCAGGTCGCCCAGGCGAAAATGATCGCCATCCGCGAAGAACTGGCGGACCTGGATGATCGGCTGAGCAACCTGGACCTGCGGGCGCCCATCGCCGGCGTGGTCGTCGCCCGCAAGCTGCGCGAGCTGGAAGGGCAATACCTCCAGCGCGGGCAGGTGATCGCCGCCATCGCCGACCTCTCGGAAGTGCGCGTCACCGCCCTGGTCAGCCAGGCGCAGAGCGCCGACGCCTTCTATCAGCACATCGAAAAAGTGGAACTGCGCACCGTCGGCCGCGTGGACCGCACGCTCGAAAGCAAGGTGCTCAAGGTGTTCGACTCGGGCCGCTACCAACTGCCCCACCCGGCGTTCGGTTACGGCGGCGGCGGCACCATCGCCACCGACCAGCGCGACCCGCATGGGCAAAAAACCATCCGCCCGCATTTTGAGCTGTGGTTCAGCCTGCCGCTGGCGAGCCGTCCGACCATGCCCACCCCGGCCGAGGCGCTCGCCGCCGCAACGCCGCTCATCGATCAATTGCCGCTGGACGATCTGCCCGCCCTGCTGGGCCAGCGCGTGTATGTGCGCTTCACCCTGCCGCCGCGCCCGCTGCTGGCGCAGTGGGGGCATCGGCTGCAGCAGGTGCTGCGCGATCAACTCATGTCGATGTGACCGATCCGCCCTCCCCTCCCCCATCCAACGGGACACCGCTCCATGTCGTCATCCATCTGGGATTTTCTCCAGGCACAGGCCTGGGCGCAACGACAACAAGCTCTGGAACAGCCGTCCGCATTGCCGCCGCGCGCTGAGCTGCGCCGGCGGTATTTCCAATCCCTGGGTTTGGGTGAGGCGCCGCCCCCGGCCAACCTGGCGGTGCGCTGGCATCGGGAGCTGCCTGACGACGGGTGCACCATCACCCCGCTGCATTACCAGTTGGCGCCGGATTGCTGGTGCGGGGCGTACCTCTTTCGCCCCGCGACGCCCGCGCCGGCGCGGCCGGGGGTGCTGTATCTCTGCGGCCACGCGCTGCTGGGCGGCTTCCACTACCAGCATCACGCCCGCGCCTGGGCGCAGCGCGGCTACACCTGCCTGCTCGCCGAAACCATTCAGCAGCATGACCACCGCGGCGATCACCATGGCGTCTACCTCAACCGCCAGCCGCAACTGGTCAGCCGGGGTTTCTCCGCCGCCGGCGCCGAAGTGCTCAATTCCATCCGCGCCCTGGATGTACTGATTCAACATGGCCAGGTCGATCCCGGACGCATCGGCGTCACCGGCATCTCCGGCGGGGGCAACATGTCCTTCCAGCTCATGCTGGCGGATGAGCGGGTCGCCATCAGCGCGCCGGTCGCAGGCGTCACCTATGTGCCCTTCGCCCTCCGCGACGGCCACCTGGCGCAGCACTGCGACTGCAATTACATTCCCAACCGCTTCGGCCTGAGCCAGATCGCCCTGGGCCTGCTGGCCGCCCCGCGCCCGTTGCTGCTGCTGTACGCCCGGCACGACGGCTTGTATTCCCTTGAAGAATTCCGCACGCTCGCGGCAGACCTGGGCACGCTGTACGCCCATGCCGGCGCTGCGGGACGGGTGGAACTGTTCGAGTACGACGGCCCGCACGCGTACCAGCCCGAAACGATCGAGCGGCTGCATGCCTTCTTCGACCAGCATCTGGCGGGTGAGCCCCGGCCGGCGGTGGATACGCTGGCGTTGGCGCAGCGGCCGCGCACGGATGCGGAGCTGAGTCCAACCCAGGGCGTCATGCTCGCGGGCAATCGACTGGCGCACCTGCAGGAGGTGTTGACGCCCGAAGCCCAGCGTCGCCTGCCGACGGATGCCGACGACGCCCAGCGCCAGCGCGCGGAGCTGGCGCTGGCGCTGCAGGAGAACGTGCTGCGGGCAGCGGTTGCCAGCCCCGACGCCCAACCGACGCTGGTGGGCGATTGGCAACAGGGCGACCTGTGGCGCAGGCGCCTGTGGCGCGATGCGTCAGCGGGGCTGCCCCGGCAGTTGACGTTGATGCAGCGCCGCCCCGCAGCGCGGCCGACGCTGGTGCTGGCGCTGCCCGAGCGGACGGAGGTGGGCTGGACGGCGTTGCAGCGGATCGGGCAGGCGGTGGGCGAGGACGCCGACTACGCCTTGCTGGAGCCGCGGGGCAGCGGGGAGCAGAACGTGCAGCCGTCGCATGACAGCGCCTTGCTGCGCGCCGGCGTGGCGGTGGGTCTGACGCCGATGATGCTGTGGGTGGAAGACGTGCTGCGGATGCTGCCGCTGCTGCGCGCCCACGCCGGGCCGGCGGTGCGACAGGTGTATCTGTATGGTCAGGGCGACGGCGCGGTGGCGGCGTTGCTGGCGTTGGCGCTGCTGGAGGGCGCCGGCGTTGCCGGGGCGATTTTCGCCGGATTGCCCACCCGGCTGGAGGACGCCTGGCAACAGGTGATCGGCTTGCAGCAGACGGCGACCCTGCCGCAGTTGCTGGGGTCGCTGGCGCCGCTGCCGGTGGCGTTGGTGCGGCCGGGGGCGGGCGGCTTGGGTTTTGATGTGCTGTGGGCCAGCCGGGCGTATGACCGGGTGCGTCCGGGCGCGTTGCTGCGGGCGGACCATCCACTGCTGGCGCTGCGTCAACTGCAGGCGCTGGCGTCGTGAGACCTGCTCCGGGGCGCGGTGCGGGCCGGGTCGCGGGGCGCAGCTTCAGGCGAAGATCAGCTTCAAGCCATAGAAGAACACGATCGCCAGTCCCGCACCCGCCGGCAGGGTGACCAGCCAGGAGATGACGATGTCGCGCAGGGTGTTGAGGTTCAGCGCCCCCAGCCCGCGCGCCAGGCCGACGCCCAGCACCGCGCCCACGAGGGTGTGGGTGGTGGAGATGGGCAGCCCGAGCTTGGACGCCACGACGATGGTGGTGGCGGCGCCGAACTCGGCGGCAAAGCCGCGCGTGGGCGTCAGCTCGGTGATGCGTTTACCGACCGTTTCGATGACGCGCCAGCCCCAGGTCGCCAGGCCCACGACAATGCCCGCGCCGCCCAGCGCCAGCACCCAGGCGGGGACGTCCGCCTTGACCGCCACCACGCCGTGCCTGGCGGTTTCCAGCACCGCCGCCATGGGGCCGATCGCATTGGCGACATCATTGGCGCCATGGGCAAAGGCGACAAAGCAGGCGCTGAGAATCTGCAGGTAAACGAAGATGCGCTCCACGGTGGCGTAGTGGCCCACCTCGCCCACCGGCGTGGGCGTCTGCTGATCCGAGTGCGGGATGGTATAGGTCAGTTGGTCCACCGAGCCGAGCAGGGTTTCGACCTGCCCCCGCTGGTCCGCCGGGACGCTGTCGCGCACGCGAATCAAATGCTTGCGGGCTTTGCGCAGGCTGCGGTCCACTGAGCGTTCATGGAACGGCGCCGGCTCAACTCCGGGGGGCTGGTTGGGATCGATCCGCCGCACCAGCACGAAGGCGATCGCCGCCGCCACCAACGCCACCCCCCCCGCCCACAGCAGCGCCTGCTCAAAGGGCATCTTGTCCAGGCCCAGGTTCTTGAGCCCTTTGAAAATCATCACAAAGCTCAGAATCACGAACACGAAAAACACCAGCACCGGCGTCGCCCGCTGCGCGGCGCGCACCGGATTGTTGCTGTAAAAAATGGTCCGCAACAACAACCGAAAGATGATGAAGCTGATGATGCCCGCCAGCACCGGGGAGATGACCCAACTGCTGACGATGCTGCCCAGCTTGCTCCAGTGCACCGCCTGCAACCCGCCATGCACCGCCCCGAAACCCACCAGGGCGCCGACGATCGAGTGCGTGGTGGACACCGGCCAGCCGAAGTAGCTGGCGACCTGCAGCCACGCCCCCGCCGCCAGCAGCGCCGCGAGCATGCCCAGGATGAAGCTCAGGGGGTCGTTGTCGAAGATGCCGACGTCGACGATGCCGCTGCGCATGGTCTCGGTGACATGCATGCCCACGAGGTACGCCCCGGCAAACTCCAGCACCGCCGCCACCAGCACCGCCCGGCGGAGCGTCAACGCGCCCGAGCCCATGCTGGTGCCCATGGCGTTGGCCACATCGTTGGCGCCGATGTTCCACGCCATGTAGAACCCGAACGCCAGACCCAGGCCGGACAGGATGGTCAGTACCGTCTGCGAATCCATGCAATTATCCCGCCGGCGCGACTACTTGCGCTCCAGCATCATCCGTATGCGATTGGCGAGTTTTTCCGAGATGTTCGACAGGTCGCTCAGCCGCGAGGTGATCCGCTGCCACAGGTCAAACGTGACGAAGCTCAACTCGCTCTCGTGGGTGTAAAAGTTCTTGAGCAGCCGCCGGAAGATGATGTCCGCTTCGTGCTCCAGCAGCGCCACCTGGTCCACCAGTTGCTTGACCTTCTCAGCCTCCGGGCCGCCGAAGGAGTATTCCAGCAGCTCGTCCAGCTCATGCACGATGCGCCCCACCAGTTCCACCGCGGCAAAGTTCTTCACCCGCAATGCGGTCAGGTCCTCCCGCAGCCAGGCGGGGCAGGCCATGGTCTTGAAGCTCAGCAAACCCGCCACATCCTCAGCGCAGTCGGCAATGCCGTCCTGCAGCGAAATGATCTCCAGCAGCGTGTGGCGATCCACCGGCAGGAACAGCGTCTTGGGCAGATGATTGCGGATGTCGTTCTTGACCTGATCCGCCTGATGCTCCAGCGCGGTGACCTCAGCCGCCAGGGCATCGACCTTGGCGCTGTCGCCGGCGTCAAAGGCGTCGAGCGACTCGCCGAGCTTGGCGACGCAACGGGAAACGCAATCGATGTGCGCCTGCAGCGGGCCAAAAGGCGACCGGCCGAAAAGCTTGGCGATGGTTCGCATCGGGTAAACCTCTCCTGAGGGCCGATAGCATAACACGAGCCGGGAATGCCGGGCGCGGGGCCGCCCCAGATCAGCAAGTGGCGGTCGGGGCGGGGGTTGGCGCGGCAGGCGGGCCGCGTGGAGGCCGATGCATAAGAGCTGTCACCACCGAGGCACAGAGAGCACTGAGTCAAGCTCACTGAGCATGAGGCATGGATCGGGGGAGACTCACCGCCTGTTGTTGACCAGCACTGGAAGCATACAAATGAGATCCGCAGATGACGCAGATTCACACAGATGAGAGAAGCAGCACGCCTCCCGCTGCATCTGCGTCCATCTGCGGCATCTGCGGACACTCCTCCTGTCTGGCCGCAAGAACATCGGTGTCAGCGTTCTTCGTAAATGAGCTTGGACCCGTACGATCTTGCCGGTAGCATAAAATGCATGAGTCCGACGGTGTTTGCGGAGGGCGGCTATCGGTTCTTCTTCTTTTCGCGCGAGGAACCGAGGCTGCACATCCACGTCATTGGCCATGGCGCCGAGGCGAAGTTCTGGCTGGAGCCGACTATCGAGTTGGCACGCAATCACGGTTTCAGTAAGCGTCAGCTGGCGACGCTGCAAAAGAAGATCGCAGCCCATGAAGACGAAATCCGCCGCGCGTGGCAAGCCCATTTCGAGCGTTGAACTGACCAACGTTTCCGCGGTCGGCTTCTGGCTGCTGCTCGACGGCCGCGAGTTGTACCTGCCCTTCGACCAGTTTCCCTGGTTCCGGCATGCGACCATTGCCCAGTTGGCGGCTGTCGAGCGCCCGCTGCCGCATCATCTTTGGTGGCCCGAACTGGACATCGACCTGGACGTGGCGTCGATTGAAGCACCCGAAAAGTTTCCCCTGGTGGCGACGGACGCCAAACTGCCCGACACAGCTAATCAACAGAAAAGCGACGCTGATACGCAGGTGACCGAGCAACTCACACACCGGCCCAGAGAAAGCAGTGGCGTCAGCAGGCGGAAATAATCAATCCCGACACCGTTTCTTTCCTTCTTCGTCAGTTGCAGCCTTCTTGCTCGGGAGGTCCGCAAGCGAGCTATCTTCATTAGGTGACACATATGGGCATATGCGCATTTTTGTTGCTGACCACAGTGTCTGGCGGGTTTGCGATCATGCTGCTTGCTTATGTGCTCATGTCGATTCCCCGAGTTGAGCAGTGGCAACTAAAATATCGCCTGGTTGCCAGCCATACTTTGATCGTACTCACACTAATCGCATACTCTCCGATCAGCATCCGACTAAACGAAGGCTCACCATACGGCGACCTCTATCTGCCCTTTTATTTCGTTCCGGGATTTCCCGTCCAGTATTTTGCAAACCGGCTCTGTGCACCAGCATTCCCCTGGCTGCTTCAATTCATGGAGTCTTTCCCGGCTTCGGTGATTACATTGATTATCCTACCCGGTGCATTGTCTATTCTCATCGGAGGCGCCGGCTGGTTTCTGGCTGGTGCAGCCTGGACCGCGATCGGCAAAAGGCAGCTAATCAGCAGTCATAGTTGACCGGCGGCACCCGCGAACGATAATTGAGCGATCAGGTTGAATTCCGCTTCCACGGACGGTCGGCAACCGGGGCTTTCAAGTCAGAAGGGGCAACGCATGTTTGGCTGGTTCAAGAAACGTCCTGCAGAAGAGCCGCAGGTCAAGGTTTACCTTAATCCACTGCACATGCTGCTCGCCGGCCGCGAGAAGCAAAAGGGTTCACCACTCACTCGGGAAGAAGTCCTGGAAGTCCGAGACAATGCGGCTTGTATCATGATGCCTGAGTCAAAAGCGAGAGTGTTCTACGCTTCACTTGACGCTCAAATGCCGATCGGCCGGCTTGACCCAGAACGGATCTGGGAACAGTGGCAGGAAGTTAGAGATCAACTCATCTAGCCTATGGATGCAATCGACCAGCAATACTGGAGCCCTGATTTACTTGAGGGCGAATAAGGTGTCAGGATGGATATTTACTAAACCCGACACCTTTTCTTCCCCCATCGTCAGGCATGACCAATCCCTCTTCTCCCAACCTTGTCCGCTCCAGGCTGATCGGTGGGGCAATCCCACTTCTCATCTACCCTGGCTGCCTTTTGGCCAACATCATGAGCCTGGCGGGGCATGAATCGGAGCCGCCTCGTTTGGTGGTCAAGATTATTGCATTGGGCTTCCTGTGGGGTTCGACGCTCTACCCGTTGGTGTATATTCCGTCGCTGCTCATCGCTTTGTCCCTAAAAAGTAAGGATTTCACCTTCGCAGCAGAGCGAGTCGCGCTGGTGCCCCTCTGCTATCTTGCAGGCCTTGTCTTGTTGTTCCTGGCGTGCGGAGTCGCAGGGCCTCACTGATGAACGTGCCTGAATAATGCAAAGGTGTCAGGATGAATCATCCTCCTGATCCCTCGTCGGGCTTCAGCATCGAAAGAAGCAAAGATTCTTGATCCGCAGATGACGCAGATTTACGCAGAGCAGACATGAACAGCGATTGCTGGTTTATCTGCGTCCATCTGCGTCATCTGCGGATGTTCTTCCGGCTTGTCTTGAGAGAATGCAAAGTGTCAGGATGGATAAGTATTCCTCCTGATCCCTCCTCTGGCTACCCCAGCCGCAGATGCCAAGAGTATTGATCCGCAGATGACGCAGATTTACGCAGAGCAGACCTGAGCAGTGATAGCTGTTGTATCTGCGTCCATCTGCGTCATCTGCGGATGCTCTTCCTACTCATCTTTGAAGATCATCCCGTCCACCGCCAGCGTGCGGCAAACATCGCGTATTGGTATTCGCCGGGGAGTTGGCTGTAGTAGGCGGTGAGCAGCCAGCCGTCGGGGAGTTCGACGGTCGAGGGGTAGCCGCTGTCGCCCATGGGGGTGTCGGCGATGCGGATGGGGGCTTGCCAGGTGCGGCCATCGTCGGGGCTGTGGCGGACGTCGATGCCGAAGTTGTTGGTGCAGCGGTTGCCGTAGGTCAGCAGGACCCGCCCGTCACGGAGGCGCAGCAGGTGGCCGGTGACTTGGCGCGGCAGGCTCAGCGGGCCGGCGGGGCGCCAGGTTTGGCCGGCGTCGGGGCTGGTGAAGAGTTCGAGATGGGTATCGGTTTCCTCGCGGCTGGCGGCGAGGAAGTGCTGGGGGTTCAGGGGCAGGAGTGCGGTTTCGTTGCCGTTGGGGTTGATGCTTGAACCGCAGTGCCACGTTCGGCCGTCGTCCTGGCTTTCGTAGAGGAAGGACTGGTAGCGGGTGCGTTGGCTGGCGTCGGGCGGGAGCGGCGCGTAGCCGGTGGTCACGAGGTGGCCGGGCGTGGTGGGATGGATGTCGCCGAAGGGCACGGGGGCTTCGCCGGAGGGCGGCAAGCCGATTTCGCCCAGATCGGTCCAGGTGCAGCCGGCGTCGGTGGAGCGGTAAGCGTGGGGAACGCGGCGGTCCTGGGGGGCGAAGGGTTTGCTTTGGCCGCGCGGGGCACGGTTGCGCCACCCGCCGCAGAGGGCGATGAGGGCGCCGTCATGCGCCAGGCCGACGGCACAATTCATGCGGTTGCTGTGGGGTTCGCCGTGGGGCGCGATGCAGCCGCGCTTGGTCCAGGTGCGCCCGGCGTCGGTGCTGACGTAGGCGTCGAGATCGCCTTCCCACATGCCGTGGCAGGGTTGGTTGAAGACGGCGGCGAGCACGGAGCCGTCGGGCAGCAGCGTCAGGTTGGGCCAGGCGCAAACCTGCTCAATGGCGGTGGTGATTTCAATTTCCAGGCCGGCTGGGTTGATGCGTTGCATCGGCGTAACTTACTCCATGCGGAGCAGCGTGCCCAGCGTGCGATTGGGCTGTTCCAGATGCGCGGCAACGGCTTCATCAATGCGCGCCAGCGGCAGGCGATGGGTGGTCAACGGCTTGACGCGCAGCCGGCGCTGCGCCATCAGTTCCAGGGCGAGTTTGAAATTCGTGCTGGTGGTCCAGCGCATGAAGACGGGGGGATAGTCTTCGCCGCTGTGTTCCCATTGCTCGTCGTGATAGCCCGCGCCGGTGCGGGCGCTGGCGCAGAGGTCGAGGTTGCCCAGGCCCGCCCCGCCGATGAATTTGATGGTGCAGCCGCCGACGACGACGACGCGTCCCCAGGCGTGGCCATCGCGGGTTTGGCTCATGACCTGATGGACCTGTTCGAGCAGGGCCGAGGCGTCGCCGCCGATGGCGAGGATGGCGGTGTCGTAGCCTTCGTTTTCGGTGAGCTTTTTGCTGAGGGCGATGACGTCCTGCTTGGCGGGGTTGACGCCGTGGTCCATGCCGCAGGCTTTGGCGACGCGCAGGCGTCCGGGCTGCATATCCCAGCCGGTGACGCGAGCGCCGGCAAGGTGGGCGAGTTGGGCGCTGAGCTGGCCCACGAGCCCCAGGCCGACGATCAGCACCCGGCTGCCCAGGCCGACTTGGCCACGGCGCAGGGCGTGCAGGGCGGTGATGGCGAGGTGGGTGTAAGCGCCTTCCTCGAAGCTCACCTGATCGGGCAGGGCGTAGCAGAGGTTCTGGGGGACGACGCAGAAGTCGGCGTGCTCGGCATATCCGCCGCCCATGCAGGCGACGCGTTGTCCGGGGGCGAAGCGCTTGACGCCGGTTCCCAGCGCGACGACCACGCCGGCGTTCTGGTAGCCGAAGGGCAGGATCTGGTTGTCATTTTCACCCGTCGCGCGGAGCTTGCGGGCGCGGTTGAGTTCGGTGCCGGGGCTGATGAGGGAGGCATGGACTTTGACCAGCACCTGGCCGGGCCTGGGTTGAGGCATGGGTTGGGTGATGACCGTGCCGCGACCGGCTCCGTCGATCGCACCGACATGCCGACGTTTGGGCAGCTTCGCCATGGGGAGACGTCCTTGGTTGACTGATGCCGGGTAGACCAGCGAAGGCGGAAGGGACGCCATCATAGTGCTGGCGCGCCGGGGCGGTATGCGGGCAGTGGACCAAGTGGACCACGGGATGGTGCAGGTCATTGAGCCCCGGGTTATTTAGCCCCGGGTCATTGACCCGGGGCGAAGTGGCATGCCGGGTGCGGCGGCTCAAATCGCAATATCCAGCTGCACCACCGTAACCCCCGCCATGAAAAACACCTGCGCAACGGGTGCGCAGGTGTGACCGGAGGATCATTCGGATTTGGCCTCCCCGCCACGGGAAGGGACGACAGGCGCCGGGGACGACGCAGGCCGGCAACCGGCTCAGCGGTCGTCTTTACAGCAACACCACGTCGTCGGGCTTGGTGGCCTTGGCGATCGCGCTGGGGGTCGGCACCCGCACGTCGGCGGGAATGACCACCTGCGGCTGCGGCCGGGCCCCCGGAACAGCCATTGGAAGCTGACCTTCCGAGGTTTGCGGTGCAGCAGGTGCAACCGCCGCGTGCGTCGCTTCGCTGATGGTCAGACCGGTGCCGGTCGGGCCGAGCATGCACTGGCCATGGAGCTGCGCCCAGGCGGCGCGAGCGCGATCGGCGCTGTTGAGCTGGCGCGTCCAGTGATCCAGCAGACGGTGAACCACGCCGGGCAGCCGGGCGGGATCGCTCGGCTCGGTGTGCACCGCCAGCCAGAACATCAGGCGATAGCTCTCCACCTCGGTGGTCGCCAACTGGTGATAAAGCTGGCGCGATTCGTCAAAGCTCGCGCCCATCTCCAGCCGTTCGACCACCGGCGCCAGCAGCTCCTGCGTGACCACATAGAGCAGCTCGCGCTTGTCGCGGTAGTAGCGATAGATCGACCCGATGGCACAGTCCAGCCGCCTGGCGATCCGGCGGATGGTGGTGTTGTCGTAGCCCTCCTCGCGCAGACACGCGAAGGTGGCTTCCAGGATCTGTTGCCGACTCAGTTGGGTGGTGGAACGCGCGACAGCCGGCGCGGAAGTGGCGGCTGCGTCGTCCATCCGTGGTTCGAGAACGTTCAAGGTTCACCTCCTTGTGAACGGCCTGTAATGTCGCTTGCCAAGTCGAATGTGTCAAGCACCGACCCAACCAGATGCGCGAATGTCGTGGAAATTTTTCGCATCCAGCCGCGCTTTCCACCACTCATCCACGCGGGGCGCGCATCATCAACCCGCCCCGCACGCTATTCTCTAACCATCACCTCACCTTCACCCCGGGAGTTCCCGCCATGAGCGAACACATCGGCATCCTCACCTCCGGCGGCGACGCCCCGGGACTCAACGCCGCCATCCGCGGCGTGGGCAAAGCCGCCCATGAAGCCTTCGGCATGGAAGTCGTCGGCTTCCGCTACGGCTTCCGCGGCCTGATGCAGGACCAGACCATGCCCCTGCCGCCCGAGGCCCTCTCCAACATCCTCACCCTCGGCGGCACCATCCTGGGCACCAGCCGCGACAAACCCCACAAAATGCCCGTCGGCAAACGCATCCTCGACATGACCGACGTCATCGTCGAGCACTATCACAAACACAACCTCGATGTCCTGGTCTGCCTCGGCGGACGCGGCACGCAGAAAAACGCCCTGCGCCTCGCGGAAAAAGGCCTGAACCTCATCACCCTGCCCAAGACCATCGACAATGACATCCCCGAAACCGAAGTGACCTTCGGCTTCGACACCGCCCTCAACACCGTCACCGACGCCATCGACCGCCTGCACTCGACCGCCACCAGCCACAACCGCATCATCGTCGTGGAGATCATGGGTCATCGCACCGGCTGGCTCACGCTCGCGTCCGGGCTCGCCGGGGGCGCCGATGTGATTCTCATCCCCGAAATCCCCTACGACATCGACGTCATCGCCGACGCCATCAAACGCCGCACCCGCCGCGGCAAGCACTTCAGCATCGTCGCGGTCGCCGAGGGCGCCGTCAGTGCAGCCGAAGCGAAAAAGTTCGCCAAGCTGCACCGCCAGCAGGATGCCGCCAAGGGCAAGAAGCAGAAGGAGCAGCTTTCCCAGCAGTTGCTCGAACTCGACCAGCAGCACGCCGGCAGCACCCTGCGCCTGACCAGCGAACTGGAAAAGCGCACCGGGCTGGAATCCCGCCTGACCATCCTGGGCCACACGCAGCGCGGCGGCACGCCCTCCGCGGCCGACCGACTGCTGGCGACCCGACTGGGCACCGCCTGCGCCGAGCTGATCCGCGAAAAGCAGTTCGGCATCATGGTCGCGGCCCGCGGCGATCAGGCGGTGGCGGTGCCGCTGGCGGCCGCAGCGGCGCAACGCAAAAGCGTCCCGCCCGATCACCACTGGGTCCGCGCCGCGCGCCGGCTGGGCGTGTGTCTGGGCGATTGATGATTCGTGCGCAGTTGATCTTGTAGGTCCGGGCTGGCCCGGACAGGTAGGCGCACCAGGTGGTTCGTGTCCGGTCCAGCCCGGAACTACACCTGCGCCGCCGGCCGCAGCAGTTCGAGCATGCGCTGGGCGCTGATCTTCCCGCCCTGCGTGATCCAGTCGAGCCGATTGTCCCGGCGATGCGCCGTGTCGCGCCAACTCAATTCCCCGCTGGCGATCTGCACCGTTTGCCAACCCCGGCTGCTGTGGAGGATCGCCTTGAACCGCAGCAGTTTGACGCCATCAACCCCCTCGGCCGCGAGGCGCTGCAACTGCGCCGTCACGTGCTGCGCGTCAAAACGCTCCTCCGGCGGCAACAACAACCCGTCGGCGTGGGCGTCGTCATGCAGATGCGGCCCATGCGCGTGCTGATGGTGGTGATGCGCGTGCTCCGGGTGATGATGCGCGTGCTCCGGGTGATGATGCTCATGCTCGTGCGGCGCCCCGCACACCGCGCACGGCTTGGCGGCTGCCACCGCCCCCGCCAATTTCCCCTCGAACACGTCATCGGGGATCTGCCCGAACTGCGTGTACAGCACCCGCAGCTTCGGCGGATCAAGCTGCGCGGACCACGCTTTCGCTTCCGCCAGTTTCTCCGGCGTCGCCTTGTCGCAGCGGTTCCACACCAGCACGTCGGCGGACTCCGCCAGCACCTGGAAATAGGGCATGCGCTCGAACAAGACCGGGCGGAAGTCGGCGGCGTTGAGCAGCACGATCACCGGCTTGACCTCCAGACCCAGCCGCGCGCCACAGGACCGCAACAGGTCCACCATCTGATTGGGAGCCGCCAACCCGCTGGGTTCGATCAGGATGCGCTGGGCGCCGGCCTTGATCAGTTTTTCGAGGTTCGGCTCGATGGTGCCGTAGAGCGTGCAGCACAGACACCCGCCGGGGATGGACACCACCTGGTCGCGGCTCAGGCCCGCGTCGAGCATCGCCCCGTCCAGGCCGAACGGGCCGACGTCGTTGACCAGGACGCCCACGCGCTGGCGGTCGGCGTGACGCAGCAGGTAATCCTGAATCGCCGAGGTTTTGCCCACCCCCAGCGGCCCAGCGAGCAGATGACAGGGAATGCGTGACATGCTTCAGTTCATTTGGTGAGGTGTTGATCTGGTGATTGGTTGATGTACCGCATCACACAACCCGGACGCCCGGCGATGAGCTGCAGGCGAATCTCGGGGACCCCCGGAAGCGCGCCCCCGGAAGTTTGCACCGGAAGCCCATCCCCTGCCTCAGCTTTCCGTCTTGTAATCCACCGTGTAATTGCTGCTTTCCTTGGTGATCACGATGTCGTGCGGATGGCTTTCCACCAGGCTCGCGCCGCTGATGCGGCAGAAGCGGGCGCGGGTGCGCAGCTCGTCGATGGTTTGCGTGCCGCAGTAGCCCATGCCGCTGCGGACCCCGCCGACCAGTTGGTACACGAAGTCCGACAGCGGGCCGCGGTACGGCACGCGCCCTTCCACGCCCTCGGGCACGAACTTGCGCGGATTGTTGGTGCCCTGGCTGTAGCGATCCGCCGAGCCCGCCATCATCGCGCCTTCGCTGCCCATGCCGCGATAGCTCTTGAAGCGCCGGCCCATGTGGATGACCATTTCGCCGGGCGATTCGTCGAGCCCCGCGAACAGCGAGCCGAGCATCACCGCCGACGCCCCGGCCGCCAGCGCCTTGGTGATTTCCCCGCTGTGACGAATGCCGCCGTCGGCGATCACCGGAATGCCCGCCGGGTCGGCGGCGCGGCAGGCGTTGAAAATCGCGGTGATCTGCGGCACACCCACGCCGGTGACCACGCGCGTGGTGCAGATGGAGCCGGGACCGATGCCGACCTTCACCGCATCGGCGCCGGCTTCGATCAGGTCGCGGGCGCCATCTTCCGTCGCCACGTTGCCGGCGATCACGTCGATGTCGTAACGCGCCTTGATCGCCTTGACGGTTTCCATCACGTTCTTGCTGTGGCCATGCGCCGAGTCGACCACCACCAGGTCCACATCGGCTTCGATCAAAGCTGCGACGCGGTCGAGTTGATGCACGCCCACGGCCGCGCCCACGCGCAGCCGGCCGCGCGTATCCCGGCACGCCAGCGGGAAGGTTTCAAGCTTCTCGATGTCCTTCATGGTGATCAGCCCCGTCAGGCGCATGGCGCCATCGACGAGGATGAGCTTTTCGACCTTGTTCTGATTGAGAATCTGCTCCGCCTGCTCAAGCGTGGTGGTGGGCGGCGCGGTGATCAGCCGGCCGTGGGTCATGACCTGTTCGATGGCTTGATTGTCGTCGGGCAGGAACTTGAGGTCGCGGCGGGTGAGGATGCCCACGACCTTGCCGTTGGGCTCGCCGTCCTGAGTGATGGGCACGCCGGAGATGTTCTGCTCGCGCATGAGCCGGCGGGCTTCGCCGACGGGCGCGGTGGGCGGCAGGGAGATCGGGTCATTGATCACGCCGTTGGCGGAGCGTTTGACCTTCTGGACCTCGCGGACCTGCTGTTCGACGGAGAGATTCTTGTGGATGACGCCCAGGCCGCCTTCCTGCGCCAGGGCGATGGCGAGCGCCGCTTCGGTCACGGTGTCCATCGGCGCCGAGAGCAGCGGCACATTGAGTTTGATGCGTTTGGTCAGCCGGGTGGAGACGTCGGTCTGGGCCGGGACAATCTCGCTGCGCGCCGGCAGCAGCAGCACGTCGTCGAACGTGATTCCGTCACAAATGATTTTGTTGTTGGGGTTGGCTTCCATGATGAATTGTTACCGCAGCAGGGGTAAGGCGTCAAATGCGCTCTGGAAATCATCCCGTCACCACCCGCCGGGAAAGTGTCGTCAAACTCACCACAGAGGCACAGAGAACACGGAGAAAAAGCAGGAGGCGAAGCATCATCTCCGACATCCCTGCCCCACACGGTGAGTCATGCTCGGCGCTCTCTGTGTCTCTGTGGTGATTGTCCTGGGAATGGTTTTCTATTGCTGCTGGGCGCGCCACGCCTGGTAAGCATGCTGAACCAGGTTGTACGAAGGGGTGCGAATCGGGCCCTGCAGGATCGGGTCGTTGACGGATTCCAACCAGCGCCACAGTCGCCCGTCCAGGTCCGCCGCCACGGCCGCGAGGGTGGGATCATTCCCGCGGTTGGTGATTTCCACCGGATCGTCGTGCAGGTCATACAGTTCCACCGAGGGCACGGACTTGCGTTGCATCATGTCGGCGACGCGCACCGGCACCCGGCCATAATCCGTCGCAGCATCGAAATGGCGCAGGTACTTGTAGCGCTCCGTGCGCAGGCCGCGCGTCTGGGTCTTGTGATAGAGACAGTGAATCTCCTGCCGGGGGGCGGCGCCGGGATTCGCCCTGGTGAGTCCCGATGCGAAGCTCGTGCCCTGCAACTGAGCGGTCGTCGACACCCCCGCCAGTTGCAGCAGCGTGGGTACGAAGTCCACATTGGAGGTCAACCAATCCAGCTGGCGACCACCGACGACGCCGCCCGCCGGCCAGTGCAGCATCATGGCGATGGCGATGCCCGGGTCGTAGCAGAACCACTTGGAGCGCGGCAGCTCCACGCCGTGATCCGTGGTGAAGACCAGGATGGTGTTCTCCGCCAGCCCGCTGTCGTGCAGATGGGCGAGCAGTTGCCCCATCGCCTCATCGATCCGATGCAACGCCCCCTGCAAAGCGGCGCAGGACGCTTCCGTCGCGGCATCGCGCTCCAGATACGGCGGGACATGCACCCCGCGCGGGGCATGCGGCGTCACGCCGCCATAATCAAACGGCGTGTGGCTTTCAAAGAATCCCACCTGACAGAAAAACGGCTGCTGCCGCGCCGCATCGTCACGCAGGAAGCCGCCCAGCGCGTCGACGATGGTGAAGGCCGTTTCGTGGTGCCTGACCCGGTGGGCACGCGCGACCACATCAAACGCCAGCCGCTGCACATCCGTCACTTCATGCTGCACGCCGAACAGTGCGGTGCGGTAGCCGGCGTCGTGGAGGATCTGGCTCAGATGCTGTTCGTCGTCGTGGAGTTGCCAGTTGAAATGCCCGAAGCACAGGTCCATCAGCCCGTGGCTCTGCGGATAGCGTCCGGTCATCATCGACGCCCGGCTGGCGCAGCAGATGGGCACCGCCGCGAAGTAATTGGTCAACAGCACCCCGCGCTGCGCCAGGCCGTCGAGGTGGGGCGTATCCAGCTCGGGGATGCCGTAGCAGCCGAACCATCGGCCGCTGTCGTGGGTGGTGACGACGATGATGTTCGGACGCTGCGCCATGCGGTGAACTCACTCCTGGCGGGAAGGTCGGCAAAACATAAAGACGAACCACCGAGACACAGAGGACACCGAGGCAAGATTAACTATCTCTGCGCCAACTCTGTGCTCTCTGTGTCTCGGTGGTGATTGCTGACTTGCTTAATACTTCGCCACGCACGGCGGCAAGGGGTCGATGGTGCCCGCCATGCGGTCGCACAGGCGTTTGAGCATGCGGGCTTTGGTCGTCACGTACGCCGGGTCGTCCCAGCGGTTGACCACTTCGCCCGGATCGTGCTGCAGGTCGTACAGCTCGCCTTCCGCGCGGCCGTGCGCGCAACTGAGCGCCCACTGCTGATCGCGGCAGCCGGTGATGTATGCGCCGCCGGCATCCTTGTGCCCGCCGGGGATGGCCTGGTAGTACTCGAAATACACGTCGGGGCGATGCTCCGTCACCGGGGCCTGACCCGACAGCAGCGGCCAGAACGATTGGCCCTGCATGCCGTCGTAGCGCGGCAGGCCGGCGGCTTCCAGCAGCGTGGGCGCGATGTCCACCAGTTCCACCAGCGCGGGAACCTGCGTCCCCGGCACAATGCCCGGCCCCTGGAACAGCAGCGGCACGTGCTGCATCTCCGGGTAAAAGTATGGCCCCTGAAAGTAGAAGCCGTGGTCGCCGAGCATTTCGCCGTGGTCGGACATGAACAGCACGAGGGTGTTGTCGAGCTGGCCGGTGTCGCGCAAGGCGGCGAGCATCCGGCCGACCTGATGGTCGATGTGGTCGATCATCGCCCAGTAGGCGGCGCGGATCAGCCGATGGTCGCGGTCGCGCATGGCTGCGTAAGCGAAATGCCCGCGTCCACCGCCCCACACGCCAGCGCGATCGGTGCGCTGGAAGATCGGCTTGTGGTCCAACTCGCCGGGGGTGTAGCGTGGCAAAGGCAGGTCGTCGAGCCGGCGCAGGTAGGGTTCGAGGAACTCGCGCGGCGGATCGAACGGATTATGCGGATCTTCAATGTTGCAGGTGAAGAACCACGGCCGGCCGGTTTCCCTGGTGACGTGGATGAAGTTGATGGCGCGCTGGGCGATCCAGCCGGTGTTGCTGGTGGCGGCGGGCATGCCGAAGGTGACGTACTGGCAGTCCTCGACGGGCTCACGCTTGAACTCAACGCCATGCTCATGCAGCCAGGCGGTGTACTGGCTGACGGGCGTGGCGGGCGGGTGCAGGGACCAGTCGAAGGCGACATAGCCGTCGTCGGTGCGGCGTTCGGTCCAATCGGCAAAGCCGGGGGCGCCGGCGGCGAGGTGGTATTTGCCGGCGTGGCCGCAGACATAACCGGCGTCGGCGAGCAGACGGGAGATGACGCGCTCGTCGGGGGGAATGGACTGCCCGTTGCGGTTGAGCCGGGTGGTGCGCGGGTAGCGCCCGGTCAGAAAGCTGGCGCGGCTGGGGCCGCAGATCGGGCATTGCGACCACGCCTGCTGCATCACCGCGCCGGCTGCCCCCATGGCGTCGAGATGGGGCGTGGTGACCCAGGGATTGCCGTAGCAGCCCAGGGTGTCCCAGCGCTGGCGGTCGGTGCAGATCCACAGGATGTTGGGGCGGGATGCGGACTCGTTCAACGGTATGACTCCTGACGGGCAACAGCGCCCAGGCCGTGCGTCAGGAAAGCGGGCGGGGAAGCGTGACGCCGACCGGCACGGGGTGAGCCTGTGCTTATGCGCCCAGCTTGTTTAGCAGAACCTGACGAAACACATCAACCGGCGCGTCCTGACCAGTCCACAAGGCGAACTGCGCCGCCGCCTGGCGGATGAACATCTCGGTGCCGGGCACCACCTTGCAGCCGGCGTCACGGGCGTCGCGCAGCAGTTTGGTCCACAGCGGGTTGTAGACGGTGTCGAACACCAGCGTGTCGGGCCCCCAGCCTTTGGTGTCCGCCGCCGAAGGGACGGGGGAAGCATCCACGTGCGGGTGCATGCCGATGGGCGTGCAGTTGATGAACACCTGACAGCAGGAATCGCAGAGCTTTTCCAGCCGGGCCGCCACGACTTTGCCGGCGTGGCCGTTAAATTGCTCGGCGAGCGCCTGGGCTTTTTCCAGCGTGCGGTTGTAGACCACGGTGGTCGCGCCGTACGCCGCCAGCCCGGCGACGATCGCGCGGGCAGCGCCGCCAGCGCCGATGACCGCCACGCGCCGGCCCGCCAGCTCCGCGCGGGCGATGCCCAGCCCCGCGCACACGGCATCGAGCGCGCCGGCATAGTCGCTGTTGGAGGCGTACAGCGAGCCGTCGGGGCGCACGGTCAGCGTGTTGGCGGCCCCGATGGTGGCGGCGAGCGGTTCGATTTCCCCGCCCTGCTCCCGCACGAAGCGCAGCAGATTTTCCTTGTGGGGAATGGTCACGCTGGCGCCGGCAAAGTGCAGCGGAGCGCAGTCGAGCCAGGCGCCGACGGTGGCTTTGAAGGATTCGTATTCGGGCGCAATGGGCAGCGGCAGGTACACGCCGTCGTGGCCGATGGCGGTGAAGCCGGCGTTGTGGATGGCGGGGCTGAGGGAATGGCCCACGGGATAGCCGATGACGCCGTAGACCTTGGTTTGCTCGTTGAGGGCGTCCCAGCGGTAGAGCTGTTTGAGGTCGGCGAGGGTCGGTTGGCCGGGCGCGGTGCCGCTGGCGCGATCGACGGCGGCGAAAGTGAGCAGCGCGCCGAACTTTTTCGCCAGCACGCGACTGGGTAGGCCGAACTCCCCCATGCAGATGGCGATGGTGGGTTTGTATTGCTGGCGGACGAGCTCGAAGGCTTCGAGGTTGTCACGCAGCGAGCGCGCCATCCAGGCGACCTTGATGACGCGACAGGCGGGCGCGTGGACCATGGCTTCCACGCTTTGCAGCAGGTTGGCGGGGCGCTGCTGAAAGTCGTGGGCGGAGAGGATCAGCCCGGTGTCGACGGGGCGCACCTGCTGGGCGTGGTCGACGACGAGGGCGACCTTTTGCCGGAGGTTCGCCGAGCGTTGCCAGGCGGCAAGTTCGAGGTCCAGGTACGCCGGCTGGCGCGCGCCGGTGCCGGCATGCTCCAAAAGGCTGATGCGCAGCTGGTCGTCGCCGTCGTACAACCCGCCTTCCCAGGTGGGCCGACAGGTCAGGATGCACGGCAGGGCGGAATGCTCGACCAGCTCACGCAGCGCCGCAGGCTGATCGGTGAACTGGTCAATGCGGTATTCAATGAGGTCCGCACCGTGTTCCGCAGCGGCGGCGGCGACGGCGTGGGCCTGTTCGAGCGATTGCACCTGAATGGTGGCTGCCAGAAGCGTCATGCCGACAGCGTAGTGCAAGGCGCTGCCGTTCGCACGTGCCGGGGGGTTGAAACATCCCGCAATAAAAGCACTGGATTTGCCGTTCTGATTGCATAGGATATGGGCGTTCCTCATTTCATCCGTTCCCTTCAGGAGCTGGCTCATGCAAAAAGTACTGGTGCTGGTGACCGTGGTGATTGCGTTGGGCGGTGCGGTGACCTACGTGCGTTCGACGCCATTGGTGACCGACGCGCCTGAAGCCGAGCAAACCACCCAGGCGACGTACGTCAGCAGCAATGAAGGCGCCTGCCCATTCGCCGGCGACCGGGACAATTGCGCGACCAAGGCGGATTGCCCGCCCAAGACGGCGTGCCCCAAGATGGCCAGCAGCCACTGTGGCATGACCGCCAGCGCGGGCGCCTGTCCCCAGGGGGAAGCCCAGAACACGCTCGATGAACAGCGGGCGTTCGAACTGGAACTGCAATGGGCTGCATATGCCGCCTGGGGCATGGATGAAAGCTACGCGGTGCTGTTCAACCCGACGGTCTTCGCGGCAGCCCCGGCGCCTCAAGAGCGGACTTTCAGCTACGAGGAAGTCTGGGGGACGTCAGCGCCGCAGCAGGTCGCAGCGGTGGGCGTGGCTCCGGAAGGCTGAACGGCTGACGCCGCGTATTGCAATCCCAAACGAATGAACGCCGAGGCGCTGCGGGCGCGTCGGCGTTTTTTTGTGCATTCACATGGGGCACGGAATCGCCAACCATCAGGCCCAACCGGCAGCCATCAACTGAGCCGCCGACGCGAGTCGGCGGGTGTTGGTAGGCGTGGACCAGACGACCAACCAGACGATGTGGTCCAGGGGCGTGACCCGCCCACTGGCGTGGGCGGCTCGGAAGTTGCTGTGCGTCTGGCCTGACAGGGATGGCGCTGGGCAACCATCGCGCAGCATCGAACACGACTTGCCGGGGGTCACTTCCGGGGGCCGGGGGCCGGAGGGGGGGGTTACAGCCGGCGGAACTTCTGCAGCAGGCCGGCGATCTTGGGTTGATTGGGCGCCAGTTCCATGCTGCGTTCCCAGGCGGCGAGCGCTTCTTCCTTGTGCAGCGGCGACTGGCGTTCGGTCTGGATGTAGGTGGTCATCAGGCAGACGCCCAGGCCGTTGAGCGCCGCCGCGTCGTTGGGATCGAACAGCAGGGCCGCGCGGAAATGCTTGAGGGCCTCGGCATACTGGCGTTTCTTGAACAGGGCGTAACCCATGCGCTCGTGGCTGAGGTTGGAGGGAAACTTCTTGAGCGCCACTTCCAGCACCGCAATCGCGCGATCGAAGTTGCCCAGCCGATTGTGCGACTCGGCGAGGCCCAGCACGATCGGCTCCTGCAGGTCGCCCAGCTCGTTGGCTTCGCGGTAGGCGCGGACGGCTTTGTCGTACAGGTTCATCAGGCTGTACGCCGCCCCGAGGTTCGCCCACGCCGACTGCTCGCGGGGTTTGAGTTCAGTCGCGCGCCGGGCATACGGCACCGCCTCGGCAGGACGCCCCATCTGCAGGTAACAGCTTGCCAGGTCCTGGTTCGCCTGGTAATTGCTGGGATTGATCGCCAGCGCGTACAGGTACGCCTTGACCGCCAGATCGAATTGGCCCTGCAGTTGCCGCATCAGAGCGAGGTAGTAGTGGGCGTCGAAGCTGGTGGGCGCGATCTGGGCGGCCTGCTCATACGCCTGGGCGGCGGCGTGGTAATCGCCCTTCTTGTGATAGATCTGACCAATGCCCAGATGGGCGTCGAGCAGCTTGGGATTTTCGCGGATCGCCTGCTCGAACAGCGGCAAGGCGGCCTCGGCGTCGCCGGCGTCGAGCTTGGCGCGGGCTTCGCGCACCAGCGTCTGGGCGTTGGCGGTGCTGGCGGGCGAGGGTTCGTTCAGGTCGGTGGTGAGATCGGTGTCGCGGGCAATGGGCGTGACGACCGTGTAGCCGGGCGATTCGGCGCCGGGGTAGGGAACGGTGTTCGTGGGAACCGGAGTCGGGTTGGCGGGGGGCGGCGTCTGGGATGTGACGGGCTTGCCGGTGCGCGTCGGGGTGCAACCGAGCAGCGCCAGCAGCAGCAATGCGGCTCCGCCGCAGCGTCCGAGGGTCGTCGCCTCCATGCGATTCATGTTCATCACACTACGCGCCGCAGGTGCGGGCGTCAATAGATGTGCCGGTGAGGAAATGTGGCCGCAGGGGTAGTGCACATCCGAGCCGCCGATGCAAATCGGCGGGTGATCGTGGGCGTGACCCGCCCACTGGCGTGGGCGGCTCGGAGGGGTATGGTGGTTGACCATGCCGCGCGGACAAGCGGAGGTTTCGCGTAGGTCCGGGGGGGGCTACTGGTCGAGCACGAAGCGTTGCAGGGCGAAGGCGACGCCGTCTTCGTCGTTGGAGGGGACGGTGACGTTCGCCACCCGCCGGGCGATTTCCCAGCCGTTGGCGACCGCCACGCCCAGGCCCGCCCATTGGAGCATGCTCACGTCGTTGGGGGCATCGCCGATCGCCATGACGTTTTTCGGATCGATGCCGTAGTGCGTGGCGACCCATTGCAGGCCGATGGACTTGCTGGCGTCTTTGTGGATGTACTGGAGCAGATGCTCGTCGGCGATGGCGGCGGTGACGTGCTCGCGGACTTTGCTTTCCACCGCTTCCCGAATCTTGCCGATGCGTGCCGGCGGCGCCAGCAACAGCAGCTTGGTGACCGGCACGTGCCAGAAGCTTTCCAGCGGGCCGACGAAATCGGGGCTGAAGCGGCGGGAGGTTTCGGTGGGCAGGCTGTCGTCGACGTGGTCGGTGTACCACTTGTCGAGAATTTCCAGGCTGACGACCACATCCTTATCCGCTTTGCGGGCGAGCTTGATCATCTTTTTGGTCAGGCTCGGGTCCAGCGGTTTGTGGTAGACATGCTTGCCCCGGCCGGGGTCGACGATCATGGCGCCGTTGTAGAGCACCTGCAGGGTGTCGAGCTTGAGGATGTCGATGATCTCACGCACGCCGCGCGGCGGCCGGGCGGTGGCGATGACCACCTTCACGCCCTTGCGGCTGGCGGCCTGCACCGCCTGGACCACACGTTTGCTCAGGCGTTTGTCGGTGCGCAGCAGCGTGCCGTCCAGGTCGATGGCGACCATCTCGATGCGCGGAGCGGGGACCGGATGCACCGGCTCGGGTCGGGCGTGAGGAAGGGGGCGAGTCACCGGCGCGGGACGCTCCTTGACGGATACCGCCACATCGAACAGTCGCGGGCGCGGCAACGGACGCCGCTGGTACGGACGGGCTTCGACAGCCAACAGATGCGATGATAACGCGGGCTGGTCGCTCACTCCATCACTCTCCCAAAAGCCGTGGTCAGCCATGGCGTGGTTTCCCAATCTCCCCGGGCGCAGGCTGGTGATAGATTCCGGGGGCAATCCTGCAGTTATCTCGACCATCCCGCGCGGGGTCCTCCAGTCGCCTCCAGCTGACGCGGTGGACTCTCTGTCGAGAGGTGGCCTCACGGGACGGTTGTAACGTTTGGCGCGAGCGCAACCAACGCCAAAGCGTTGATGAGCGAACCCGGATCAAGCTGCATCTGAAGCCTGCCGGGGGCCGGGCCGATGATTCCGGTAAGCCGCGCTTCGCCCGGCCCATGGAATTTGCCCATGCCCCGGCCCACCACCCTCAGCGAGCATCTGACCGCCCAGCTCTCGCCGCCCCAGTCGGCAACCCAGCGGCATCTGGAAACGCTGCTCCAGGTCAGCCGGGCGATCGGCACCATCCTCGACGAACAAACCCTCCTCGAACGCATCATGCAGCAGGCGACCTCCGCCTACGCCGCCGACCGTTCCACGCTCTTCCTGCATGACCCGCGCACCCATGAACTGTGGGCCAAGATCGCGCAGGGACTCAACGGACCCGAAAGCGAGCTGCGCATCAGCGATCGCGCGGGGCTCGCCGGCGAGGTCTTCCAATCGCATCAACCCCTGCTCATCGCCGACACCGAGCAGGACCCCCGCTTCGCCCGCAATGTCGCCCAGCACACCGGCTACGCTCCACGCTCCATGATCGTCGCCCCCGTCATGCTGCGCACGCAGCAATGCCTGGGCGTCCTGCAGGTCCTCGACAGTCGCGTGGGGTACTTCAGCGATGACGACCTGGCGCTGCTCGAAGCCATCGGCGTGCAGGTCGCCATCAGCCTCGAAAACGCCCGGCTGTATGAAGCGCAGAAGCGCCAGTTCATCAGCTTCGTCACCGCCTTCTCCGCAGCTCTCGACGCCCGGGACCCCGGCACGCAGGAGCATTCGATCAACGTCGCCAACCTCGCCCAGGGCATCGGCTACGAAATGGGCTTGCCTCCCGAGGACCTCGACTGGCTGCGCATCGCGGGCCTGCTCCATGACGTCGGCAAAATCGGCACCCCCGAAGCCATCCTCCGCAAGCCCGGCAAGCTCGATCCCGATGAGTTCGAGGAAATGAAGCGCCACGCGGTGTACAGCCGCCGCATCCTCAGCCGCATCGAGTTCATCGACGACTACCGTGAGATGGACTGGATCGCCGCCGCCCACCATGAGAAGCTCGACGGCAGCGGTTACCCCGATGGGCTGACGGCCGCGCAGCTTCCGGTCAAGGCGCGCATCCTCGCCGTGGCGGACATCTATCATGCTCTGACGCAGGACCGCCACTACCGCCCCGGCATGGACCCGCACAAAGCGATGTCGATCCTCGAAAGCATGACGCCCCATCAGCTCGACGAGCCCTGCGTGCGCGCCCTGCAACGCTTTCTCCGCGGCATGTCCGCTTCCACCAACTAATCGCCTCCCATCCCAAGCCGCGGATGAGCGCAGCGAATCCGGGGGTTGCCGATGTCACATGCCTTGTCACGTGACATTCACGCTGCGCCGCCTCCCCGCCGCTGCGCTCATCACTTGCTCCAATCCCGCAGGAAAACGCATATGGATGATCAACCCGCGCTGAACGAGCTCCGACCGTGAGGGCTTGCTGTAGCCCACCAGCTTGCGGTGCATGGTCTTCGCCCCCGAAAGGGGGCGCAGGAAAGTAGCCACGAGTGGAGCGCAGCGGAACTCGTGGGAAAAAGCGCTGGTGCAAATTCTCACCCCGGCAGGGGTGAAGGAAGCCTCCGCCGTCCCTCCGGGACGGATCAGAATCAAGCGCGCTCCTCAACCACGGGTTTCGCTGCGCTCCACCCGTGGCTACTGTCCACGATCCCTGCCGGGGTCGAAAACATCGGAACCCCCCGGAAACATGGACCGCATGGTCGCATGCAGACGGGTGGGCCACCGTAAGCCGTCGGGGAGGGATTGTTTTCCGGGCGTCATTCTCCTGCGTCGGTGCTGCAACCCGTTGCTCACGCGCGGGAGTCGCTGCAGCAGGGCCGTATCGCTGACCCTGCGTTTGCCCTCTCCCTTCCTGCCCCGCACTTGCCACCGCCGCCCGCTGGCGATATCACTACCGATCCTCCATAACGTCCTCACTGCCAAGGAAACCCAGCCATGACGCTGAAAATCGCTGTGCTGCCCGGTGACGGCACCGGCCCCGAAGTCGTCCGCGAAGCTCTCAAAGTGCTGGCGGTCATCGCCAAGTCCGAAGGCTTCACCTATGAGCTGACCGAATTCGACTTCGGCGGCGAACGCTATCTCAAATCCGGCTACATCATCGAGGACGAAGACCTCGCCAACCTGCGCGACAACTTCGACGCCATCCTCCTGGGCGCCGTCGGCCACCCCGATGTCAAGCCCGGCATCCTCGAAAAAGGCCTGCTCCTGCGCACCCGCTTCGCCCTCGATCAATACATCAACCTCCGCCCCGTCAAGCTGTACCCCGGCGTCGAGTGCCCGCTCAAGGACAAAGGCCCCGAGCACATCAACTTCGATGTCATCCGCGAAAACACCGAGGACCTGTACTGCGGCAACGGCGGCATCATGCGCAAGGGCAGCGCCCAGGAAGTCGCCACCCAGGAAATGATCGCCACCCGCTTCGGTGCTGAGCGCTGCCTGCGCTACAGCTTCGAACTCTGCCGCCGCAAGAAAGCCGAGGGCAAGGGCAAGGGTCTGCTCACCCTGGTCCACAAAACCAACGTGCTGACCTTCTGCGGCGACCTCTGGTTCCGCGCTTTCAATGAGATCGGCGAAAGCGATTACCCCGACATCCAACGCGACTACAACCACATCGACGCCGCCTGCATGTGGTTCGTCAAGAACCCCGAGTTCTACGACACCATCGTCGTGCCCAACATGTTCGGCGACATCATCACCGACCTGGGCGCCATGATTCAGGGCGGCATGGGCATCGCCGCCGGCGGCAACATCAACCCCGACGCCGGCGGCACCAGCATGTACGAGCCCATCGGCGGCTCGGCGCCCAAGTACACCGGCAAGAACGTCATCAACCCCCTCGCCTGCATCGGCGCGGTCGCCATGCTGCTGCAGAACACCACCGATGACGCCGGCAAACTCGCCTGGCAGAAAGCCGGCGACCGTGTCGAAGCCGCCATCAAGAAGACCACCCCCAAGCTCAAGAGCATGGCGGCCGGCAAGATGGGCTACAACACCCAGCAGGTCGGCGATCTCGTCTGTGCCGCGCTGTAAGCCTTCGCCAGTCACACATTCGACTACCAACCACGCAACGCTCCGAGCCATCTCGGAGCGTTGTTGTTTTCATGGCGACCACCACACTCTTCGTAGGTCCGGGCTTGCTCACCCCCCTCTCCAAATCAACAAATCACCAGATCAACAAATCACCAAATCCCGCGCCGGGTTACAATTCCGCTTCCGTCTGGAAGGATTGCATCACTACAACAATGAGCTGCGGGCGCGAGCCGCCCCGGCCGCATGCAGGGGAAACCGATCATGGCCAAGAAGACCATCGCCGACGTGGATGTCAAAGGCAAGACCGTGCTGATGCGCGTGGATTTCAACGTGCCGCTGGAGAACGGGCAGATCACCGATGATCGCCGGATCCGCATGGCGCTCGATTCGATCAAGAGCGTCACCACCCGCGGCGGCAAGCTCATCCTGATGAGCCATCTGGGTCGTCCCGAAGGCACCGGGCGTGAGCCGGATTACTCGCTCAAGCCCTGCGCGGTGCGCCTGGCGGCCCTGCTCGGTCAGCCGGTGGACTTCGCGGAAGACTGCATCGGTGAACCCGCCCGCAGCGCCGCGAGCAAGCTCCAGCCCGGCGGCGTGCTGCTGCTGGAAAACCTGCGTTTCCACAAGAAGGAAAAGAAGGGCGACGCCGCCTTCGCCGCCGAGCTCGCCCAGCTCGCCGACATTTACTGCAACGACGCCTTCGGCACCGCCCACCGCGAGGATGCGTCCATGGCGGCCGTGCCCCGCGCGATGGCAGGTAAGCCGCGCGTCGCCGGCTTCCTGCTCGAGCGCGAAATCAAGTTCCTCTCCGAAGCGATTGCCAACCCGCAGCGGCCGTTCGTCGCCATCCTCGGCGGCGCGAAAGTTTCCGACAAGATGGGCGCGATCGACAACCTGCTCAAGAAGGTCGACACCATCCTCATCGGCGGCGCCATGGCGTACACCTTCCTCAAAGCCGAGGGCAAGGAAATCGGCAACAGCCGCGTCGAAGCCGACCGTGTGGGCGACGCCCGCAAGATGCTCGACGCCGCCGGGGCGTCCAAAGCCAACCTCAAGCTCCCGCACGATCACGTCTGTGGCCAGGCGCTCGCTTCGCACACCCCCACGCAGGTCAGCCCCGAAACCGTCCCCGCCGGCTGGCTCGGTCTGGACATCGGCCCCAAGACCAGCGCCGACTACGCCGGCATCGTCGAGAGCGCCAAGACCGTGGTGTGGAACGGCCCGATGGGCGCGTTTGAAACCAAACCCTTCGACGCCGGCACCCGCGCCATCGCCGAGGCCCTCGCCCGCGCCACCAGGAAGGGAGCCGTCACCATCGTCGGCGGCGGCGACAGTGCCGCGGCGATCGAAGAATTCGGCCTCGCCAAGCAGGTCACCCACGTGTCCACCGGCGGCGGCGCCAGCCTCGAAATGCTCGAAGGCAAAGCCTTCGTCAGCGTCGGTCTGCTCGACGAGAAATAATCCGCGTCCTGCGCCCCCGCGACGACGGGCGCGATGACATTCAAAAAGCTCGGCCTCAACCAGGCCTGCGGCGCCCTCTGTCGGGGAAAACCTGGGCAAGGGTTGGTTGTCGCTGCGCTGAGAGTGTAAGCAATTCGGCATAAAAAAGCGGTGGGCCGCCCCCCAAGGAGCCCACCGCAGGTTGCCAGATTAGAACGCGCTGACGTTATTAAGGGAACGTGCGGCCCGGAGCGCGAACATTTTCAAGCTGGGCGTCCGCGCCCGCAGCCGGGGCGTAGAACATCACCGGGCCGATGATGCCGCCGGTGCCGATCTCGTCGACGCGCTCGTTGTTGATGCGGAAGACCACGACATTGTCGGCGCCGGGGCGGACAGCTTCGGTGGCGTCGAGTTCGAACGGCATGAACGCACTGCCGTGACTGATGCCGATTTCCTTGCCGTTGACGAACACCTGCGCTTTTTCATCGACCCCGGCCGACCAGAGGAAGATGCGTTTGCCTTCCCATTTTTCATCGATGCGCACGGCCTGGCGATACCAGGCTTCGCCTTTGTAGTAGTGCAGGCCCTGGTTGGACCACGACAGGCTGGACGAGATGGATTGCCAACTGCCGCCGGTCATTTGCGCGTCCCAGTAGTTCAGATCCATACCGAGGTGGCCGGGGTCCGTCAGGAAGGACCATTCGGCTTTGAGCGGCGCGACGAGTTCATTGCCGCCGGTGGTGCGGGCGTAGCCTTGCTCGGTCTGCAGGCGGAAGAACCGCCTCATGTACTCGCGCGAAAACCGGGCATAGATCATCTCCGGCTCGTAGGCGCCCAGGTCTTCGATCATGCGATCCACCACCTGCAAGGCCGCCTTGGAGGTGGCGAAGTCGAAGCGTTGCCGGCTCGCGCGCATGGTCAGGAACGAATCGAGCAACACCTGCTCCTTGGCGAATATCTCGACCCGCTGTGCATAAAGGCTGTCGGCGGGTCGCGCCAGCGCCGCCGCTTCGTGCAGCAGCGTTCGGCCGCGCTGACGCAGCTCGGCAGGAAAATGCTGGTTGGTGTCGTAACAGGTGCCGGCATGATGGTCGCTGTTGGCGATCGCGTCATCCATCATGGTGAGGTACTGGTACATCGGTTCCGCCGCCGGGCCGAACAGCCCGTTGCAGTAATCGTGCACCAGCGCATCCACATCGGCGGTGTGGTCCCACAGCAGTTTCGACGCGACATAAAGCGAGGGGCCATACGCCGCCCAGGAGGTGTGCGTCTGCACGCGCCAGCCGACGATGTTGTATTTCCTGGCCATCGGAATCTGCTTGCGCAGCCGATGCACCATCGGGAACGGCAGGCCCGGATCGGCGAGGTTGTACCAGAAGCCGCGGTCATAAACCTCGGGAACCAGTTCGCTCCAGCCTTTGAGCAGCGGCTCGTAATACGTCGCGCCTTCCGGGCAGACGCTGCTGCCGGGGCCGTGCGTGCGGCAGGGCACGATCGGCGCGATGGCGGGGATGATGCGCGGGTCCGGCTTGAACTTCGTCGGCGGCGTGCGGTAATTCACGTAGGCGTAGAAGCACAGTTTCTTGTCGGGAAATTCATCCTCGATGCCTTTGAGAACCTGGTTGAAGAACCAGATGTAACGGTCGGTGACGACCCAGTCGTTCAGATATGAATCCCATTTGCCGTTGTCGAGCGCGCGGCAGTTGGCACATTCGCAGAAGTTGGCGCCGTCACGCGCCCCCATGCCGATCCACGGCTGTTCGGGATGCTCACGGAAATAGGTTTTGGTCCGCTCAATGACCAGCTTGACAAGGTCATGGTTCGACACGCACAACTGCAGGAGGCGACGTTCGCCGTTAACCAGGGAGAAGTATTCGGGATGCTCGTCGAACAGCGCCTTGATCCGTTTTTCATCCCTGGGCAAACCGTGTACGCCCAGGATGCCGTGCGCCGAGGGAAAGTAAGGCCCGGACTTGCGCATGCGCATTCCCCAGAACTGCTCCTCGTTCCTGGGATTCAGCGTAAAGCCGCCATGAATGCGCGCCTTGAACGACGGAACCTGCACCACTTCGACCGGCTCGAGCGCGACGGTCTTCAGCTGCGGGATCACCGTGCCCAACTCGCCGGGCATGAACCAGCGCACGCCCAGGCGTTCGAGTAGTTCGTAAACGCCGAAGGCGGTGCCCAGGTCGGTCTGGCCGCGAATGGCGATGTCCTGGTCGCCGATGATCAGGGCGAAGGCACTGGGATCGTCGCCACGGGATTGGATCAACTGTTCGAGCTGCACCGGCGCGGCGCGGCCGAGGCGCACGACGGCAGTTCCCGACGCCGGCTCGGTGTGGGTCACTTCGAGCTTCACGCCGGCGATCTTTTCGAGATGGTCGACCAACTCGGCGGCGGCAAGTTTTTCCTGGTTGGTGGCGTCGGCAGGGATAACCACCGCGGCGGCGGCTTTCCCGTCCGCCACCAGCGTCGCCCCATGGGTCGGCGCTGCTGACCACCCGATCGAGCAGAGCATGACAATGGCAAAGCAGAATCGCATCGAGTAATCCCTTTCCAGTAACATTAAAAACGGAAACGTTTCCGCGCAGTCAGATTCGATTGTCGGAAGCTACCTTTTCGAAACGTTTCGATTTTACTTCCCCAAACTGCAGGGTGCAACCATGCCCAGCCGGAAAACCGCTCAGACCCGAACCCCCATCCTCGCCGACATCGCGCGCGAAGCGGGTCTGGCGCTGTCCACCGTTTCCGAAATCCTTTACGGCAAACCCGGTTACAGCGACAAAACCCGCCAGCGCGTCAACGAAACCGCCAAGCGCCTCGGCTACCGACCCAACCAGATCGGTCAGACCCTGCGCCGCGGCAAAAGCATGACCATCGGCATCATCACCCCCACCTTCTCCAATCCCGTGCAGGTCATCAAGCTCGAAGGCATCGAGTCCGCCGCCCGCGACGCCGGCTACCTCGCCTACATCGCCGGCTGGGGACGCCAGAATGACGCCAACGCCATTGTCCGCTCGATCAATGATCTGATCGACCGGCGCGTCGACGGCCTCATCTTCAACACCAACGCCGCGCCCGATCAATGCGTCATCGAACTGCTGCGCGCTGTGCCCATTCCGCTGGTCTATTCCGACTGGGCGCCGTCTGACGCTACCTGCAAAGTCGTCCAGGACCGAACCCAGGCGATCCGCGAACTGGCGCAACACCTGGTTGCGCTGGGGCATCGCACCGCGGCCGTCATCACCTCAAACTGGACCCGCGCCAATCCCCAGTCGAAACTCGACATCATCCGCGCCGCGTGTGAAGAAGTCGGCATCAAGCTCGATGAGCATCCGCGCTGGCATTACCACCCGAGCGAAACCGACCCGCTGGTCATCATTGAAGAGGTTTACCACACCGTTCGCCGCGCCCTCAATGGCCGGAATCTGCCGACCGCGATCATGGCCGGCAACGACGACGGCGCCGCCGCCACCATCGCCGCCTGTCAAGACGTCGGCCTGGTTGTGCCGCGCGATGTGTCCGTCGTCGGCTTCAACGGCGATCCGATCGGCTTCGCCACCAGGCCGGCGCTGACCACCATCCAGCAGCCGCGCCATGGCGTCGGCGAAGCCGCATTCGGCGTGCTCCACGCCATCATGAACAAACCCGGCGCGAAGGTGAAGCCGCCGCAGTTCCCGCTGAAACTGATCATCCGTGACTCAACCGGACCCGCGCCCAAACGCTCAGGCCCCGCGTGAATGCTTAGTGTCCGGCGGGCACGGATCGTCGGACAAAGTAGAAAGAAACGTAAAGTGCCTGGCTTGGTCTGGGGATGCTGCCGTACTGCCGTTGGTACACTAATTCCACCATGTCCGGGACCTGCCCCCAATGCGGCCAGACGCTGCTGCCCGCTGACATCAACATCAGCCAGGGGGTGGCGCTGTGCCCCAGTTGCGGCAAGCTGGCGCGGGTGGATGAAACGCTCGACGCAGCCGCCCCACTGCTGGAGCAACTGCTGGAGGAGAAGCCCGCCGGCTGCACCATCACCTACGTGGGCGAGCATGAAATCCGCCTGCGGGCGACACTGCGCTCCGTCGGCGGCATTTGCATGTCGCTGTTCCTCTGTCTGTTCTGGAACGGCATCGTGTCGGTCTTCGTGCTCATCGCGCTCTGCGGGTTGTACACCAATCTGGTCGGCCCACTGCCCGCGTGGTTCCCGCAGCCGAATATGCAGGATGAAATGGCGCTGGGCGAAACGCTCTTCCTGTGCCTTTTCCTCACGCCGTTTGTCGTGGTGGGCACGGGCATGTTCGGTGCTTTGCTGCTGTATCTGGTGGGATCGGTGGAGGTGCGCCTGCTGCCGGAGGAGGGTCAGGTGCGCACCGGCATCGGATCGGTCGTGTGGGTACGGCGGTTCGATCCCAATCAGGTCGCCAAAATCGAACCCGGCGTGGCGTCTTGGGAGTCAAATGGTCAGGCGCAGCCGGTGATCGTCATCCAGTCCCGCAGCCCGCTGAAATTCGGCAGTCTGTTGCGCGCCGATCGCCGGCTGTGGTTGCAGGACATGCTCAAAGCGTTGCTGGTGGGACCACAACGCAGCCGGGAGCGACGCAAAGCGATGTAGGTTACGCGCCTGTTGCCAGGCAACCCCCAGCTTGGGCCAGCAATCAGTCGGCGTATTCCCACACCGTCACGTCCAGTTCGCGGACGCCCCACTGGCGGGCGATGGCGTGGGTGGGGTAGAGCACGTCGAGGCGATGGCCTTTGATTTTGCCGCCGCGGTCGAGGACGGGGACGGGTTTGCCGTCGTGGTAGCCGGGGATGGTGAGGATGGAGCCGAAGGGCAGCAGGCTGGTGTCGGCGGCGACGAGCTTCATGCCGTTGGTCCACACGCTAAAGCCCGAGGCGGTGATGCCGTCCGCCCATTTGCCGCAGCTTTGCTCGTCGGGGCTGTAGGCGGTGACTTTCATCCTGAGGGTGCGGACGGCGCGGATGGGCCTGCCGCCGTAGGTCATGCCGGAGGCGACTGCGGGGGTGGGCCAGTCGTGCGTCGGTTCAAGCGGGAGCACGGCGGGGGCAGCATTGCGGAACAGGTCAGCGGCGGGGGCAGGTTCGGCCACGACTGCGAGGGTGGACGTCGGCTCATCCTCGGTTGCTTCGAGCGCCCCGCCGGGGATGTCGATCGACGTTCGCGCGTCTGCGGTGAGGGCTGAGGATGAGGCTGGGGTCAGCGCCATCAGCGCCACCGGCCGAGCCTGGGCGACGTCCCAGCCGCGCGCCAGCGCCAACCAGCCATAGCCGGCGACGAGCATGATATTGCAAAAAACGAGGAAGCCGGCGGCGCGCAGCAAACGGCGTTCACCCATGCGTCGCGCCCAACGAATGCCGTTCATGCCGCATGCTCCGGCCGACGCCCAGGCTTGCACCCGAACCGTCGGCGAGGTCGGCCATCCGTGGCACGAGGTTCATTGCTCCTGACTGTCAGCAACCCACGGCGGCCCGGCCCAACGTCATCCTCGGGGGGCGGAGAACACCGAGAAGGTGGAATATACCCCTGGAGGCGGGTTTTCGCCAACCCCATGAACGGCGCTCGCCCGTAGGTGAATGGCGTTCAGGAAAGGTCGTGTGTATCAGGCAAAACGGGCAAGCGGATGCAACCAAGCCGATGCGGGGGCGCTGGCGACACCCGCCGACTGGCGTCGACGGCTCGGAAGATGGAGTGGGCGCTGCTTGTAGGTCCGGGCTTGCCGGGACAGGTTGGGCGCGGCGTCCCCCATGTCCGGGCAAGCCCGACCTACACAGAGCATCAGTTCGAGCAACGTTCGCGCGGCTGGTAGGGCTCGCTGTGCGAGCGCAGGAGAACGCCCTGGGTGTTGCAATAGACCGAGTTGGCCGATCCTGAGGGCGCGGCATCCCCCATGTCCGGGCAAGCCCGGACCTACGCAGAGCACACGGATTCGAGCGCGGTTCGCGCGGCTTACCAGCCCATCACCTTCAGCCATTCATGGGCGATCACCAGATGCCCGCCGGGCTGGGGATGTACCGGCTCATGGCAGAACTGGTCGGCCGGGTAATGCTGGAGCAGCTTCTGATACGCCAGATGAGTGCGCACATGCCGAGCTTTGTACTTGCGCGCCAAGCGTTCGACGGTCTTCCAGTATGGCTTGAGGTTTTCCAGGACCAGATGGCGGAAGCTGTCGCTGCAGCGTTCGGTGGAGATGTAGAACGGATCGACCAGCACCAGCCTGGCTTTGGTTTCCTTGCTGACGCGGGCGAGGATCTGATCGTAGAGCGTGTCGAACATGTCAGCGGGCACCGCGTCGGGGGTTTTGCGCAAGGTGCGATGCACGTCGTTGATGCCGATCTTGACGCTGATCCAGTCGGGCTGGAAGCGGATGCAGTCGTCGGACCAGCGATCGGTGAGGTTCTGCACGGTGTTGCCGCCGATGCCTTTGTTGATGATTTTCAGTTCATGAGCGGGATAGCGGGCGACGATCAGGTCCCGAATCATGCGGACATAGCCGGTGCCCAGCGGCGAGTCGGCCGAGAGTCTGCCGCAGTCCGTGATGGAGTCGCCGATGAACAGCACAGTTTGATGAGGCTTGAGCGCGAAGGCCATGACGTGCAATCTCCTGCAGGTGGGGAAGGCAAGTAAAGCGTGGCAGTGTAACGACGCCGATGCGGGAGGGAAAAAGACAACCCCGGAAACGTGTGGTGCGCACGTTTCCGGGGTCGGGGGAAAGGAGGCGAGGGTGGCTTTCCGAAAACCAGTCTCACCACAGAGGCACAGAGCACACAGAGCACACAGAGCAAGGACGTAGAGGAGGACAACCTCAAACAGAACCAGCTTTGACTTTCAACGCTTGATTCGGGGTCCTCCGTGTCTCGGTGGCGAGGATTATGAGAATTTCAAAAAGGAGTTCGGTCAGGTCAGCGGCGCGCCGTCGAGGTTCACTTCAAACAAGCCAAAGCCACGTGCGGTGCGCAGGCGTTCGAGCAGCGGGGAGTTCCGCTGCCCCGGCCCGGCGTTGTTGTTATTGCCGGGGGTGCTTCCGGGGGCGGGGGTGCTTCCGGGGGCGGAGGCGCTTCCGGGGGTGTTGTTGGTCAACCGTGGCGTGTCATCCTGGGGCGGCGTCGGCGGCTGCTGGCGATTGTTGTTGTTCTGCGGCCGGGGCGGCTGCTGGTTCTGCTGCGGCGGGAGATTGACGTCATTGCGCGCCAGTTGCGGGCCATGTGCGCGGCTGCCGCGCACGATCACCCGCGCGTCCATCGCGCCGGCGAGGGTGACGTCGTCATTGCGGCCGCCGGTGTTGACCATCACGGTTTCGATGCCGTCGAGCCGCATGATCGTGCCGTTGAAGGTGACGGCGTTGTCGCCGATGACCACCTGGTCCGCAGCCCGGCCGGCGTTGATGGTCAGCACATCGCCACGCCCAGCGCCGCCATTGATCAGCACGCCCCCGGGCAGGTCCAGATCACCCTGGCGCAGGTCCAGCGTCACGCGATCCGCGCGGTTGTCCACACCTTCAATCAGCAGGCGTTCCACACCCTCGGCAGCGCGGCTCTGGATGAGCTTGCGCCCATCGCGCACTTCCAGATTGCCATCCTTCACCGCCACCGTGATGTTGCCCGGCCGGCGCCCCTCGGGCAGCTTGACCACCATCACCGAGTCATCCAGGAAAATGTTGTCCTGCAGCCCGGTGACCTCGGAGTTGCGCATGATGACCTGGCTGAGCGTGGTGTGCTCGAGGATGCCCAGCATCTTGCCGGTGTAGGTGTTCTGATACCAGAAGCGATCGCCGGCGCGGATGCGCGAGAACTGATCGCTCAGCACGGTGAACAGCAGCTCCCCGACGCTCGAGCCGGGCAGATGATCCTCCGCCAGCGCGCCGACCCATACGTCGATGTCATCGACGGAGCCATAGGCAGCTTCGAGGCGCGCCTGCACCTCGGGATCGGAGCTGATGTCAGCAAAGCTGGTGACGGGATCCAAGCCCAGGTCGACGCGCGCCTGGTTGTAGTCAGGCAAGCCATGATCGCGCCCGCGCTGGATGTTCAGCGCTGCGAGGTCGAAGCCGCCGGCGCCCGGAGGGCCGAAGAGGAAATTGCGCACATCGTCGATGATCTGATTGTCGAGTTCCTGGGCGAGGGTGGTCGCCAGGCCGCGCAGCAGGGAATCCACGCCGTGCTCGGAAACTTCCGCAGGATTGAAGAAGGCGTCGCGCAGCGCCAGGTTGCCCTCGGCACTGGGGTTGCCGTCGGCATCGAGGCGCACCAGTTCGCTCGAGAGCAGGCTGTGGCCCAGCCGGTACGCAGCCGTGGAGAAGATGTTGCTGATCTGCGGATTCACCGTCGGGTCATAGCCCTGGTACGGCTCCACCGCGCCGGGCCCGAGCAGCGCCGGGAGAAACTCGTTGTACGTGATCGCCTGCAACTCAGCGACGACCACCGCGCGGGCGCGCTCGTAGATTTCCTGATCGGTGAGGCTCGGATCATCCTGGGCGATTTTTTCCGCCCACCAGTTGTGCTCGCGCACCCAGATGGTGTGCATGGAGGTCAGGGCGACGTTTTCGTTGGCGCGAATATCGCCGGCGAGGAAAAAGCCGGTGGCGTCGTCGATGGGCAGCAGATCGCCCGCGCTGGTGCGCAACTGGCCAGCGGTGAAAGTGCGCAGCGCCGCGGCGGTGTCGGCATCGGAACCATAAATCTGCGACCCATCGAGGAACGCGGTGATCTGATTGAGCTGCTGGCGCGGATTGTCCACGCTGTCGCCGGAGCTGGGGTCGTAGACCGAGCGGGTCAAGCTGATGGTCTGCGTGCCGGTGGCGAAGGGATCGAAGTACGGATCGCCGGTGGGCACGTCGATGGCGGCCGGCTCGGCGGGATCGGCGCCGGTGGTGAGGTCCAGATCGTGATCGAGGAACTGGCCCCACAGCCAGAGGTAGTTCGTGAGATAGCGATCGTTGGGGGTGGATTCAGTCTGGTCGGCGACGATATTGCTGACTTCGCGGGCGCTGGGCCGATCTTCTCCCGCGAGGGTCGAGATGCCGTCGCCGTACTCCACGCTGGTCAGGCGCAGCAGTTGTTCGTCGGTGGAACCCCATTCGGTGTACGTCTCATTGTTGCCCGAGCCGTCGGCGTTGGCGTAAACCGTCTGGTCGAGCTTGGCGAGTTCATGGATGATGACGGTGACCGCCTGATCGCTCAGCCCATCGCTGACCGGCGCGGGCAGGACCATCGAAAACAACTGGCGCGGCTCCAGCGGCTCAAAACCCGGAACCTGGGCGCGGGCGATCAACTTTCGCTGCTGAGCTTGACGGGACTGTTGGCGCAAGGCGCGGCGGCGGGTTTCACGGCTCTTTCGCATGAGAGACACTCCGGGAAAAAGGGGGGATGCAGGCGCTTCCGCTGAGGGTTTGTTCTGGGCCGCCGGGCGGAAACCGTCGACCCGCACCACGAGGAGGGAGAGCATGGCTGCTCCTGCACCATTGAACGACCCGCCCCCGGCCGGAAAATGAAAGCTGCATGAGAGGCGAAGATTTTTGGCCCCGTCAACGAAATGAGCACCAGCCAAACGCTGGCGTGGACGGAATTAAGCGCACGGATGATGCAGGACTTGGGGAGAACCTGAAGTTGTTGGAGCAAGCCCCAACCGCCGAATTAGCGGACGACGTTACGCCCCGGTAGTGAGCAGACGCGGGTCGATCGGCATATCGATGGCTGTGCCAAGCGCAATTTCTGTAAATCGTGGATGTTCAGGATTCAACAGATAATTCGGCTCGATCGGCAATATGACGCTCGGCACCCGCAAAACCGCAGATCGTCCCTGATGCACCCAATCATCACCCAGTTGCTGAATGGCGGGAGGTATGGGGGACACCTGCCAATCGGCAGGCAAATGAGGTGGATCGATTGCTTCCAACAACTCTTCCGGAAAGCTCAGCGGCACAGCGCTGTAAGCCACCAGCAGGTCTGACGATTTGAGATGCACCAGCAGTTCAAGCAACGCCAGCGCCAAGCTGCTGGAGGTGTAGACGAGACTGACCCCAGGACTGTTCCAGCGGCCCCCGGCTAGCCGCGCCCCCGTCCCGTCAAATGCGGCGGTCATATACTTGCGCTTCACCACTCGCCAGGCATGAATGGTCACAGCGCGACACCGTGTTCCAGACGCTGAATCACCCGCTCGACCTCACGTGCGCCAACTTCCGTGGTGGCATAGTCCAGCGGTTTGGCGCCGCCCAGCGCCGGTTGCTCGGTATTGAGCCAGTCCCAGGCCGCTTCCTGATCATCTTCGAAAAGTTCAACCGCCAACTCCGTCACGCGCGCCAGGCGCAACAGCCGATCTGATTCCGTGGCACTGAATCGGCCGGCTTTACGCCTTCGATCCAGCGTAGCGGCGGAAATGTCCAGCACATGGGCCAGCCGATGTGAAGTCCACCCAGTGCACTTCTCCAGGCGCGAAAACATTTCGAAAGGCAATCCCGCATGGACCATGCTCACCAACTCCGGCAGCGTTGGCGCTACGCCCAGTGATTTCGTCCCCGCCAAGTCCGGCGAAAACCCGCGCAGACGGCGTTTTTCCATGGCCGCGAGTTTGTACTTGACCTTTGGTTTAGTTGGCATGAAGCCCGCCTCATGGAAGTAAAAGAGCTTTCCAACAAGGCAAGTATACGCTCGCTCGATCATCCGATGCCATCTTTAATTCTTGTTGCCAGTCGTCGCGATTTGCCATCGACGCAGCACCACCGATAATGCCCGCCATTTGGCGGCCGGCGCGCCGTCGCAACATCCGCACTGAGGAGGGTTTGATCGTGGCCAAGCAATCGAAAACCGCTGAACCGCTGCGTTACGCCGTCGTGGGTCTGGGCCGCGCAGGCTGGGGCATTCACGTCGTGGGGCTGCGCGACCGCACCGACGCCAAAATCGTGGCGGTTGTCGACCCGCTGGCGGAACGTCGCCAGCAGGCGAAAGAGGAACTGGGCGCGCGGGGCTACACCACGTTGCCGGAACTGCTGGCGGACTGTGCCGATGTGGACGTGGTGGTGATCGCCACCCCCTCGGTGGACCATGGCCCGGACACCATCGCCGCGCTCAAGGCGGGCAAGCATGTGGTGGTCGAAAAGCCGATGTCGATGAATGTGGCGGAAGCCAGGGGCATGATCGCCGCCGCGAAGAAAGCCGGCCGGCAGCTCTTCGTGCATCAGAACTATCGCTTCTTCCGCAACTACACCTTTCTGGAAGATGTGGTCAAGTCCAAAGTGCTTGGCCCGCTGCACCTGATCCGCTGCTGCGGCAACGGCTTCGCCCGGCGCAACGACTGGCAGACCCTCGCCCGCAACGGCGGCGGCGTGCTCAACAACACCTGCCCGCACTTCATCGACCAGATCGTCCAACTGGTCGGCGCGCCCATCACCCAGGTCATGGGCGATCTTCAGCAGATCGCCTCGGCCGGCGACGTGGAAGATCATGTCAAAGCCCTCATGCGCGCCGCCAACGGCTGCTGCGTGGACCTCGAATTCTCCACCGCCATCAACAACGCCGCCGACGTGCCGCAGTGGGTCATCGCGGGCAAATACGGCACACTGACCGTCTGGCGCGATCGCGCAGTGCTGCGCACCTACGACCCGCGCCAGGTCAAGAAGCTCAAGGTCGTCGACGGCGCCGCCGCGGCCCGCAAATATGGCAACGACGACAAGCTGCCCTGGGAAGAAAAGACCTTCACCGAAGTCAAAGGCACCGACCACGGCAACTTCTACGACAACGTCTTTGCCGTGCTGCGCAACAAGAAGAAGATGCGCGTCACCCCCGACTCCGTGCTGGAAGTGATGCGCGTCATCGGCA
This sequence comes from uncultured Phycisphaeraceae bacterium, assembly GCA_964605235.1. Classification (GTDB taxonomy): domain Bacteria; phylum Planctomycetota; class Phycisphaerae; order Phycisphaerales; family Phycisphaeraceae; genus CAZSBB01. Next base: position 56,832 of record CAZSBB010000025.1, read on the forward strand.
TGATCCGCAAGGGCACCGCCTTCACCGGCGAAGTCGCCAAACCCAAGGCCAAGCCCGCCAAGAAGGCTGCCAAGCGCAAGTAAGTCAGCCGCCGACAACCTGAACCACCCACGAGGGAACCTCACACCGTCTCACCAGACGGTGTGTTTTTTTGCGCGCCTCGCTCGACAACATTTCTTGTAGGTCCGGGCTCGCCCGGACTTGATGGACGCTGCGGCATGCGTGTCCGGGCCAGCCCGGACCTACAAAAACAAGCAGCGCCAGAACGCCCAGACGAAATCCGCCGCATGACGCTGCCCCGCCCCGCCGGTACAATGCGCCGTTCCCATGCAACTCACCGTCAACGGCGAAATTCGGCAATTCGACGCGCTCACCAGCGTGCGGCAACTCGTCATCGCCCTGGGCCTGGACAAGGCGGCCGTGGCGGTGGAAGTCAATCGCCAACTGGTCCCGCGCAAACAACATGAAACCACCCCGCTGCACGACGGCGATCAGGTGGAAGTCGTCACCCTCGTCGGCGGCGGCTGACCCCCGGCCCCCCGGATGTTTTCACCCATGGACCTGGGTTCCAGGGAAAGCAAGGATCACCTCCCATGAGCAACCCCACCCCCGCACTCGACACCCCGCTGCACGTCGGCGGCCAAACGCTCGCCAGTCGGCTCATCGTCGGCACCGGCAAATACCGCGACTTCCCCACCATGCAGCAGGCGCTCGACGCCAGCGGCGCGCAGGTGGTCACCGTCGCCGTGCGCCGCGAGCGCCTGTACAACGAGCAGGGCCAGTCGCTGCTCGATTTCATCGACCTGTCGCGTTACACCATCCTGCCCAACACCGCCGGCTGCTTCAGCGCCGAGGACGCGGTGCGTGTGGCGCGCCTCGGCCGGGAAATCCTCGAACAGCTCGATAACCCCGGCCAGCATTGGGTCAAACTCGAAGTGCTGGCGGATAAGAAAACCCTGCTGCCCGATCCCGTCGGCACGCTCGCCGCCACAGCCGAGCTGGTCAAGGATGGCTTCAAGGTGCTCTGCTACACCAGCGACGATCCGATCATGGCGCTCAAGATCAAACAGGCCGGCGCCAGCAGCGTGATGCCCGCCGGCTCGCCCATCGGCTCCGGCCAGGGTGTGCTCAATCCCAACAACATCCGCATCATTCTTGAACTGCTCAAGGAAGGCGATGCCGCGTATCCCGTCATCGTCGACGCCGGCGTAGGGGAAGCCGCCGACGTGGTGCACGCCATGCAACTGGGCGCCGACGGCGTGCTGCTGAACACCGGCATCGCCCACGCCAAGGATGCCGTCAAAATGGCGCACGCCATGCGCTGCGCCTGTCTGGCGGGTCGCTACAGCTACCTGTCGGGCCGCATCCCCAAGAAGCTCTACGCCACCGCCTCCAGCCCGTGGGACGGCGTGATCAGCTACATCCCCGGGGAATGAGTTGCGTTCGGTCGCCGTGTGATCTGCGCATGAACGAGCCGGAAGCGTCAGCGACGGGCTATGCGCCTGACATCCAATGGAATGGTGGTTGGCCGCACACCTCCCGGCGTTCATACGCCCTTCCCCTCGCTCACGCTTCGGGCTCGTAGTCCCGTACTGGCGCCGATGCCCTTGCTGAACGAGCCGGAAGCGTCAGCGACGGGCTACGCGCCCGACGACCCTT
>CAZSBB010000025.1:58590-97152 GCA_964605235.1 uncultured Phycisphaeraceae bacterium
ACGAGCCGGAAGCGTCAGCGACGGGCTACGCGCCCGACGACCCTTGCATCCACGTGCTGCCGCGCCACTCCCGGCATTCGCTGGCCCACGGTGCATTCACCAACGTCATGACCTCCGCCGACGCTGCCCCGTCGCTCACGCTTCCGGCTCGTTGTCGCAGGAATGCCAACCAGTCGCCGTCTGCGGGAATAATCCTTCCCCCCCGCGGGTTGATCTGGCATCATCACGGTCAATGCAGCCAAGTGGGAAGGGTGCGGTCATGGGTATGGTTACGATGCTGGATCGTCTGCCGCTCGTCGGCAGGTACGGGCGCTGGCTGCATGGGCAATGGCCCGCCGGGCACGTGGAGAAGCTGCCGGTCGTTCACTCCGACGGCAGCACGCGCGTGCCGGGGTTGCTGGTCGTCGGCGATCTCACCGGCATTCCCCTGCTCAAGTTCTCCGCCGACACCGGCGCCAAGGCCGCCCAGCGCGTGGCGGCCACGCTTGCGCCTCCGCATCAACGCGCTGCCAACGACAACGACATCCTCGACCTGGCGATCATCGGCGGCGGTGTCAGCGGGTTCGCCGCGGCACTGGAAGCCCAGCGTCTGGGACTGAATTTCAAGCTGTTTGAAGCTTCCGAGCCGTTCTCCACCATCGTGAACTTCCCGGCCGGCAAGCCCATCTACACCTATCCCACCGACCTCACCCCCGCCGGCGAATTGCAGTTTCACGAAGACCAATCCCACGTGAAGGAAGGCTTGCTGGCGGACCTCCGGCAACAAACAACCGAGCGCGGCATCAACCCCGTCATCGCCCGCGTGGAGCGCGTCAAACGACGCGGCCCACTGCTGGAACTGGTCATCCCCGATCAATCCCCGGTCCAGGCGCGACAGGTCATCGTCGCCATCGGCCGCAGCGGCAACTATCGCCAGCTCAACGTCCCCGGCGAAGACCTGCCCAAGGTCTACAACCGTCTGCACGACCCCAAAGAATACGCCGGCCAACAGGTGCTGGTCGTCGGCGGCGGCGACAGCGCGCTGGAGGCAGCCATCGCGCTGGCGCAGCAAGGCGCTGCGGTCACCCTCAGCTATCGGCAGGCCCAGTTCTCGCGCCCCAAGCCGGAGAATGTCGAAAAGCTCGACGCACTGGCTGAGCCCGTGACTGATGACACCCCCGCCCAGCCCGGGCGCATCGCGCTGCGGCTGCCCTCACAAGTCAAACAGATCGCCGCCGACCACGTGACGCTCAAGCAAGGCGAGGCGACCGTCAGCATTCCCAATGACGTGGTGCTGCGTCTGATCGGCCGGGAAGCCCCGCTGGACTTCTTCCGCCGCAGCGGCGTGCCGATCCACGGTGAACGTAATTGGCGCTGGTGGGTGACGCTGCTGCTGTGCGTCGCCGCCTGTCTCTGGCTGTACCACTGGAAGAAGCCGGGCGTGCATATTGCCAACTTCCCCCCGCTGTCCTCGCTGGCGCACGTCGGCGATGCCTGGGCACAGCGCGGCTGGTTCCCCTACAACATCCCCGAACGCTGGACCCAACTGGGCAGCGCGTTCGCCGAGCCTTCCCATCTGCTGGGCACGCTCAAACTTTCGCTCGGCGAGCCGGGGTTTTACTACTCGCTGGCGTACTGCCTGTGCGTGGTGCTGTTTGGCGTTGATCGCATGCGTCGCCGGCGCACGCCCTATGTGACAGTGCAGACGCTCACGCTGATGTTCATGCAATGCGGCCCGCTGTTTCTGCTGCCTTACGTGCTCCTGCCGTGGGCGGGGTACAACGGCTGGTTCGACGCCGGCGGACTCAAATGGCTGGCGGATCAGCTCTTTCCCGTGGTGACCTACGGGCACGGCCGAGAGTACTGGCGGGCCTTCGGCCTGATCCTCGCCTGGCCCCTGTTCATCTGGAACGCTTTCACTTCCCAGCCGCTGGGACTCTGGCTCGCCATCAGTGCGGTGCAGACGTTCGTCATCATTCCGCTGCTGGTGTGGCGCTTTGGCAAAGGGGCGTATTGCGGCTGGATCTGCTCGTGCGGCGCTCTGGCGGAAACGCTCGGCGATCGCCACCGCCAGAAGATGCCCCATGGCCCCGGCTGGAATCGCCTCAACCTCATCGGCCAGGTGTTCCTGCTCTTTGCCGTGGTCCTCATGGTCCTGCGCACGCTCGGCTGGATGCTCGGGCATGACAGTTGGCCCAGCCGGGGGTTCGAGTATCTGCTGCACGATCTGCCGATGTTCAACTATGTGTGGTTCGTCGATCTGCTCTGGGCGGGCGTGCTGGGCGTCGGGTTGTACTTCCACTTCTCCGGGCGCGTGTGGTGCCGGTTCGCCTGTCCGCTGGCAGCCCTGATGCACATCTACGCCCGCTTCAGCCAGTTCCGCATTCTGGCGGACAAGAAGAAGTGCATCTCGTGCAACGTCTGCACCAGCGTGTGCCACCAGGGCATCGACGTGATGAGCTTCGCCAACAAGGGCAAGCCGATGGAGGACCCGCAATGCGTGCGCTGCTCGGCCTGCGTGCAAAGCTGCCCCACCGGCGTGCTGAGCTTCGGGCGCGTCGGCCGCGCTGGGCAGGTGCTGGGCGTCGACACCCTCGCCGCATCGCCGGTCCGTCTGACCGAGCTGACCATCAGCGCCAAGCATTCTTAGCCACGGATGAACGATGGGGAATCTGGCGATTTGTTGATTTGAGATTTGATGATGTAATTCGGCACTCACGCGCTCAGCAGCAGTGCGTCGAGGTCAAATCAACAAATCCCCCATCGCCAAATCAACAAATATCTTCATCCGTGTTCATCTGTGGCAAAAATATGCTTCCAGCTATACTGCTGTGCTTCATTCCCGCCTTTTCAAGGAGCCCGCGCCATGGCTGGCAACGCGGCAACTGGTGGCATTCTCGAACATGCGTTGGTCAACTTTGAGCGGGCCGCGGCCTTGCTGAAGGATCGTTATCCCGCGGAGCTGTTTGACGTGCTCCGCCGCCCGCGTGAGCGCGTGGAACTGACGCTTTCGCCGCAGATGGACAACCGCAAGCTGCGCTCGGTCAAAGCCTTCGTCGTGCGTCACAGCGAAGCCCTGGGCCCCAGCAAAGGCGGCATCCGCATGACGCCGGGCGTCTCGCTGGATGAAGTCACCGGGCTGGCGATGGAAATGACCTGGAAGTGCTCGCTCATCGGCGTGCCGTTCGGCGGCGGGAAGAGCGGCATCGTCGCCGACCCGGCGCAGCTGAGCGCCTTCGACAAAGAAACCGTCATGCGCTCCTTCACCCGCGCCGCCCATCATCTGGTCCAGCCGTTCGTCTATGTCCCCGCGCCGGACATGGGCACCAACGAACGCGACATGGGTTACATCAAGGACGCCATCAGCTACTCCAACGGCGTGGCGACCACCGCCGGCTGCTATGTCACCGGCAAGCCCGTCATCCTCGGCGGCATCCCCGGCCGGCGCCAGGCGACCGGACTGGGCGTCGCCTACAGCGTGGCGGCAGCGCTCGAAACCCTCGGCTGGGAAAAACGCGACTGCCCCACCATCGTGCAGGGCCTGGGCAACGTCGGCTCCTGGGCGGTGCGCTCGCTGGCGGACCTGGGCTTCCCCATCGTCGGCGTCAGCGATGTCCATGGTGCGATCTACAGCGAAAAGGGCCTCGACGTGCCCGCCCTGCTCGCCCATGTCGCCCAGCATGGCTCGATCCGTGGCTACGCCCCTGAGCTGGCGGTCGATGGCGCCAAGCTGCTGGAAATGCCGTGCAAGGTGCTGGTTCCCGCCGCCGCCGCCGGGCAGATCACCGCGCAGAATGCCGGGAAAATCCAGGCCCAGCTCATCGGCGAAGGCGCCAACAGCCCCACCACGCCCGAAGCCGACGCCATTCTCAAGCAGCGCGGCATCTTCGTCATCCCCGACATCCTCTGCAACGCCGGCGGCGTCTTCGTGTCCTACCTGGAATACACCCAGGAAACCCAGCAGGAACAGATGACCGAGGAAGACGTCGTCGCCCGCCTGGAAAAACGCATGCGCACGCGCTTCACCGACGTGCATCGCTTCGCCCAGGAACGCCAACTCGCCATGCGCGACGCCGCCCTGTGCCTGGCGGTCGATCGCGTCTGCGAATGCCTGGTGGCGCGCGGGCATCTGCCGTGAGCAGAAAGACATTTTTTGCCACGGATGAACACGGATAAACACGGATGAAGATATTTGTTGATTTGGTGATTGGGGATGTGTTGATTTGACCTTGACTCACTGCTGCTCTTGGGCACGCGTGAGAACCGGATCAAATCATCAAATCTCAAATCAACAAATCACCAGATTCTGTTTGCTTCATCCGTGTTCATCCGTGTTCATCCGTGGCTAAACCTGCTCCTGCTGCCCCTCCGGCAGGTGATCCACACAGAAGCATTGCACCCCGCGCCCGACGTCGCTGTAGCGGAACTCCAGTTGCGGGTGCGACTGATCGCTGCGCCCGCACTGCACGCAGGTGTGGAAGGCTTCGCCCTGCGCGCGCACGGCCGCGACCTGCCGGTGCATCCGTCGGCCGCCGGTGCGCATGCGCTGCACCAGATCGCGCCCGAAGAACAGCACCAGATTGCTCACCGCCGCCAGGATCACCAGCCGCAGGTGCCACCCGCCACCGGGGGTCAGCAGTTCCACGCACAGGAACGCCAGCGCCAGCAGTCCCAGCCATTTCACCTTCACCGGCAGGATGAAGAAAATGTAGAACTCGAACTCCGGGTACAGGTAGGCGAACGCCAGAAAGATCGACTGCATCAGGTAAAGATTCGTCACCGGCTGATCGGGAAACACGCACGCCGCCGCCACCGTCAGCACGAAGCCCACGCCCACGAACACGTTGTAGCGGAACGCTCCCCAGTGGTTCTCCAGCGCGTTGCCCATCAGGTACAGCACGTACAGCGCGAAGATGATCCACAGCGGATCCTTCGTCGGCGGATAAAACAGGAAGAACAGCAGCCGCCAGACTTCGCCCTCGAGCACCCGACGGGGAATCAGCACCAACTGCTTGAGCAACTCCGGCTGTGACACGCCCACGAGAAAGAAAAACCCCTGCCCGATCAGCAGGTACATCGTCAGGTTCGGCACGGCATACCGGCCGAAACGGCGTTCGAGGCGATCTAGCAGGCTCATGCGGGCTCACCGACGGTCAGAAGGGCAACTCTCTCTCAACCACGCAGACCACCGCAGCCTGCCGCCTGATGATAGCCCCCGCCACGTCACCCGTCAGCAGATGCCATCATCCCTGGCTCTGCGGTGCGGCTTCCCCGCACCCCGCCGGTTCGCTATCTTCCGCCTCGTGAGCGTTGCTTCCCCCAGTTTGGCCGCGACAACACCGTGGCTGGCGGTGCGCGCGGTCAGTCGGCGGTTTGGGGCGGTGGTTGCGCTCGACCAGGTGAGTCTGGACATCGCCCAGGGACGCTTTGTCACGCTGCTGGGGCCCAGCGGGTGCGGCAAGACCACGCTGCTGCGCATCCTTGCGGGCCTCGAACTCCCGCAGGCGGGTTCCATTCTGCTCGAAGGGCGCGACATCACTCGCCTGCCCGCCCAGCAGCGCCCGACCAACACGGTGTTCCAGAGCTATGCCCTGTTCCCGCATCTGCGGGTGAGCGCCAACATCGCCTTCGGGCTGCGCGCCAGGCGATTGCCTGAAGTTGAGATCCGTCAGCGCGTGAGCGAGGCGGCCGAGTTGTTGCATCTGCATGAATTACTGGGGCGCTATCCGCATGAGCTGTCGGGCGGGCAGAAGCAGCGTGTGGCGCTGGCGCGGGCGCTGGTGAATCGTCCCGCCCTGCTGCTGCTCGATGAGCCAATGTCCGCGCTGGACGCGAAGCTGCGCACGCATCTGCAGGTGGAGCTGCGGCAGTTGCAGCAGCGGCTGGGGGCGACGTTTTTGCTGGTGACGCACGATCAGGATGAGGCGATGACCGTCAGCGATGATCTGTTCGTGATGAACCACGGGCGGATCGTGCAGGCCGGCTCGCCGCGGGAGGTTTATGAGCAGCCGCGCAATCGGTTCGTGGCGCATTTCCTGGGCAGCGCCAATGTCATTGCCGGGCGGCGCGATGAGCAGGACGCGCATCTGCTGCACACCGCGCTGGGCGTGCTGCGGGTGGGTCAGCCGTTGCCGTGGCGCGAAGGCGAGGTGGCGATCCGTCCCGAGCGTTTGCGGGCGGTGGCGGGCGCGGGGAGCAATTGCGTGGCGGGCGCGGTGACGCAGCGGATTTACCGTGGCGATCATCAGGATGTGGAGTTGTCGACCGGGGCGCTGCGCTGGCGCACCGAGCCGACGCAGGAGCTGAGCGTGGGGCAGACGGTTGCGCTGGAACTGCCGGCCGAGCATCTGCATCCATTGGAAAATGAGTGCGGGTGAGGTTGGCCGTGGTTTGATGCGGCTTTCTTCCATTTAGCCCCCGGCGACGCGCCGGGGGCGAAGTGAAACCAAGGGTGAATGCAGCCATGCCCGGCAAACGCTCCGCCAACTTGACCAAACGGCATGTCGTGTGGTTCGGGCAGATCACCACGCCCGCGCGGCTGCGGCGCTGGGGGTTGCTGCTGGCGCTGCTGCCGGTGGGTTGGCTGCTGGTGCTGCTGGTGTTGCCCAGCGTGCTGCTCATTGCGGTGTCACTGGCGCAGCGGGATCCGGACGGGCGGATCATCTGGCAGTTGACCTGGGACAACTACCGACGGCTGGCGGGCTTTGGTTTGCTGGGGTACTCGGCGGATTCGCTGCGGATTCTATGGCGCAGCGTGTGGGTGGCGGGATTGACGACGGCGCTGGCGTTGGGGCTGGCGTATCCGCTGGCGTTCTGGATCGCATTGGCCCGGCCGTGGGTGCGCGGGGTGCTGCTGATGGCGGTGGTCGCGCCGCTGTGCACCAACCTGGTGGTGCGGACATATGCGTGGGAATTGCTGCTTTCACCGCAGTTGCCCCCGGCGCGGCTGGCGCTGGCGCTGGGCTGGCTGGAAGCGGAGCAGGCGCTGTATCCGAGTTTGATCGCGGTGCTGCTGGGCATGGTCGCCAACGCGCTGCCGTTCGCGGTGCTGCCTTTGGCGACGGCGGCATGGAAGCTGGACTGGGCGCTGGTGGATGCGGCGCGCGATTTGTCCGCCGGGCGGCTGCGTTTGTTTCAGCACGCCATCTGGCCGCAGACGCGGGCGGCGGCGGTGGTGGCGGTGATTTTCACCTTCGTGCCGGCGATGGGCATGTTCGTCATCAGCGATCGGCTCGGCGGAGCGCGTTTCATGCTGGTGGGCAACCTGATTCAACAGCAGTTGAGCGTCAGCCGGGACTACCCCTACGGCGCGGCAGTGAGCCTGCTGATGGTCGTGCTGACGCTGGTCGGCCTGGCGCTGTACCGCAAGGCGGCGGCGCTGGAGTCCACGGCACGGTTATCGGAGGTTTAGCCGACGACCCTGCAGGCGCGGTGGAAGTTATCCCGCCCTTGCGGTCGATAGCTCTGAGGTGATCGCCCCTGCCGCCAAGCTGAATGAGCCGGCGCTGCGCCTGGCCGTGCATTTGGATCTGCCCGCCGCCTTGCGGGCGCAGATCGCGCGATTTCTGGATCAGCAGCAGGCGCCGATCGAGTTCGACCCGCGCTGGCTGGATACGCTGCGCGATGGCCTGGGACATCGGCCGTGCGTGCTGACCGCCCATGATGCGCAGGGCGAGCTATGCGGACTGCTGCCGCTGGCGCTGGTCGCCAGTTCGCTGTTCGGGCGGTTTCTGGTGAGTCTGCCCTACCTCAACCGCGCCGGCGTGCTGGCGCCGGAGCCGGCGGTTGCGGACCAGTTGGTCCAGCGCGCGGTACAGCAGGCGCAGCAACTGCGGGTGTCCTATCTGGAGCTGCGCCACGAGCAGCCGGTGGATCACGAATTGTTGCCCCAGCAGCGCGATGAGAAGCAATGTCTGCTGCTGGAGCTGCCGGGCGATGGGGAAGCGCTGTGGGCGCAATTGAACGCCAAGGTGCGCAATCAGGTGCGCAAGGGCGACAAGTCGGAACTGACGCTGCAATGGGGCGGCGGGGAGCTGCTCGAGGCGTTTTACGCGGTGTTCAGCGTGAACATGCGCGACCTGGGGACGCCGGTGTACGGCCGGGCGTTTTTCGCGGCTTTGCTCGAGCATTTCGCGGGCGAAGCGGAGCTGGCGGTGGTGTCGCATGCGGGCCAGCCGATAGCCGGCGCACTGCTGGTGCATGATGACCGGCTGAGGCGCACGCAGGTGCCGTCGGCCAGTTGTCTGCGGGCGTTCAATCACACCAATGCAAACATGTGGATGTACCACCAACTGCTGCTGCGGGCGCTGGCACGCGGGAGCAAGACGTTTGATTTCGGGCGCAGCAGCGTGGACAGCGGCACCTACCGGTTCAAGAGGCAATGGGGCGCGATGGGGAGTCCGACGGTCTGGCAGTACCACGTGTTGCGCGGGAGCATGGACGCCATGCGTCCCGAGCAGCAGCGGTACCAGCGCAAGATCGAGATGTGGAAGAAGCTGCCGGTGTGGGTGACGCGGGTGCTGGGCCCGGCGATCGTGCGCGGCATTCCGTGAGCGCTCCGACGGTCGCCGGGGATCGCCAGATGGCCACTGCAGCTCCTGCTTGACGAGCCCCGTGTGCGAGCAAGGGATTGCGGCGCAGCCGCAGGGACGGGACAAGGATCAGCAACCGCTTGCTGACGCGCGCGGCTCGTTAAGCGAATGGCATCTGCGGGGGACCGGGGATCAATCGTTCATGTACTGGCGCAGTTGGTCGAGCCACTGGCGGCGCAGTTGCTGTTCCAGTTCGGTGGTTTGGCCGCGTTCGTCGAACTGGGTCAGCGGTTCGGTGGAGCGGGTGATGGGGCCATAGAGGTCGGGGCGGCGCCCCATGAAGCTGGGAGCATAGAGGCCGGGTCCTTCGCGGCGGGGGGAGTCGAAGAGGTCCAGGCGCTGCACGCTGACGCATTCGGTTTCATAGCGTTCGAGATAGAGTTCGCCGCGGGCGCTGGCGATGACGCTGCTGGTGGTGTTGGCCTGGATGATCCAGCAGGCGTGGTCCTGGGCGCGTTGGCGCAGCATCTGGGCGACGCGGCGATTCACCCCGCCGTTGTTGGGCAGGAAGATGAGTTCGACCTGCTGGGTCGCCAGGGCGCTGAAGTTTTCGGGGACGCTGGCGTCGTTGCAGATCAGAAAGCCGGTGCGGCCCAGCGGGGTGTCGACGGGCGCAAGCGTTTGGCCGGGGGTGATGCCGAATTCATTGGTGGGGTGAATTTTGCGATAGGTCGCCAGCAGTTGGCCCTGGGGATCGAGCATGACGCAGGCGTTGAAGAGGTCGGAGCCGGCGCGTTCGAGCAGGCCGAATACGAGATAGATGCCCAGCTCCCGGCAGCAGTCGGCGGCGCGCGCCAGGTAGGGTGAGTCGGGCAGGGTCTGGGCGACTTCAAGCATGCGCGGCAGGGTGACGTCGGGATCCGCGCCGCACACATAACCATCGAGCGCGGACTCAGGCGCGACGACCACCTGCGCCTGGCGCGCTGCCGCCTGACGGGCGTAGTCGAGCAGGCGGGTGAAATTTTCCTCCAGCCGCCAGGGGACGGGATTCATCGCCACGACGCCGACGTTGAGCTGGAACATGCGGGGTCCTTGGGGTGCTGCGGGCAAGCAAGAGCGGCCGGCCGGGGCGCATCAGGCGGGGTTGGAGGATCGCGGGCGTTTTTTGCCCAGGTACCAGTACACGCCGTAGCCCAGCGCCAGCACGACGATCGCGATGGTGATGACCATTTTGCCGCGGGCGGCGGCGAGGCGAACCTGCTCGATGTGATCGCTGAAGTGGTACGCCAGGAGCATGAAGGTTGGGGCGCTGATCATGCACGCCAGACCGTCGAAGACGAGCATTTTCCAGAAGGGGATTTTGAACACGCCGGCGGTGAAGTAGGTGGGTGTGCGGACGCCGGGCAGGAAGCGGGCGATGAAGAGGGTCTTGCCGCCGTGGCGATGGAAAAGCTCGGCGGCGCGGGTGAGTCGGTCTTCGCGCAGGTAGCGGCCCAGCAGGGGAAGTTTGGGCACGGCGTGGCCATAGCGGCGGCCCAGGGCGTAGACCACAAAGTCGGAGGCGAGGATGGAAAACACCCCCACCGGCAGCATGATCCAGATGTTCGCCTTGCCCTGACCGCAGAGATAGCCGGCGAAGATCAGGGGAATGTCTTCCGGCAGCGGCACCCCGAAACCGGTCATGAACAGAATGACCGCCAGACCGATGTAGGGCAGATGGGTGATGAAGGTTTCCATGCCGGTGACGCCGTGGCGATCCAAGCCTCGCAAGCATTCCAGTCGGCTGGCGGCACACAATCCGGCAGCCCGTTTCCCCCGGCCCCGGATGACGGGGTTAACCAATCAAGTCAAATCTCACCACCGAGCCACAGAGGACACAGAGCAAAGCAAGAGATGCCATCCATCTCCAGGATTCCCGCATTTCTCGGTGAGCATTACTCGGTGTTCTCTGTGACGCTGTGGTTACTGCTTTGTTGTTTATTTCTAATGCCCTTCCGCCAGCTCACCGAGCAACGGCGTGATGTCCGCCAGCAGTTCGTCGAGCTTCCCGGCGTCACGCGCTTCGGCGTTGAGCCGCAGCAGTGGTTCGGTGTTGCTGGCGCGGACATTGAACCAGAAGCCACGGTCGGCAAAGCAGTCGATGGTCACGCCATCGAGTTCATCGACCTTCGCGCCGGGGTACTTGCGCTTGAGCTGGGCGAGCACCGCCGCCTTGTCCTCGGCGTGGAAGTTGCGCTCGCCGGATTGCGGATACTTGCGGAAGGGCGCGACGAGCTGGCTGAGCGGTTTATCGGTTTGGCCCAGCAGGGTGAGCACGCTGGCGAGGGTGACGGCGCCGCTGTCGGCAAAGCAGTTGTCGCGGAAGTAGAAATGGCCCGACAGCTCGCCGCCGAAGATGCCTTGCGTTTCCCGCAGCAGGGCTTTCATGAACACATGCCCCACGCGGCAGCGCGCCGGCTGGCCGCCCAGCGCGCGGACGGTTTCCTCGACGACCTTGCTCGAACGCAGGTCATAGATGACGGTGCTGCCGGGGGCTTGCTTGAGGAAGTGTCCCGCCAGCAGCGCGGTCAGGTGATCGCAGCCGATGATGTTGCCCAGTTCGTCGGTGATCATGCAGCGGTCGGCATCGCCATCGAAGCAGGCGCCCAGGTCGGCATGATGTTGTTTGACGCCTTCCTGCGTGGGCACCATGTTGGCGGGCACCAGCGGGTTGGGGTCGTGGACGAAACTGCCGGTGATTTCAAAGTTCAGCGGCACGATCTCGACGCCCGGCACCTTGCTGAACACGCTGGGGATGAGCTTGGCCGCCATGCCGTTGGAGGCGTCGATGAAGACCTTGAGCGGCTTGCGGCCGGCTTTGGGGGGCTGATGGAACTTGAGCACATGCTGGCGGTACTCCGCCCAGAGGTCGCGCTGGCCAAGCGTGCCTTTGACGGGCAGCGAGCCGCGCGCGCCCAGCGTTTCGGCTATGGCCTGGATGTCTTTGAGTCCGGACGCTGAGCCGATGGGTTTGGCGAGCGGGCCGGAGAATTTGAAGCCGTTGTATTGCGGGGGATTGTGGCTGGCGGTGGTCTGGATCGCGCCGGCGGCGCCCAGATGGTTGACGGCGAAATACTTGAAGCTGGTGTCGCACATGCCCAGGTCGATGACGTTCATGCCGCTGGCGCGGACGCCTTCGATGAGCGCGGCACAGAGCGACGGGGAGCTGGGACGCATGTCGCGGCTGATGAGCACAGTGTCGCCCAGCCCGGTCCTGGGACGCTCGGGGTGGTCGTGCAGGAAACGGCCGGCGGCACAGCCGATGCGCCAGGCGGCGTCCTCATTGACCTGTTCGGGATAGGTTCCGCGGATGTCGTAGGCTTTGAAGATTTTGCTCAGGGACAAAGGACACCTCCGGGGCTGACGGTTGAGGGAGCGAACAAGTCCCCGCCCGAAACCGCGGGGCACTTCCGAGGGGGGCGGACATCATATCGCTACCGGGGCCGGGGGGCGATGGGCGGGTGGTTAATTCCCGGGCAAGCGCCAGTACCGTCATTTGCGAGACCCGCGCTTGAGCCAGGGGTTGCAGCGCAGCCGCAGGGCATGACGCAGGGCAGCAACCGCCTGCTGACGCGCGCGGCTCGGAAGACAGGTGGTGCATACGTTTGCCCGGGCGGTTCATTCCCGGTCGCTTGCAGCGTCCTGCCCTTCCGCTACCATTGCCCGGCTCAATCAAACCCTAACCAATCCAGCCCACGAAGGATGCACCGCCATGGCCGAGCAGAAAGCGACCAACATTCACTGGCATGAAGGCAACGTCACCCGCGCCGAGCGGCAGCAGGCCATGGGCCACGGCAGCGCCACCCTGTGGATGACCGGCCTGTCCGCCAGCGGCAAAAGCACCGTCGCCGTCGCCCTCGAACAAGTCCTCCTGCAGCGCGGCGTCAAGGCCTACCGTCTCGACGGCGACAACATCCGCATGGGGCTGAACAAGAACCTGGGCTTCTCGGCGGAAGACCGTGCCGAGAACATCCGCCGCATCGGCGAAGTCGCCAAGCTGTTCACCGACGCCGGCGTGGTCACCATCACCAGCTTCATCAGCCCCTACGCCGCCGACCGCGACAACGTCCGCAAGCTGCATGTCGACGCCGGCCTGCCGTTCATCGAGGTCTACGTCAACTGCCCCATCGAGGAAGCCGAGAAACGCGATCCCAAGGGCCTCTACAAGAAAGCCCGCGCCGGCCAGATCAAAGGCTTCACCGGCATCGACGATCCCTATGAAGCGCCCGCCCAAGCCGAGTTGGAACTCCGCACCGACAAGCTCTCCATCGAGCAGAGCGTGCAAACCCTCCTCGACCTGCTGACCAAACAAGGCATCATCAAGGGCTAACCCCCCCAGAAGTGGCCCGCCCCCGGAAGCAGCCCCGGCCTTCCGATGCGCCTTACTTAGCCCCCGGCGAGTCGCCGGGGGCTAAATGGATCAATTACCGTTCATGCATTCTTCGTCGGCGTGCCCCATGTTCTGCGATCTGCATGCCCATTCCACCGCGTCCGACGGCGTGGATCTGCCGGAGCGTCTGCCTTTGCTCGCACAGCAGGCGGGGCTGCGCGCCATCGCCCTGACCGATCACGATACGACCGACGGCCTGCCGGCTGCGGCTGCTACGGCGGCGGAAATCGGCATCGACTTCGTCCCCGGCATTGAAATCTCGGCGGACCCCGGCCCCCGCCCCGGCGAGCCGGAGGACGCTCCCCGGCGCGGCACGCTGCACATCCTCGGCTTGTTCGTGCGTCATGATGATCCGCTGCTGGCGCAGGTCAGCGCGCGCATGCGGGCAGCGCGCGACAGCCGCAACCCCGCCATTGTCGACAAGCTGCGCGCGCTGGGGGTGCAGATCACTGCAGCGGAAGTCACCCAGTTGGCAGCCGAGCAGGGCACGCAGAGCATCGGTCGGCCGCATGTCGCCCAGGTGCTGATGGCCAAGGGTTATGTCAAAAGCGTGCAGGACGCCTTCAACCGCTACCTGGGCCAGGGCAAGCCCGCTTATGTTCGCCGGGACCGCATGTCGGCCGGCGACGCCATTGCCGCCATCCATCACGCCGGCGGGGTCGCCATCATGGCGCATCCCATTCAACTCGTCCGCGCCAATCCCGATGAGCTCGAAGACTTCCTCATCCGCCTCCAGCGCGTCGGACTCGACGGCGTGGAAACCCGGCACAGCGACCACAGCCCCGCCCTGGTCAAACAGTACGAAGCCCTCGCCAAACGTCTGGGCCTGCTCACCAGCGGCGGCAGCGATTACCACGGCTCCCGCAAGCCCGTCGCCCTGGGCAGCCAGCAGGTGCCGCTGTCGGTCTACCAGACCCTGCGCGACCGCGCTGCAGGACGCTGACTGAGTCAACCTGCCGCCGCAGCCTCCACTCCGAGCTGCCGACGCCAGTCGGCGGGTTCTGCCACACCTGCGCTCATCTCCCGGTCGCCCATCGCCACCCGCCTTCGCGCAACCTTTTCACACGATAAATCATGTAATAACAAAATCATATCGCATACACCCCGGTCTCAACCCACGCCAACCATGCTCCAATGAACCGGACTCACCAGATTCACCAATAAATTATCACGTATTGACATGATTTGACACGAAGCGTATCATCCTGCCGATGTCCAAGCCTTCCGACAGCATGCCCAGCGATCCGAGCACGCAGCCCGGAGACGACTCCGCATCCGCCGCCGCCGAGGCTCGTCGACGTCTGCTGGTATGGCTGGAACGCTGGGAACAACCCGGCCGACTGCCGGCGCTGCGCAAGCTGGCGCCGCAGTTGGGCGTCGGACTGGGCAGCCTCAACCGGGCGGTGCTGGAGCTGGTCGACGAAGGTCTGCTCGCCGCCCGGCGAGGGTCGGGCACCTATCTGCTGCGACGGCTCACCCCGGCCCCGGCGGTGCGGGTGACGCCAGCGGTCGGGGCGGGCCCTCGGGTTATTTGTCTCGTGCCGCCTGTGACCGACAAGATCGTGCATGACATGCGCGACGCCTGCACGGCGGTGCTGCGGCGGGCGGGGTTGGTGGTGGAGTTTCGTGATTACCAACCGTTGTGGGAACAGCCCTGCCGCGTCTTGCCCTCGGAAGCCGACGCGGTGGTGCTGGTGAACCCCAACGCCACGCCGCCGATCGCGCCCAATCCGGGTCAGCCGATCCTGCTGCTGAGCACGGCCCCGCGCGTGCGGGTGTTGCCGACCGAGCAGTTTGACGAGGTGACGCTCGACAGCGTGGAAGGCGCCGCCATGGCGGGCCGGCATCTGCGGGCGCTCGGCTGCACCAGCGTGGCGTTCCTGGGCGTGGGGCGCGGCAACGACCTGTCCCAGTTGGGCGTGACCAGCTCCCTGCGGCTGGAAGGGTTTGAATCCGGCTGGGGCGCGCCGGTTGAACCCGCGCACATCCTCATCGGCGTTGGCTTTGGTGAACTCACGGGAGCGAGCGCTGCCGCCGACTTTCACGCTCTGCCCACGCCCCCGCAGGCGGTGTTTGCCGCCAGCGATGAACTGGCGGTGGGCTTCATCAAGGGCGCGCTGGGGCTGCGCCGCCGGGCGCGCGAGCATTATCAAATCATCGGGTTCGACGGTCAGGAGGTCGGGCAGAAGATGCCTGGCGGGCCTTTGACCACCATTGCCGCGCCAACCCAGGACATGGGCGAAACCGGGGCGCGCCTGCTGCTGGAACGGCTGGCAAATCCCGCCCGGGGACCGCGTCGGCTTGAACTTTCCTGCCGGCTGATTGCCGGGCGCACCGCTCGTTCCCCGGAGGCTTCAACCTCCTTCACCTCGACTTCGGAGCAATCCCATGACCCGGACGTCACGCGCGTTCACCTTGATTGAACTGCTGGTGGTCATCTCGATCATCAGCATCCTCATCGCCATTCTGCTGCCGGCGCTGGGCAAAGCGCGCCTGGCGGCCAACGCCCTGACCTGTCACACCGGCCTGCGCCAGCTCGGGCAGGTCGGCACCATGTACGGCGAGGACAACCACGGCTACATGGCGTATGCCGACGACTGGTCCAGCGGCGGCGCGGCCAGCAACCCGTACGCCAAGGTCAAGACTAAGTTCAACAACGCCTCGACCAACATCATCTCCCCCACCGAGATGTGGCAGGCCGAGGGTTACATCCAGCCGGTCGGCGGTCCCGGCGCGTGGCAACCCAATCCGGTCTTCAAATGCCCGGTGATCAACAGCAAGTTCGGCGCCAAAGGCTGGGATCGCTACGCCAACGGCGCGGGCATGATGGAATCCCATCGCACCTACTCGGGCCTGATGACCGCGGGCAACAGCATCGGCGGCCTGCCGCGGCACAACCTCGTCGGGCCGTACCCCATTCACCGCCTCGTCAAGCCGGCTGGCACCGCGATGATCGGCGATTGCAAAATCCGCATGGGCGCCGGCGCGCCGGCAGGTTTCGACTTCGCCCCGCTGGCGTCCACCGACCGCATCATGGTCACCGGCAACTGGCCCCTGCCGCCCGGACAGTTCATCAATGGCCTGAGCATGACGACCGCCAATGTGCAGGCGGGAAACTTCTTCCACCCCGGCCAGGCCTCGGCGCTGATGCATTTCGACGGCCACACCCAGAACATCACCTACACCTACGACGATTTGAACATCAGCGCCCTCTACACCCGTTACAAAGCCCGCTACACCGCCAATGGTTCGGGCGAGTACGAAGCGTATTGAAGTCATTGCTGCCGGGTGAAGGACGGCAGCCGTTTCAATTTTTATTTAAATCGCCTGGTTGCAGGTTTCGTCCGGCGTGGGGGAGTTGCGCCGGGTGCAACCTGCGGGCGATGACTGCGCCCGGCGCAGTCCGATGCAGGAGTCTGACATGGCTGGTCGTACTGGCAGGCGCTGGGTTTGGTTGACCATGGTGCTGGTGAGCTTGAGCGGGTTGGGGGGGTCCACCCGCATACTGGCGGCGCCGGCGGAACTGGACCTGAGCTTCACCAAGCCCACGCCCGCCAGCGTGCCCGGCACGCCGCGCTTGATCGTGCCGCGCACCGCCAGCGCCCCGGTGATCGATGGCCGGCTCGATGACGCCGCCTGGCGCAGCGCCGTCGTCGTGCGCGGCTTCTGGAAAGCGGGCCGACCTGCACCCGCCGAGGATCAGACCATCGCCTGGCTGACCTTCGATGACGACCACCTCTACCTCGCCTTCGCCTGCCAGGACCGCAAAGTGGTCGGCGACTTCGCCATGGACCGCGACGCCAAATTGGTATGGATGCACGATGCCGTGGAAGTGCATCTTTCGCCGACCGGACAGGCCGATCACGAATACCAGCTCACCCAGTCCGTCGGCGGTGGACGTTACGACCAATACAACGGCGTGCGGGGCGCCAAGCCGGTGACGTGGAACGCCGACCCCGACTGGCAAGGGGCGGCCCAGCGGCAGAGCTTCGGCTACACGGCGGAAATGCGCATCCCGCTGGCGGCGGTCGTTGATCGCGCCCAGGTCGATGTGGCGCGCGGCACTGTCTGGAACCTCAAGCTCACCCGCCTGGATTTCAGCGGTGGGGCTGACTGTCAGCTCACCTCCTGGACGCCCATCGGCGACAGCACCTCTGACCAGTTCGCCAGCGGGGAATTGGTGTTCGAAGATGAAAACCTGCTGAGCAACGGCTCGGCGGAAAGCAGAGACAGCACCGGCGCGCCGACCGGCTGGGAGGTGGCCGCCAATCACTGTCAAGTCATGCTCACCAGCAGCGACGCCTTGCCCGATCCGACCGACGGCCGCCGCGCCGCCCGCATTGAAGTGCGCGGCGAACCCACCCCCGGCATGAACGCCCGCGTGTACCCCGGCCCGCTGGCGCCCCAGCGCAGCAACGTCGAACGCACCTACCGCTTTCGCGCGGATGTCCGCACCGAAGCCGAACCCGGCGCGCTGGTGGCGTACTTCGTCGTCTTCAACGGCCAGCAAAACAGCCAACTCAAGTTCCCGGAAAATAAACCGTGGACCACCGTGGAAGCGCTCATCACCGTGGAGCCCGGCCAGAAGCTGCAATTGCCCGCCCTGCAGACGGTGCCTTCGCGCGCCGGCAAGCCCCAGACGCCCGGCGGCGTCATCTGGCTCGACAATGTGCGCGTGGACCGCGCCCCGGCGACCGCCGAGCTGCGCGATCCCAACATGCGCTGCCTCACTGGCAACGCCACTGGCCCCTTCCGCACCCGCAACGAACCCGTCCCCGGCCGGTACACCTACACCGAACCCGGCATCGACGCGCCACAGTTTCCCAACTGGCTCCGCGACGACCACCCCACCGAAACCCCCGCCTATGCCGGGTGGATCGACTTCAACCGCGGCATCCTGACCGATGGCCTGACCGCCACGCTGGCGCGCTGGGCTCTGTTCTGGGTGGGGCCCTCTGGCAAAGATGTGCTCATCGACCTCGGCACTGACTACCTGGTGCAGCGCGTGGTCGTGCTGGGCGATGGCGTGGGCTACACCAACGTGCATCTCAAAGCGGCGAACGCTCCGCGCTACACCACCGCCGCCGGGACTTACCCCTTGCAGGGCTTCGAGCAAAGCGCCTTGCCGCAGGTCAACGACGGCTTGGCGAAATTCGGCCCACTGGATCAGCCGGCGCGCTACGTGCGCGTGCAGGTGGCGACCAAGTCGGCCGCCATCGCCGAGGTGCAGGTGTGGGGGCAACCGCTCAAAACGCCAGTCGAAAGCTGGACCGCCACCCAACTGGCGGCGCGCCCGATGCTGCGGCAAAACGATGGCAAAGTGGTGAACGCGCAGCCCACCGGCGCGCCCGTGAGCTACGACGATCTGCCGCTGCTGTTTCCCCAGCCTCAGCAGATCACCACGACCCACAGCGCGTGGACCTTGCCCGCGCAGCTCACCATCGCCTATGACCCCGCCGGCGGCGCCCGCGCCCAGACCACCGCAGAGGTGCTCGCCGAGGAATTGCAGCTCACCTTCGGCATCACCGCCAACCTCGCCCCCGGCAGCGCCGGCCAGATCGTGCTGGGTGAAAGCACGGACACGCCGGACCACGCGCAGAGCTATCGGCTGACCTGCGCTGGCTCGTCGGTTCACATTGCCGGGCGCGATCCGCACGGCACCTTCAACGGCGCGATGGCGTTGCTGTCGCTGATCCGTCCCAGCGCTGCCGGGGGCTACGAAGTGCCGGGGGTGACGATCAACGATTGGCCCACGCTGGCGCTTCGCTACATCCAGGGACGTCCTCAGCCGAGTCTGGAATTGATTCGCGCGCTGGCGCGCTTCCACGTCACGCATTACGAAGCTCAGGCCCGCTTCCAGCCGCAGGCCGCCCTGTGGGACGCCCAGGCAGCGCGCTACTTCATTGAGTTCGTGCCGGCGCTGGATTTCAACCGCACCGTGCTGGGGGTGGATGCGTCGCTCGTCGAATACAGCCCCGATGAGTCGCTCGACAGCATTGGGCACGGCCGGCGGAACGCCAACCCGGCGCATCCGCGCACGTGGGAGATTTATGCCCAGCAGTGTCAGCAGTGGCTGCCCAAGTTCCATAGCCGGTACGTGTTCATCAATCTCGACGAGACCTATCAAACCGCCGGCGGGGCGCGCTGGAATGTCTCGCCGGAAAGCCGAGCTTTGAACAAAAGCGCCGGCGATCTGCTGGCGTGGATGATCAACCGCATCGACGGCATCCTCAAGCAATACGGCAAGTCGATCGTCATGCACGACACCGCCTTCATGCGCGATCACCAACTGAGCTATCCGGGCGATCCGAACCCCGGCTGGATGGTCGCCCTGCCGCAGCTTCCGCGCGATGCGATGTTCCTGATCTGGCATCCGAAGGAAGTCAACGACCTGTTGGCGCAGGCCGGTCGACCGCAGCTTTATCTCTCGCTGGATGAGGAGGACTGGCGCAAGCTCCCCTTGCCCGAACCTTACGCTGGCCTCGCGGCCTACATGGCGGAATCCTCCTTCACCCCCGCCAAGCTGCTGGCGCTGGTGGGCGCCGCCTGGAACCCCACAGCCCCCCGCGCGCCGGACGAACGCGCCATGCGCGCCATCGCCGCCGCGACGGATTTGTGGTCGCAGGTGTACGAAGGCCGCAGCCTGCCCTCGCGGCGCGCCGTCGCCCGGGATTTCCAGCCATTGGACCTGCGCGCCGCCGCCAACCGCAGCCGCGTGGATGAGCAGCCTTACGACGGAAAAGGCTGGGTGGACCTGGGCGCCAACGCCGACCTGCGCGCCCTGGCATCGGGGACGATCAAGTGCGCCCGCATTCCCTTCGCCATCATCGACGAAGCCGGCAACGACCATCGCGGCGCGGTGATGGTGCAGAATGCCTTCGACGCCAACCGGGTGTTGCCCAGCGAAGTGCGACTCGACACGCCGCCCTTCCGCGCCGCGTCGCTGGCGTTCCTGCACACGCTCGAACATCGGCCGGGACACAACTATCTCAAGCGCAACGAGCTGGCGGGGTTCTATCACATCCTCTATGCCGACGGGCAGGCGGCGACCTGTGAGATCAAGTATGCCGTGAACACCGCCAACTGGACCGGCCGGCCCACGCCCTCGGGTTACAACCCCAAGGGCCACAACATGACCAACGGCTACCTCGCCTGGCAAGGCGAGACCGCCGGCGGCATGGGGTGTTTCCTCTACGCCACCGAGTGGGTCAACCCGCGCCCCGGCGAACCCATCATCGGCATCGTGCTGCGCGCCGCCCAAACGCCTTCCAACATGAACCCCATCCTGCTGGCGGTCACCGCCGTGTCCGACCGCGTGGCGGATAAATCCGCAGCCACCGACGAGCAGGCGCTAATCCCGGTGCTGCCGTGGAGCGCATTGCAACCCGAGCAACCGCGCGGCCAACCGCTCGACCTCGCCGGCGGCAGCGATGAAAGCGAAATCCGCTACCGCGCCCCGGATGGCACGATCATTTCCGCGCCCAGCATCTACAACGCCACGGCGGACCACATCCGCTGGGACGTGCTCGAATACCGCTCCTACGTGGGCATGGTCAACATGCGCGGCGGCTTCCTCGACGCCCGCACCTTGACCGTCGCCTATGACTTCCCCCAGCCGCGCCAACTCACCGGCGCGCTGGTCCTGCCCGCCAGCCGCAGCGAACGCAAGACGGAAAACTTCCCCGCCGTCTGGTGGAAACTCATTGCGGAAGTTTCCGACGACGGCACGACCTGGCGCGAAGTCGCCCAGCGCCCGGAAGTCTGCCCCGAACTGCAGGGCCCCGTCTGGCTGAACCTGCCCGACGTACCCGTGCAGCATCTGCGCTTCCGCGCCGAACTGCTGCGCGGCAACGCCAACGGCTTCAACTGGATTGAGCTGTATCAATCCTGAATGCCTTCGCGCTACATGGCGCCGCCGAAGCCGCACCTCAGCGCAGCGCCTGTGGGGGGGGATGGATTTGGTGATTTGAAGATGTAGGATTTGGAGATGTGCTATTGACGGCTGGGAACGCCATGGCCTGGTGCAAACACCTCAATGCCGCCGGAGTCCAATCACCAAATCTCAAATCTCCAAATCAGCAAATCCACTATCTCTTCCATCTGTGTTCATCCGTGGTAACAACATCCCCCTCCGAGCACCGCTGATCATGTGGACTCCCAGCACCGGCTACGCCCCCGGCGAGATGGGCGACATCGAAGTCTTCGCGCATCAGGATCGCCTGCATCTGTTTCACCTCTGTCTGCCCAGCCACGACGCCGTCGCCCACCTCGTCAGCGACGACGGCATTCACTGGCAGACGCTGCCCACCGCGCTGCGCACGGGCGACTATGGCGCGCCGGATGATGACCAGATCTGGACCATGGGCGTCTTCGAACTCGCCGGCCAATTCTTCATGCTCTACACCGGGCTCGACCGCGCTCACCTGGGTCTCAACCAGTGTGTGTGTCTGGCGACCAGCACCGATCTGATCCACTGGACCAAGCATCCGGGCAACCCGGTCATGCGCCCGGACCCGCGCTGGTATGAGGACCGTCTGCTCAATCCCTCGCGCGTCGACTGGCGCGACCCGTTCATCTTCCATGCCGATGGCCAGGTGCATTGCCTCATCACCG
The DNA here is from genome assembly GCA_964605235.1 of uncultured Phycisphaeraceae bacterium. Lineage (GTDB taxonomy): Bacteria > Planctomycetota > Phycisphaerae > Phycisphaerales > Phycisphaeraceae > CAZSBB01. The sequence goes on from CAZSBB010000025.1 coordinate 80,143, forward strand.
CCCGCACCCGCGAAGGCGACCTCAACCGCCGGGCCTGCATCGCCCATGCTTCCTCGCGCGACGGCTTGCACTGGGAGCAGCATCCGCCGCTGCTGACGCCCAATGTGTGCTTCGATCTGGAAGTGCCCACGCTGTTCCCGCTGGACGGCCGATGGTATTTCACCAGCATCTTCGGCAGTCAGGCGCGGCAGGGCTATCGCGTGGCGGATGACTGGCGCGGGCCCTGGCGCCGGCCGGCGGACGACAGCACGCTGCCCGGCCGAAACTTTGCGTTTCGCGTGGCGCACTGGCGCGGGCAGACCCTGCTGTTTCACTGGCATAAATCCGCCAGCCCGGCCGCCAACTGGTGCCCCGGCCCCAGCCAGACCGCGCTGTGCCTGCCCAAGCTGGCGACCAGCGATGCCGCCGGCAATCTCATCCTGCGCAGCTTTCCCGGACTCGATGCCGCCGCCCGGGACCCGCAACACTGGGATACGCTGACCGTGGGCGCGCCGGCGACCGTCGGCTTCGCGCCGCATCCCTTGCCGGGCGAGTACGACGACCTGCTGGTGGAAGCCAGCTTCACCACCACGGCGCCGGAGTTCGGCATATACGTGCGCGGCGCGGCCCACGGCGATGTGGGCACATTCATCACCTGTCTGCCGCATCAGCAGCAGGTGCAGCTCTACACGCTCACCCATCTGCGCACCTCGCCCCAGCAGTACCTGTGGCGCGGCCGGGAGCTGACGCAGAGCTTTCATCATCGCTTCACGCCCGGTCAGCCATGCCGCCTGCGCGTGGTGACGCATGGCCCGGAGGTGGAAGTCAGCGTGGATGGCAAAGTGGTGCTGTGCGCGTTGACCATGCCCCGCCGCGCCGGTGAAGTGGGCTTGTTCGTGGAGGACGGCAGCGCACAGTGCGACGACATTTCGCTCGCACGTCTGCCGACGTGGAACCCCGGCCCGTTCGCGTCGGGGCAACCCAACGGCTCGGCGCTCGGCGGGTGAATCGCTGCGCGCCCGCACTGCAGCAAAACCCATCTGGCTCTAGCGCTCACGGGGGAACGGTATACTGCCCGATTCCCGCCCCAGCACCGAATTTTCGGTGGGAGTAGCCGTGTTATGAATTACGACCTGCCTGCCCATGAGCGCACCTATCTCCGGCAACTGGCGCAGCGGCAGGCCGAAATCGCCGCGCTGCCCGTGATGCAACAGCGCCGGCAGATGTGGTACGACCTGAACGACGGCAAGCTCGGCGCCCGCCCGCCGGTGATCATCGAAACCTGGACCTTCGGCGATGAGTTCCTGCCCCAATCCCTGTTGCAATGCACCAGCGACATCGGCCGGCGCGTGGAACGGCAACTGCTCACCCAGATCCGCAATCACGAACAGATCAACGACGACAAAGTCATCACCGCCACCTTCGACTACCAATGGCAGGTCAGCATTGATGAGTTCGGCATCCCCGCCCAGCGTCAGCACGCCGTCGATGAGCAGGGGCGGAACATCGGCTTTCACATCGAGCCGGTGCTGGTGGACCTGCGCACCGATCTGGCGAAGCTCAAGCCTGCCACCTGCACGGTCGATCGCGCCGGCACCGCGCTGCACCGCCAGTTCCTCGACGATCTGCTGGGCGACATTCTCACCCCCCGGCTGACCAGCGGCGTCTACGGCATCGCCATGCTCACCCATCGCATCATCCACCTGATGGGCATGGAAGCCTTCTTCCTGGCGATGTTCGACACGCCCGACGAAACTCACCAGCTCATGGCGTACATGCGCGACAACTGCCTGCGCGTCATGCGCTGGGCGGAAGCCGAAGGCCTGCTGGTGCAGAACCACGGCAACGACGTGAGCTTCGGCTCCAGCTACAACTGGAACCATGTGCTGCCCACCGTTCCCGCCGGGCAGCACGCCAAACTCGAACACATGTGGGGCGCCGCCAACAGCCAGGAAACCGTGGGCATTTCCACCGAGCTGTTTCACGAGTTCTGCTTCGAGTATTACCGCGATGCGGTCGCCCCGCTGGGCCTGCTGTACTACGGCTGCTGTGAGCCGACGCACACCTTCTGGGACGACATCCGCAACCTGCCGCACCTGCGGAAAGTCTCGGTCAACCGCTGGACCGATCAGGCGTTCATCGGCGAAGCCGTGCGCGGCTCGGAGATCGTGCTGTCGCGCAAGCCCGATCCCAACCTGCTGGGCGTCGCTAAAGTGCTCAATGAAGCGGAGTGGTCCGCTCACATCCGCCAGACGCTTGCCGACGGGCAGGGCTGCCTGATTGAGTTCATCATGCGCGACGTCTACACCGTGCACCACAACCTGGGCAAGGTGAAGCGCGCCGTCGAGCTGGCGCGGCAGGAAATCGACCAACACCGCTAGCCGAACCTTGCCGGTTCAGCACTGCTTCATGTGCCCCACGATGGCGAACCACCCATGGCCGAACTGCATCTGATCGCCACCGCCACCTTCGGCCTGGAAGCGGTCGTCAAACGTGAACTCGAAGCCCTCGGCTATGCCGCCGCCATCCGCCAGAACGGGCGCGTCCACTTCACCGGCGATGAGCGCGCCCTGGTCCGCGCCAACCTGCACCTGCGCACCGCTGACCGCGTCTTGCTGTGCATCGGCGAGTTTGAAGCACGCGACTTCGGCGCCCTGTTCGACGTGACCGGCAGCTTGCCGTGGGAGCAATGGATCGGGCCGCAGAGCGCGTTTCCCGTCTCCGGGCGCAGCGTGGATTCCCAGCTTTCGAGCGTGCCCGCCTGTCAGCGCGCGGTCAAGAAAGCCATTGTCGAACGGCTGCTGACCGCCCACCGCGCTTCGACCTTGCCCGAGGATGGCCCCAAGTATCAGGTGGAAGTGGCGCTGCTGAAGGATCAGGTCACGCTCACCCTCGACACCTCCGGAGCAGGCCTGCACAAGCGCGGCTACCGCCCGCAGGTGGGCATCGCCCCGCTGCGCGAAACCCTCGCGGCAGCGCTGGTGATGCTCAGCTTCTGGAAGCCGGGGCGACCGCTGATCGATCCCTTCTGCGGCACCGGCACCATCTGCATCGAGGCGGCGCTGCTGGGACGCAACATTCCGCCGGGTTTGCAGCGCAGTTTCGCCAGCGAGGATTGGCCGCAGATTCCCGCAGAGCTGTGGCAAGAAGCCCGTGACGCCGCCCGCGCTGCGATTGCCCCGCCGCTGGAGGAGCGCATTCTCGGCTTTGATGTGGATGAACGCAGCCTGCGGTTGGCGCGCGAGAACGCCCGCCGCGCCGGGGTGGAGAACGACATCCATTTCCAGCGCGCCGACTTTCTGAACCTGCAATCGAGCCGGGATTTTGGCTGCCTGATCGCCAACCCGCCCTATGGTCAGCGGCTGGGCGCGGAAGATGATCTCGACGCGCTCTACCGCGCCATCCCCGATGTGCTGCGCCGGCTGCCCACCTGGTCGCACTACCTGCTGACGGCATATCCCGACTTTGAAAAGCTCATCGGACAGCCTGCCGCGCGCCGGCGCAAGCTGTACAACGGCCGGATCGAATGCACCTACTACCAGTTCCACGGCCCGCACCCGCAGGATGACAAACGCGAAGCTGCCCCGGCATTCGGCGGCCTGCCCGCCAAGACCGAGCGGCAGGCGGAGGACTTTCGCAATCGGCTGCTCAAGAACGCGCGGCATCTGCGCAAGTTGCCGGCGCGCGGCATCACGTGCTATCGGCTGTATGACCGCGATGTGCCGGATGTCCCGCTGATTATTGATCGGTATGAGGACCACCTGCATCTGGGCGAGTACGACCGCCCCAACGAGCACACCGCCGCCCAGCACGCCGACTGGCTGGATTACCTGGCGCAGGTTGCCGCGGAGGTGTTGGAGCTGCCGGCGGAAAATGTGTTCGCCAAGTTCCGCCGCAAGCAGCGCGGGCTCTCCCAGCACGAGAAGGTGGGCGAGGAGCGCCACGAGTTGATCGTCGGCGAGCAGGGTCTGCGCTTCATCGTCAACCTGTCGGACTATGTCGACACCGGACTGTTTCTGGATCATCGCCAGACCCGCGCCATGGTGCGCCAGCGGGCGGCGGGCCAGCGCGTGCTCAACCTGTTCTGCTACACGGGCGCGTTCACGGTGTATGCCGCGGCCGGCGGCGCCGCCAGCACGCTGAGCGTGGATTTGTCGCACAACTATCTGGACTGGGCGAAGCGGAATCTGGAGCTCAACGGGCTGGCGGACCCGGCGCGGCATCGCTTCCTGCGGGCGGATGTGCTGCCGTTTCTGCGCACCTGCCGGGAGCGGTTTGACCTCATCGTGGCGGACCCGCCCACGTTTTCCAACAGCAAGAGCACCGAGTCCGACTGGGAAGTGCTGCGCGACCATGTGGAATTGCTGACGCTGCTGCTGGGCGTGCTGGCGCCGGGCGGGATGATTTTCTTCTCCACCAACTTCCGGCGGTTCAAGCTGAATCAGGCAGCGCTGCCGCCTTGTCGGGTGCGGGAGATCAGCAAGCAGACGGTGCCGGCGGATTACCGCAATCAGCGGATTCACCGCTGCTGGGTGCTGGAAGCCGGGGCGGCTGAGGAATAAGCAACAATCTGAAAAGAACAGAACCACAGAGCCACAGAGATCACCGAGAAATGCTCACCGAGAACGCGGGGAAATCCTGAGGATGGGTTTGGCTTCTCAGACTTGCTCTCGGTGTCCTCTGTGCCTCGGTGGTGAGTATTGAGATAATTTCCAGGTCAGGCGGCGCGGGCGGCGGGCTGCGGGGCCAGAGCGCCGTCGTACATCGCCAGGCGTGCTTTGCCGGCGCGTTTGGCGGCATACAGCGCATGGTCGGCGTGGCGGAGCAGCTGGTCAGGCGTTGCCGCGCCGCTGTCGAGGCACGCCAGTCCGATGCTGATGGTCACCTGCGGGGCCCGGGGGTAATGCTGCGTCAGACGGGCGCGTTGCTGGGCGAAAAGCCGGGCGATGCGCTGGGCGACTTCCCGGGCGGCGGTGGCGTTGCTGCCGGGCAGCAGGATGACGAACTCATCGCCGCCAAGCCGTCCGGGCAGATCGCTGGCGCGGGCGGCGCGTTGCAGCGCCTTACTCAACGCGGTGAGCGCCAGATCGCCGGCGGCGTGGCCATGGGCATCGTTGAAGGCTTTGAAGCCGTCGAGGTCCAGCGCCAGACAGGCGAGCGGTTGCCCCCGGCGGCGGGCGTCGGCGAAGGCGCGGCCCAGCGCCTGCTCGACCGCGCGGCGGTTGGCGAGTCCGGTCAACGGATCGGTCGCCGCCAGCGTGCTCAGTTGCGCAACGGTGCCGCGCAGGGAATCATTGCTTAAGCGCAGATCGGCGGTGCGCTGGGCGATCTTGTTTTCCAGTTCTTCGTTGCTGCGGCGCAGCTCATCGTTGACATAGCGCAGGCGATGATGGGCGGCAAACAGGCGGCGCGCCATGCTGTTGAACGCGTCGGTCAGCCGGGAGATTTCATCCTGCCCATGCACCGGCAGCAGCGGCGGATGCTTGCCATGACTGAGCATCTGGGTCGCCAGCAGCAGGTCGTCCAGCGGACGCAGCCAGCGACGGGTGATCCACGGCGTCAGCAGCGCCACCAGCAGGGCGATGCCGGCCGCGGCGGTGAGTTGTCCGGCGCGCAGGTAACCGAGCGTGCGCGGCAGGTTGGGCTCGCGCAGCGCCAGCACCACATAGCCGCGCAAGGTGCGCGCCGCGCCGGCGGCCTGAGCCTGCTCATCATTGAGCGGCGGATCCCACACCGGCACGCGATAGGCGACCAGCTCCCCGCGCCGATCCAGCGGCACACTCACGCTCTGGTTGCTTTCCAGTTGCTCGTCATGGGCGGCGCGCCAGCGCTCGTGCGCCGACCAGGCGGCGGCGTCGGCGTTGCGCCGGTGCAGCAGTTGCCCACGCTCATCCATCACCGCCACAAACGCCAGATGGGTTTCATACGTCAGCAGGTCCAGCACCCGGCTGGCGCGCTGGTCGAGCGCCTGCGCGGGGTCATCCACCAGGGCGGCGGCGACCATCTGCCCGAGCATCCGGACATGGTCTTCATGCGTCCGCGCCAGGGCCCGGGCGGTCAGACTGTTGAACAACCACGCGCAGCCGGCGATGGCGAGCACGGTCAACAACACCGCGCCCATCGTGGCGCGGCGGACCAGCGACCGCCGCGGATGCGTCAACGGCGCCAGGGTGGGAGTCGAATTGCGGAAAGTGATCGGGGACATTCGCTTGGTGGCAAGATCGGCACAAATCACCAGGGGCTTTATGCCGCCAGGATGGTTTGGGCAACCCGGCGAATTTTCTCCCGCCGCGTTCCGCCGCCCCGGCGCGTTCAACTGTTTATCGGGCGCATCGCGTTACCATACGCCCCGGACGCCCTCGGCCACCGCCGCCGGCGAACCTGGAGATGACCCCGATGAGCAAGCCGGCGCTGTACCCGATGCAATTCACTCCGATTTACAAGGAAAAAGTCTGGGGCGGTCGCGCCCTGGAACAACTGGGCCGGCAACTGCCCGGCGACGCGAGCACGCGCATCGGCGAATCGTGGGAGCTGGTGGACCTCGCCCAGACGTCCGTCTCCGGCGGCGGCGGCGGCGCCGAGCGCAGCGTCATCGCCAACGGCGCGCTGCGCGGGCGCACGCTCGGACAGGTCATCAGCGAATACGGCCCGGAGCTGCTGGGGCGACTCACGCTCAGCCCTGAAGGCGGCTTCCCCCTGCTGGTGAAGTTTCTCGACGCGGCGGAAAACCTGTCCGTGCAGGTGCATCCCAGCGCCGCCTATGCCGCGGCGCACCCGGAGGCGTTCCTCAAGAGCGAAGCGTGGTACATCGTGGCGGCTCAGCCCGGCGCGGTGATCTACAAAGGGATGAGGCCGGGCGTGACTGCTGACACGCTGCGGCAGGCGCTGCAAGCCAACGACCCGCAGGCGGTGGTGGCGTGCCTGCAGGCGGTGCCGGTGAAGGCGGGCGACTGCCATTACCTGCCCAGCGGGACGTGCCACGCGCTGGGGGCGGGCATTCTGGTGGCGGAAGTGCAGACGCCCAGCGACACGACGTTTCGCGTGTTCGACTGGGGCCGCACCGAGCGGCAGCTCCACGTCGAGCAGGCGCTGGCGTGCATCCAGTTCGAGTCGGTCACCAGCAGTCATCACGAGCAGCGCACGCACATTGCCGGGGTGTTCACCGCGGTGAGCAAGCTGGTGGACTGCGAGCACTTTCGCATCGAGAAGGTGCGCATGAGCGAAGGCTACGAGCAGGAATTGCCCTATGACCAGCCGGCGGTGTGGATGGTGCTGCAGGGCGGTGGGGAAATCGCGCTGGCGGACGACACCCCCAGCGTGGCGTTTACGCGCGGGCAGACGCTGCTGATCCCGGCAAACATGAACGACGCCAAGGTCCGGCTGCACAGCGATACGGTGTGGCTGGAGGTGACGTTTCCGCAGACGGGGCGCGGGCTGATCGCGTAAAGCCAACGCGGCGGCAGTTCCGACAAAGAATTTCACCACAAAGACACAGAGATCACCGAGCAAGGCTCACCGAGCATGCGCGGTAATCCTGCGGATCGTTTGGCTTCTGCTGCTTGCTTGGGGTGTTCTGGTGGATCCGAACCTGCCCGCACCGGCTCAGAATGAACGAGCCGGAAGCGTCAGCGACGGGCAGGGCGAGCGGTCGCCCGAGCATCCTCGGCAAGTTCGCAAATCATTCGACCGCTGTGCGCCCTTCCCCTCGCTCACGCTTCGGGCTCGTTAAGACAGCCCTCGCGGCGCCCGTGTCGGCGGTTTCCTTCCATCAACGAGCCGGAAGCGTCAGCGACGGGTTGGGCGTGCGGTCGCCCGAGCATCCTCGGCAAGTTCGCAAATCATTCGACCGCTGTGCGCCCTTCCCCTCGCTCACGCTTCGGGCTCGTTAAGACAGCTCTCGCGGCGCCGCGGTGGTGAGTATTGAGGTATTTTCTTACTGATTCAGCAGCAGCGCCAGCAGACCCTTCTGCGCGTGCAGGCGGTTGTGGGCTTCGGGGAACACCCGGCTGCGCGGGCCGTCCATCACCGCATCGCTGATTTCGTAGCCGCGATGGGCGGGCAGGCAGTGGAGCACGATGGCGTGCTTGGGGGCGCAGCGCATGAGTTTTTCATCCACGGCATAGCCGGCGAAGGCTTTGACCTTCTGCGCGGCCTGGCTTTCCTCGCCCATGGAAACCCAGGTGTCGGTGTAGACCACGTCGGCGGCGCGCACGGCGTCGGTTGGATCGCGCACCAGATCGAAGCTCATGTCGGGCACCTGCGACATGATGCGGTCGACGAAGGCCTGCTCCAGTTCGTACCCCGGCGGGCTGGCGAGGATGAAGCGCATGCCCAGCTTGCCGCAGAGGGTCGCCAGGCTGCGGGCGACGTTGTTGCCGTCGCCGATGAACGCGAGGGTGCGGCCCTTGAGGTCCCGGCCGAACTCATCCATCATGGTCATCGCATCCGCCAGGGCCTGACAGGGGTGCGAGTAATCACTCAGGGCATTGATGACCGGCACGCCGCTGTACTGGGCGAGGTCGTGCAGCCGCTGGTGGTCGAACACGCGGGCGGCAATGCCCTGCACCATGCCGCCGAGCACCTGGGCGACGTCCTGGGGCGCTTCGCGCGAACCCAGGCCGATCTCCTGCTGGCCGAGGATGATGGCGTGGCCGCCCAGCTCGTTCATCGCCTGTTCGAAGCTGACGCGCGTGCGCAGGCTGGGTTTTTCAAAGATCACCGCCAGGGTTTTGCCCGCCAGCACCTCACGGCGGGACTGGCCCTGCTGCCGGGCGGTGCGCAGCTCGAAGGCTTGATCAAAGATGGCGCTGAGCCAGTCGACCTGGGCTTCGGCGATGGAAATGAAATGACGCATGGCATAACCCTCTCTCTCCGGGAGCCGCCGGCTCCGTGAGAAAAAGGAAACCGGACGGTCAGGCGGTGTTACCCGCTGACGATTTCCGTCCCAATGCCTTCGGTCGTGTAAATCTCGTGCAGCAACGAATGGGGCAGCCGACCGTCAATGATATGCACCTTGCTGACCCCCGCGTCCAGGGCGGTCAGCGCGGCTTCCACCTTGGGCAACATGCCCGCGCTGATGATGCCGGCGGCGATCAACTCGTCGATCTTGCTGCGGCTGATGTGGGATGCGAGGCTGTCAGCTTCGTGGCCGGTGCGGATGCCATGGGTGTCGGAAACCAGCACCAGTTTCTCGGCTTTGACGGCTGCGGCGACATGCCCCGCCACGCTGTCGGCGTTGATGTTGAGCTTGCCGCCCGCCTGATCGCGCGCGATGGGGGCGATCACGGGAATGTAGCCCGCTTCGGTGAGCGCCCGCAGCAGATCACCGTTGACCCAGGTGACTTCGCCGACGAAGCCGATGTCCACCCGCCGGGGCTTGCCGCCGTTCTCGTCGGGCACTTCCAGGAACATCCGCTTGCCGAACACGGCACAGCTCGCCAGGGAATGCAGACCCATGGGCTTGTGCCCGTTGGTGCGGATCTGCTCGATGATGCCCTTGTTGATGTCGTTGACCAGCACGTGCTCGGCAATCGCCAGCGTGCGCTCATCGGTGTACCGCCGGCCCTGCACGAAGACGGCTTCGAGCCCCGCCTGGTTCATCGCCGCGGTGATGCCCTTGCCCCCGCCGTGGACGATCACCGGACGCAAGCCCACAGCCGCCATGAAGCAGATGTCGTTGATCAGACTCGCCAGCGCCGCCGGCTCGTCCATGATCGACCCGCCGACTTTGACCACCACCACCTTGCCCGCGAACGAGCGGATGTATTGGTGGGCTTCGACGAGTGCCGCCGCCTTGTTGATCGTCTCCTGCATGGCCCAGCAGCCTGTGGGGCTTCTCCAACGTGGGGGAAAAGTAAAAATGCTACCGCCCCGGGCGGGGGGGTGCAATGGCAGCCAATGGAGCCGGAAGCGTGAGCGACGGGCAGGGCGCGTGGTCGCCCGAGCATCTTCGGCTGGTTCGCAAATCATTCGACGGCTGTGCGCCCTTCCCCTCGCTTACGCTTCGGGCTCGTTGCCCAGACAAGGCGAGATGCCTGCCCGTGGCTACACTGCACGCTATGGCGGATATCCTGCTGGTTGCGCTCAACGCCCGCTATGCCCATGCTGCCTTTGGGCTGCGCTATCTGCTGGCGAACCTCGGCCCGCTGCGTCCCCGCGCGGAACTGCTGGAGTTCGACATCAATCAGCGGTCGGTGGACATTCTCGAAGCCATCCTCCGGCAGCGCCCGCGCGTGGTCGGGCTGGGGGTTTACATCTGGAACGTGGAACTGGCGACCCGGCTGGCCGCGGAGCTCAAGCGCGTGGCGCCAGAGGTCGCCATCGTGCTGGGCGGGCCGGAGGTGAGCTATGAAACGCAGGAGCAGCCGATCGCCCACACGGCCGACTTCGTCATCACCGGCGAAGGCGATCTGGCGTTCGCCAACCTGTGCCAGCGCGTGCTCGATGGGCGTCCGCCGCTGCAGAAGGTGATTGCCGCCGACTTGCCGGAGCTGAGCACTGGCGACGTGGCGCTGCCCTATGAGCTGTACGACCAGCGCGATCTGACCCAGCGCGTGGTGTACGTCGAAGCCTCGCGCGGCTGCCCGTTCCGCTGCGAGTTCTGTCTGTCCTCACTGGATGTGCCGGTGCGCCAGTTTCCGCTGGTAGATTTCCTGGCGGCGATGGAGCGCCTGCTGGCGCGCGGGCTGCGGCAGTTCAAGTTTGTCGACCGCACTTTCAACCTGAACCTGCAGACGGGCCGGGCGATTCTGGAGTTCTTTCTGGCACGCTATGAGCCGGGCTTGTTCCTGCATTTTGAAATGATTCCCGATCGGCTGCCCGACGCGCTGCGGGAGCCGATCACGCGCTTCCCCGCCGGGGCGTTGCAGTTTGAGGTGGGCATTCAGACGTTCAATCCGCAGGTGGCGCAGCTCATCAGCCGCAAGCAGGACTATGCGAAGGTGCGCGACAACCTGACCTTCCTGCGGCAGCAGACAGGCGTGCACATTCACGCGGACCTGATCGTGGGTTTGCCGGGCGAGGATGTGGAATCGTTCGGGCGCGGGTTTGATGAGCTGGTCGCGCTGGGGCCACAGGAAATTCAGGTGGGCATGCTCAAGCGGCTGCGGGGGACGCCGATTGTCCGGCATGACAGCGCGTGGGAGATGGTCTACAGCCCGCAGCCGGCGTATGAAATCCTGCAGACGAAGCTGATCGACTTCGCCAGCATGGCCCGCCTGCGCCGCTTCGCCCGTTACTGGGATCTGCTCGCCAACAGCGGCAATTTTCTGCTGTGTACGCCGCGGTTGTGGCGTCCCGGACCGGGCGCGGAGCAGGTCACGCCGTTTGTCGGCTTCCTGCGCTTTGCCGATTGGCTGTACGCACAGGTGGGCCAGAGCAGCGGCATCGCGCTGACCCGCCTGACCGCCCTGCTGCATGAATACCTGACCGGCGTGCTGGCACAGGATGAAGCAGACGTGAACCGTGACCTGCTGGCGGATTACCAGCGCGGCGGACGCTCGGACATTCCCGCGTGCCTGCGTGAAGCTACGTCCTCACCAGCACCCGCGCGCGTGCGGCAAGGTCAGCGGCGACAGCAACGACATCGAGAGTCGGATTAAGCCACCGGGTGCAGGCATGATGCCGGCGTCGGGGTTAAACCACTCGCCCCGCTCAACCCGGCGGCGCGCCGGCATGCATGCGCGGGCCGGGTGACTGCCGCGCGATGATCTGGGCTTCGCAGTCAAGCCATTGCTCCCACCGCTGCTGCACCTGCGGCGTCGGCAGAATCGTCTGCGCCAGCTCGATGAACACGCGGTAATGTCCCGCTTCCGACGCACACAGCCCGGCATACAGCTTCGCCAGCGGCGCGGGGGCTTCCGGACACGCCATCAGCAGTTCAAAGCGTTCGCAACTGCGGGCTTCAATGAGCGCGGAGACCATCAGGCGATCGACCAGTTCCGCCGGCCCCCGCCCCAGACGCACCTGCTGGCGCAAGGCGGCGGCATAGTCGTTGCGATGCACGCGGTGGAAGGAACCACCCCGCTTGGCGAGCAGGCGGGTGACGGTCGCCAGGTGCTCGATTTCATCGCGGGCGATGGCGGTGAGCGCCGCGACCCACGCCGGCGGGGGCTGGGCCTCCGGCCAGCGGTGCAGCAGGTCCAGCGCGTTGGCGGCCGCCTTCTTTTCCAGATGAGCGTGGTCGTTGAGCAACGCGTTGGCGTCGGCGAGCGCGAGCGTGGCCCAGGTTGCTGGGGTGTGGTAACGCAACGGCAATCCGCTGGTCCACTTTTCCCGGCGTGCTCCAGCCATGGGGTTCTCCTTCTGATCCAACCCATGTTAAATTGCGGCCATGACTAATGCCTGGACCACCCATCACGTGCAACTGGCGGGGGATGAGTTAGAGCACCTCGAGCGCGAATGGCTGCTGACCAATGGCAGCGGGGCCTACGCCATGGGCACGCTGCCGGGGGTCAACACCCGGCGGTACCACGGCCTGCTGATTGCCGCGACGCATCCGCCCGTCGGCCGCATTGTCGCGCTCAACCAGATGCTCGAACAACTGGAAATCACCAGCCCGGTCGGCAAGCGTGTGGCGGAGTTCGCCACCTGTCAGTTCCATGACAGCAACGATGCCGTGGTCTACGCCCCGCAAGGTCTGCAACTGCTGCGGCGCTTCGACCGCGGAATGGCGGTCACCTGGGTGTACCAGCATGCGCATATTCAGTTCGTGCGCACGCTCAGTCTGCCGTGGCGCCAGCAGGCGGCGGTATTGGAGTACCAGGTCGCGGGACTGGCGGAAAACGAAACCGCGGTGCTCCGGCTGAGCCCCATGCTGACGCTGCGCGATTTCCACAGCCTGCTGCGGCAAGCCCATGGCCCGCAGTTTGAAACGCTGGCGGAAGGCGAAGCCTGCGTGGTGCGGCGCGACGGCGCCAACGCGGTGCGGCTGTCCGCGCCGGGCATGACCTTCACTCCCAACGCGGACTGGTGGTACAACCTGTACTTCGAGCAGGAACGCCGGCGCGGGCTCGACCACATCGAAGACAACTTCATACCCGGCCGGTTCGAATTGCCCTGTGCCCCCGGCCCGGTCACGCGCGTGCGTTTGACCGTCTCCCTGGGCGAGCAACCCACCCGCTCCCGCACCGGCCGGGACGCCCGCCATGGCCATCTGGAAACCATCGCCAAGCGGCTCAACCCCATGACCGCCGACGACAATGAAGCCCGCGCCCTGGCGCTGGCGAGCGATGATTTCCTCGTCACCCGCACCATCGGCGGCAAGACGCTGAGCACCATCATCGCCGGCTATCCGTGGTTCTCCGACTGGGGCCGGGACACCTTCATCGCCCTGCCCGGCCTGCTCCTGACCACCGGCCGGTTCGATGAAGCCCGCGACACCCTGCGCACCTTCGCCGCCGCCATCCGCAACGGACTGGTGCCCAATCGCTTTGACGATCAGGATGAATCGGCCGCCCACTACAACACCGTCGACGCCAGCCTGTGGTTCATCCACGCCGGCATGTGCTATCTCGACGCCACCAATGACTACGATGCCTGGGAACAATGGCTGTCGCCCGCCATCTGCTCGATCATCGACAACTACATCCGCGGCACTGACTGCGACATCCGCGTCGCCGGCGACGGCATGGTCACCGCCGGCCACGAGCACACCCAGCTCACGTGGATGGACGCCAAGTGCAACGACGTGGTGTTCACCCCGCGCCACGGCAAGGCGGTTGAAATCAACGCCCTGTGGTATCACGCGCTGTGCGGCATGAGCGCGCTGCTCAAACCCACCGACCGCCAACTGAGCAACCACTATCACAAGCTCAGCCAGCGCATCAAACGCGCGTTCCTCAAGGTGTTCTGGAACGAGCAGACACAGTGCCTGCGCGATCATGTGTGGACCGATGGCGAAGGGGTGGACCACCCCGGCGATGCCATTCGTCCCAACCAGATTTTCGCGGCGGCGCTGCCCTATTCCCCCATCCCGCAGACCAAGCAGCGGCTGGTGCTCAAGACCGTCAAACAGCACCTGCTCACGCCGTATGGCTTGCGCACGCTGGCGCCGGAGGACGGGCAGTACCACGCCCACTACCGCGGCGGGCCGTTTGAGCGGGATGGGGCGTACCATCAGGGCACGGTCTGGCCGTGGCTGATCGGGCCGTATTGTGAAGCGGTGCTGCGCGTGGGGCGGTTCAGCGCCAGCGCGAAGGATGAAGTGCGTCAGACGCTGGCTCCGCTGCGTCATTTCCTGCAGGAGCCGGGCGTGGGGCAGTTGTATGAAATCCACGAAGCCGCCCCGCCCCACCAACCGGCCGGCTGCGTCGCCCAGGCGTGGAGCGTCGCGGCGCTGCTGCGCACGCTGGAACTGCTCAAGCGCGAGCATTGAAGAATGGTTATCCGCAGATGAACGCAGATGTCCGCAGATGCAGAGCGGGTGGATTTGGAGATTTGTTGATTTGAGATTTGGAGATTTGAAACGATCAGGATCTGGGTGACTGAGCCCGCGCCAGCACACGCTCAACGGTCAATTCCACATCAACAAATCTCCCAATCCACCCGCTCTTCATCCGTGTTCATCTGTGGCAAAAAAATTCTTCCGCATTCACCATGCCCACTGCCCCTGACATTCTGCTGCTCACCCCCACCGCGCTGGAACTGGCGGGGCTCGGCGACGGCTGGTCCGCACGGGTGCATCTGGCGACCTGCGGGTTCGGCCCGGTGCTGGCGGGGATCGGCGCTGTGCGTCAGATGCTGGCGCTGCCTGACGTCAAACTCTGCATTCTCGCGGGGATCGGCGGCACGTATGATCCCGCCCGCGCGCCCGTCGGCTCCGTGGTGCTCGGCAACCAGGTCAGCCTCTGGGGAGTAGGACTCGCGGAAGAACTGGACATTGCCCCCGCTGCCCGCCTGGGGTTGCCCGAGCAGATCGTCGGACCGGCGACCGTGTCCCTGGCGCCAGCCCCCCCGGAACTGGCGAACTGTCCAAGCGTGCCGCTGCTGACGGTCACCGCTGCGTCGGCCAGTCCGCAGGTCGCCGCCCAACGCCGGGCCGCCTTTCCCCAGGCGGTCGTGGAGGAGATGGAAGCCTACGCGGTGGCGCTCGCCGCCCGCCAGGCCCAATTGCCGCTGCTGTGTGTGCGCGGCATCAGTAATGTGGTGGGGCAACGCGACAAAGCGCAATGGCGCAGCGCCGACGCCCTCATGGCGGTGCGCCAAGCACTGTGGCCCTGGCTGGGAGAAAGGTTGTGATGGCGCAGACTCCGCCGCTGGAAATCGGCATTTCCCCGTGTCCCAATGACACCTACACCTTTGCCGCGCTGCTCGAACAGCGCGTCCCCGCCCCGCCGCTGCATTTCACCCTCGGCGATGTGCAGCAGCTCAACGAAGGCTTACGCGCCGGCCGGTTCGATGTCGCCAAAGCCAGCTTTCATGCCGCCCTCAAGCTGGCGCGCGACTATGTCGTGCTGCCGGTCGGCGCCGCCCTGGGCTTTGGCGTCGGGCCTCTGCTGCTGAGCAGTCCCCAGGCACGCGGCCGAATCCCCGGCGCGGGCGATCGTGTGCTCTGCCCCGGCGCCTGGACCACCGCCACCCTGCTCTACCACCTGTTCTGTCCCCAGGGCCCCGCTCCCACCCACGTGATTTTCAGCGCCATCATGCCCGCCCTGGCGCGCGGCGAAGCGGACTTCGGCGTGGTCATTCACGAAGGCCGCTTCACCTATGCCGACCACGGCCTGCATCTGGCGCAGGACCTGGGCGAATGCTGGGAACGCGCCACCTGCGCGCCGCTGCCGCTCGGGGGCATCATCGCCCGCCGCGCCGTGGGCGCTGACGTGCGCCGACAGGTGACGCAAGCCATTCGCGCCTCATTGCAGGTGGCGCGGGCGGACCCCACTTCCGCCTTTCCGCAGATGCGTCAACACGCCCAGGAGTTCAGCGACCGCGTGCTCATGCAGCATGTGGACCTGTACGTCAACGACGCCACCGCCGACCTGGGCGACGTCGGCCGCCGTTCCCTGCGCCTGCTGGCGCAGCAAGCCCGGCAGGTCGGTCTGCTCGATGAAGACGTGGACCTGGAAGTGGATGACGCATGAGCACCCCCCGGGCGCGCCGGCTGGCGCTGCGGCATCTTGATGAACAGGTGCAAGCCTGCACCCGCTGCCCCCGGCTGGTCGCCCACTGCCGCGCCACCGCCGAGCACCCCCGCGCCAGCTATCGCGGACAAACCTACCACGGGCGCGGCGTGCCCAACTTCGGCGACCCCGACGCCCGCATGCTCATCGTCGGCCTGGCGCCCGGCGCACACGGCGCCAACCGCACCGGCCGGATGTTCACCGGCGACCGCTCGGGCGATTTCCTGTACGACGTGCTGCATCAGGCGGGACTGGCGAATCAACCCACTTCCGTCGCGCAGGACGATGGCCTGACGCTGCGTCACGCGCTCATCACCGCCGCCGGCCGCTGCGCTCCGCCAGGCAACAAACCCCTGCCCGATGAACTGGCTAACTGCAGCGAATATTTCGACCGCACCATCGCCCTGCTGCCGCAGCTCAAGGTGTTCGTGTGTCTGGGGCGCATTGCTCAGGACGCGCTGCTGCGCCATGGTCAGCGGCAGGGTTGGGTGGACAAGCTCAGCGCTTATCCCTTCGCCCATGGCGCTGCCGCCGAGCTGCCCGATGGGCGGTGGCTGCTGGGGGCATATCACCCCAGTCAGCAGAACACTTTCACCGGGCGCCTGACCAAACCCATGCTGCTGGCGGTGTTTCAGCAGGCGCGCCAGTTGGCGGGGCTGGACTGAGCTGTCCGCACAAAAACGAGCCCGAAGCGTCAGCGAGGGGCAGGGCGTGGCCTGACGCACTGTTTCAGGAACCACCTGTTGCGGGTCACGGTTTGGCTTGTCGGCGTCCGGACGCTGTGGGTGCAGAAGTGGAATGAAACGACGCCGAGCACGTAGCCCGTCGCTCACGCTTCCGGCTCGTCAAGGCAAGACGCCCAACGAGCCCGAAGCGTCACAACTTTATGCGCCAGCCGCGTTAACCCCTTGCG
>CAZSBB010000026.1:0-96428 GCA_964605235.1 uncultured Phycisphaeraceae bacterium
AAACCCGTGGTTGACGAGCGCGCTTGATTCCGATCCGTCCCGGAGGGACGGCGGAAGCTTCCTTCACCCCTGCCGGGGTGAGGACATGCAAATGCGCTCTTTTCCACGAGTTCCGCTGCGCTCCACTCGTGGCTACTTGCCTGCGCCCCCTTCAGGGGCGAAGAGCATGCACTGCCAACAGGTGGGCAACAGCAAGCCCTGACGCCCGGTGATCCGTCAGCACGGGTTGATCATCCAGATGCGCTGGCGCTCAGCGCGGGGCAATCATCGCCAGCAGTCGGCCGGCGCCGCCCAGGCGTGCCGCATCACGGCGATGGCTGAAGAACAGGTCTTCCTGGCTGAAGGTGCAGAGCTGGGCGACATCGACCTGTGGAGCAGGCATGCCGGCGCGAGTAAGCTGCAGCGCGGCCGCGGCGGACAGGTTCACATGCGGTTTGGGACCATGCTGGCGCTCGACCGCAGCTGCTAAATCCGCGGATTGAAATTGCTCCGCCACGTCCTGATCCACCTCGTACTGCGGCGCCTGAATGCACGGGCCCACTGCGGCTGTCAGCCGGGAGGGGGTGAGTTGCCAGCGCTCGGCGAGCAGCGCCAGCGTCTGGGGGATCACTCCCGCCACCAACCCGCGCCAGCCGGCGTGCACCGCCGCGACCACCTGACCATCGGAGCTGCTGACCAGCACCGGAACGCAGTCCGCCACGCGCACCGCCACAGGATGATCGGGCAGCGCGCTGCAGGCTGCGTCAGCGCTGGGCCGTTCATGGCAGTTGGCGGCTCCGGCCTCGATCACGACTGCGCCGTGGACCTGACGCAGGAACTGGGGCTGGCGCTCCGTCAGTTGCAGCGCATCGAGCCAGCGTTGGTGGTTGACCTGCAGATGGGTGGGATCGTCGCCGGCTTGGGCGCGCGGGGCGTCAAGGTTCAAGCTGGCGTGGCAGCCGGTGCTGACGCCGCCGCGGCGGGTGGAGAAGCCGTGCGTGACGCCGCAGCGGCGCAGCACGGTGGATTCAAACCACTGCACGCCGTGGCGACTCTCACAGGAAACGAACATCAGCGGGGCTCCGCGAAACACGTAGCCGTTTCAGGCCAATCGATAAACGTGTGGAAAAGGTGTTGAAATGGGTTCAGCCTACTTGACAACCGTCCAGGCGTGCTTCCTGCAGCAGCCCCACCCCAGAGGGGAAGCAGTGCCCAGCACAGCGACCAACCATCACAAGTTGTTACAGATGAGTTGGTTAGCAAGGCGTCACAGACGGACCTATAAGCAGGTATATATCTCTCTTGTGTCGCCGCGCTGCTGCATCGGAGGTCGGACATGGTTTTCCCCGATGTGGATAAGGTACACGGGGACGCTGTAACCAGACCGTTAGTCAATAGTTAGCTGCGTCCCCCTGGGTTGGGTGCTCAATGGATAAAGCGCAGCTCGCCGAAGTTGGGGACAAACGCCCGGCCGGTCGGTTGCCACGCCAGGGGCGCCGGGAAGTAGACGAAGAACGCCCGGCCGATCATGAGCTCGCGGGGGACGAGTCCTTCCTGTTGTTCGCCAGCGTGGAAATAGCGATGGCGGACCCATTCATCGACCATGGACCAGAATCGGCCGTCGTTGCTGGAGGGAGAGTTGTCACCGAGGCAGAAAAAGCGGTCGGGGTTGATGCGAACTGGTTCCCCCAGCCGCAGGTTGTCGCGTTTGAGCAGCGTGCCCAGGCCGGGGGCAGCAAGCGTTCCGGTGCTGGCGGAGTAGTAGAGGTCACGATCGACTTTCACGCCCAGCAATTCCACCGGAGCGCCGCTGACGCCGATGCTCAGTTGCGGATACGCCTGCGGCGGGGGCCGGCGGCGCAACGTGTCGAGCGGCAGTTCGAAGCGCCATTGGCAGATGATTTCGCCATTGACCCAGAGCAAGGCCTGCTGATCGACGTACCACAGCTCCACCGGGGTGGCGACTCCGACCGGCAGCGGTTGGGTCTGTCCCTGCGCCAGCAGGCGAACCTGATGCTGGGCGTCAACGGCTTCCAGCCGCGCGGCGCCCTGGGCGTCGATGCTGGCGCGCAGCGTCAGGTCTGGAGCGGCGCTGTCCGGCTGGTCGAGCCGACTGGTGGTTTGCAGCGTGACCGCCAGGCCCGTGGTCTGCGGCAGGAACCGGACGGAGAGGCGAACATCCTCGATTGCTTCATGGGCGTCGCTGGGGCGGAACTGGTTGAAAGGATAGAACGCCATCGGCCCATAACCCGGGACCGCCGTGCCTTCGACCGCGCGGAGGAAGTCAAAATGCAGCGTGCCGGCACTGGCGAGGTCGTAGCGGTAGCTGCGGCGGCCGGCGATCCGCCAATGCTCGGGCTGGTCGGGAGCCCAGGGGTTTTGCCACGGATGCATCTGCCCCACCTGATCCATCCGCTGGCGGGACGGCTGGCCCAGGTCCATCGGCAGATAGGCGCTGTCGAACACCGGTTGCCAGACCGCCTGCTGCACTTTGAGCCGATCCGCCTTGCGGGCGATGTGCCAACTCTCCGCGCCGGCGTCGAGCGGCCGAATGTAGACATTGCCGTCGATGATGAACAGTTCCTCGCCGGGCAGACCCACCAGCCGCTTGATGAAATTATCCTCCGGGCTCTGTGGGTTCTTGAACACCACCACATCCCAGCGCGTCGGCTCGTGCAGGCTGTAGATGTACTTGTGCACCAGAATGCGATCGCCATGTCGCGGCCAGGCGCGGGGTTCGCCTTTGGTGGTGGAGCCGGGCATCACATTGGGGAAGTGACACATCGGGCAGATCACCTCCACCGGCTTCTGCAGGGGCACCAGAATCTGCTTGCCGTCGGTGGTGGAGGCTCGGCCTTCCTGGGGCCAGTCGGCTTTGAAGGTGTAGCCACATTGCTCACAGGTCACGCGCACATGCTGGCCCAGCAGAGTGGGCGCCATGGAGCCTGTGGGAATGACGAAAGCTTCGACCACGTACGCGCGGAAGACGAAGGCGAGCACGAAGGCGATGACGATCGACTCAAGCGTTTCCTTGAGCGAGTCTTCCTGCCGGGGCGTGGGAGCGGGCTGGGTGGCCATGAGGGGCAATTGTAGCGGGGCCGGCGGGCGCCGTTTGCGCCGGGTAAAACCTGCAGCTACGCCGCGTGAAGCCGGCGCCGGGCTGCGGAACCAGCGCGCCGGTTATTCCGCTTCGGCACTGACGGAACGAAACGCCATCAGGCAGGCGGTGTGGCTGTGCAGATAGTTCTGGCCCTGGATGGGGCCGATCTCTCCCCCGGCGAAAAAGCCCGCCAGCGGCGCCTGTCCCAGGGCGTCGGCGACCAGGTTGGCGTCCTGGTGCGGCTGACCAAACAGGCGATCGCCGCGCCCGCTGCAGGAGAACAGCAGCGCGCCCGAAGCCGGCCCGTGCAGACGCTGCCCATCGAGCAGCAGCCGCAGGTCATCCAGCGCGGTGTGGCGATCGTGCACGTGGAATTGCACCGTCTGACCCACGCGCACCTGCGGGTCATTGATCGCCAGGTAGCCGGCGTCGTGGTCGATGGTCAGCACATTGCGAATCAGAAAATCGCCCCGGCCGAAGCGGTCCTGATATTCATTAAGCACCCGCCCCACCAGCAGGCCGTTGCGTTCCACCAGTTGCCGCTGCGCCGGCTCCAGCTCATGCAGCAGGTCCGCGACCACGCGCACCGCCGGGCGCCCGCCCAGCTCCTGCACCACATGCCGCCGGGCTTTGGTGATGACCAGCGGCCGCCCCACCGGCAAACACCCCTGACTGACCGTGCAGTCCACGCGCACGTCGCCGGCGATGGTCAACCCCACCGCGCCTTCGCGCAGCACTTCACCATCAATCAGCAGGCGATTCTTGCCCGGTTCCCGAAAGGCGCTGGCCATCCCGCCGCACACCGGCACACCCGGCAACGCATCGCCCAAGGCGGGCAGCAGGCGCACCGTCGGCGTGCTGAACGGGTCCGCCAGCATGATCATGCCGCGCAGGTCGGCTTCATCCGGATTCAGGCTCGACGCCAGTTGCTCCGGAGCGCTCAGCAACGCCGGCCAGTCCAGCTTCAGGTAGCTGAACGGCAACAACTCCGCCCCCGGCAACGTGCCCAGCAGCACCGTCAGCCCGGCGCGGCGCTGCACCTCGCGCCGCACCCCGATCACACCTTCCGCGGTGCAGCCGAGCGTATGCGCCGGGTCGCACAGATCCGTCAGGCAGCGCTGGATCAGCTCAAACTGATCGGCGTGCTCGGGCGTGGCGAACACCACCGCCAGATCGACCGGGCCGGCGAGCTGCGGCCGCAGCAGCGCTTCGATCTGCCGCAGGGCGTCGGCGGTCAGCGACGCATCGCTTAAGGCGCTGACAAATCGAAGCTGGGTGGAGGTATGCGCCATACAGGTTTCCGCGTCCGAGCGGCATCATAGCGAAGGACGCGCAGAGCGGATGGCAGGTCAACACGCTCACGGCGCGGGGCACATAAAAACAGCACCGCGCGGTTAAGCAACGGTGCTGGTGGGAAGAGAGAGCAAGTTGATGTCTTTGAGCATAACCAACCCGACGCGCAAATCAAGCCCCTGCCGGGCAATCATCCCGAATTGACGCCTGGGCACAGGCTGCGGCGGCAAGCACAAGTTGCAGCATGAGCGTCATTTATCCCCGCCGGACCGAGGTGGGATTTTGTCCCACGATACGCCGGAATTGCTTATTAAAATGCTGCGGATCAGGCATTCCGACATACTCCGCCACCCGGGCGACGGGCATGTCCGTGAGCAACAGCAGATCGCGGGCCCACTGCATACGACGTTGCAGGAAATAGCGGGGAATGGTCATGCCAAACCGCTGGCGAAACAGGCGGGCAAGGTAGTTCTGACTCAGTTCCACTTCACGCGCCAGCTGCGGCACATTCAGGGGCGCATCGAGCCGGCGTTCCAGCAGCATGGCGGCGCGTTCGACCGCCTGCACCGCCCGGGCCCCGGCGACCGGCGCGCCGGGGGCCTGATGATGCCGCGCCATCCACAGCAGCAACTCCAGCAACGCCGCGGACGCCGCCGCCTGGGCATGCGCATCAGGCACCGCTCCCGCGAGGTGGCGCACCACGGTCATCACCCGGCGTTCGGCTCCTTCGCGCCACGGCCCCAGCGCCGCATGCAGCGGCAGCGCCACGTCAGGCGCGACGTTGCGCCGGGCGGGTTCGAAATGGATGCAGTAATGCTGGCCCGGCTGCGGCAGGTGATAGCTGGTGGTGCTGCCGCGCGGGGAAAACGTGAAGTCCCCCGGCTGCAGATTCACCGCCACGCCGCCGTGACGCATCTGCGCAAAGTAGCCGTACAGATGCAGCGCGTGGCTGGAACCCTGGTGATAGTGGTGCGTGAAGCCCTGGTCCGACAACGGATAGATGCCCGCCCGGATCACCCGGGGCAAGGCCCCCAGCGGCCAGCGCAGCACCCCCAGTGGTACTGATGACATTGTTGAATCCTTACCATTCATACATGGTTCCAGACTATTGTAATCCGCGGCATTCTCGGAACAATACCGCTGGTCAGACAATACCGGCCTGCCTGCCCCCGGGCGTCAGTCCGGATCGACACCAACCCGTTTCCGCCCCCCCGCCTCCCTCCCCTGTTGCTCGGAGAAATGATGCATGTTGACGCCCGCCCAGATTGAGCAGTACCGCCGCGATGGCTTTCTCGTGGTCAGCGGCTTGTTCACCCCCGCAGAACTTGATGAACTGGAGGCCGCATTCGACGGCGTGGTGCAGCGCCGGCTGGCGGCCCGCGCGGAATTGGATGTGCTCTGGGCGGGGGACTGGAAAGACAGCCTGGGCGCCATGACCCTGCTGCACACCCATGATGTGCAGGCCTACGACGCCGCCTGGACCCGCTGGCTGCTGCATGACCACCTGACCAGCGCCATGGCGGACGTGCTGGGCAGTCCCAACGTGCAGTTGCATCACACCAAACTGTTCCAGAAGCCCCCCGCCAACGGCGGCGCGTTCCCCATGCACCAGGACTACCCCTACTTCCCCCACCAACAGCACACCATGACGGCAGGCATCATCCACCTGACCGACACCGACGAAACCATGGGCTGTGTGCGCTGCGTGCCCGGCAGCCATCGCAACGGACCTTTGACCCCCTACCGGCAACCCAACGGCGGCGTGCAGAACTGGTATCTCGATCCCCGGCAATACCCCATTGACGACGCCACCCCCGCCCTCGCCAAACGCGGCGATGTGGTGTTCTTCAATTACCTGACCATCCACGGCTCCGGGCCCAATCGCTCGGATCGCGCCCGCAAAACCGTCCTGGTGCAATTCCGCGACCCCAGCGATCGCCCCACCCGCAAAGCTCACGAACACAGCAACGCCCAGGGCATGATGCTGCGCGGCATCAACCCCCTGGCGAACTGGGCGGGCAATGTGGTCGAGGACAAAACCACCGAACGCGTGCTGGCGGCGGGCGCGCCGGCGGGAACGCACTGATGCTGCGTGGCCAGTAACAGATGTGCGCGTCACTTTCCCCCGGCCATTGAGCGGGGGCTAAATGAGCGTTCAATCCCGGCTGATGACGAAGATCGCCAGGTCGGCGTTGAGGTTCGGATCCTCCGTCACCTGCTGGTTCTTCTCGGTGTCGAGGAAGATTTCGCGGTGGATGCGGATTTTCCGGCTGGCGCAGAATTCCTGCCAGTCCAGCACGCTCAGGAACCGGCGGTTGGGCGTGTTGTACCAGGCGTAATGCAGCAGGCCGGTTTCGCTCGCGGGGCTGCGGCCGGTCTGCGCCAGGGCGGTGCGGATCTTGTGATACGCAAAGTTCGGGAAGCTGACGATGCAGCGCCGCCCGACGCGCAGGATTTCATCCACGATGCCTTCAGTGCGGGTGATCGATTGCAGGGTCTGCGACAGCACCACGTAGTCGAACTGGCGGTCATTGAAGTCGGGCAGGCCTTCGTTGAGGTCCGACTGCACCACGTCCAGCCCCTTGCGCAGCGAGGCGAGGATGGCGTATTCCTCAAGCTCGACGCCCAGCAGGCGTTTGTGCCCGCGCTTGGCGAGGCGCGCCAGGAACTCGCCGTTGCCGCAGCCCAGGTCCAGCACGCTGGCGCCGGGTTCGACCAGTTCCAGCAGCAGGTCGTAGTCCAGGCGTTTGTTGTGGAAGATGCTCGCGGGGTTGCCCGCCGGCTCGTCGTCATCTTCATCTTCCAGATGCGATCGGTTGGCGAGAAACGCCCGCAGCATTTCGCCATAGCGGTCGAAGCTGTCTTCGAGCAGGAACGCATCGTGGCCGGCCGGACTGGCGACATTGCAGTAGCTGACTGACTTGTTGTCCGCGATCAGGCTGTCAACGATCTCACGCGATTGCGCCGCGGGAAACAGCCAGTCGCTGGTGAAACTCAGCACCAGGAAGCGGCAGGTCGTCGGCTTGAGCGCTGCGTCCAGGTCGTCGCGGGGCCCCGCCAGATCGAACAGGTCCATCGCCATGGTGATCTTGACGTAACTGTTGGCGTCAAAGCGTTCGACGAACTTGTCGCCCTGATGCGCCAGATAAGAACCGACCGAGAACTTGCGTTCGAACTGGCTGGCGACATCGCGCGGCTGGAAGCGGTCGGGGTCAAACTTGCGGCTCATCGCTTCGGGCGACAGGTAGGTGATGTGCCCGAGCATGCGCGCCAGCGCCAGCCCGACCGCCGGACCGCCGTCGGGATGGTCGTAGTACTGCCCGCCGTGAAAATGGGGATCACGGGTGATGGCGTTGCGGCCGACCACGTCGAACGCCAGAGCCTGCGCCGTGAGGGTCGGGCCGGAGGCGAGCACTGCCGCGAGGGCGATCTGTCTGGGATGGCGCGTCGCCCAGCAGAGGGTCTGATGTCCGCCCAGCGATCCGCCCACCACGGCATGGAGGCGGGTGATGCCCAGATGGGCGATCAGCCGCTGCTGGGCATCGACCATGTCCTCCACGGTGATGACGGGGAAGTCCGCGCCGTAGCGTTTGCCGGTCTGCGGATGGATGCTGTTGGGGCCGGTGGTGCCGCGGCAGCCGCCCAGAATGTTGGAGCAGATGACGAAGTACTTGTCGGTGTCGATGGGTTTGCCGGGCCCGATGACCAGATCCCACCAGCCGGGATCGTCCTGCTGGTCATGCCGGGCGGCATGGGAATCGCCCGAGAGCGCATGGCAAACCAGCACCGCATTGCTCTTGCGGCGGTTGAGCTTGCCCCAGGTTTCGTAGGACACCACCAGCTCCGGCAGTTCGCCGCCCTTCTCCAGCTTGATCGGCCCGGCAAAGCGCGCGGCTTTGGCGTAGCGCAACGGCGTGGCGGAGCGGTTGCTGTCGGAACTGTCGAACACGTCGGATTCAGATGGAACGGGCGTGCCTGCGCTCATGTCAGGATGCTAACGTTTTTCGCCCGCCATGCGAACCCCCCCGCCAGCGCAAACGCATGTGCCGCGATTGACGAGCCCCGCGCGTCAGCATGGGGTTGCGGCGCAGCCACCCCGACAGGACGCAACGCAAAGCACCCCTCCCTCACGGTCGGGACTCGTCCAGGCGCAGCGGCAACCTCACAGCAGGCGGTTTTGCGCCACCACCTGCTGATACCACCGGGCGGTGAGCTTGGGCGTGCGCTTTTGCGTTTCCCAGTTCACATGGTGAATGCCGAAGCGCATGTCGTAGCCGTCCTGCCACTCGAAGTTGTCCATCAGCGACCAGAGGAAATAACCCGCCAGGGGATAGCCCTCGGCGGTGGCGCGCTGAGCATGGCGCAGGTAAGCCTTGAGGTACATCAGCCGATCGGTGTCGTACACCTGACCATCCGTGGCGAACTGGTCCGGGGCGGCACAGCCGTTTTCGGTGATGTAAATCGGCAGTTGGGGGAGGTTGAGGCTTTCCCCGATGCTGCGCGCCCCCCAGTAAATGGCTTCCGGCATGATCAGCAGCCAGGGGGCTTTGATGATCGGATGGTTGGGCGTAAACGGCAGCCGCTGGTAGCCCGTGGGGGTGGCGGCGGCTTGTACGAAGCTGGCGGTGTAGATGTTCAGGCCCACGAAGTCCAGGGGCTGACCAATGGTGGCTTCATCGCCGGCTTGAATCTGCGGGGCCTGAGCGCCCAGGTCGGCAAGGTAGCCCGGATCGTATTTGCCGGTGAGCATGGGAGTGAGAATGCCGCCGTTGCTCCGGCGAAAGGCTTTCATGGCGGCAGCGATGTCAGCTTCCGTTTCCGTCACCGGCACGAAGATGTCGCAGTTGTCCGCCATACCCACCTGGCATGCCCCCGCCCCCGCCCCCGGGGCCGCGGCACGAATGGCCTGCACGCCCAGCCCATGCGCCAGCAGGGCGTGGTGCACGGTCTGCTCGATGTCGCGCTGCTGCTTGACGATGGTGGCGGGCGCCTTCATCGGTTTGCCCTGGAGCACATACGCCAGGCGGGTGAAGCACATCACCTCGTTGAGCGTGATCCAGCGCGAGCAGCGGTCGCCCAGGCGTTTGACCACCTGCGTGCAATAGTCGGCAAAATCATGTGCCATCTGCCGGCTGCGCCAGGAGCCGTAGCGATCTTCCAACGCCTGGGGCCCATCCCAGTGAAACAGGGTGATCCACGGAATGATGCCATGCTCATCGAGGCAGTCGAGCATGCGCTTGTAGAAATCGAAGCCCGGGTCATTGACCGCGCCAGTGCCCTGGGGCATCACCCGGGTCCAGCTGATGGACATGCGGTAGTGCTTCAGACCCAGGTCCGCCATGAGCTTGATGTCATCGCGGAAGCGGTGGTAGTGATCGCAGGCGACGTTGCCGGATTCACCGTTGTGCACCAGACCGGGCGTGCTGCAGAAGGTGTCCCACACGCTCGGGCCGCGGCCGTCGGTGTTGTAAGCGCCTTCGATCTGGTAAGCGGCGGTCGCGCTGCCCCAGACGAAGCCTTTGGGAAAGGCATACGTGGTCATGACATTTCTCCCCTGCCCGTGAGCCTGTCGGCCGGCCAGGCCGGCGCAACAGCATAGCTCATTCCAGGCGTGCGACCGGGCAGCGTCGCACGTCCGGAATCGGCGGGGGAAACCGGGAACCGTTCCAGCAGGTCAGTTTACTGCTGGGAAATCTTCAGCGCCTGATCGAGGTCCGCCATGATGTCATCGGCGTCTTCGATGCCGACGCTCAGACGGATGTATTCGGGCACCACGCCCGTGGCTTTCTGGTCCGCTTCGGAAAGCTGGGAGTGGGTGGTGGACGCCGGGTGAATGATCAAGCTCTTGGCATCGCCGATGTTCGCCAGATGGCTCAGGAGCTTGCAGTTGTTGACCACCTTCTTGCCCGCTTCCATGCCGCCCTTGACGCCGAAGCCCACAATCGCACCCTGGCCGCAGGGCAGGAACTTCTTGGCGGCGGCGTGATCCTTGTGGCCGGCGAGGCCGGGGTAGTTGACCCAGCTCACCGCGGGATGCTTTTCGAGGAACTGGGCGACCTTGAGGGCATTCTCGCAGTGGCGCGGCATGCGCAGGTGCAGCGTCTCGAGACCCTGCAGGAACTGGAAGGCGGCAAACGGGCTCATGCAGGCGCCGGTGTCGCGCAGCCAGTGGGTGCGGATGTGGATGATGTAGGCGATGTTGCCGATCGGCCGCAGCGCTTCCTCGAAGATCGCGCCATGGTAGGCGGGGTCGGGAGCGCAGAACTCCGGCCATTTCTTGGGGTTCTTCGCCCATTCGAACTTGGCGCTGTCGACAATCGCGCCGCCGACGTGCACGCCGTGGCCGCCGATGAACTTGGTGGTGGAATAGACCACGATGTCGATGCCATGCTCGATGGGGCGCAGCAGCGCGGGGGTCATCACGGTGTTGTCACAGATGACCGGCAGGCCGGCGGCATGGGCGGCGTCGGCGATGCCCTTGTAGTCGGGCACGTCGTTCTTGGGATTGCCCAGCGCTTCCATGTAGACCAGCCGGGTGTTCTCGTCGACCAGGTCCTTGATCTTTTCCGGGTGATGCGGATCGAAGAAGCGGACCTCGATGCCCAGCGACTTGAAGGTCTGGGTAAACAGCGTCCAGGTGCCGCCGTAGAGGCTGGTGGCGGAGACGAAGTTCTGCCCGCTGTGGCAGATGGTCAGGATGGCGGCGGTGATGGCGGCCTGCCCGGACGCGAACGCCAGCCCCGCGGCTCCGCCGTCGAGCTGCGCCAGGCGCTTTTCGAGCACGTCGACCGTGGGATTCATCAGCCGGCTGTAGATGTTGCCGAACTCTTTGAGGGCGAACAGATTCGCCGCGTGCTCGGTGTCATTGAAGGTGTAGCTGGTGGTGGCGTAAATCGGCACGGCCCGCGAGTTGGTGGCGGAGTCGGGCGATTGACCGGCGTGCAGACAGGCGGTACCAAGCTTCATGTCAGGCGCTCCCAAAGTCGTGTGCGGTCGGGCTGCTCCGGCAGACCGGCCGGGCAGGGCGCAAAAGTGTAGCGAAAACCATTCGCAACACCAACCATGCCGCCCAACCCGTCCGCCAGCCCGGCGGCTTATTCCTGATAATCGTAGCCCACGCGGTAATAGAAGCCCCCCACCAGTCGGCCCTGCTTGTTCACCGGCACATACTGCACCGGCGAAACCCGCGCAAAATGGCCCGTCACTGCCTGCGATTCCAGATCATTCGCATCGAAATCCAGCACGATGATCGTCCGCCCCACCGCCTGCGCCGGCCGCTGCCAGGTGGAGAACATCAGGCTGTTGCCGCCAAACAGATCACGTCCGTACGTCTCGGGAACGCCATCGTTGTCCGGGTCATAAAACGCAATCTGGCTGGAGAGAAAATACTTATCCAAACCTGCCAGCAACGGCTCATGCCCACTGGCGGCTTCCACCTTTTCCTCCACCTGTTCGACTGCTTGTCCCAGCTCGCGCCACGCCACCGGCAGGCGCATGTAGCGCGACGGCGTCACCCCCGGCAAACCCAGCACGATGAAGTACGTCCCCGCGCCAAACAGCAGCAGAACCATCAGCGCGTTGGCTTTCCACCAGGCGCTGTCGCCGCGCGTGGGCGCGGCGTCCGTCTCCGGCGGGCAGCCCATTTTCCACGCCAGCAGCGGCAGCAGCGCCAGCCACACCGGGCCGGTCCAGTTGATCTTCGGTGCATGCCGGAGACTGTTCATGACAAACACCGCCAGCGGCGCCAGCGTGAACACCAACGCCCACAACTGACGACGATCCATTCCCCGCAGCGCGCCACTCAAGCGCCAGCCGCCCCAACGCCCCGGCCACAGCCAGCGCGCTGCCCCCACCGCGCCCAGCGGCGTCAGCACCAGCAACATCTCGCCCAGCAGCAGATGCAGCGAAAACTCACTCGCGCCCGACCAGCGACGTGGGCCCTGAAAAGCAAATGACGCCCACTGATGCTCCGCGTTCCATAGCAACACGGGCGCAAACACCACTGCCGCCAGCACCGCCGCCACGTAAGGCCACGGCGTCAACCACCACCGCCGCGCCTGCCGATCCAGCAGCATGAACGCCACCCCCGACATGCCCAGCAGCGCAATGCTGTATTTCGACAGCAAGCCCAAGCCCAACAGCAAACCCACACCCCACCAGGCGCGCGGCTCATCCTCCACCAGCACCCGGTAGGAAAAATACAGCGTGCCCGCCCAGCAGGCGTACAGCGGCGCGTCGGGCGTCATCAGCAGGCCGGTCAGGAAATAGATCGGCAAGGTCGCACACAACAGCAGTGCCCGCAGCGCGGTGCTCTTGTCGAACTGCCGGCGCGTCAGCGCATAGATGAATCCCGCCATCACCAGCCATAGCACCAGCGCCGGGCCGCGCACCGCCAGCTCCGATTTGCCCAGCAGCAGCGTGCTCAGCCCGATCAGCCAGGACACCATCGGCGGATGATCCAGATATCCAATGTCCGGGTGTCGGCTGTACAGCCAGTAGTACGCTTCCTCCGGCAGCAGGTTGACCAGTCCCGCCAGACTCAGCCGCAGCAGCAATGAGTACGCCACCAGCGCCAACGACAGCACCCGCCAGCGCAAGCCCGGCGTGCTGCGCACCACCGCCGGCGGAAACACGAAAAAGGCAGCGCCGACAAAGTTGACCAGCCCCGCCGCGAGAATCGCCAGCAACATCGCGCTGCCCGGCCGCCAGTGCAGAATCTCAATCAGTGTCGAAAGCACCGTCCCGCGCAGGAAGAGCGCGAGCAGACTGACCACCAGAAAACGGGGATAACGCCGCCAGCGAGGTTCGGGTGACAAGCGGGCGGTGCGGGCAAACACCCAGTGCGTACACAGCAGGTAATTGCTGACGGTGGTCAGGCCAAACGCCGTCAGATGAGCTGCCACCGTGCCCACGCCCAGCGCGGTCAATGTCGTGAACCCCAGCAGGTCGAGTCCCAGCCCCAGCAGGCCGACGAACACAAAACGCAGCAGTGTGCTCATCTCCACGGCGCCGCCCGCCAGCGCCAAGGTTTGCCGAAAGTAATGCAGCGTGTCGCGCCAGCCCAGTTTGGATTGGCCGAATTGCCGATCGCGGAAGGTGATGGGAGTCTCAGCGACCCGCAGGCGATCATCGCTGCGCGCCAGCACTTCCAAAGCGATTTTGAACCCGGCCGCCTGCCCGCCCAGCTCCTCCAATGCCGCGCGGCGCACGGCGAAGAAACCCGCCATCGGGTCCTTCACGTTCACCAACGGCCACGCCAGTGCGGTGGCGCTGCGCGAAAGCATTCGTCGCCAACGCGGCCAACTGGGTGTGCGACCGCCGGCGACATAGCGGCTGCCGATCACCATGTCCTGCTCCCCCGCCAGCACCGGGCGGTACAAGCGCGGCAGTGCCTCCGGAGGATGGCTCAAGTCGGCATCCATCACCACCACCACCGGCGCGTCGGTCTGGCTTGAGCCGTACAGAATGTCCCCCGCCAAACCCGCATGGGCATCGGAATTGACCAGTTGCACCGGCACCGGCCCGCGCCAGGCTTGCACCGCCGCCTGGGTGCCGTCCTGTGAACCGCCGTCGACAATCATGATCCGGGCCGGCGCTGCATCGGCGATCAGCACGCGCGACACGGCGTCAAGCAGCGGATTGATGTTGTCCACTTCATTGAGCGTGGGAATCAGCACCACCACCTGGGCGGGCGCTGGCGCGGGAGACTGAGCATCCGACGCGGCTGGTGATGCGACATGAGTCATGGGAGATGTTTCACTGCGCACAGCCGGGCACCATGCTCTGCCGTGGAAAGACCGTAGCACGCCGGGGCGCGGCCGTGCAAACACCGCAGAAATTGCACGAGCCGAAATGGTTACCATGCCCCCATCAGCCGATCGCGCGTCGGCTGCACCAGGAGCGGAATCAGATGCACGCACACAGCTTCCACGCCACCACCGTCCTATGCGTTCGCCGTGGCCAACAGGTCGCCATGGCGGGCGATGGTCAGGTCACCATGCAGAACTGGGTCGCCAAAGCCGACGCGGTGAAGGTGCGCCAGCTGCCCAATCTGGGCGCTGACGGCGCGGGCGTGCTGGTCGGCTTTGCCGGCTCGGCGGCCGACGCCTTTGCCCTGCTGGATAAGTTTGAAGCCCGCATCAAAGAGTCCCCCGCCAATCTCAAGAAAGCCGCCATCGAACTCGCCAAGCTGTGGCGCACCGACCGCGTGCTGCGCCGACTCGAAAGCCTGCTGGCGGTGGCGGATCGCTCCTGCAGCCTGCTCATCTCCGGCTCGGGCGATGTGATCGAACCCAACGACGGCGTCATCGGCATCGGCTCGGGCGGCCCCTTCGCCATCGCGGCGGCGCGGGCGCTGCTGACCCACACCCAGCAGGAACCCCAGGACGTCGTGCGCCACGCCATGGCGGTCGCCGGCGATCTGTGCATCTACACCAATCAGAATATCACCGTGGTGAAGCTGGATTGAGGTCGGCGATCAATGGTGTTCGGCGGGGTGGTTTTTTGCCGCGGATGAACACGGATGAACACGGATGAAGGCAGGAGAGAGATAAGACAGGGATGAAGGCAGAAGAAACAGAAGCATGAAGTGAAAGCGGGCTACCACGGGACGCCTGCGGATGAGCCGCAGGTGAAGCCGCAGGATCGCCTGCCCTGTCATCGCCCGGCGAACACCGCGGCCAGTGTGCCGATCACCGCCGCCGCTCCCAGCACCGCCAGCGTGATCTTGATCCAGCTCCAGGGGCGTTCGCCCTGCACTTCGCCGGTGCGGGCGTTGACCAGGATGCGGTACACCTTTTCGCCATGCCGGTAGGCGGCAATCCAGATCGGCAGCAGCAGGTGCTTGAAGGTGACGTTGTTGTACTGCGTGCGCAGGGAGAGGATGCGCTGCTCGTCGCCGCCGATGTCGGAGCGCACCGAGCTGCGGATGACGGTTTCCATTTTCGCCTGGGCCTGGGTGAAGCCTTCATCCAGTTCCACGGTATAGCTTTCAGCGCGGAAGCCGCTGAGGTAAGCATCTTCATACGGCTGCACGGCTGGCAGGTCCCAGGGCTCCAACGCTTCGACATACTTGCGCGGCAGCGAGCGGCTGGCGGGGGTCAACACATCGTCAAAGCTCTCGAAGACCGTGCCGCTGCAGGGCCACCAGCGGGTCTTGCGCACCTGCACGGTTTCCCGCACCGATTTGCCGTTGCGGATGACGGTGCGGGTTTCGGTGGTCCAGTAGTGTTCGCCGCGCATGCCGCGGTAGACGGTGACGGTGTCGCTGTCGTAGGTCCAGAACGGCAGGTAGACGCCATTGAAGCGGCCGTCCACTTCCGCATACTTTTTCAGTGTGCCGGGGGCGAACCACAAACCCGCGATCCACTGCTTGAACCGCTCCTGGGCGTCCTTGCGATCGATGCGAAACGGCAGCAGGGCCTGGGGTTTGATGAGCTTGCGCGACTGGGCGGTCATCACCACGTTCGAGCCACAGAACGGGCACAGCATGGCATCGAGGTTGGCGGGACGGTTGATGTCCGCGCCGCAGCCGTTGCAGTGGACCGCTTCCTGCTGCTGGGTCGGCTGCGCCTGCGCCAGATCCGCCAGCGTGCTTTGAAAGTCGATTTCGAGGACTTCATCTTCCGACTGCGGAATGGGATTGCGATGGCCGCAGTACGGACACGCCAGCTCGCTGGTGCCGGGCTGGTAATCGAGCTTCGCGCCGCATTGCCCGCAGGGAAATTGCTGATGACGATGGGTGGTCGCCGCCGCATCGGCATGCGCGGCAGACATGACTTCTTCGTCCGCGCCCGGCGGCGGGTCCAACGGCGGCGGCATGCTGGGTGCGGAACTCATGCGAAGGTCCCCTGCTTTGACGAGCCCCGACCGTGAGGGAGGGGTTTCTGCTGAAGGTTCACGCACTCAGTTGCGGCAGCGCTGCAACCCCTTGCTTACGCGCGGGGCTCGCTCACGCCTGACCCCGTGATTACTGCGGCGGCAACGGCGGCGGCGCTGCGCCGAACAGACTCGCCAGGTCGCCGACCTGCCCGGCGGCGGTCCAGCCCGCCATGCCCTGCTTCCACACCAGCGTGGCGGCGGTCAGTTGCCCGGCTCCCACCATCTGCTGCAGTTGCGCCAGCGGAAACGGCCCGGCCTGCTGGCCGTTGAGCGCTACGAAATAGCTGACATTCGCCCCCGGCAACGGCGGCGGCCCCCCGGAAGTACCTGCACCACCAACTCCCCCAGCGGCATTCCCAGCCGGCGCCGACTGGTTCATGTTCTGCGCCATCTGATTCGCCATGGCGAAGCCCAGCCCCGCGCCCATCGCGCCCGACGCCAACCCGCCGCCTTCGCCCGGATTGTTGGCGGCATCGCGGATCGCGTTGGCGGCCTGATACTGCGTGAAGGTCTGCATGTTGCCGACCAACCCCATGCTGGTGCGCTGGTCCAGCGCCTTCTCCACTTCTGGCGGCAGCGAGACATTTTCGACCAGCAGCTTGCACAGCTCCAGGCCGTATTTCCCGAACTCGCCCTGGATGCGGCCCAGCAGCTTGTCGCCCAGTTCGTCGTAGTTGCCCGCCAGATCGAGCATGGGCACCTTGGCTTCACCCAGGCCATCGGAGAAGCGCGCCACCACGATGTTGCGCAGTTGCTCGGTGATTTCCTCGGTGGTGAAGTGGCCATCGGTGCCGACGATTTCACGGATGAAGATCGCCGGGTCGGTCACGCGGATGACATAGGTGCCAAACGCCCGCAGGCGCACCGCGCCGAACTCCGGATCGCGGAGCATGATCGGATTCTTGGTGCCCCACTTCAGGTCCGTGAACCGGCGGGTGGAGACGAAATACACCTCCGCTTTGAAGGGACTTTCAAAGCCATATTTCCAGCCCTTGAGCGTGGACAGGATGGGCAGGTTCTGGGTTTGCAGCTTGTGCAGGCCCGGCGGGAACACGTCGGCGAGCTTGCCTTCGTTGATGAACACCGCCGCCTGACCTTCGCGCACGGTGAGCTGGGCGCCGTACTTGATTTCATGGTTGTAGCGCGGGAAGCGGTACACCATGGTGTCGTTGGAACTGTCGGTCCATTCGATGATGTCGATCAGCTCGCCTTTGAGCTTGTCCCACAATCCCATGGCAAAGGCTCCTTTTCCGCGGCAGGTGACCCGACGAAATGTCGGCCGGGCAGGCGGCAACCCCGCTGCGCCGCCTGGTCGAAGTCAGCATAACGAACTCCCCCCGCGCGCCAAGGCGAGCAGCCCCCCTTGTGGCGGAATCGCAAGCCCCACCCGCACTATTTCCAGTTGTGACGCGACCGGGCCAACACGAGCCCAGTCGCCCCGCCACGTTGCCCGCGCTTGCGGTAGCATACGCCGCTAATGGAAACCCTCGTCCGCGAACTGAATATCCGTCACGAGCTGCGCGCCCCGTTGGGCCAGTACACCTGGTACGGCGTGGGCGGCGCGGCCCGTGTGTTGGCGCATCCCTCGAGCGTGCAGCAACTCGCCTCGCTGGTCTCCCGCTGCCACGAGCAGCACATCCCGCTGCGCGTGCTGGGCAGCGGGGCGAACCTGCTGGTGGCGGATGAAGGCGTGGACGCCATGGTGGTCAAGCTCGATGAGCCGCACTTCAAGCAGGTGCGCTTTGAGGAGCAGCGCGTGATCGCCGGGGCCGGCTACGACCTGATGGACCTGGTGCGCGAAACCGCGCATCGCGGCCTGGGCGGGCTCGAAGGCCTGGCGGGCATCCCGGCGTCCGTGGGCGGCGCGGTGCGCATGAACGCCGGCGGGCAGTTCGGCGAAATCGGAGCCGTGGTCGCCCGGGTGCAGGTGATGGACGGCACCGGCCACGTCTACTACCGCGATCGCGACGACCTGGTTTTCGCCTACCGCAAGAGCAACATCGTCGCCCCCTTCATCCTCGAAGCCGAGTTCGAGCTGACCCCCGAGGAACCTGAGCAGCTCATGCGCCAGGTCAAGGAAATCTTCTTCTACAAGAAAACCACCCAGCCCATGGGCGCCGCGTCCGCCGGCTGCGCGTTCAAAAACCCGCAGCCCGATGCCGAGGCCCTGGAAACCAACCCGCACCTGGGTCACAGCGCCGGCAAACTGATCGACCTGGCGGGACTCAAGGGCTACCGCATCGGCGGCGCGGAAGTCTCCACCGTGCACGCCAACTTCATGGTCGCCCACGCCGGCTGCAAAGCCAACGACCTGCTCGAACTGCTGCAATATGTCGAACAGGTGGTGCAAGACCGCTTCGGCGTCAAACTGGCCCGCGAAGTGGTGGTCTGGCGATAGATGATCCCGCCCAGATTCATTTTCACCACAGAGGCACAGAGGACACAGAGAAAAACAAACCAAAAGCGATCAGGAGGCAAGTTTCTTTCGCCTGTCTGCTCTGTGCTCTCTGTGCCTCTGTGGTGAAAATTCTTGGCGTGGGAACGTTTGAGCGACGCTACTCGCCCTTGCGCATCGCGTTGACCAGGGCGCTGACCATCGCTTTGCCGTCGCCAAAGAGCATGCCGCAGTTTTCGCGGTAGTACAGCTCGTTTTCGATGCCGGCAAAACCGGACGCCAGCGAGCGCTTGATCACCACCACCTGACGGGCTTTGTCCACGTCCAGGATCGGCATGCCATAAATCGGGCTGCTCTTGGCGTGGCGGGCGGCGGGGTTGGTCACGTCGTTGGCGCCGATCACCAGGGCGACATCGCTCTGTTCGAACTCGCTGTTGGCGGCATCGAGGTCCAGCAGCGCTTCATACGGCACATTGGCTTCCGCCAGCAGCACGTTCATGTGGCCCGGCATCCGGCCGGCGACGGGGTGGATGGCGTACTTCACCGCAATGCCGCGCTGTTCGAGGATGCCCGCCAGTTCCGCCACCGCGTGCTGGGCCTGGGCGACCGCCATGCCGTAGCCGGGGACGATCATCACCTGCGTGGCGTTGCCCAGGAAGAAGGTCACGTCCTCGGTGGTGACCGAGCGCACGGTGCCCTCAAACTGCTGGCCGCCGGCGGTGGTGCTGCCGCTCTCGGCGCCCACGCCGCCAAAAAGCACATTCGCCAGCGAGCGGTTCATCGCCACGCACATGATGTTGGTCAGGATGATGCCCGACGCGCCCACCAGTGCGCCGGTGACGATCAGCGCGTTGTTGCCCAGCACGAAGCCGGCAAACGCCGCCGCGATGCCCGAGTAGCTGTTGAGCAGCGAGATGACCACCGGCATATCCGCCCCGCCGATGCCGATCACCAGCAGCACGCCCAACACCAGGGAGAGGATGGCGATCAGCGCCACCGCGAAGCCGAACTCCGGGCGCACCGGCAGGTAGATCGACAAAATCACACAGCCCAGCAGCAGCGCGGCAATCAAGGCTTTTTGCCCGGCAAACTGCACCGGCGCCGAGGGGGTGAGCTTCTTCCACAGCGGCCCGCCCTGGAGCTTGCCATAGGCGACCACGCTGCCGGTGAAGGTGACGCCGCCGACCAGCACAGTCAGGCCGATCGCCAGCAGTTCATGGAACGGGCGGGGATGGAAAGCCGTGGCGAGCATCTCGAAGAAGTTGGTCGCCTGCTCAAGGTTAACGGGTTTGGAGAGGTAATCGCCGCACGCCACCAGCAGGGACGCCAGGCCGCCAAAGCCGTTGAGCAGCGCGACCATCTGTGGCATGCCGGTCATGGGCGTCTTGAGCGCCAGCAGCAGGCCGATGATGGTGCCCGCCGCCAGGGCGCCGGCAATCCACACCAGGCTCAGCAACTGATTGTCGTTGATGAGGAACAGCGTCGCGCCGCCCGCCAGCGCCATGCCCAGGCTGGAGACGAGGTTGCCGCGCGGCGCCGTCTTGATGCCGCTGAGCATCTTGAGGCCGACGATGAAGAGCACCGCCGCCAGCAGATAGACGTAGTTGACGATGGTCTGGGTCGAAATGGCTAGCAATGGGATCATGGTAGGGATCATCACTTGCGGGTCTTGAACATGCGGAGCATGCGGTCGGTCACGACGTAACCGCCCACGACATTGATGGTGGCGAAGACGATCGCCAGCGTGCCCAGGATGGTGCCGACGAGTTGGCCGGAGTGGCCCAGGGCGTCGCCCGTGGAGTAGGCGGCCAGGATCGCCCCGACGATGGTGATGCCGCTGATGGCGTTGGAGCCGGACATCAGCGGGGTGTGCAGGGTCGAGGGCACCTTGGAGATGACTTCAAAGCCGACGAAAATCGCCAGCACGAAGACGGTGATGGGGATGAGCAGTGCTTCCATGTCAGGTTTCCTGCGCAGTCGAGGCGTCGGGGCGGGGTTAAGTCGAAGTTGGTAGGAACGAGCGGGACCGGCCAACGAATATCAGGCGGGCTGGAGCGTCCTGGCGACCAGGGCGTTGCGGATTTCCCCGGCATGGGTGATGCACGCGCCCTTCTGGACTTCGTCTTCCAGATCGAGCTTGAGCGCTCCGTCGGCGACGATTTCCTTGAGGAATGCGACCATGTTGCTCGCATACGCCTGGCTGGCGTGGCTGGGCACCAGGCCGGGCAGATTGAGCGTGCCGATGAGGGTGACGCCGCGGTCGGTGGTGTAGATTTCGCCGGGTTTGGTCAGTTCACAGTTGCCGCGCCCTGCCGCCGGGTCAGCCGCCATGTCGACGAGCACGCTGCCCGCGCGCATCTCGCCCACCACATTGGCGGGCACCAGCATGGGCGGCGCTTTGCCGAACACCGCCGCGGTGGTGATGACGCAATCCGCGCCGACGATGTGCTTCTTCTGCAAATCCTGCTGGGCCTGGCGTTCCTCGGCGGTCTGCTCGCGGGCGTAGCCGCCGGTGGATTTGCTGTCCTGTTTGCTGGGCAATTCGACGAAGCGGGCGCCCAGCGACTGCACCTGTTCCTTGGTTTCCGGGCGTACGTCGATGGCTTCCACCACCGCGCCCAGACGCTTGGCGGTGGCGATCGCCTGCAGGCCCGCGACGCCGGCGCCGATGATGAACACCTTGCTCGGGGAAATCGTGCCGGCCGCGGTGATCATCATGGGGAACATCTTGGGACAGGCATTGGCCGCCAGCAGCACTGCCTTGTATCCCGCGATGTTCGCCTGCGAGCTGAGCACGTCCATGGACTGGGCCCGGCTGATGCGCGGCAAAAACTCCATGG
Organism: uncultured Phycisphaeraceae bacterium; assembly: GCA_964605235.1. Lineage (GTDB taxonomy): Bacteria > Planctomycetota > Phycisphaerae > Phycisphaerales > Phycisphaeraceae > CAZSBB01. Next base: position 21,488 of record CAZSBB010000026.1, read on the forward strand.
AAAAGCTGGTGATCTTGCGCTCACGCAATTGCAGCACGCGATCCTTGTGCCCCAGCGGCGCGAGCATGCCGATGAGCACCGCCTGCTGCGGCAACGCGCCACAACGGCCGGCGTCGGGCATGTGCACGGTCAGCGCCACGTCGGCCTGGGCCCAGGCGGCATTGAAGGCGTCGCCTTCCGCCACCGTCGCGCCCGCCTGCACGTAGGCGTCATCGCCATGCCCCGCCAGCTTGCCCAGGCCCGACTCGACCGTCACCTGCAGCTTGAGCGCTGCCAGTTTTTTCGCTGCCGCCGGGTCCAGCGCCACCCGCGGTTCGCCGCCTGCACACTGATTGGCAACCACCAGTTTCATCATGTCCTCCAGCTTTCTCCGCCCCGAAACGCCTGCCGGATAACCAGCCCGATACGATAGCAAATTTCTGCCGACGAAACGGTGTTGCAACTCCTTTTTTGTGCGGAACGATCTGCCCAGAGTCTCTGGACGATTGTCCTGTGCTTAACGAGCCCCGACCGTGAGGGAGGGGTTGGATTGGCCGGATCAAACCCCTGCGGCTGCGCCGCAACCCCTTGCTCACGCGCGGGGCTCGTGGAGGCGGTCCTCACGCGCTGGACAAGTCGTGCGCCGAGGCGCGGCGGTAGGTCACATCAGGGGTAGTCTCCGGAGCATGGGCATAACCCGGCGCGGTGTAAGCCGCCACCCAATGCCCCGGCTGCACCTGACGCAGACTGGGCTGCTCGGCAGCGCTGCGGCGGAAGATGCGCATCGCCCGGCCGTCATGCATGATCACATCCGCCAGCTCCGGCAGTGCGGGGACCACCTGCTCCGTCCGCCGACCCTCCAGATCCCACGCCGGCTCACGCGCGTCGACCGCCAGGTTGGGCACCTGGCCCTCCAGCAGCACCAGACGATGAGCTTCATTGCCCAGCACCGGCATCGACTGGAACAGCCCCACCGTGTACGGGTGCAGCGGGCGCTCGAAAATGTCCACCACGCTGCCATACTCCACCACTCGGCCGGCGTACATCACCGCCACCGCGTCGGCGTTTTCCGCCACCACGCCCAGGTCGTGGGTGATGAGCATGATCGCCATCTGACGACTGATCTGCAGATGCCGCAGCAGGTCGAGAATCTGCGCCTGAATGGTCACATCCAGCGCGGTGGTCGGCTCATCGGCGAGCAACAGTTTGGGCTGACACGCCAACGCCATGGCGATCATGATGCGCTGGCGCATGCCGCCGGAGAGCTGATGGGGATAATCGCGCAGCCGGCTGGCGGGGTCGGCAATGCCCACATCGGTCAGGGCTTCAAGGGCGATCGCACGCGCCTGGGCACGGGTGACGCGCTGATGCAGCCGAATGGCTTCGAGAATCTGGTCGCCGACCGTGTAGACCGGATTGAGGCTGGTCATCGGCTCCTGAAAGATCATGGCGATGTCGTTGCCACGGATGTCGCGCATCTGGCGTTCGTCGAAGGTCAGCAGATCGCGCGCGGGGGTCTGGGCGTCCGGTTGCCACCAGATTTGGCCCCGGTCAATGGAGCCGGGCGGCCGGGGGATCAGTTGCATGGTGGAGAGCGCCGAGACGCTCTTGCCGCAGCCGGATTCGCCGACGACCGCCAGCGTTTGGCCCGGATAGACGCAGAGGCTCACGCCGTTGACCGCGGGGATCTGGCCGCGCTCGGTGGCGAAGCTGACCGCCAGGTTTTCGATGCGCAGCAGCGGACGTTGATCGCTGCGCGATCGCGCTGCGTTCACGCCTGGCGCTGGGAAACTTCCGGGGGTTCCGGGGGGGGTCACAGGTGGGCTGCCTTTTTGAGGTGGGGGTCGATGGCGTCGCGGAGGGCTTCGCCGACGAGGTTGTACGCGAAGACGGTGAGGAAGATCGCCATGCCGGGGTAGATCGCCATCCACCAGTAGAACACGCCGGTGCGGGCCTGGTTGAGCATCTGGCCCCAGCTGGGTTCCTCGACGAGCCCCAGGCCCAGGAAGCTCAGGACGCTTTCGGTGAGGATGGCGGAGGCAACGCCAAAGCTGGCGCTGACGATGACCGGGGAAACGCCATTGGGCAGCATGTGACGGAAGAGGACGCTGCGCAGCGGCAGACCACAGGCGATGGCGGCTTGGACGAAGTCCTGTTTGCGCAGGCGCAGGAACTCGGCACGGGTGAAGATGGCGTAGCCAACCCAGCCGGTCAGGCCGATGACCACCATCATGAGGTACAGATTGCGGCCATAAAACGCCACGATGGCGATGAGCAGGTAGATGGTGGGAATGGCGCTGAAGATTTCCACCAGGCGCATGCCCAGCAGATCGACCCAGCCGGAGAAGTAACCCATCAGCCCGCCGACGACCACGCCGATGACGACCGCGATGCCGGTGGCGATGAAGCCGATCGCCAGCGCGATGCGCGCCGCGTGAATCATACGGCTCGCCAGATCCTCGCCGTTGAGCGTGGTGCCCATCCAGTGCTTCGCGCTGGGCGGCTGAAAGCGGGAGTCTTCCTCATCCCGCAACCGATCATTGGGCGAGTAGGGAATCAACGTCCGCAGCATGAACTGGACTTTGCCCTCGGCCTGGGCGACGCGGTACTGGTCGTACACCACGGTTTTAGGCGGGCGCACCAGCACGAGGCTCAGGATGACGATGAGCATCAGCACAGCCGCCCCGCCGCCCCACCGCAACCGGGCGGGCAACCGTTGCCGCAACAGCAGCAACGTGCCCACCAGCGGGGCGCCCAGCAGCAGGATCACGTCGGCGGCGGTCAGGTGGCGCAGCAGCGGGCTGGACCATTGATCGTCCATCTGCAGCAGCACGGGATGACTGTTCGCCAGCAGCGGCGCGAAGACCGCCAGAAACGCAATGAAAGCGATCCAGATCAGACCCACATCCGCGCCACGATCGCCCAGGACTTTCAGTGCGACCTTGGCGAGATAGCTGCGGCGTTCGCGCGGCCGGGGCGCGGCCGGCTCGGGAGCCCCAGGTTGGGCCGCCAACTCATTCATAGGTCACCCGCGGGTCCGCCGCCGCATACGCCAGATCGCGCACCAGTTCACTGAGCAACCCCAGCAGGCCGCCGATGAGCGTGGTGCCCATGATGATTTCGCGGTCCTTCATGAAAGCCGCTTCGACGCCGAGCTTGCCCATGCCTTGAATGCTGAAGATGTTTTCGATGACCACCGAGCCGACGAACAGCGCCGGCAGCAGGTTGGCGAACACCGCGATCAGCGGCAGCAGGCTGTTGCGCAGGACGTGGCGCACCATGACGGTCTGGCCGTCGAGTCCCTTGGCGCGGGCGGTGCGCACGTGGTCGGCCGAGATGTTTTCCAGCACCGACGCGCGGGTGAGTTTGGCGAGCACGGCAAACCCGCCGTAGGTCATGCAGACCACCGGCAGCACCAGATGCCAGACCATATCCAGCAGCCAGCCGCGCTGGAAGCCGGCGTCCGTCCAACGGGGGAGAAACGCCATGCTGTCGGCCTGCAGGTCATGCAATCCGCCGGTGGGGAACCAGTTGAGGTACTGGTTGTTGGCGAGATAACCAATCATCAGCACGCCCACGAACATGGAGGGGACGGACCAGAGCGCCAGCAGGACGAAGCCGGAGGTGATGTCGAACAGCTTGCCGCGTTGCCACGCCGCCAGCACGCCGGTGCCCAGGCCGATGAGGTAAATGATGGGGATGGTGATGGCGTTGAGCAGGATGGTGACGGGGACGGTTTCGCCGAGCATTTCCAGCACCGGCCGGCCGCGCAGGCTTTGGCCGAAGTTGGGCCATTTGCAGATGGGCATGCCCCACAGCACGCGATCGTGCACCGCCAGTTCCTGATCGAGACGGGTGAGCAACAATGCCGCGGCAGTCGAAGCGTCGGCGGCGCGCACCTGCGCGAACAATTCCCGATCCGCATCGCGCTCCGCCCGAGCCATCAACCGTTGCACCAGCGCGATCCCGGCTTCGCCATCCGTGAGCACCTTCAGCAATTGCTCAGCGCCGGCTGCGGCGGGTTGATCACCGTCGGCCGCCAGCCCCAGCGCCACCCGCCCAGCCACCCGTGGTTGCTGCAGCGCGGCGATGAGCGGCTGATCGCCGAGCCATTGCTGGACCTGGGCAGCATCATCAGCAGTGAAGGTCACGCTCGCGCTGGTGCGAAAGCCCAGCGGGGAAACCTGGTTGAGCCAGCGGAAATACTGCTCGTAAACCGGCCGATCCAGCCCATACCGGCGGGCGAAGTATTCGCGGATGCGGCGGGCTTCCTCGCCTTCCTTCTGGGCGCCGGCTTCATTGATGACGTTGCCGCCGAAGCCGCCGGGCGCCAGCGCCATGACGAAGAACACCACCGCCGTCACGCCGATCAGCGTGGGAATCATCAGCAGCAGGCGGCGGAGGATGTAAGTCGTCACGCGGATCTGGTTTCCTAAGATGTTGTGTCGTTGGAAGTCATTTCAAGATTCACCACCGAGGCACAGAGGACACAGAGAGGAAGCGTCAGAGGCTGATCGTGCCGTTCATTTCCCAATGTTCCTCGTGAGCATGGCTCGGTGCTCTCTGTGCCTCGGTGGTGCATGCTCGACTCTGCTGGTTTTATCGCTTTGCTGAATGGATTAATTGCTGGTCCAACGCTGCTGCGCCAGCGGCACGAACCATTCGGTGTTGCTGTTGAGGCCCAGCGGCAGGCGCTGCACGTTGTGGATGCGTTTGTCGATGAACAGCACCGCGCGCGAGGTCCACAGGAAGGTGTAGGGCTGATCCTCGTGCAGGATGGCGTGCACCTGCCGCCAGAGCGCGAGGCGGGCGTCTTCGTCCATGGTCACGCGGGCTTTGTCGATCAACACATCGAGTTGGGGATTGCGGTAAGCGGTGTAGTTGTCGCCGCCGTCGCCGATCTGTTTGGAGTGGAAAATCTGGTACGGGTCGGCTTCGATCACGCCGGTCCAGCCGAGGGTCATGGCGTCAAAGTCGCGCTGGTCGATGCGCTGGAGCATGATGGTCCATTCCAGCGGGTCGGGCTCCATGGCGATGCCGGCCCGGGCGTAGGCGTCCTTGAGATACAGCGCCATCTGCTGGTAATTGGTGCTGGAAGCGGGGTAAATCAGCTTGAACTGGAACGGCACGCCGTCGGCGCTTTCGATCACGCCATCATTGTCGCGGTCCTCGAAGCCGGCTTCCTTGAGCAGCTTGCGGGCGGCGGCGGGGTCGTAGGGCCAGGGCTGAATGTCGGGATTCGCCTGCTTGCTCAGGCGATGGAACGGCCCGCTGTTGGGCGTCGCCAGACCGACCATGAGCGTCTGACACATCTGCTGGCGATTCGTGAGCAAGGTCAGCGCCTGGCGCACGCGGCGGTCGGCAAAACGGGTGGGCTGGCCGGCGCGCTGCTGGTTCCAGGCGATGTAGCGGTATCCGCCGGTGATGGTTTCATACTCGTACATCTCCTTGTCTTTGCGGAGCTGCTGGTCATCCTTGAGCGCCAGATAATTCTCCGGCGTGGGGCTGTAGCGATCGGTCTCGCCATTGCGGAAGGCGACCAGCCGGGCGGTGTCGTCGGTGATGATGCGGAACACCAGCCGCTGCAGCGCGGGCTTGACGCCCCAGTAGCGATCGTTGCGCACCAGCTCCACCTTGCCCTCGCCCGGCTGCCAGTCCCTGGGATTCCCCGGCAGGCGGTACGGCCCGGAGCCGAACAGCAATCCGGGCAGCTCATTGAACTGCTCTTCGCTGAACTGGCTGTAATAGTGCTTGGAGAGGATCGCCAGCCCGGCGCACACTTCAAAACCTTTGAAGTAGGGTTCACTCAGGTGAAACACCACTGCGTAGTCGCCCTGCTGCTCGACCTGGGTGATCTTCTCGTAGTAGGACCGCGTGCGCACGGCTGCCACCTTGGGATTCATGATCCACTGGTAGGTGAAGACCACGTCGGCGGCGGTCAACGGCGAGCCATCGGAAAAGCGCACGTCGTCGCGCAGTTCGAAGCGAATGGTCAGGCCGTCGGGGCTGACCTCCCACTGACGGGCGACCATCGGCGTCCACTCGAGCGTTTGGGGATCGCGCTCCGCCAGGGAATCGAGCACGTAACCTTCAAGCGTGGACTGGTAAGCATCGGAAGCGACCAGCGGCGTGAGCTTGCCCACGTCGGCGCCGAACGCATCCACCAGCCAGTCGCCCTCGGCGTAACCGGGCAGGGCGTGGGCGGCTTCGCGCCGGGTGAAGGAGGGATCGCCGGCCGACTGCGCCTGGTTAGTGCCGTTGCCCGCCAGTTGCACGCCTGACGCCAGCCGCTGGTTGAGGCGTTTGAGTTCGACATTCTGCGCGTCAAGCGTCTGGCGGATGCCGTGCAGTTCATCCCATTGCCGATCGTACTGCTTCATCGCCAGCCAGACGCTGACCAACAGCGCGGTGAGCAAAGCGCAGAGCAGGAAATCGCGAAAGCCGAAGCGGTTTTCCATGGCGTCTCCGGTCAGCGGCGGGAGCAGTGGGCATCCGGCCGGGTTGGTGTCTCTTGCAAATCAGTTTTCACCACCGAGGCACAGAGAGCACAGAGTCGAAGCATGAAACATGAGTCAAACAGCGCAACTCACTCATCCTTCCTTCCCTTCTTGCCGCTGTTTTCTCTGTGTTCTCTGTGCCTCGGTGGTGATCCCGTCCACGCTTCCATTGTTCGTATCAGCCCTGCGCCCGCCGGGGATCGAGCTGGTCCCGCAGCGCGTCGCCCAGGAAGTTCAGTGAGAGCAGTGTCAGACCCAGCAACAGGCAGGGCCAGACCAGCAACCACCAGGCGCTGCGCCCGCCGGCGTAGCTCAACCCGCTGAGCGCTTCCATGCCGTCGGCGGCGAGATTGCCCCAACTGGGCAGCGGCGGTTGCACACCAATGCCCAGAAAGCTCAGGAACGACTCCTGCAAAATCGCCATCGGCACGGTCAGCGTAGTATAGACCACGATCGGCCCGATCAGGTTCGGCAGCAGATGCCTCCGCATGATGTGCCCCGGCCCCGCCCCGCACGCCCGCGCGGCTTCCACAAACGGCTGACCCCGCAGGCTCAGCACCTGACCCCGCACCACGCGCGAGAGCGTCAGCCAACTGACCGACCCAATCGCCAGCAGCAAGGTCAGCACATCCGCAGCGCCGGCGGCCTGATCGGCGGGGAGCACCCAGTTCGCCCCGCGCGTCAGCGCGGGCTTGAGCGCCAGGTTGATCAGCACCACCAGCAGCACATAGGGCAAGCCATACAGCACATCGACGCTCCGCATCAGCACCGCGTCAAGGCGCCCCCCGCGATAACCCGCCACGGAGCCGACGGTCACGCCGATCACCACGGCGATGAGCGCGCTGCTCAGGCCGATGCCCAGACTGATCGCTCCGCCCAGCAGACAGCGCGGCAAAAGCGAGCGCCCCAGGCCATCGGAACCAAACGGCTCGGCGAAACTCGGCGCCCGCCGGGGATCGGCTCCCAGTTCCCCGAGGTTCTGGTCGTTGTGCGCCCGCAAGGTCCACGGCAGCGACAGAAAGCACGCCAGCGCCATCAGCAGCAACACAGCCGCGCCGATTCGGCCGGTCCAGCGCCGGGGGCGAACCACCGGCTTGATGACAGCAACAGTCGCGGCAGCGGACATCAGGCGATCCTTCGCCAGCGCGGCAGTTGAGCGTTCACGCCGTCGGCGGCGTGCACAACTCGATCACATGGCCATCCGGGTCACGCAGGAAAATCTGCAACGCGCCATCCGGACGCGGCTTGGGTCCCCGGAACTCGATGCCACAGGACCGCAGATGCGCCGCGGCGGCGGACATGTCGGCGACCATCAAGGCGTAATGCCGCTCCTGCGGCGGGGCGGCGGCAATGGCGTCCTTGGCGATCAAATGCAGTTCCTGATCCACCCCCAGCCGAAACCACGCGCCCGGGAAGTTGAAGCCGGGGCGCGGCATCGTCGCCAACCCCAGCACGTCGCGGTAGAACCGGCAACTGGCGTCCAGGTCCGCCACATGAATGGCGATGTGATTGAGCTGGGTGATCTGCATGCCCGCATGATACGGCAAGCGGCGGCGCAGCGGGCAAAGGCTCACCGGCCCAGCGCGGGATTGGGCGCACCGGTCGACTGATGCACTTCAAACAAGCCCGGCAGCACCGCATGAACCGGCTGGGCAATGGTGCCGTCGAGGATGCGTCCCATGAGCGAGGCGGCTTCCAAACCCAGGGCCTCGGCGTCCTGACAGACGGAGGTGTAGGTCGGCGCGGCTTCGTAGCGGCGGGTGCTGTCGTCAAAGCCGACGATGGACAGATCGCCGGGCACTGACCAGCCGAGTTCGGCACAGGCGCGCAGGGCGCCGCGGGTGGGCGCGCCATTGGTGAAGACCACCGCGGTGGGCCGGTCAGGCAGGCTGCTCATGCGTCGGATCACGCTGGCGCCGGAGGGCACATCGCCGGTGACGGTCCAGCAGAGGGCGGGATCGATGGGCAATTTGAACCTGCGGCAACCTTCCATGAAGCCGCGCACGCGCTCGTCGTGGTCGTAGTCGCGGGGATCGCGCACCGCCAGGGCGATGCGGCGATGACCCAGATGGTAGAGATGCTCGACGGCTGCGACGTACTGCGACGCCGAGTCGACCACCAGCCAATTCACCTTGGGATGCTCATGGCGACTGGCGACCACCAGCATGGGGAAGCCTTCCTGGGCGATGGCTTCAACCATGGGCACATTGCGCGGCCGCACCTGAATGATGACGCCCAGCAGGTCTTTGCGCATGAAGAACTGGGTGTAGGTTTCGTCGGGGCGTTTGTCGCGGTAGGGATCGATGAGCGCCAGGTCGTACTGCTGCTGCCCCAGGGCTTGGCCCATGCCGCCCAGCAGCGCGGCGTGGTACTCGCCGATGTTCCCGATGAACTGGCCCAGGGGATGCACGAAGCCGATGTACCGGCTGGCTTTGAGGCCCACGTTGCGCTCCCGGCCCAGTTTGTTGGCGGCGCTGAGCACCCGCCGGCGCGTGGAGGGGGCGATGCCCGGCCGGCTGTTAAGCACGCGCGAAACGGTGGCGCTGGAAACCCGCAGATGAGCGGCAATCTGTTTGACGGTGGCCATGGCGTTTATTGTAACATGTTTCGCAATGCTTGCAAACATATTGCAAAAGCGGATTCCGCCGGTATGATTAAGACAACGACGTTCATGGTTTCGCTCCGGCCAGCCCTGGAAACCTGAGATGAGCACCCCCACCACCCCGTCCACGCCCGCGTTACGACAGTCCTTCGCCTTCACCCTGATTGAACTGCTGGTGGTCATCAGCATCATCAGCCTGCTCATCGCCATTCTGCTGCCGGCGCTGCAATCGGCGCGCAGCGCCGCCCGCACCCTGCAGGGACTCACCAACCAGCGGCAGATCGGCATCCTGATGGCGACCTACGTCGGCGATTACCGCGGCCTGCTCCCGCCGGGCAATGTCACGACCTCGTATGTCAATAATGTCAATTCCGCCGCCACCCGCGGCACCTGGGCGCAGTTCCTCGACGCCTACATCACCGGCCGGGCCGCCAGTCAGAGCAACCTTGTCGACAACATTTTCCACTGCCCCAATGCTTCGATCGAAGGCGGCAACTGGCATTACTCCTCGCCCCGTCGGGTGTCGATGCAACTGGGCGCCGTCACCGACCAGCTTTACCGTCTGGATCAAGCGCGGCGCACCGGGGAGATCATCTACTGCGCCGACGGTGTGCAGAACATCGCCGTGGCGACATCCGACAGCACCTACGCCCGCGCCGGCGAACGTTTCGCCGACGCCGTGTCGCCCCTGGCGCCGGGCAATTTCAGCTTGAGCTTCTTCGACCCCACCCGCGCCGACATCAATGACCCGATCGTCGGCAGCACCGACGCCAACACCGAAAACACCGGCGGCTCGACCAACGGCTATGTCCGCTGGCGCCAGACCAACAACTCGGCCGCCAACGCCTTGTTCCTCGATGGTCACGCCGAAACGCGCAAGCTCGGGACCATCCTCAACCGCAACATGCGCCCGGACCGCTAAGCTGCGTTCCGCGGGTCACCGCCGATTCCGGATGAGCATCCGTCAGCCGCCGATTCCTCTTTTATCTGGAGCGTTGTGATGGTTCGTGGTCTGGCCCTGCTGTTGGCGGCGCTGTTGGGAACCTCCCGGGCTTACGCCCAGCCGCGCCTGCTGGTGGACTTTGAAGACCCCGCCCAGTTGAAGGCGGTCACCACGCTCGACGCCAGGGTGGAGCCCTGGCAGCGCGATGGCAACACCGCCTTGCGCGTGGCGTTTGGCTGCACTCGGCCGTACCCCAATGTCGGGCTGCAGCCGACCACGGGTTCCGCGTGGGATCTGCAGGCTTATGAAGCGGTGGAACTCGACGTCACCAATCTGGATCGTGAAGCCATCAAGGTCGGCGGCCGGGTGGACAATCCCAATGCTTCCGGGCAGAAGAACTCCGTCGGCGGCGCGGTCACGGTGGAGCCCGGCGCCACCGCCACGCTGCGCGTGGAGTTCAATCGGCCGTTCGCCATGGACCTGCGCGCCCAGCTCAAAGGCATGCATCACACGCCGTGGGGCTCCCGGTCGCCGCTGACCGCCGTGCTCGACCCCGCCAATGTGGTGCAGATTCAGGTGTACCTGCAGCAGCCCACGCGCGAGTATGTGATCGCCATCGACAACGTGCGGGCGACGGGCGATTTCGATCCCGCATCGTTGCAGGTGCCCGAGCCGTTCTTCCCGTTCGTGGATCGCTACGGGCAGTACCTGCATCAGGACTGGCCGGGCAAGATTCACCGCGACGCCGATTTCCAGGCCCAGCGTGACGCCGAGCAGGCCGCCATTGCTTCCCACCCGCGCCCCACCAGTTGGAACCAATACGGCGGATGGGCGGCCGGTCCGCAACTGGAAGCGACCGGGCACTTCCACACTACCAAGCAAGACGGCAAGTGGCACCTCGTGGACCCGGAGGGCCGGCTGTTCTGGTCGCTGGGCATGTGCGTGGTCAAGAGCGACGGCGCCGGCTCCACGCCCATCACCGAAGATCGCGCCAACTGGTTTGCCGACGCCCCGTGGGAACATGAGCCGGCGCTGGCGAAGTACCGCACCGAAGGCAAAGTCGGCCATGGGGATTACGCCGAGGGCAAACGTGGTCAGACGGTGGTGCCGCAGTTCGCGTTCTACAGCGCCAACCTGCATCGGAAATACGGCTCGGACTGGTACGCCGCCTGGCGCCAGTTGACCCCGCAGCGGCTGATGAACTGGGGCTTCAACACCATCGCCAACTGGTCCGACGATGAGCTGTTCAAGCAGCCGCGTCTGCCCTACACCGCCTGGGTCTACATCAATTCCGCCAAACTGCCATGGCTGCCGGGGACGCGCAACCGCGTGTCTGATCCGTTTCATCCCATGCTGGCGCAGGAGCTGGCGCGCCGGGCGCGGAACATGCTCGCCAAATCCGCTGACGATCCCTGGTGCATCGGCGTGTTCGTGGACAACGAGCTGACCTGGGGCGATACGACCTTCCTGGCGCGGGCGGTGATCACCGGCGGCGATGAAAAAAGCTACGCCAAAATGGCGCTGCGGGACTGGCTCCAGGAGAAGTACCAGTCCATCGAGCAATTCAATGGGGCGTGGGGGAGCAAGCTGACGAGTTTTGCGGAGGTGCTGGCCGCCAAAGAGATGCCCACCACCGCCGCCGGGCTGGCGGATGTGGAAGCGTTCAACGAGGTCATCGTCCGCAAGTATTTCCAGACCATTCGCGACGGTCTGCGGGAGATCGCGCCCCACAAGCTGTATCTGGGCTGCCGCTTCCTGGCGTACGCCAATGAGCAGGTGGTGCGGGTGGCAGCCGAGTATGTGGACGTGCTGTCGCTGAACCTGTACCGCGACACGATCGGAGCGTGGGTGCCGCCGGCGCAGGTGGACAAGCCGGTGGTGGTCGGTGAATTCCATTTCGGCGCCAGCGACCGCGGCGTGTTCGGTCCGGGCCTGGTGCGCGCCAGTTCCACGGAGCACCGGGCGCAGAAATTTGCCGCCTACGTCAACTCCGCACTGACGAACCCGCTGATCGTCGGCGTGCACTGGTTCGCCCTGGTGGATGAGCCCACCAGCGGCCGAACGCTCGAAGGCGAGAACCACGGCTTCGGCTTCGTCTCCATCACCGACACGCCCTACCGCGAAATGATCGACGCCTCCCAGCAGGTGGCGAACCGCTTGTACGACACCCGCTGCGGAAAATAAGCAAAACTCCCCGCAGACGGAATGCCGTCACCGCCCGCTCGGATGCTTACGGATGCAGGTCCAGTTGCTCGACGCGGATGACTTCCAGGCCCGCTTTTTCACCGGTGCGCAGGGCGGAGGTCTGATCCAGCGCCTGCACCACCAGTTCCGCCTCCGCGCCGGTTTCCTGGCTCTTGCCGATGACGCGGAAGCGGCCCAGTTGGACATTGCTCAGCGGGTTGTGCGCGTTAACCGCTGAGGCACGTGGCTGCTCGCTGCCGGTCATGCCCCGGCGGAGAATCCATTCGAGCTGCTGACTGACCCGGGTGGCATAAAACCGGATGCCGTCGATCACCAGAGCGCCGGTCAGCGCCACGGCGCCGATGCCCAGCACGGTCAGGCCCTGCATCACGTTGATTTCGCTGCCCGTGGTGATGCCCTTGCCCCAGAGCGTGACCCCGACGATGCCCGCCACCAGGGCGAGGATGAACAGAACAATCGCACCGACCATGCGCGCTTCCCTTCCTCTGGCTCCTTGCCGCCAGCCGAGATGTGCCGCAACCCGGCGATGCCTCCAGGGCCGGGTGCTCTCCTGCCACATGATACGCCAGAGGACTGCCGATGCGAAGGGTTTTTGAGGGGGGTTCACCCGGCGCGCCAACCGGTGATTGACGGGGCCAGGCGGTGAAAAAATTAGGCCGCCGAATGCCCCAGCACGGTCAGCCGGATGTGGGCATCGGGCGCTTCGGCTTTGCGCTGGGCGAGCTTGGCGGCGGCGGCGGGGTTGGCGTAGCGGTTGAACAGGATCGCCTTGATCGTGCCCCACATGCCCCCGAAGCTGGCGAAGGTGTGGTTGACGGCGCTCGGTTCGTGGCCGCAGTGGACCATGCACTGCTGACAGGCGGGGTTGCCCGACGCCCGGCCGTACCCGTCCCACGGCGTCTCGTCGATCAGTTCCTTGAAGGTGTCGGCATAGCCTTCCTGCAGCAGGTAGCACGGCTTCTGCCAGCCGAACACGTTGAACGTCGGGTTGCCCCAGGGCGTGCATTCATAGTCACGCTTGCCCATGAGGAACTCGAGGAACAGCGGCGACTGGTTGAACTTCCAATGCGATTTGCGGTTCGACAGCATCTGCTCGAACAACTCGTTGGTCTGCTGGCGTTCGCGCAGGAAGGATTGCTGATCGGGCGCTTTGGGATAGGCGTAGCCGGGGCTGACCATCATGCCTTCGACGCCCAGTTCCATCATTTCGTCAAAGAAGCGACGGACTTCGTTGGGATCGGTGTTGCCGAACAGCGTGGTGTTGGTGGTCACGCGGAAGCCGCGCTGCACCGCCAGCTTGATCGCCTCGGCGGCGACGGCGTAGGTGCCCTCGCGGCAGACGGCGAAGTCGTGGTGTTCCTCGGTGCCGTCCAAGTGCACGCTGAAGGTCAGGTACTTGCTGGGGGTGAACAGGTCCAGCTTTTCCTTCAGCAGCAGGGCATTGGTGCAGAGGTAGACATACTTCTTCCGCGCCACCAGACCGCGGACGATCTCGTCGATCTGCGGATGCAGCAGCGGCTCGCCGCCGGGAATGCTGACCATCGGAGCCCCGCACTCCTCCACGGCCGCGAAGCACTGGGCGGGCGACAGGTTGCGCTTGAGCACATGCGCGGGGTACTGAATCTTGCCGCAGCCGGCACACGCCAGGTTGCAGCGGAACAGCGGTTCGAGCATCAGCACCAGGGGGTACTGCTTGCGCCCGGACAGCCGCTGCTTAAGCACATAGCTGGCGACCGTCCACATCTGCGAAACAGGTACACCCATGTCGGGCCACTCCAGGGGCGAAGACCACCCACAACATCAATGAAGCGAAAGCCCCGGCAACCGATCCGGGGCGAACAACAAATAGTAACGCAACCATCGGGCAGTTCAAGCGATCAAAAGACTTAACCTCCAACCGGCCCGTCCAGCGCCCGGCATGAACTCACCTCACAACCCCCGCACGCCCAACCGTTGCACCGGCTGCCCGACCGCCAGTTCCCGTCCCCACTGGTCCTGCGCCACCCGGCAGCGCACCGTCAGCCGGAAGACATGGTCGAAGCGCGCCCGCTTGACGGTTGGGGGCAAGGTTGCCGCCCGGCGTTCCATGAAGGTGTGCTGGAAGCCGGAGTAGCTTTCGCCGGTGAGCGGATCGCGCGTGGGCACCACACAGCGCCCGCAGGCGCTGACGCCTTCCAGTGCCACGTCGCCGGCCCGCCAGGCCACCACATGCTCCAGATCATCCACCAGGTGGTCTTCCCAGAACGGCGTGGGCGCGTCCAGAGTCAGGTTGGCGCGCATGCGCTGGCGCAGGTCGTCGGCGCTCAAGCCGGGGTACCACGCCGCCACGACCGCGAGGGTCTGCTGGCTGACTACCGTCGGTCCCGTGGTGACCTCGCTGTCGGGATAACCGCCTTCGCGTTCCACCAGGTGCAGCGGCTGCTGGAAGTATTCGCTCAGGTAAGCATCCAGCTCGGCATTACCCATCCGCAGCGCGAACGGACGTGTCTGTGCATCGGCTGGGCCTTGCAGGCCGACGCAGGAAAAATCGTCGGCAAAGGTCGCCCGCAACTGGTGAAACGCCTTGAATCGTTTGGCGGTCGCCAGCTTGCCCTGCGCATCGGCAATGGCGAACGCCCGATCCCAGCGCAGCGCGCCGCCGACACCGATCACCGCCTGCGGGACCGTCACCCCGTCGAGTGACTTGATGGGGTACACGTCAATGCGGCTGAGCGTCACCCCGGAGCGGTCTGGCGCGCTGGTCGCGTTCATAAGCAGCAGAATACCACTCGGTCAGTGACCGGCAATGGTTTCCATGTCTTCGACGAACTTCTGGTCCGGCACACCGCCGGTGGGTTTGGCGTCTGGATCGCCCGGCGCGTAGATCATCACCGGGCCGATGATGCCGCCGGTGCCCACTTCGTTGAGCACTTCATTGGCGAGCCGGACCACGACCGTATTGGTCTGCCCCGGCTTGACCGCGCTGGTGATGTCCAGGTCAAAGGGCTTGAAGGAGCCCTTGGAGCTGGCGCCGACCAGCTTGCCATTGACCCACACCGTGGCGGCTTCGTCGATGCCGGCAAACCACAGGAACAGGCGTTTCCCCTCCGCCCCAGCCGGCACGCCGACCGACTGCTTGTACCACGCGATGCTCTTGTAATACCGCAGGCCCTGCGCGCTCCAGCTGCGGCTGGTGTCGATGGATTGCCAATCCGAGCCGGTGTTGCGGGGATCCCACCAGCGGATGTCGACGCCGATGTTGCCCGGGTCGAGTTGGAACTGCCATTGCGGTTCCAGGCCGACCACCAACTGATTGACGCCCGTCACCTTGGCGTAAGCATCCTCCGTGGCGGGAGAGAAGAACCGGCGCAGGTATTCGTCGTACTTGCGATTGATCAGCGGTGGTTTCAGCGCCCGCAGTTGTTCCTGCAGGGCTTTCATTTCCGTCAGCGCAGCCTGGGCGTCGACGTAATCATGTCGCTGTCGGCTGGCGAGCATGCGATCGAACAATTCGAAATAGTGCCAGCAGTCGGCGTAACCCTTGACCCGGGCCGCGTACGGCTCGGTGGTCGCCAACTGCTGGGCCTGCGCCAGCGCCGCCGTCACTGTCTGACGGGTGGCGGCGTCGTAAATCAGCGGGAAATCCCAGGAGCAGCCGGCGTGGTAGTCGGCGTTGGTGATGCGCTGATCCATGGTTTGGATGTAGGTCTTCATCGGCTGGGCTGCCGGTCCGAAGAACAGCGTGTAGAACTCCTCCAGCAGGGTGTCCACATCCGTCTGCGGATTCCACATGAGCTTGCTGGCGACGTACAGCGAGGGCGTTTCCCCGCCCCAGGACGGATTGGTTTCCACCCGCCAGCCGCGCACCCCCAACTGGTAGCCCAGCGGAATTTCACTGCGCACCCGGCGGATCATGAAGAACGGCAAGCCCGGGTCCGCCAGATTGAACCAGTAGCCGCGGTCGTACACTTCGTCGACCAGCTTGCCCCACTGCTTGATGATCGTCTGCTGGTATTGCTTTTCCGGACAGACGGGGTTGTCCATGCCGTGGATGCGGCAGAGGGTGATCAGCGCCACCGCCGGCACGATGCGGCGATTGGGCACCTGCTTGACCGGCGGGCGGTTGTAGACGGAATAGGCGTAAAAGCCGATGCGTTTGTCGGGGAACTCGTCCTTGATGCCGTCGAGCACCTGGTTGAACAACCAGATGTAGCGGTCGGTCATGGAGGCGTAGCCGCCCAGGGAATCGTAGTCGCCGCCGTCGAGCGCTTGGCAGTTCGCGCACTCGCAGAAGCCGCGCCCGTCGTTGGCGCCCATGCCGATGATGTCCGTCTGGGGATTGGCGCGGAAGAACTCGCGGGTGGCTAGCGTCACCCGGGCGACCACCTGGGGGTTGGAGATGCAGACCTGCCGGCCCTTGCGCACGCCATCATTGAGACTGCCCCACTCCGGGTGCTCCTCGAAAATCTCTTTGGCATGCCCGAAGCCCGGCAAACCGTGTGAGGAGGGAAAAGCCTGCCCGCCCTGCCGCATCCGCCGATCCCACACATTATCGCGCGAGTTGGAGGTGAAGCGTGCCCGGATCACCGGCTGATGCACGGCATCCTGCGTCTTGACGACCACGGTGGCGCGCTGCGGGACCACCGTGCCCCACGCTTCCGGGGCATACCAGCGCACGCCCAGTTGTTCGAGCAGTTCATAGGCGGCAATGGTGGTGCCGCGCCCCAGGTCGGTGTAGCCGAGTTTGCGAATGGCATCCCGACGATCCCGGGCGCTGCGGATGGCGAACGCCGCGTACACCGCCTGGGCGTAGCCGGGGTCGATCAGGCCCGTGAGCGCGATGCCTGCGTTGGAGGCTTGCAGGATGAACGCCGACGAGTCGGTGGTCTGTGCCGCCAGTCGCTGCACCAGTTCCGCCGGAACCGCCCGGCCGATCCGCACCGGGATGCGGCCGGCTTCCGCGCCCGGCGACACGATCTCCAGTTTGACGCCGGTCATCTGTTCCAGATGCGTCTGCAATTCCTCGGCGGCGATGGTTTCATCCGGGATCGCCTCCGCCGGCACCACCAGCACCGCCCTGGCTTGCCCGTTTTCCACCAGCGTCACATCCGCACGAACGGCGTTGCCAAACAGCACCAGCGCCAACACCACCAACCAATTCCAGCACTTCATGTAACACATCCTTTTGTCGGGTCATCCGCACATGCAGGTCCGGGCTGGCCCGGACAATCACATCACGTTGTCATTCCTGTCCGGGCGAGCCCGGACCTACTCCAAAAGCAACACATCCGCTTCGTCCAACTACGACAGTTCTTGTAGGTCCGGGCTTGCCCGGACAAACACATCGCGTGGTCATTCCTGTCCGGGCGAGTCCGGCCCTACTCCAGAAGCAGCACATCCGCTTCTTCCAACTTCGGCAGCGTGACCACCAGCGTGCCGTCGGCTTCCATTTCCTGCGTCAGCGTCTGCTCCGACCACGCCGAGCGCACCTGCTTGATGTCACTGGCGCGGGGCAGCGTGATGCGCAGGTTCTCCACCGGCGACAGTTCGGTGATGTTGCTGGTGCGCGAACGTCCATCGACTTCGCGCACGCGCTGACCCGCCACGCGATAACCCCAGTTGAGCACCATCAGGCCGCGTTTCCCTTCCGGGCTGACGATGCGCCGCAGTTCAATATTGTTTTGATCGCACCACGCCGGCCTTTCGGTGGCGTGCAGCGCCACGCCGGCGGACAGGCTGCGCCAGGCGTCCACCACATCGCGGCGCATGTCGAAGTCGCCATCACGCTGGGGCGCGGTGTATTCCAGGCCGGCAAACACGCCCAGCAGCACCACCTGCCCGGCGCCGTGGCGATGCCGCAGCGCGGCCGCGCCGCCGTCGGCGTAGCGCGCCAGCACCTGAGCCGCCGGCGTGGGCAGCAGCACCTCACGCCCCACCACCGGTTGCGCCTGCTGCTGCGCCAACGCGCCCTCCGTGAAGCTGACCATCGCCGTCTCCGGCACCGGCGTCAGCGGCGCGTGATTGTCATTGAACGGCTGCAAGCGCGTCGCGCCGTACAGCGTGACGTTCTTCCACATCTCCACCGGCTGACGACCCGTGACGCCGAGCCTGGCGTACAGGTCCGTCAGCGGCTGATTGGCTTCATCGCGCGCCAGCGCCCCGGCATGCAGCACCAGCGTGCCGCCGGCTTCCACCCACGCGAGCAACTTCTCCGCCGCCGCCCGGGGAAAATTCGGCCCCAGCAGGTAGACCACCCGATAGCCTGACAGATCGTTCTGCCGCACCATCTGCTGATCCAATGGATCCACCGGCACGAAGCTGTGCGTCAACGCGGTGTAGGTGAACTTGGCGTCCTCCCAGGCGGCGCGGCCGGCGTTGTCTCCGGTCAGTTGCATCCACACTTCACTGGCGCGCGGCTTGATGATCGCCGTCTGCGCCGGAAACGCGGCGCGACTCTCCCACAACACCTCCTCGGCGGCGCCCAGCAGCCGCGCCGCCTTGCTGGTCAACGCCAGCGCGGAGGGATTCTCGGAAAAGCTGTCGCCCTTGGCGTAATCCGGCCCGTAGGTGTACCAGAAGATCATCCGCGCCCCGCGACCGGCGGCCGCCAACGCCCGCTGCACCGGAGCGCCGCGGTGCGGCTTCACATACAACCCCAGCGCCATCTGCTGCTCGGCGCTCATCATCCGCCCCACATCCAGCAGATAGCTGTCCCAACTCCAGATGCGCGGATCGCGGTTGCTCGTCTCGTGACAGAAGCCGTTGTCCGCCAGCCGGTAGAAGTCGAAGAAATCCAGGCTGTGTCCGCCCAGCAGAAAGTTGTTCCCACGCAGGGCGTAGGTGTACAACCAGGGTTGTCGCGCAACTGGAGTGTCGGTCTGCCCGGCCGCCAGCGCCGCCTGCTTGCGGGCATTGGCCTGGGCGACGGCGTCACGCAACGGAGTGAAAAGCTGAGCGCTGGCGTGATTGATGAACAGCCGGCTGTGGTAGGCGTTGAGCGCAGCCTGCGGATCGGTCAGCCAGGGCTTGTCTCCAGCTTTGTCCCAGATGTTCAGCGGAACCACCTGTTCCCAGTCGGCAGCCCCCAGATCGTGGGGCGAGCACCCCTGGGCGCGCACATAGTCGCGGTAAGCCTGGATGCAGCGTGGACAACTGGACAGGTGGGCTTTGCCCTGGGCACTGCGATCAACCACCGCGCCGATTTCGTCTTCGGTCAGCGACCAGATTTCGCCATAGGGTTGCGCGAGCATCGCCAGGGTCTGGGCGATGATTTCCTGCTGCCGCGCCGGCACGCCCGGAGCGTAGGGGCAGCCGGCGTCGGGATCATTGGCGCGTCCCTTGACAAAGTGGGGCACCGGGTAGCCGCCGTTGGGATCGCCCGCCACGCGCCGCATCTGGTCAAAAGGCGCTGTGCCCTGTTGAATCTGCTGTTCAATGAGCCAGGACGCGCCGCGCAGGCCGTTGACCCCCAGTTCGCGCACGTTCTGCACTTCGACGCCGGCGATCGCCAGGTCGGTGTAGCGGATGCCAAAGTAGATTCCCTGCCCGTGGCCGTTGAGGTCGGTGAGGATCGCCAGTTGGCGCGGCAGCGGTCGGCCGGCCCAGGGCAGGGCGCGGAGGGTTTCGTCGCGCTGCTGGGCGTAAGCCAGCAGATCGCAGCAGCCCTCCAGAAACGCCGGGGTGATCGGTTCGTTGCTCGCGCCCAGCAAGCGGAACGGGAACACCAGGCCCACCGTGCCCCCTTCCGGGCCGGCGGCGGTGAGGCGTTTGAGCGTCTGGTCGCCGCGGAGCAATTCAAACTCGAACCGCACCTGGCGCGACTGTCCGGTGCGATGCCGGTAGTTGCCGTCCACGGTTTCGCCGTTCTTGCCCGCGGTGATGGTCAGGAACAGGATGCTCGGCGTGGCTCCGCGCACCATGGAGCGCAGCGCCAGCGGACGCGACCATTCGCCCACGGTGAAGCGCGGATCGCGGGATTCCTCCAGTTTCACCTTCGGCTTGCGGGCGCCGGGTTTGTCCGGGGGCGCGTCCAGATCTACCCCCATGGGCGTGAAGGAGCCGCGCGTCACGTTGCCGCCCAGTCCTTCCCCGCCATAGCGCCAGTTGATGGCGAACGGCTCGACGGGCTCGATACTCGTCACGCGCGCCCGCAACAGCAGGTCATCAGGCAGCGACCAACTGCTGGTGACGATCAGCTTGTCAATCTGGGCTTCTTCATCGGGAACGTCCGCCGCCGGCGCAGCCTGCAGCCACGACGACAGCATCAACAGCAGAACCAGCACCAACCCCCGCACACTGCGACGCACTTCCAGGCACTTCATGGATGGTGAATCTCCGTCAGACCGCCGGGCAACACCGGCAACGAACCACCGGGCTCAAGTGTCAGCGTTCGTTCATCCTGCAGTTGCAGGCGATAGTCGAACAGCCGCAGCCGCGCCGGGCGGGCCTGCGGCAGCAGCGGGTACAACTGCGTGCGATCCGTGCCGTTGAGCAGGTGCACGATCTCCCCTTCCGGCAGCGGCACTTCCGTCGCACCCATCACCGCCGCCAACCACCATTGCGCAGGTCCTCCCCCCTGCCAGACTTCCAGCTTGCGGCCCAGCGGGCGCCGCCGCGACTGGAACAACGCCCGTTGCTGCCGGTAGAACCCCAACCAGGCGGCGAGCACCTGGCGCTGCGCGGCGCTCAGGTCGGGCAGATTCATGCTGAAGGTCGGCACGCCGCCCGCCAGGGCTTTGATCATCATCAGCGCCAGCGCGATTGGACGAGTGTGAATGCTGGTGACCAGCGGATCGACATGCACGCACTCGGCGAACGCCTGGGTGTAGCCGCAGCGCTGGAGATTGGTGTCCATGTCATAAGCGGTGTCGCCGGCGCGGACCATGGTGCCGTGGCGGATCAGCCGGGCGTTGCCGTAGTCCTGCTTCAGTTCCAGCAGCGCCTGCGGATTGGCCGCGCGGGCGGCTTCCCACTGCGCCGCCATCAGCGCGTCGAGCGCCGCCACCGGGTCGGCGATGTCGTGGTCATGCGTGGTGCTGGTGCAGGGCTGGGGGCTTAAGCAGTTGAACAGGTCCACCTTGAGTCCGTCGATGCCGAACTGCTCAAACAGCCGACGGGTTTCCGCCTGCACGTACGCCCGCACCTGCGGACAGGCGGGGCAGAGCTGATGCAGTCCGTTGACGGAGAGGAAATCGCCCGTGGCGTCGCGCATGAACCAATGCGCCAGACGTTGGGCGACTTTGCTGGTGGGGGCAACGCACAGCGGCGCATGCCAGAGCAAGAATTTGAGCCCCTGCTCCTGCACCTGGCGCACCAGGCGCGGCAAGTCGGCAAACTTGGCGGCATCGGCGGCATAATCACCATGGTTGATCGGGCGCGGGCCGTCGTCATCCAGCCCGGGTCCAAACCAGCCGTCGTCGAGGATGAGCGCGCCCATGCCCAGCTCTTTCGCCAATCGAGCGTTGTCCAGCACGCGCTGGTCGTTCATCTGCGCGGAGGGGAAGGCCGTCCATGTACACCACACCGGCTCCCACGCCGCCGAATGCCGGGGGTAGAGCAGTTCCTCGCGCTGGCGGATGAGGTCGGTGTAGTTCCGCAGCGCGGTGAACCAGTGGTCGGCGGTGGTGCTGACGAACAGGTCAAGCTCGATCTGCTCATCGGCCGGTTCGGGATGGGTCCAGGCAAACGCCAGCGCCAGGTGCTGATCGCCGCCGATCATGGCTTTGCGTTGACTGATGCCCGGCAGCAGGCGACGAATGGTGACCGCGCCGGGGACATTGAGCAATCCCACCGCCAGCAGAAAGGCGCCGGCTTCGTCGTTGACGGCAAAGAACGGATGGCCGGCGTTGGCGGCGGTGATCTGGAATTGCGGGGCGCGGATGTCGAGCGCTTTGGGCGAGTTGACGTAATGCCGGCCGCAGTCGGGGATCACCACGCCGCCGTAGTTCAGCAGCGGCAACTGCACGATGCACTGCAATTCCACCGCGCCCACCGGCTGCCCGTCCGGCCGGGTGAGCGTCACCCGTCGGCTGTCGTCTTCGGACACCGACCAGTCGGCGCGCCAGGCGTCGGCCTGATGGACATCGCACCAGGAGCCGTCGGCTTCCCGCAACTGCAGACGCAGACTCAGCAACCCATCATCCGCAGGCGGCAGTTTCGACAGCAACGGCGGCGACGAGGAAGTGGTGGTCATGAAGAACTGCTCCGAACAAAAAGGAAAAGGGCGAACCGACCAGCAGGCGATCCGCTGCACGGGCTTACGCCGGGGGCGGGCCGCTGCTGTCGCGGATGATCAGCGTGCCGGTGATTTCCCGGCGCACGGCCCGGGCGCGGCCGGCGGGCAGCATCTGGCGATGCGCCCACTGCGCCGCTTCCTGGGCGAGTTCCAGGAAGGGATGGCGCATGACGGTCATCGGCACCGGCGCCAGCGCCGCATACTGCGGATGGTCGCCATAGGTCACCACGCTGATGTCGTCGGGCACGCCCAGCCCGCGCTGGAGGAAGTGGCTGACCAGCACCGCGCCGGCGTGGTCGTCGTTGGCGATGACCGCGGTGGGCCGGGGCTTGAGCGCCAGAATCTGCTCCGCCAGCACATGGGTGTCGGTGTCGGTTTTGCCCGGCTCGCTGAGAATCCAGTGCCGCACGGCCGGGTCGCGCCAGCGCTGCAGCGCCCGTTCAAAGCCCGCCACCTTGCGGCCAAAGCCCGTCGCCAGACAGATGCGGCGATGCCCCAGTTCATACAGGTAATCCGCCAGTTCCACGGTGGCGCGTTCGGTGTCGGTGGTGATGTAGTCCCCCTTGGGCTGACGCGATTCGATCAGCAACACCGGCAACCCGCTGCTCTTGAGCTGGGTCATGCACTCAGACATGTTGAAGTCCGCGCGGTGCGGGGGAAAGATCAGCAGACAGCCCGGCTGGGAGCGTTCCATCTGCTGCAGGGCGGCGTCGAGATTGCGCTCGGTGGGGGCGACGGCGTAGACCATGGCGTGATCGAGCCTGGCGAGTTCCTGCTGGAGCAGGTCGATCTCGTAGCTGAAGACGATCGCCGGGTGCAAGCCGATTTTGATGAAGCCGACGGTGCGCCGTTCCACTTCCACCACCGGCTGGCGTTCGCCTTCATCGGTGACAAACGCCCCGCTGCCATTGACGGTGCGGATGAGCCCGCGGCGGCGCAACTGGGTGAGCGCTTTCTTGGCGGTCACATCGGCCACGGCGAAGTGTTCGCAGATCTCGCGGATGGAATAAATCCGCTGTCCGGGCCGGAAATCGCCGGTCTCGATCTGTTCTTCGATTCGCCGGGCGACCTGGGCATACAGCGGCATGAGTTTGCTGGCAGGCATGCTGTCACCTCGAAAACAACCTAGGTGCATTTATCGTACCCAGGCGGAACCGTAATGCAATACCTTCGGCGACAACTCCGAAGAAATTCGCATTATCCCCTGTATTTGCTGTCAATCTGCCGGGCATGATCTGGCGCCGCAATTCCACGGTGATCATGAGCCGGCTTGACCTTGGTTTTTTTTGTTGACATTGCCGTTATGTGAAACTAGCATGAATCCAGATCGAATCACCCAGGAACACAGCCATGACGCAGGCCCACCACCGCCGGGGACGCGCCTTCACGCTGATCGAACTGCTGGTGGTCATCAGCATCATCAGCGTGCTCATCGCCATCCTGTTGCCGGCGCTGGGCAAGGCGCGGGAGCAGGCGCGGCGGACCGCCTGCAGCGCCAACGTGCACAGCTTTCTGGTCGCAGTGCATGTCTACGCTCAGGATTTCCAGGACGCCCCGCCCGCCGCAGCCGCCTATTACAGCGATGGTGACGCATACTACGGCCGGTATGTCTTTAACAATGTCGTCCGCTATGCCATGGCGACGCAGTACCAACTCGCCAACGCCAAGACCTGGATCTGTCCCTCAGGCATGGACCCGGTGCGCCACAAGCTCTGGGGCAGCTATGGGCAAAACTACGTCACCCTCGACGGGACCAGCTACAGCAACAATCTTTCGCAAACCTCTTATGGGTATCTGATCGGGCTGGGCTTCAACAGCGTCAACAACTACGGCCCCACGCAGGACAACCTGACCGACAGCAAAGTGGAAAAGCTTTCGCTGGCGCGCCGCCCCTCCCAGCGCATCGCCTGGTGGGATGCGATTGTGCCCGATGGCGTGGGGAAGACGCCCCTGGTCACCTGGTATGCGTCCGCCAACAATCACTTCACCGGAAATCTGGTGCCTGAAGGCGGCAATTACGGGTTTGTCGACGGTCACGCCGAGTGGCGCGCCGTCCGTTGGGGTGACAACATGATTACCGCCGGCGCGGGCCAGTTCATCGCCATCGCCCGCTGATTGCCTGCATCCTCACCTGCCTGCCGCGAACGGAGTCGTCCGACATGTTCATCGAGCGCGTGCATCAGTTTGCTGACAAAACCCCACCGCAGTTCGCCCGAACCGCTTTCACGCTGATCGAACTGCTGGTGGTCATCAGCATCATCAGCCTGCTCATCGCCATTCTGCTGCCGGCGCTGCAGAAAGCCCGGCAGAGCGCCATCCGGCTGCAATGCCTCACGCAACTGCGCAGCATCGGCCCGGCGGTCGCCAACTATGCCGGCGACTTCAAAGGCTATGGCCCGCCCCACAACTTCACCACCAATTCCAATGGCACCAATGCCAACTGGCGCACCGGCGGAGCCGCCACCGTGGATCAACCGCTGCTCACCGGCCTGGATCCGTACTTCGGGTATACCACCGGCACCGCCGACAGCAGCAAGTTCTACTTCCGAAATCGCGGCTGCCCGGATTACCAGCGCGGGGTCCAGTCCCACGATTACGCCTTCACCTGCAACCACTACATCCTGGGCATGGTCAACACCAACAGCCGGGACTCCTGGTTCAATCTCGACAGCCCCCGCGTCAAGCCCAGCGCCACCATGCTGTCCGTGGAACACAATCGTCAGGAAATCAACGGCACCACCACCGCCCCCAGCCTCAGCGGCACCCTGTTTGATGTCCCCCGCAGCGGCGGCGGCTACAACCAGTTCGGCCGCCATCAAGGCGAAGGGCTCAACTTCCTCTACGTCGACGGCCACGCCGCCTTCCTGCGCTACGACGACAGCATCGCCAACTTCCCCGACCTGCCGATTCTGCGGCCCAACTGATCGTCCTGCTCGTGTGGCGAACTCAATCAGTTCCGCGCTGCACCTGCGGCGCATGCCAGGGTCCGGTGATCTGCAACCGACGATCGCCCACCGTCAGGTGGTGATGCGCCTCCGATCGCATTTCCCAGTTCAGTTCCAACTGCGGCTGTAATGCCAGCAAGGTCACCAACCGCACCGCGCCGGGCGCGGCCGGGCTGAGCAACTGCACCGTGAGCAAGGGCGTGTGCTGCTGCTGTTCATTGACCCGCCACCCCCGTGGCTGCGGTTCGAGTTGGCCGGTGACTTCACGCCAGCGCAAGCCGGGCAATCCCCGGGCGGAGATGTGCAAACGCGCGCGGCCGCCGGCGTGCAGACCGGCGCCCTGCCCATCGACCTTCAGCGTCTGACCATGACAATGCCATAGCCATTCCCAGGCATGCGCCCGCTCGTCCTCGGGCAGCAGGTGATCGCACACCAGCCACCCCAGTTCGTCCAGACTGATCAGCAGCCGACGATGGGTGAAAACCACCCCCGGTTCACCCGTGGTGCGCTGCCGCTGGGCATGCCCCGCCCAACCGGCGCCGGTGCAGGCAGCGGTGGGCTCCTCGGCGATCAGCACCAGCGGGTCGGACAAATGCGGCTGACTATCGCACAGCACCACGTTGTGCCCTCCGGCGGAGCGCTGCAGGACTGTCTGTTCCGAGCGGTTGTACAGCGGTTTGCCGGGATCGATCGTCAACCAGTCGCCATCCGCCCAGGTCAGCACCTGCAGCGCGTCGGCATGTTGATGGCCAGCGCCATAGGGCCCTGCATCCAGCAAGGCGTAACGCCCGGGATGTCGCAGGATGGCGTAGCCGGCCCAGGGCAACAGATCGTCCTGCGCGCTGCGCCACGGCCGGGTCGGGAGATCCGCGGCAGGCACATGTTCCGTGAAGAAGGCGCAGATCGGTTCAATATTGAGCGACTCGGAATCATGACAGGGCGGAAAGTCGCCGGTGGGCGTGGCGCTGCGCCCCAGCACATGGACCGCCTGCGCCAGTTGCTGCCACGCGGAGCGCGGAATGGTCCACCCCCGCCGCGCGCCATGCTGACGCTGGAAGTGCTCCGCGAGCTTCAGGGCGCTGAGCAGGTTGGAAAACGCCACCACGGCATACGCCGGCGCCAGTTCCAATTGGCTGCCATCGGGATAGAACTGGCGTTGGATTTCCGCCAGCGCCCGGTCCAGTGCGGTGGCGGCAAAGACCGCCGCGCCGTTGAGCTCGGGAAACAGCAGCCCGCAATACATCAGGCCGTTGGTTTCCATGGTCTTGAAATTGTTGGCGGTGGGCGTGTGCAGCAGGCCCAGCCCATGTTCACGATACAGGCACGCCAGCAACCAGAGGGCTTCATCACTGACGGCGGCGCTGGTGCGGAAAGCGTCGAACGCAGCGCTCCAGGTCCACGCCATGCGGATGCCCATTTCGATGGTCCGCCACGGATTGGGCACGATCTGATTGCGGATGACCGGCGGGCGCGGGCACTGGTCATGCCAGGTGCGCAGTTCATATTCCCAATGCCGGGCATAGCGTGCGTCACCCGTGGCGCGGTACGTCTGCGCCAGGGGATACCAGTGGTACTGCCGATTGAACTGGGCGGACCACTCGCGGGTTTTGGCGGCGCCCAGGTGGGCGGAGGGGTCGAACCACCAGTCGATGTCGCCGGCGAACTGGTGCTCGAGGCCGTAGACGCCGATGTAGCGACGCTTCAGCGTCAGTTCCGGATCGCAGTGAAAACCATGCTGATAGCCCAGCCGCCATCCGAACCATTGGTGGTACATGGCGGGAATGTGGAAACGTTCATCGAAGCGGGGTGGGCCGGCGCGCAGGGTCGCCACGTAGGCGGTCATCGCGCCGCGAACATCACCAGCGCGCAGGGCTTGCGCCCAGGCGCTGTCCGGCGCGGTTTCGGGATCAAGCACCCGCGCCGGGTCCAGTTCGGGAGAGGTCAGGTCCAGGGTTTGCATCGGCGTCCTCCAAAGCCCCAAACGCCCGCTGGTGACCGGCAGGACGCCGACAGGATTATTTGGGCAGCAGCGCGATCTTCGGCAGCGGGCCGGTCAGCGGCAGCGCGTAGTCGCGGAAGCAGTCGGCGATGTTGTTGTCGCCCACGCGGTACATCGGCTCGAGCGTGCGCGTCTTGCCCGCCACATCCGCCAGTTCGATGCGTTTGAACTGCGCCTGATAGGTCGCACCGGGCGCCCGCTGGATGGCGACCGAGCCGTCGATATCGCCCGACAGCGCGAGCTGAGCGGCAAAGCGCCCCGCCTGGCGCGCCTCGGCGGCGTCGGTCGGCGAAGCGCAGCCCACGAAGCTGCGCTGCAGGTAGCCGAAGGTGTCCGCCCGCACGCGCGGCGACTTGTGGCCCTTGGCTTTCAGCGCATTCTTGACCGCATCGGACAGGTGATCGCCCAGCGCCCCGCTGCCGGAAAGCTGCACATTGCCATGGGCGTCCTTTTCCACCGTCGATGCGAGTTGCGTCATCATCGGGTTGCCTGCCGCGTCGTGGATGCCTTCGCTCACGGCGATCAGGCAGCGGCCCAGTTTGGTGTACACCGCATCGACATCGCCCAGGAACTTGTCGAGGTTGAACACGGCTTCAGGCACGTAAATCAGATGCGGCCCATCGTCGTCATGCTGCCGGGCGAGCATGCTGGCGGCGGTGAGGAAGCCGGCGTGACGACCCATGATGATGTTGATCTTGATGCCCGGCAGAGCGCGGTTGTCCAGGTCATCGCCCATGAACGCCTGCGCCACGAAGCGCGCCGCCGAGCCGAAGCCCGGGGTGTGGTCGTTGAGCACCAGGTCGTTGTCGATGGTCTTGGGCACATGGAAGCAGCGCAGCTCATAGCCGGCCTGCTTGGCGAGTTCATTGACGATGCGGCAGGTGTCGGAGCTGTCGTTGCCGCCGATGTAGAAGAAGTAGCGGATATTGCGTTTCTCGAAAGCGGCGAAAATCCGTTCGCAGTAAGCCTTGTCGGGTTTGTCACGGGAGGAACCCAGCGCTGCGGCGGGCGCGGCGGCGACCTGTTCAAGCAAGTCCTGGGAGAGGTCCTGGAGTTCAATGAAGTGATCGTTGACGATGCCGCGCACGGCATGCCGGCAACCGAGCACTTTGCCGATGCCCTTCTGCCCGCGCAAGGCTTCCACCAGGCCGACCAGGGATTGATTGATGACCATGGTCGGCCCGCCCGACTGCCCAATGACAGCGTTGCCGTTCAACGGTGCTTTTGCGGTGCTCATGGGAAATTTCCTTCCTCCTCCAGAGGATCAAAGCCGGCGGGTAGGAAAACCGGGAGCGACCGGTTTTCCGGCTGGACTGGCAAAGCGGACATTGTAGTAAGCTGACGCGCCGCTGCTCAAATTGCTTTTTCGTAAGCGTGAGCCGCAGGCGGTTTCAGGACAACGGCAGCGGTGCGGTCGGCAAACTCGGCGCACCACCTGGAACGCTCCCCGGAGCCGGGGCAGGACCGGGAGTCGGCAGCGGCTGGGGGGCGACGGGCATCGGCGCTGCAGCACCGGGCTTGAGCACGAAGTAAAACATCCGGCCCTCGTTGTACTGACCGCCCGCCATGTCCTCGGCTTCATCACCTACGCCGATGTACAGATCGGCGCGGCCGGGGGCGCGAATCGCCCCGCCGGTGTCCTGATCCATCACGAAGTGCACGAACTTACGCTGATTGCCGCCGCCCTGGTTGAGCGCGGTGTCGATCACCATGATGCCCCCGCGCGGGAAGATCGCCTTGTCCGTCGCCAGCGTGCGCAGCGGCGTCACCTTGAGCCCCAGCGACCCGGCGGGCCAATTGTCCGGAGAATAGGGCTTGAAAAAGGTGTAGCGGTCGTTGCGGAACGTGTACCGTTCCAGGTCGTCCGGATTCGAGCGGAAGTAGTTGCGCACCCCCGCCAGGCTCAGGCGATTGCGGTCGAGCTTGCCCTCGGCGACCAGCAGCTTGGCGATCGAGGTGTATTCATAGCCGTTGGTGCCGGCGTAGCCGATGTGCAGGTACTTGCCATCGGGCATCCGCAGCAGCGCCGAGCCTTGAATCTGCGCGAGGTAGGCATCGAAGCGATCCGCCAGCCAGACCAGTTCGTTGCCGGCGAAAATGTTCTGGGACTCGATCTGCGCCCGCGTCGGGGGCGGCAGCACCTGGCCGTTGATCTGCAGGCCCTGGGTCTGCCCGGTGACGGGATCGCTGACGAGATTGCTCGGCCGCTTGAGCAGCGGATAGCGGAAACGCTCGGTCGCCACCGGCGAAGCTTCGAGGATCGGCGTGTAGTAGCCGGTGAACAGCACCACGCCCTGCCGGTTCCAACCGACGCTCATGTACAGGTCGAAATCGCGCAGCAGCCGTTGCTGGAAGTCCTCGCCGCTGGTCGCCTGGTTCAGATGCTGACTGAACAGCGCCAGGCTGTCGCGCATCTGCTGATGCGTGATCCCGGCGACGGGGAAGTAGCGCGGCGACGACGGCAGGCTGTACCAGCGCAGGCTGCGGTCGATCGCCTGCTGGAGCGCCGCGTCGCGCATCAGGTACGCCTGTTTGACATCCGGCCAGCGCGAAGGGTCCACCTTCACCAACGCCGACTCGCCCGGCGCCAGCTCGCGTGCGTAATCCGGCCCCGCGACCGGCGCGGTCACGCTGGGCAGGTCGCGGCGGCAACCCGCCAGCGCGGTGAGCATGCAGACAACAACCCCAAGCCGCGCCGTGGCGCTGCCCGATTCGATCATCCTTGACCGCATCGAAAATTACTCCTGATGGGAAGCGGGCATTTTACCTGATTGGCGCATAATGCAAAAACCACGCGGCGCGAAGCCGGGCGTGCGCGATGGGCGCCGGCTTAATGGAACCGCAGCTTTGGCTCCATGTAGCTCAGATGGCTGACATCTCCCGCCAGCGCTACCCGCCAGCGGCCGGCGTCGTCTTCGACCAGTTGCACCAGGCTGCAGCAATGGCCGGTGAATTGCGGGTAGTCGGTCACCAGCCCCCACGCCAGCGCCGAGACGGACGCCCCATGCCCCACCAACAGCAGGTTGCCGGGATAGCGTGCCGCCAGCGCCCGGGCGGTCGCCTGCCCGCGCGGCACGGTCTGCTCCCAGACCTCCGGCCAGCGCGGCCGCACCACCGCACGGTAGCGCACATCAATGCGCGCGTAGCACTGCGCCAGCTTTGCCGGGGAATGCACGCGCGGGTCGCCGGTGGGAAACCACTTGCCGTCGAGTTGTTCGCTGCAGCCTTCTTCGAGGTAAATCGGCAATCCCGTCGCCTGCGCCACCGCGTCTGCGGTCTGCACCGCGCGGAGGAACGGCGAACTGAAAATGGCGGACAGGTTTTCGTGACGCAGCCGCTGCGCCAGGTCCCGAGCCTGACGGAAGCCGCCGGCCGAGAGATGCGGATCATACGGATAGTCCGCGCGGTCATACCAACGGCGATCCTGGAAGTCGATGCGTTCCCCATGTCGGGCGATGAAAATGCTGCGGCTCATGGCGGGCATCGTACCGGCTGGCTGGTTATGGCGCAGTCAGCCGGTTCAACCATTGACGGGTCCGCGCGGCGCCGGCGCCGTCGCCCGCCGCTTCGTATGCCGCCAGGGCAGTCTGGGCCGCTTGCGCAGCACCCGCCAGGTCCTGGCTCGCCCGCAATGCGTTGGCGAGGTTGAGCCAGGCAGCGCCTTGGCGCGGGTCCAGTTCGGCGACTTGCCGAAAGTATCGGGCCGCTTCGCCCGGCCGACCCAGCCGCGCCAGCACCACGCCCAGGTTGTTCAGCGTGCTGCGCTGTCCCGGCGCCAGCTCCACCGCGCGGGAAAACTCCTGCCGCGCCAGTTCCAGTTGACCCGCCCGCAGCGCCAGATTGCCGCGGTTAAGCGCCACCGTGGGATCACGCGGCGCGTGCCGGGCGGCCTGGGTCAGCGTCCACCACGCCTGCGCGGGACGGTCCAACTGTTCGAGCGCCTGCGCCAGATTGATCCAGCCCGACGCCTGTGCCGGCGCCAGCGCGGTCGCATGCAATGCCTGGGGCGCGGCTTCGGCGGCGCGCCCCTGCGCCAGCAGCGCTGCCGCCAGGTTGGTGAAAATCCGGTAGTTCAGCGGCCGCACCTGACCGGCGGAAGTCCAGATCGCCTGGGCGCTGCGGTAGTCGCCATTGCGCCAGGCTGCGCGTCCCGCACCCAGCACAATCAGCATCAGGAGCAACGCTTCCCCCCACCGCCGCCGGCGGGACCAATCACCTTGCACCCATGACGCCAGCGCGCCAGCGAACAGTGTCAGCACCGCCGCCAGCGGGATGTACATGCGATGCTCCACCATGAGGTCGGCGATCGGCAGAATGCTCGACGTCGGCGCCAGCACCAGCAGAAACAGCAGCAACGGCAAGCCCGCACGCCAGCCCCGCCGCAGGCACACCCCCAACGCCAGCAGCAGACTCGCCATCACCGCCAACCCCGGCAGCAAGGACACCAGTGCCGGGTAATACGGCGAATCACTCCCATCCACCAGCAACGCAATGGGCAAACCCACACACAACAACCAGGCGCTCGCCAGCGCCAACCCCCATCGGCCAGTTGCCGACACCTGCTTGACGGACGCCAACCCCGCCACCATTCCCATCGCCACCGCCGGCAGCGCTGCCGCCATTCCCACCGCCAACCATAGCCCCGG
The DNA here is from genome assembly GCA_964605235.1 of uncultured Phycisphaeraceae bacterium. Classification (GTDB taxonomy): domain Bacteria; phylum Planctomycetota; class Phycisphaerae; order Phycisphaerales; family Phycisphaeraceae; genus CAZSBB01. The sequence goes on from CAZSBB010000026.1 coordinate 53,517, forward strand.
CCACGCCAGCGACACCGGCGGCCAACCCCAATCCAGACACTGCTCAACCGGCCAAATCGCCAGCCACAGATAGCGTGGGATCACCTGACCCTGCGTCAGCAGATACGCCAGCGGCGACAAGACTTCGAGGCCAAAACCCGCGCCGGCTCCCCCCTCCGTGCTCATCACTCCCCCGCTGACGTTGGTGAACAGCAGGCAGGTCACCACCACCAACAGCAGCGGCCCATGCAGCCAGACTCGGCAGCGCCACGGCTCCCACCAGCGCCGCCAACCTTCCGCCCCGGCGAGCCAGAGGGCATCGAGCAGGTAGACCGCAACCGGTGCGACCACGATCACCTGTTTGCACAGCATGCCCGCCGCCGTCGCGCTCATCGCCACCAGGGTCCAGCGCCAGCCGCGCCGCCAACCGCCGGCGTCGGCACAGGCATGGACGGTCGCCAGCAGGGTCAGCAGCAGGCATAATCCCATCAGCACTTCGTAGCGCTGCACCACATAGCTGACGGCCTGCGTGTTGAGCGGATGGACCGCCCACAGCAACGCGATCAGCCACGCCCAGCGTTCGCCCGCCTGCTGCAGGGCCGGCCCGGCGCGCTGCTGGTGAAACAATGCGGTCAGCAGACGCCAGAGGGTCAGCGCCACCAGCACATGCATCAGCACGTTGACCGACCGAAAGCCCGCGGCGGTGCGACTGACGCGGGCGTTAAGCAGAAACGTCGCATCACCCAAGCCGCGTGGGCTGTCCAACAGCAACTCACGCCAGCCGGCGCGGTCCGTGGGCAGTGGCCGCTGCGCCAAGCCCTGCTCAACGATGTTGTCGTCGAAAATGAAGGGCCCGGTCCAGGCGGGCAGGTAAGCCGCCGTGGTCACCAACGCCAACAACATCGCCGCCAGCACTCGCCGCATGATCCCACCAGTGTAGCCCGGCCCGCCCGGCGCGTTTACCTGGTCCTGCGGCGGCTGGCTGCTCACCGCACCCCGAAGACAAACTCAATCTCCACCGGCACGTTCAGCGGCAACCCGATGCTGCCCACCGCGGCGCGGGCGTGGCGGCCGGCGTCACCCAGGAGTTTTTCGAGCAGTTCGCTGGCGCCGTTGAGCACCTGCGATTGGCCGGCGAAACCCGGCGCGCTGGCGACGAAGCCGGCGATGCGCACCACACGCACCAGCTTCGACCAGTCCCCGCCCAGTTCCGCGTGCACGATCGCCAGCGCGTTGAGCACGCACTGCTGCGCCGCCTGCTGGGCTTGCTCGATGCTCACCGCGCCCGGCACTGTGCCGGTGCACAGCGGCTTACCATCGCGCAGGGGAATCTGCCCGCTGACGAACAGCAGATCGTTCCAGCGCACCGCCGGGACATAAGCCGCCACCGGCTTGGGAGCGGCCGGGAGGGTGAGGTTCAGGGCTTGCAAACGGGCGGGGAGATCGGCAGGCGCCATCAGGTGGTTTCCGGGGTGGGCATGGGGGAAAGTGGTGGTTCTGCTGCGAGTTCGGCTGCTGCGGACTGGCTGTCTTGTGTCGTCGCAGCCGCGCTGCCGTAACGCTCGATGGCGGCCAGTTCCGCAGCATGTTGCGCGGCACGCACCATCCGATCCAGCCGTTGCTCCAGGAGCCTGGCTTTGCCGGCGCGCAGCCACCCGCTGATGCGTACGATTTTTTCACCTCGGGCCATCGTCAGTTCAAGTTTGCGGTAAAAGGCGACCCACAACAGCACTATCCCCAAAAGGACAATCGGGATGAACAGGACCAGACGCATGCCTTCGTCATCCACCTGCCGCCACAGAACAACCGCCAGCACGGCATATGCGACCAGCAGCAACGCCACGAAGCCCCCGATTAACCAGGGGAACCGATGGCGGGCCGTGAACCAGCGCAGGCGGTCGTAGTAAATGCGGCGCACCAGGTCTCTGCCGGCCTGATGGTCCAACAGCACGGCATGATCTTCCAGCAGCACCAGGCTGCGGTTGAGCAGTACGCCACGTTCGCGTAAATCCACCGCCACCTGAGACTCCGGTTCAACTGAAAACGTTGAGGAAGAACATGGCGAATGCCACCACCGGCGGGAACATCAGCAGAATCGCCAGCACGTACAGCAGATGCAGCGCGCCGCGCGAGACCAGGCGGGCATACACCGGATCTTCCCGGCGCAGTCGATACGCCTGCCGGGTCTTGTGCAATGCGTACATCATCATCACCACCGCCAAAATACCCGCAAAAGCCCACCAGATCGGGAACACCATCAGCACCAACGTCAGGGCGGCGGCGCGGTCAGGGCGGTCGAGTTTGCGGTCAAACGCCTTGGCGAGGTCGACCTGGCCGCCACGATCGACATACGTGGCGCTGTAGGTCTGGCCGTTGACCTCCACCCGGCACAGGTCGCAGATGAAGTCGCCGGTGCCGGCACAGACATCGACGGCACGTTTACGGGGATGATTGACGCACTGGGCGTCCTCGGGCAGCGCCGCGTCGCCTTCATGCACCAGCAGATGCAGCGGACGGAACAGATGCACCTCGCCCCGCCAGCTGCATTTGACGCACCGGGTCGAGCCGCCCGGGGCCGCCTGCTTCGTGTCGCAGCGCGGACAGACGAACTCCTGAACCTCCGTGGCAAATTCCACCGGCATACCCCCTGATCAATCACTCGTCCACCCGGATCACGCGGGTGCCGCTGAGCAGGTCATGGATCGAACGCTGGTGGCTGTTGACCAGGGCGGTGATGATGCTGGCGATGATGTAGAGCGTGGCCAGATTGCCCAGTTGCATCAGGTCCGGTGTCCCCAGCGCGGCTCCGATGACTCCGATCGCGCCGGTGATCAAGCCCGGCCCTTGATACCACAAGGCACGGATCAGGGCGGTGCTGAAGGTGATGCTGGATCCATCGAGATTGACCACCCGGATCTTGGCGGCCATCTTGCCCAGGGTCTGCCCATTGCGGGCATGCAGCAGCGCGAAGTAGGCGATCGACACGAGATTGACGCCGACGGTAATAGCCGCCAGTCCGACCACAGCTCCGGTGGCGCCCACCGCGGCGCCGCCATCACTGGCGGACATCGCAGCAAATGCGCCCACCCCAAAGACCACGCCGGCGGCGATGTACACGGCGCCCAGCACAAAGCCATCCACAATCATCGCTCCCCAGCGGGCCCAGATGGATGGTTTCTCCATCTCGCCGCCAACCAGCATCCCGGCCGCCAGCTGATCCAGCAGCAGCGCCTTGCCCTCGGCGCCCACGCGCTTGCCATGCAGAACGACGGTCTCGTCTTCGGGCACGAGTTTGCCGGTGACATCGCAAATCACCATGCCCGGCGGAGGATCGTTGGGAATCGTCTGGGCGTCGGGACCAGTTTCTGCCATGAGGTGTTTCCCCTATCTCCGGAGGTGGTGGGAAGAATACCCGCAGTCAGTTTTCCGCACCAGTGCTTATTCCGCACAAAAATGGCGCATGGCTCCCGTTACTGCGAAACCCGTGTCATCACGTCAACGGCCGCTCACTCACCAGCAGCAGCGCCAACCCCAGCACCACTTGTTCATCGCTCAGTTGCTCCAGATGGGTCGGCAATTCATAGCGTTTGCGGAAGTAGCCGGCGGCCCGGGCGAACAGGGCTTCGCGGGCTTCGGGGTGCAGTCCATCGCGGCGGTGCATCAGGTCGTTGAGCAGGTCACGCTCGGCGCGGGTGGCGCGGGCGATCACCCGGGCGCGGGCGCCGGCGTCCTCGGCAATGCTGTTGAACCGCTGGCGCTGGCGCAGCAAGGGGCGCGGAGCGGTGAGCGTTTGGTTGCGGATGACCAGCGTGTCGGCCGCCAGGTCGCCCAGACGGCGGTGGTAGGGATCGATGAACGCCACCCCCGCGCCCACCACCGCGCCCAGGGGAATCATGCCCAGGCTGTCGATCGCGCGCAGGAAGGTGCGCAGCAAAGCATCCACCGCGCCGACCCGGCCGCCCTGAGCGCTCATGACCCGGATGCGCAGGCGGCGCTTGCCGGGCGTCTGGCCCTGGCGCCGGGTCTCAAACCACGCGAAGTAGGCGAAATCCAGGGCGAATTTGAGCAGCAGGATCGCCACGAATCCCAGCGCGCCCAGCCACATGAACACCAGCACGCCGACGATCAACACCACCCAGATGATCAACTGGTCCAGCAGCCACGCCATGCCGCGGGTGACCAGTCCCGCCACCGGATAGTGGAAGACGACCTGCTCGGGGGTCGTGATGCGATACAAAAGCATGCGGGCATGATACCTGCCCCTGGGCGACGCGGGCAAAAAAGGGATAAGTACATTATTCTCTGGCAAAATAATGTACTTATCCCTTTTTTCCTCCCCCCTTTTGACCCGCTTGTGGTCGGCGGTGGGCTGTGTGAGAATCGGCGTCATGGACTGGAACGATTTCATCCGGGCGCGCGAAGGACGCTGGCGGCAACTCGATGGCTTGCTGACTCAGGTCGAAAAGGCTTCCCTGGCGAAACTGTCCGTGCGCGAAGCCGAGTTGCTTTTCGAGTTGTATCGGCTGACCAGTTCCGACCTGAACCTGGTGCAGACCCGCACCGGCCGGGCTGATCTGCTGGATTACCTGGAACAATTGGTAGGGCGCGGCTACGCCTGCCTGACGCCCATGCGCCGCGCGAACCTGCTGGGCGCGTGGTGGCGCATCATGCGCCATGACTTCCCCCGCACCATTCGACAGCAATGGCGGATATTCCTGCTCGCCACGGTGATCATGCTCGGCGGAGCCGCGCTGGGCGCGGTCGCCACCGCGCTGGAGCCGGCGATGGCGGGCATCTTCCTACCGCCCGAGCATCTCGACCAGAGCGCCGCCGAGCGCGTGGCGGCGCTGGAGGAACTCGAACGCAGCGGCGCCTCGCAGGTAAACACCACCGGCCAGCATGCCGTGTTCAGCACCTTCCTGTTCACCCACAACATCCGGGTGTCCGTGCTGTGCTTTGCGCTGGGTCTGACGCTGGGCATCGGCACGGTGGCGCTGGTGTTCTTCAATGGCGCCATGCTCGGGGCGCTGGCGTGGCGCTACTGGCAGGACGGCGTGTTCACATTCTTCATCGCCTGGGTAGGCCCGCATGGCAGCGTGGAATTGCCGTGCGTGCTGTTTGCCGCCACGGCCGGCTTGCTCATGGCGCGGTGCATGTGGCGGCGCGACGGCCAATCCATACGCACCAAACTGCTGGCGATCCGCAGCGAACTGGTCACGCTGGTGGTGGGCAGCGCCACGCTGCTGGTGCTGGCGGGGTTGGTTGAAGGCGGCTTCAGTCAGGTGAACGAACCGACGCTGCCGTACCCGTTCAAAATTTTTGTAGCGGGCATGTTGTTCAGTCTGCTGCTGGCGTACCTGTTCGCATTGCCGGTCGGGCCGGCTCAGGAAGCTACCGGCGCGGAGTTGGAGTTGGCGCCGGAGGTGCGGGCGGCGGTGTGAGGTCCGTGGCGCTTGGACAGGGAATGCCGACTACGCCAACCGTTTGATGGCGACGGTGCCCTGGGGGGTGTTTTTCACGTCGTAGCCGGCGTCGTTGAGCTGAGCGCGCAGCCGATCGGCGGCGGCGTAGTCCTTGCTCTGCCGCGCGGCATCAATCTGACGGCACAACTCGGTGGTATCCACTGCATCACCGGCGGCGGACGGCTGTGGGTTCAGCACGTGCAGAATGCCATCGAGCGTGCGCAGCGCAGCCAGCGCCTCGGCCGGCTGAGCGTGATCGAGTTTGGCCCAGCGGAAGAGCGCGCCCAGTGCGCCGCTGACGTTCAGGTCATCCGCCAGGGCTTCAAGAAACTCCACGACCACCGGCTGCTGCAGCGCCGGGCCGCCGGGCTTGATGCTCGCCGCCGCGGCGCCGACGGATTGCATCAGCGACTGTTCCAGTTCGCGCAGGCGGCGCACCGCGCTGGCGGCATCCTCCAGTCCCTTGAAGGTGAAGTTCATGTTGGCGCGGTAGTGGCTGCGCAGCAGTTCGTAACGGACCACTGCCGGGTCGATGCCGCGCGCCAGCAGGTCGCGGATGGTGTAGAAGTTGCCCTTGCTCTTGGACATCTTTTCGCCATCGACGAGCAGGAAGCGGGTGTGCATCCAGAAGCGGGCGAAGCCGCGGAAGTTCTGATGCTCGTGCAGCACCGCTTCGTCGGCGGCCCCGACGCTCTGGGCAATTTCGCATTCGTGATGGGGGAAGATGTTGTCTTCGCCGCCGGTGTGGATGTCGATGACCTGCCGCTTGAGCAGCGCGGTGGACATGGCGGAGCATTCGATGTGCCAACCGGGATAGCCGGGGCCCCAGGGGGAGTCCCATTTCATCAGATGCGTGGAATCCGGCTTCCACAGCAGGAAGTCGGCGGGATGCTTTTTGCCGGCCTGATGTTCATCCAGCACGCGCCCGCCCGCTCCGCCGCGCAGATGGTCGAGCGTGTTGCCGGACAGTCGGCCGTATTCGGGAAAACTGGTCACGCTGTAGTACACCGCGCCATCGGCAGCGATGTAGGCGTGGCCGCGCTCGATCAGGCGGGCAATCATCGCCTGCATGTCGGCAATGTGGCTGGTGGCGCGCGGCATGTGGGAATCGGATTCGTCGGCAATCTTGAGGCCCAGCGCCTGGGCGTCCTCCAGAAAAGCCTGGGTGTAGTAGCGGGCGACCTGATAGGGATCGTCCGGATTTTCCACCAGCGCTTTGCCGGATTTCTTGGCTTCCTTGAGCCGGCGGCCGGCGACCTGCATTTTGTCCTCGCCGCCGCCGTCGGCGGACTGGTCGTCGGTCATGTGGCCCACGTCGGTGATGTTCATCACCTGCTCGACGCGCAGCCCCAGCGTTTCCAGGTAACGGCGGAGCACGTCGGCGAAGACGAAGGCGCGGAAGTTGCCGATGTGGGCGAAGTCATAGACCGTCGGCCCGCAGTTGTACATGCGCACCACGCCCGGTTCGAGCGGCGCAAAGGTTTCAACCTGATGGGACAGCGTGTTGTAGAAGCGCGGCTGGGGCATGGGCTTGCGGAATGATTCTCGGGGCCAAAAAGCGTCCATCACGGCGATGGTATGCTGCTGATGGCAGTGTACCGTGTGCGGCTGACCGTCGGGCGCCGCGCGGCGGTGCTGACGGGTTATAATATCTCCGTGGCAATTGAGGGTCGGCAGCGCCCCGGCGCCCCGACAGGTTGTGGAGTGGAAGTTCATGATTTGTGATGAATGCCAGGCCCTGTACGAGGAAGTGGGCGATCGCGCCCGCGACCGCGCGGTGTTCGAGAAGGTGCGCCGCAATGACGACGCGCTGATCTGCCGCGCCAAGCAGGTGGACAGCGAAGCGTTCTACTTCGCCAGCGTGTCGGATGGCCATGACCTGGTGTATGTGGGTCTGCTCACGCCCGACCGCTGGCTCAGTGAATCGATCGAAGCCGACCTGATGCACAAGGGCGACAAGATCGAGGAACTGCTGGAGGACGAGCTGTACGACCAGGGTTTTGAGGGTCGGTTGCCGGTGGAGCATTTCCGGGACGAGCAGAAGAAATATGTGTTCCGGTCGCCGGTGTTTTTGCCCAAGGGCGAGAAGCTCGATGGCGAGGGCATGGTGGACCGGGTGACACAGGTGCTGCTGGCGTATGAAGCGGCGTTCCGGCAGTTGGGCGACATGTCGACGGCCGACGAAGTGGCGTAATCTCTAAACGTCACCTGGGCGTTGGCGGAGCATGCCGCCGGGGTGACGGGGAAGGTTGGCGGTGTTTGTTCTGCCGAACCTGGAAAATTTCCCGCCGGTGGCGAAGTTGGCAGGTGTGGCCGCGGGGTGGCGTCGGCGTGACGCCGGGCTTGCCGCGCGGGGCTGACCTCGTGCAGAGATCGCGGGGTGTGCAATGCGGGTGTTGATGCTGGGCTGGGAATTTCCACCACAGATCGCCGGGGGGTTAGGCATTGCCTGTCAGGGGTTGGTCAAATCGCTCTGCGCTCAAGGCGCGGAGGTGTACTTCCTGTTGCCCCGGCTCGCCAAGCCCACCACGGCCGACACCCCCGCCGCGGTGATCGGCGCTGCCCAGGCGGAAACGCTGCTGCACGAACGCGCTGCCCGGCCGCCGCGTCAGCCGAAGCTGCGCCATGTGCGCCGCGAGCACCAACGTGTCATTCACGATCCACCGTCGGAAGCGCCTGCGGAAGTTGTGCCGACGCCGCCAGCCTCGCTGCCCTACCACCAACCCGACCTGCCGGGCGTCACGTTTCAGGACGTGCCCTGCCGCATCATCAGCCCGTATGGCCAGACGCCGCCGACGGTACATCAGGTAACGTACCCGACAGTGCCGCATGCAGCACCGTTTGAGGCTTCACCTGCAACGTCGGCTTCGGATGTTTCTGGAGGACACGGGGGACATCCGGGGGGACATCCGGGGGCGCCGACGATGCCGCGGATTGAGCGGTGGATTGAGGAATATGACGAACCGGATGAGCCGGACGCCGCCGCTCAGTTCCTTGCCGAACTCGCCGCACGCAATCGCCAGACGCCGGTGCTCGAGCACTATCAGCCGTACGTGGGCGATCTGGTCGCCGAGGCGCACCACTACGCCCGGCGGTGCGTGGCGATCGCCCGCGAGTTGCAGTTTGACGTCATCCACGCCCACGACTGGTTGACTTATCCGGCCGGCGTCGCGCTGCGGCGGGAGTTTCGCAAGCCGCTGGTGGTGCACGTGCATTCCACGGAGTTCGATCGCAGCGGCGAGCACGTGTATCAGCCGGTGTACGACCTGGAGCGCGCCGGCTTCCACGCCGCCGACCGGGTGGTGACCGTCAGCTTCCTGACCCGCGCCATGGTGGCGCAGCGCTACGGCGTGCCGCAGACCAGAATCGAGGTGATCTACAACGGCGTCGATCACCTCGCCAACGCCTCCACGCTTGAGCATCTCTCCAGCCGGGACCGCATCGTGCTGTTCCTGGGCCGCATCACCATGCAGAAAGGCCCGGAGTATTTCGTGGCGGCGGCGGCGCGCGTGCTGCGTTTGATGCAGAACGTCAAGTTCGTCATGGTCGGCGCGGGCGACCGCATGCTCGATGTGATGGAACAGGCGCGGCTGTCCGGCATTGCCGACCACTTCATCTTCACCGGCTTCCTGCGCGGCGACGACCTGCACCGCGTCTACCGCATGGCGGATGTCTACGTCATGCCCAGCGTGTCTGAGCCCTTCGGCATCGCCCCGCTCGAAGCCATCTGCCACGACGTGCCGGTGGTGGTGTCCAAGACCAGCGGCGTCAGCGAAGTGCTCAACCATGTGCTGAAGGTCGACTTCTGGGACATCCATCAGATCGCCAACAAAATCCTCGCGGTGCTGCGCCATCCCCCGCTTTCGCGTGAGCTGCGCCGCCAGGCGGATCTGGAAGTGCGCCGACTCACCTGGGATGGCGCTGCGACCAAGTGTTTGAAGCTCTACAACCAGTTGCTGACGACGGGGGATGAGTGAAGGTAGTTTTTGCCACGGATGAACACGGATGGGGAGATAAGGCCGGGATGATTGCAGGGGGAATAGTCAGCACTTTCAACGAGCCGGAAGCGTCAGCGACGGGTTGGGCGCACTTATCGCCAAGCCTGCTGCAGACACGCCCCGGCGTGGGACGCCAACGCTTAAGATCGCTGACCGGGGGACTGCTTTCATGTCGACCGAACCGCTGACCGCGTCACCTGCTGACGATGAGATCGCCCGCGACGTGCCATGCCTGCAATGCGGCTACAACCTGCGCGGCCTGACGTCGTTCCACACCTGCCCCGAATGCGGCCTGACCGTCGCCCGCTCGCTGCGCGGCGATCGGTTGTGCTTCGCCGATCCCCGCTGGGTGCGCCGGCTGGCGCGCGGCGCCGGGTGGTGCGCGTGGGGTGGCATCATTTCCACCCTGGCGGCATTCTTCAGACACGACGTGCTGGTGGGATTCTCGGGAAGCCTGGCACTCATCGGCGACATGGTTGCCCTGCGCGGCATCTGGCTGCTGACCACTGACCCGCAGCCCGACCCCGCTGTTCACACTGATCGATCCTTCGGACGCAGACTGCGACTCGTGGGCGTCCTGAATATCGCAATCTCCTTGGCGGCCATCGTCTTCTGGTGGTTCAGCAACATCGTGCTAATCGTCGGCACCCAGGGGCTGTCACAGTTGCTGAATCTGGCGGTCACCCTGATGCTGTGCATCTGGCTGCGCCGGCTGGCGCTGCGCCTGCCCGACCGCAAGCTCGCCCGCCGACTGGCGCAGGTGGTCTGGGCTGTTGTCCTGTTGACGGGCGGAACCATCCTGCTGGCGCTGCTAATCCTCGGCATCGGCGCCGCCGACCTGCTGCGCGACACCAACCCTATATTCAACATCATCCTGGTGGGCCCCCTGGTGTTGATCGCCTTGGCCGGGCTGGCGTTGGCGATCTACTTCATCGTCTTGCTGTTCCAGTTACAGGGACTGCTGCACGACGCTGCCAGGCACGCCCAGCGTCCAGCTTGAGTATTCACCCTGCGTTCAATCCCGTGGCAACGCGCGCCGCATGATCTTGCCCGTCGGATTGCGCGGCAGCGGTTCCAGCAGGCGAATCTCACGCGGCACTTTGTACGACGCCAGATGCTGGCGACACCACGCCCGCAGCGCCGCTTCGTCAAACGGTGCGTCGCCGGCGCGTTCCACAAACGCGATGGGCGTTTCGCCACGCAGCTCATCGGGCCGGCCCACCACCGCCGCCGCCGCCACGCTCGGGTGCTGCACCAGTGCTTCTTCGATCTCGCGTGGGAAGACATTTTCCCCGCCGATGATCAGCATTTCCTTCTTGCGGCCGGTGATGTAGAGCAGCCCCGTGCGGTCGATGCGGGCGATGTCGCCGGTGCGCAGGAACTGGCGCGGCACGCCATCGTGCGGATCGCGCAGGGTGACGAACGCCGCCGCCGTTTCACCCGGCAACTTGTAGTAACCCTTCATTACCAGTGGGCCGGCGATGAGCAGTTCGCCCTCGGCGCCGGCGGGCAACGGCTGGTCATGCTCATCGACAATGAGCTGCCGCACCCCCGGCAGCGCGGGTCCGACTGAACCGGCCCGCCAATGCGTCGGCAGCGACCAGTTCGTCGCCGGCGAGGTTTCCGTCAAGCCGTAGCCTTCCAGCAGCCGCACACCCAGCCGCTCCTGCATGCTGTCGAACACCGCCGCCGGCAGAGGTTCACCCCCGCTGACCGCCAGTTCCACAGAAGCGAAATCCGCCGGCGTCGCTTCCTTGACGGTCAGCAGCGCCGCATACATCGACGGCACCGCCATGATCACCTTGGGTCGATGCTGGGCGATGAGCTGCACCACCTGCCGGGGCACGAACCGCGCGGTGTACACCACCTGGCAGCCCATCCGCAGCGGCAGCAGCGTCAGGGCCGTTAACCCAAAACTGTGGAACTGCGGCAGCATGCCCAGAAAACCATAGCTGGAGTCGAAGCCCACATGCTCGATGATCGCTTCCACTTCAAAGCTCAGGTTGCCATGCGTCAGCATCACGCCCTTGGGTTTGCCGGCCGTCCCCGAGGTGTACAACAACACCGCCAGCTCATCGGGATCCGGCAGGGGCGGCAAACGCAACTCCGGCTCGGCGTGAAAATCCACATCCTCCAGCCGAATGATGCGCACGTTCGCGGGCAAGGCTGATCGATCAATGAAATCCAGCATCGGCTGCACGGTCAGCAGGCAGTCGATGTCGCTGTCCTGGATCACATAGCGCAGCTCGCCGGGCGACAGCAGATAGTTCAGCGGCACCGCCACGCGCTGCGCCAGCCACGCTCCGAGCAGCGCGATGGGAAACGCTCCGCTGGTCGGCAGCAGCAGGCCCACATGCCGGCGGGCGGTGGCGGCTTCGATCGCCGGGGCGGTGAGCATGGCGGCGCCCAGGAGCTGGCCGTAGGTCAGCGTGCGCCGGTCGTCGACAATCGCCGTGTGCCCGGCGCGGCGCAGCGCCTGCCAGCAGATGGACCAGAGCAGGTTCATGGCGGGTGCGACCTCCGGGAAGACAGCATTGCTCGTGAGCCACAGGGGATGAGATACACTATCCGCAGATACTGATCATGGCGACCATGCAGGAGCAGGATCATGCAGGCGGCGCGACACGGCTGGGTATGGGGCTTCCTGGGTTTGTGCTTGTGGACGCTGGCGGGTTGCGGCACGCCGCCCAAAGCGCAACTGGATGAAGCCCGCGCCGCCTATGACGCCCAGCGTCATCAGGACGTGCTGCGTCTGGCGGGACCGCTGGCCAATACCGCGGGGCGCCAGGGCGATGAAGCCGCCTACCTGGCGGGGATGAGCGCGGTGGAGCTCAAGCAGCCGGACCTGGCGGAGCGCTACCTCGGCCGCGCTGCCCAGAGCGACCACCGCGAGCTCGCCGGCGACGCGCTGGCGACCCTGGGCATGCTCGCCAATTCCCAGCAGCGCTACAGCCGGGGCAGTGAATTCCTGTTGCGCGCTGCCGACAAACTCACCGGTCCCGACCGCGCCAACGCTTACCTGCAGGCCGGCATCGCCCAGCAGAAACTCGGCTGGTGGCCCCAGGCCCGCGCCACGCTGATGCTCGCCCGGCAAAGCAGCGGCGATCCCAGGTTCCTCGCCACCGTCAACGCCTATCTTGAAACCACCGGGTTCACGCTGCAGTTTGGCGCGTACAACGACGTGCGGCTGGCGCAGGATCATGTCAATCGCCTGGCGAAACTGCCCGCCGCCGCCGCTTACGGCAGCCCCCGGGCGGTGCGCAGCGCCGACGATGCCGGCCGACTGCTCTACCGTGTCCACCTGGGCCGCTTTTCCAGCCATATGACCGCCGGACAAGCCCGGCAGCAACTGGGCATCAGCGACAGCATCATCGTGCCGCTGACCGGCGATTGACGCTGCTGCCGCAACACGAAATGACTGCTACTCCACCGGCTCCAGGAACCAGCCCGCCCGGCGGTCCTCCACCTCCGGCAGCGCCGGCATCGTTTCCCCGGTGATGTGATTGATCGCCCAGCGGCACGCCGCCAGCAGCGGAGGTTCGGAAGGCATCTCCAGCGTCGGGCCGCCGGGCAAGTCGGCAAATCGCTTGAGCACATTCACCGTGCTCTTGCTCTGCATCCGGCCCAGCGCCACCGCACTGGCGATGCGCACTTCCGTCATCTCCGGCTCCATGATGTTCTGGTCGCTCAAACGCTGACTGAGCAGCCTGACCAGTTCCTTGTCCTCCACCCCGGCCTGAGCTTTCCCCAACATCCAGATGGCGGCCGCCCGGGCGGCGGCGGAATAGCCGGAGTTCTTGGGCACCAGCTTCAAGGCGGCGCTGCGTGCCGGCGCGGGATCAAGTGTGCCAAAGGTGAAGAACAACTGCGCCAGCTCCCGGCCGTACAACGCCTGCGCGTCAAACGCAGCGGGTTTGGCGCCCAGCAGTTGTTCGGTCCAGGCGAGCAGCGCCGGCAGCGCCGCTTTGGCTTGCAGCAGGCGCAGCGCCAAGGTGCACGCCAGGCGCACCTCGGGCCGAGTGTCGGGCGCGTGGAGCGCGGTCAACCGGGCGATCGCCGGCTGGTGGCCCAGTTGCCCCAGCAGCAGGGCTGCCTGTTCCTGGGCGCGCCAGTTGTCACCCTGCAGTTGCTTCAAGGCGGCAGCACAGACCGGGCCGTTGGCGTCCTGTCCGCGCCGCAGCAGTTCGCCCGCCGCCTGCAGCCGGGTGGCGGTGAGCACATCGCCAAGCTGTTGGGCGAGCAGTTCGATTGCCGCCGGGTCCGGGATTTTCACCAACGCCGCGGTCGCCTGGGCGCGCAGGCCGATGTCCGTTCGCGCCAGCAGCTTGGGCATGGCCGGCAGCAGCGCCGGGGGATTGACGCCGCCGAGCGCTTCGACCGCCGCCCCCGCCAGTGCGGGATCCGCATCTTCGGTCAACTTCACCAGCTGCGCCTGTGACGCCGCATCGCCATGGCGCTGGATCAGCGCCACCGCCACCAGGCGGTCCGTCATCTCCGCGCTGGCGTCCTTGAGCAATTGCTGAGCGTCAGCGAGCAGGCCGGTGGTCAACAGTTCGCCGGCGGCGCGGGCGGCGGTCAGGCGCAGCGTGGGATCAACATGTTGATCGAGCGCCAGCGCCTTGAGCGCCGGAGCGGCCTGAGCATCGCCCAGCGCCGCCAGCCCCTGCGCCGCCGAACGGCGAATGCTCAATCGGGTATTGGCGTCGCGCAGGCGCGCCAGCCAGATTTTGCCCGCCGGCGCGTGACGCCACTGCGTCAGCACGGCATCGGTGGCGAGGGTGAGGTCCACTGTGCCCTGCTCGTTGAGCGCGAGCAGCGCCGGCGCTGCATCGCGCAGGTCCAGCTTCAGGGCCGCGGTGATCGCCGCCGCCAGCAGCGCCGGGTGGGTCTGGGGCTGTTTGAGCGTCGCCAGCACGTGTGGGCCGACCGTTGCCGGCACATCGGGCAAGCCCTCCTGGTGCGCTTGCACGAAGGCTTCCACGGTCTGGCGCTGCAGGTCCACCTCCGGCTGCTTGAGCGCCGCCAGCCACACTTCCACCAGCCGCGCCGGGAACACCCGGTTGACCACCTGCTGGGGCAGTTCCGGGTCCGCCCGCGACGGATCGAGCAGGTTCGGATCGAGCTGCGCCTGCGCCCCGGCCGACAGCGCCAGCAGCGCGCTCAGCGTGAGCATCCCTATGCGACCAACTTGCCTCACGGACATTCCTCCCGCACAACTCAGCGCGGCCGGGTCAGTTGCCACGTTCGCACCAACAACACCACCACCGACACCACACACGCGCCGAGCATCAGGAACCAGTTGTCGGGCGCCAGCCGATAATGCGCAAAACCCGGCGCTTCGATCAGCGTCAGGGCCGTCGCCAACGGATTGACCTTCAGCACCATCTCCACGGTCGACCGGCTGAACGGCGCATCCTCACCCAACCAGAACAGCATCGTCCCGGCGCACAGCGTGACCAGACAGGCATACGCAATCGTCGTGGCGACCGCGGTGCGCGACACCAGGCTGCTGACCGCCGCGGTGAACAGCAGCGCCAGCAGCGCGGTGAGGCCCAGGCTGATGAGGGTCATGATGATGTTGTTCGCCTGATTTTCATCAATGAAGATCAGCACGGCATAGGCGGGCATGGTCGCCATCAGCATCATCAGCAGCGTCAGGCCGGCGGAGACCAGCTTGCCCATGATGATGGTCGGCGCCCGCAGGCTGGTCATCTGCAGCAGTTGCCAGCCGCCGCTCTCGATCTCGCCGGCGATGAGGCCGCTGGCGAGGCTGGGGGTGACCAGAATGATCAGCGCAATCTGGAGCAGCACGACAATGGCGCCCAGCGTGGACACGCCCCAGTCCATGGTGCTGGTGGCGGTGAAGTAGACCAGCGCCATGGAGAGGATCAGGCAGAAGCCGAACAGGCGGAGAATCCAGTGCGCCCGGCCGAACTTGCGGCACTTCTGCTCCTTGACCGCGACCGGGTTGACCGACGCGAGCAGCCAGATCACGCTGGCGCTCGACAACACCGCCAGGAAGCCGCAGGTCGCCCCAGGCAGGATGTAGAGCAACGTCAGCGGAAAGGTTTTGAAGATGTAGCCGGTGAGTCCGCTGAACACCACGCTGCCGACCACCGCCAGCGTGAAGGGGCCGAACTGGAAGCCGATGAGTCCGCTGCGGCGCTGGGGGTCGAAGAACCAGAGGTACATGATGCGGCGATAGCCGCGCACCGCCGCCGAGCGTTCATCGGTGATGACGCCCTGGGCGCGGGAGCGGTCGAGCATCTTCTGGTTGAAGCGGAAGGCGGTGAACAGCGCCATCGCCACCGAACTGACCACCGCCACGAGGGCGAAGCGGCCGATGATGTTGGATTCCGTCACCAGGCCCTGACTGCCGACCGCCGAGTGCCCCATCGCCTGCATCATCGCGGGCAGCGGCGAAATGCAGCGGATCCATTCGACGACCTGCATTTCCAGCGGCCCGCCCAGGCCCTGACGGAACTGCTTGGGGCCCAGCGTGACGATGGCGAGGATCAGGATGATGCCATAGGTCATCCGCAGCGCCGAGTCGGTGGTGGCGGCGTAGCTGCTGACGAGCAGCCCCAGCACGGCATACTGCACCGCCAGCAGAATGAGGATCAGATACACCTGCGCGATCTGGCCCGGGTCGATGCCGCCCATGACATAGCACGCGCCGGCGGCGGGCAGGCTCAGCAGCAGCATCAGCATGATGAAGCCGATGACGCCCACCAGTTTGCCGAAGAAAATCGCCCACGGGGTGAGCGGTGAGTTGAGCAGCAGCGGGAGCGTGCGGCGTTGCTTTTCCAGCACGATGCTGGTGGCGGGGAAGACCGGCGCCAGCAGGATGAGCGCGACCATCAGGCCGTAGCCGAACAGTTGCATGACCTGCTGCGCCTGCGTGCCCGAGAAGGCGACGCGGGCGTCATTGGGCCAGCGCAGGATGACCAGCACCGCCAGCAGGCCGATGAGCAGCACCTGCACCACCAGAGCGCGGCGGGTGCGCAGCATGCCGATCAGTTCGCGTTGAATGATGGGATTGTTCATGTCGGTTGAGCAGCGATTCAGGGCGCGACCGGGCGCGAGCGGGTGACGGGACTGGAGGCTTTTTCCACGGGTTTGGCGCCGCCGCCGGTTTGTCCGGTGACGCTCAGGAAGGCGTCTTCGAGGTCCTGCACCAGTTCGTGGTACTGCACGACGCCGATGTTGACTTTGGTCAGCACCGCCAGCAGGCGGGCGAGGTCTTCATCCGGGCGGCTGGTGGTGAAGCGCACCATGGCTTCAGTTTCGGAGGCGTCGATCTCGGCGTCGTCACCCAGGCCGCGCTGCACCAGTTCGGCGGTCTGTTTGACGTTGGCGCCGGTGGTGAGCTGGATTTCGAAGCGGCGGCGCTGGTTGATGTCGCGCATGATGCTGTCGAGGGTGCCGAAGGCGCGCAGCTTGCCTTGCGTGATGATGGCGACGGTGTCGCAGATGCGGCTCAGCTCCGGCAGGATGTGGCTGGTGACGATCAGGGTCTTGCCCATCTCGGCGAGCTTAAGCAGGATGTGGCGCATCTCGATGCGGGCGGTGGGGTCCAGGCCGTTGGCGGGTTCGTCGAGGATGAGCACCTGCGGGTCATGCAGCAGGGTGCGGGCGATGGCGCAGCGTTGCTTCATGCCATGGGACAGGCTCTCGACGTAGCGGTCTTTCATGTAGGTCGAGCCGGTGATGTCCATGACTTCGTCAATGCGTTTCTGCCGGCTTTTGCGGGGGATTTTGTAGGCGGCGCCGAAGAAGTCGAGATATTCGCGGACGCGCATGTTGTCGTAGGAGCCGAACACATCGGGCATGTAGCCGACGAGCTGCTTGATCTTGCGGGCGTCGCGCACGCAGTCGGCGCCGGCGATGGAGGCGGTGCCGCTGGTGGGCTTGGACAAGCCGACCAGGATTTTGATGGTGGTGGTCTTGCCGGCGCCGTTGGGGCCGATGAAGCCGAGGATATGCCCGCGCGCGACGGTGATGGAAAGGTTGTCGAGGGCGACAAACTCGCCATAGCGCTTGGTCAGATTGCTGGTCTGCACAACGACTTGCTGATCCATATCGATCTCCGCGATGCGCGTGGCGTGGGTTCGCCTAGCGCGTGACGCCTTCCAATTCCAAGCCCAACTCGCGCATCTCCCACATGGGGGTGCTGCTGACGCTCAGGTCCGCCGGCTCGCCAATGCTCAGCCGCACCGTCACGCCGCCCTGCTCATCCACGCGCAGGGCGTTCAGCGGCGTCAGCTCGACCGTCAGCACGCCCTCGGGGCTTTGCAGGGTCTGCGCAGGCTGGCGCTCAGCGCCGACGAACACCTGGAACTCCCGCTGCCGGGCGACAAGGTTCAGATGCAGCACGGCGCGCTGCAGTTGCAGCGGCAGCACATCGGTGGGGAGTTGAAAGCGCAGGCTGAACTCGCCGCCGGTGTTGCTGGCGCCGATCCACCGCCCGCTCTGGTTGTTGAACATGGTGACGCTGCTGCGGCCGCTGGCGTCGCGCACCGCCTGGTACGGCAGCAACTGCGGAAGCAGGCGCACCGTGCTCCCGGCCGGGGGACGCCGGAACTGCAACGGCAGCGCGACCAGCGCCGTCTCCCGGCGCTCGGCTTGCTGGGGCAAACCAAAACCCAGATCGAACGCCGGGGTCCACACCAGCAAGGTCGGCTGGGCGGGATAACGCGGCGCATTGAGCGCTTCGTTGTTTTCCAGCAGGTCGAGCAACACCAGCCGCCGGCGCTGCTGCAGGCTGCTGAGCGTCGCCCCGCCGAAAAATTGACCTGAACCCAGCGCATCGCTCAAGGCGAACTCGTAGCGATCGGCTTGCGCTCCGGCGCGCGGCAGCAACTTGCCATGCGGCCCCGCCAGCAGCGCGTCATCTACGGTGCCAGGCAACTGCCCTTCCAGATGCACGCTCAAGCCTGTGGGGGTGAACTCGGCGACAGCGCTGGGCGTACGGGGCAGATCAACCACATACTCCAGTTCGCTGGTGCGCACCGCCCCATCGGGCAGTTCCAGCATGTCCCAGGTCCACTTGTCCAGATCATGCCAGACCATGCGGAGCAAGCGCCCCTGCTGCCCGGTGCGATCCGGCCACAGCACGCCGCCGGCTTGCGCGGTCAACGGGCCTTGATCAGCGCGCGGGCTGAACACGCTGACCACGCCGGTGACCACCGCCTGCGATTGCGAGTTGACCACCTGGGCGAACTGCAGTCCCGCAATGGTCAGCGGAGTATGCGCCCGTTTGGCGAGCCCCAGGCCCATGAGCGCCAGGGCGAACACCGCCGCGAGCACGCCGCCCACCAGCGCCAGCTTTTCGAGCTGATCGCGTTTGAGCAGCCACACCCCAGCCAGCGCCAGCGCCAGCACATAGCCCCCGAGCACCAGCGCCACCGGCGTGCGGCCGATGATGCGGGCGCCGATCTGCTCCCGCACAAAGGGTTCCACCACCGCTTCGTCCAGGCTGAAATTCGTGCTCTTGCGCAGGAAGCGCGTGACCTCGTCGGCGACATTCGCCCCCGCGTCCAACTGCGCCTGCCAGTAGCGCGGCTCCACGGTGGTCACCAACACGCTGCCCTGCCCGAGGTCCTGCTGCAGGATCAACGGCCAGCCATCCTGTTCCAACAGCACCTGCTCGGCGGGCGCCAGCACCCGCACCGCGCGGCAAGGCTGAGCGAAGGACACGCCCAGCGGCCGGACCGTCGGCGACTGCAACTGCACCTGGCCCACAGCGCCGCTCACCGCGATCTCCACCGCCAGCGTGTGCGCCCCGCGCGGCACGTCCTGTTCCTGCTGGGGGTTCTGCCAGTTGCGGCTGGTTTCTCCGGCAAACGCCACCGGCTGACCCAGGGCAGCGCCCTGCGCATCCTGAAAGGTGAAGCGCAGCGAGACCGCCCCGCTGTCGAGCTTATTCGCCAGATACCGACCGCTGAGCTCCAGGCGTTCCCAGCGCGGGTCGAGCTTGATCTGGCGGGTCATTTGCACCTGGGCGGCGTCGGCTTTGGCATCGATGCGCAGGGTGTTGCCGCTGAGCGTCGCTTTGGCGCCGCCGGCGGCCTTGGTTTTCCAGTGCTGCGGGAGCTTGGTCTTGGCGTCGAGGGCAAAGCCATTCTCATCGAGCATGCTGCCGCCCTTGAACGGCAGACGCTCCAGCCAGGTGCGCTGCAGCAGGCTGATCCGCCAGTCATCGCCCAGCAGCAGCGCCAGCGACTGCTCATCGCTGTCATGATCGAGCACGATCCACAGGCGGCCCCCCGCCACCAGCCATTGCCGCAGCGCCAGTCGTTGCTGACTGTCGAGGGCATTGGCGGCCGGCCCGAGCACCAGACAGTCCAGCGAACGCCAGCAGGCGGTCAGCGGCGGCAACTGGTGGGCGCGCACGCTGGTGGTGCGGGCTTCCGTCCCCAGCGTGCCGCTCTTGCGCAGGGCGGTGAGCAGTTCGGCGGTGGGATCATCCACGCCCAGCATGCCGATCATCGGGGTGCGGCCTTCGGTGCGCAGCAGGCCTTCCTGCCGGGCGAGCATGCGGTCGGTCCGCCCGGGCTTGAGCAGCATCACCGTCATGTCGAACGCGCGCTGCTCGGGCTTGAGTTCCGGCGTGCGCAACGGGACCACCACGCTGCGGCGGCTCAGCGGCGGCAGCCACACGTCACGCGCGAACTGCACGTTGCCGATATCCGGGTCTTTATGGAAGTTGACCGCCAGCAGCGCCTGGGCGTCGTGATTGGCGGGGTTCTCGACGGTCGCCTGGGTCATGCCCCAACGTTCACCGGCGGCGAAGCCGAACCCGCCGGCGGCGCCGGCGGCGGTCAGCGTGGGTTCCTGCGCTTGGGCTGCGTTGGCGCCGCCAAGGCCTAACGTCAACACCAGCAGTCCACAGAGCATGCGGCCGATCTGCATCACCAAGACCATCCCTCTCACAACAACCCGCGATATGAAGTCCGACCATGATACGGAATATGCTGCACTTGACCAGTAGCACAGAAAGATCGAGCTTCGCAGCGCACGAACCCGGCGGCGCAGCGCGGCAAGTATCTGTTGGATTTTCACCACCGTCAGGCAGTTGTCACCGCCTGCCGGAGCGGTAGCATGTCCCGCTGGTTGGTCTTTCCCGCCAGGTCCGGAGTTGGAGAAACATCATGGCTGCTGTCACGCGTACCGGAGGATTTCCCATTGCTTTTCGCAGTCTGGGCCCGCGCTGGCGCGAGTCGCTCGAGCAGGTGATCCAGTTCGCCAAGGCCCACGGGTTTGCCGGCGTCGACGTCGGCCCGCTGCCGGCCGCGCAGCTCAAAGCCGTGACCGCCGCCGGCTTGCGTCTGGGCAGCGTGGATTTGCCGCAGCCCTGGGCGGAGTTGGCGAGTCCCGACCGCGCCAAGCGTGACGCCGCCGTCGCCCAGCAGGCGGCCTACATCCGCGCAGCGGCGAGCGGCGGCGCGAAGATTTTCTTCATCGTGATCCTCGCCGATCAACCCGACCGCAAGCGTAGTGAGGCCTTCGCTCATGCGGTGGAAGGCTGGAGCGCCCTGAGCAGCGCCGTGGCGGACCTGAACGTGAAGCTGGCGATCGAAGGCTGGCCCGGCGGCGCGCCGCACTACCACAGCCTGGTCTGCACGCCCGAAGCCTATCGCACCTTCCTCAAGGCGATGCCCAACCGCGTCATGGCGATCAACTACGACCCCTCGCACCTGATCCGCATGGGCATCGACGCGCTGCGTTTCGTCAAGGAGTTCGGCGAGCACGTCGCCCATGTGCATGGCAAGGACACCGAGCTGCTCAGCGAATACCTGTACGAATACGGCAACCTGCAAACGCCCATCAACGGTTTTTCCATTCCCTGGGGGCAGACCACCTGGCGTTACACCATCCCCGGCCATGGCGTGGCGCCGTGGAGCCGGCTGCTGGCGGCGCTCCAGGACGCCAACTACCAGGGACTGGTCAGCATTGAGTTGGAAGACATGAACTTCAACGGCAGCGACGAGGGAGAACAGCGTGGCTTCCTCGCATCGCGCGATTTCCTGATTCACGCCTAGGATGGCAACCATGGCTCGCGTTCGCGTAGCGTTTCTCGGCACCGGCGGCATTGCCGCCAAACACACCACCCGCATGTCCAAGCGCGACGACGTGGAAATCGTCGGCGGCTGCGACGTGCGCCCTGAGGCCGTCGACAGCCTCTGGAAGCGCACCTGGCCCGAAGGCAACGTCAAGCTGCCCCCGGCGTTCACCGATGCCGCGAAGATGTACCAGGAAACCAAGCCCGATGCGGTGGTCATCTGCACCCCGCACACCCTGCACTTCGACCACGGCATGCAGGCCCTGAACGCCGGCATCCATGTGCTGATGGAAAAGCCCATGGTCACCGCCGCCGAGCAGGCGTACAAGCTGGCGGAGAAGGTCAAGCAGACCGGCAAGGTGCTGCTGGTGGGCTACAACACCCCCTGCTCGCCGGAGTTCGCCTTCATCCGCCAGACCATCCGCGACCAGTCGCTGGGCAAGCTCGAACTGGTCACCGGCCGGTTGCTGCAAGGCTGGAAGAAAGCGACCGTCGGCCTGTGGCGGCAGAAGCCCGAACTCTCCGGCGGCGGGCAGGCGTACGACAGCGGCGCCCATCTGCTCAACAGCCTGTGCTGGTCGGTGGCCTGCCCGGTGGCGGAGGTCTTCGCCTTCGTCGACAACTGCGGCACGCCGGTCGACATCAACAGCTCCATCAACATCCGCTTTGAGAACGGCGTCTTTGCCGCGATCTCCATCGGCGGCAACTGCCCCAGCAGCGTCGGCTTCCTCAGCTATGCGTTCGACAACGGCCGCATCGACTGCGACGGCTGGGGCGCCAGCTGGATGGACGTCTACAAGGGCCATCAGAAAGTGAAGTACCCGCGCGTCGAAGGCGAGCAGACCGACCCGGCGGACAACTTCATCGATTCGATCCTGGGCAAAGCGCAGCCGGCGGCGACCGCGGAACATGGCATCATCCAGAGCGAGTTGATGGATGCGATCTACGAATCCGCCCGCACCGGCCAGCCCGCCAAGCCCAAGCGCAAGTAAACCAGCGCCTTGATCCTGCCCCGTGCCTCATCCCACCCCCGGCTTCGCGCTGGGGGTTTTTCTTTGCGCCGACATGTGACCGGGTAAGTGCCGAATGGTGCGGTTACCGGGTTGATCAGGTCAGCGTGTGGGCGGTTCCGCCTGGCGCAGATCGCGCGGGGTCAGCCAGCGCGGGCGCAGGGGATGCACCGTCGCCGGCTGGGGCGCAGTGCGCTGCTGGGCGAGCATCTCCCGGCTGCGGCTCAGCAGTTCATTCAGGTCATACCCCAACTGCATGCACGGCACATGACACGCCGGCGGGGTCGGCAGGTTGGCGTGCACCACCGTCACCGGCAGGGCGGCGCGCCCCAGCGCCCGGCTGGCGCGCCGCAATCCGGCGGTCACCTCCGGCACCAGCGTGTCGTCGGCGACAATCAAGCCGTCCGGGCGCGGCTGGGAGCGCAACAGCAACTGCGCCAGCGCGGTGGCTTCCTCACGTTTGTCGGGATGAATCTGATGCAACCACCACGGCTCGCAGCGCAGCCGGCGCTGCCGAAGTCGCGCGACCACGCCGGTGGGGATGCCGGTGCTGATCCACGCTGCGGTGCGGCAGCCGCGTTCGCGCAGGCGCGCGCACGCCAGGTCCAGCCATGCCGCGTTGTCCATCTGCAGGCAGGGAAACGGGAGCGGTTCATCGCCCGGCTGCAAACCGACCACGGGCACGCGATGCTGGCGCAGATGCTCGTACAGATCGGACACCTGAAACGCCCAGGGCGTAATGGCGATGACCCCCGCCAGGCGCTGGGCGTCGATATCGTCGCGGAGCCGGCGTTCGTCGGCTTCGTGCTCGGGGCTGGTGATGCTCAGGCTGTCGTACTGTTCGCCGGTGGCGCGGTTGAGCCGGGCGATGGCGGCGCGGAGGGCTTGCACCAGGCCGCCGGGACGCTGCCGGGCGCGGGCATCGGCGGGCAGCAGCAGCACATAGCGGTTCAGATGCGGCGGGCGCGCGGCGACCAACGTGCCGGCGCGGCCGCGGGCTTCGATGAAACCCTCGGCCGCCAGCACATCCATCGCCCGTTGGATGGTGTGCGCCGCAGCGCCATGTCGCCGGCCCAATTCCTGCCGGGTGGGCAGCAACCCGCCGGGCGATAATTCCCCGGCGCAAATCTGCCGGCGCAGCTCGGCCGCCAGCGCCCGGAACCCGCCATGCGCGGTTTCGTTCATCTCACCCACTCCTGCTTTGATGCACTCTGAAGCAACACGTAGGTGCATGATAATTCGCCCATGCACCCAAACCAAACACCGGTGACACGGACCCGAGGCGGAACCGGTTCGCCAACCCCACCAAGTGGCCTACAATCCTCCCATCACCACCTTCACCGGAGCACGCTCATGGCCCAGGCAGCATTCGATCCCACCACCATCGGCCAGGGCAACCTGCTGGAACTGTGTCCGCTGGTCAGCGGAGCCGTGGTCAGCAAACCGCTGCTGCACACGCCGCAGGTCAAGGTGATTGTGTTCGCCATGGATGCCGGGCAGCGCATCAGCCAGCATCGGGCGCCATTCGTCGCCACCGTGCAGGTGCTGCGCGGCACGCTGCAATTCGGCGTCGGTGGGCAATCTCGACAACTGCAGGCGCACGACTGGCTGGTCATGCCCCCGGATGAGCCGCACGACCTGGAAGCCGCCGAGCCCTGCTGGTTCATGCTGACCCTGTTGCAAGGGCAAAAGTAAGCAGGTGGCGTTGCTGGACAGGAAAAACACCCGCAAGTCGGTTATGCTGGGGGCTCTGGGATCAGGTGGCTTCCGCCTAATGTCGTCGCACCATGATTCGTTACGGCAAAAGCACGCAGCACGCCATCGCGGCGATGAGCCGACTGGCGGAGGTGTACGAACAGGGACAGCGGATCAGCTCGGCGGACATCGCCAAAACACGCGACCTGTCCCAAACCCTGGTCGCCAAACTGCTGACGCATCTCTCCACCGCCGAGCTCGTCGTCGGCGCTCCGGGCCCCCACGGGGGATATGCTCTGGCGCGCCCGCCTGCCGACATCACGCTCTACGATGTGGTCAGCGTCTTTGAACGCACCGATGGCCAGATGACCTGCCCCTTCGGCCCCCACTGGTGCGGCCGGCACGAGCCCTGCCCGCTGCACAACCAACTCGTGCAGATGGATGAGCAGTTCCAACAGTTTCTGAAAACCACCACGCTGGCGGTCTTCAGTCCGGGCCACCCCGCTGCAGAGCATGCCCAGCCCGACCCGACGCTGGCGCCGCTGCCCCCGCTGTCGTGAGCTGACCACAAATAACAGCCCACCCGGTTCCGCAAGGTCGTTGCGATAACCGGGTGGGCTGTGGTATTTGACCTGTTGTTGCGGGCGCAGGGGGCCGCGGGCTTACAGCGACTGCGTTTCCAGGTTCAACCACGCCAGCTCGGCGGGCGTGAGCTTCAGGTTCGCGCCCGGCAGCGAGGAATAAAGCTCACTGAGCACACGCGGCCCGAACAGGGCGCACACCGGGAACGGCTGACACAACACATACGCCAACGCAATGTTGATCGGCAGCACGTTTTTCCGCTTGGCGAGCTCGAACGCCCGCTCGCGCCGGCGGTGGTTGTCGTCGCTGACCCAGCAGCGGGTCATCTCCGCGTCGGGTTGGCGTTCGGGCACGAAGAAGCCGCGCGCCTGGCTGGACCAGGAGAAGAGCGCCGTCTGGGTTTTCTCATGCCAGGCTTTGTACTCCGGCGTGCTGCTGGCGATGCAGCCCGCCCACACGGGGTCCACCATCCGCGCCAGCGAGAAGTTGTTGCTCACCACGCTCATCGGCCGCTTGCCGCGCTGGCGGGCGTCGGCGTTGAACGCCTCGACGCGCGCCTGGCTCCAGTTCGACCCGCCAAACAGCTTGAACTTGCCCGCATCCGCCAGTTCGTTGAGCACATCGACAAACTCGCTGACCGGGATGTCCGGGTTGTCGCGGTGCATGATGTACAAATCGCTGCCGTCGAGCTGCATGCGTTCGAGGCTGATCGCCAGTTGCTTGCGCAGGTCCGCCGGATTGCAGAACGGCGTGTGCGCGCCCTTGACGATGGTGACCACCTGATCGCGCACGCCGCGCGACTTGATCCATTCACCCAGCAGGCGTTCCTGGGCGCCGCCGCCGTAGATGTGGGCGGTGTCGAAGGTGGTGCCGCCGACTTCGTAAAACGCATCGAACATCAGCGCGGCATGGCTGAAGTTCTGCTGGTTGTCGCAGCCCATCACCAGCCGGGAGATGTCCTTGTTGAGTCCGGGCAGCCGACAGGTGGCGATCTGCGATTGCGCCGGCTTGGCCAGCGGGCGGCCATGTACGGGCACGGTGTAGCCCTTGCTGGTTTCGCCTTCGTACACCAGGCCGATCGCCGCACGCCACTGGTCGAGCGCGCGGGCGTTGCCCAGCGAGTCATCCCAGCTCATCGCGGGCGAATCGGCCTGCTGTTTGCCGGCGGCGATGGCGGCGGCGCACACGTCGGCTTCAATCTCATACAGCCACTGGTCGGTCTTGACGACCACGTTTTCCTGCTGCCCCTTGCGCTGCACATGGATGACGCTTTCGCCGCCTTCCCGGCAGACCACCCACGGGTTGGGCACGGTGATCCGGCCCTCGGAACCGTAGACCACCACGTCGTTTTCCAGGCTGGCTTTGACCGCGGTGGCGACCTGCGCGGTGATGCCGCACTCGAACTGCAGCGTCGCGGCCGCCCAGTCGTCGATGACCGTCGGGCCGACTTTGCCCGCGCCCTGCACTTTGGTGGGCTCGGAGAAAGGCTTGCCTTCCACCGCGCCGACGAGCAGCCGGCTCATCGACACCGGATAGCACCCGACGTCCAGAATGCCGCCGCCGCCCAGGGCGTTGCACATCAGCCGCGAGTCGGCGGCCGCCTTGCTGGCGTCAAAGCCGAAGGAGGCGCGGATCATGCGGACTTCGCCGATGACGCCTT
The DNA here is from genome assembly GCA_964605235.1 of uncultured Phycisphaeraceae bacterium. Lineage (GTDB taxonomy): Bacteria > Planctomycetota > Phycisphaerae > Phycisphaerales > Phycisphaeraceae > CAZSBB01. The sequence continues at coordinate 79,967 of CAZSBB010000026.1, forward strand.
CGCGGATCAGGTCCAGCAGCTTTTTGGTCTGCGGATGGCAGCGGTACATGAACGCTTCCATCAGGAACTTGCCGCTGCGCCGCGCGGTTTCGATGACCGCCATGCTGTGCCACTGGTTGAGCGACATCGGCTTTTCGCTCAGCACATGCTTGCCCGCTTCCAGGGCGCGGATCGCCCACTGCGGATGCAGCGTGTGCGGCGTGGCGACGTACACGATGTCCACATCCGGGTCAGCCAGCAGGGCTTCGTAGCTGCTGTAAGCCTTGGGAATGTCGAATTTCCTGGCGAACTCATCCGCGCTGGCTTGCGCGCGGCTGCCGATGGCGCGCAGTTCGCCCGTCTGTCCATGTTTGACCGCCCCCGCCAGCGCTCCGGCAATGCGCCCCGCGCCGATGATGCCCCATCGCAGTTTCATCCTCATACCCCTTCCATAAATAGTGCGCGCCCGGAGCCGCTCCGCCGGCTTGACTTTAAGCCAGCTGCAACATGCGGCTGTAGGCGCGATAGCGTTCATCCAGTTCCTGACGCCCAAGTCGTTTGAGCCGATCCAGGCTGAAAGACTCGATGTTGAAGCTGGCGACCATCGTGCCCTGCGCCAGCGCCCGGCGCAGGTTGGCGAAACTCAGATCGCCGGTCGCCGCCAGATGCCCCATCATGCCGCCGGCGAAGCTGTCGCCCGCGCCGGTGGGGTCCACCACATCCCGCGCGGGCCACGCGGGCAGGTTGGCGCAGCCGTCGGCGTGCATGAGCATCGCCCCATGCTCGCCCTTCTTGATGACCACAAACTTCGGCCCCAGCTTGCGGATGGCTTCGGCGGCGCGCACCTGATTGCTCAGGCCCGTCAGCAGCGTGGCTTCCGAATCGTTGAGCACCAGGCCATCCACTTTGGTCAGCAGTTGCAGCAGGTCGTCGCGCTGGATGTTGATCCACAGGTCCATGGTGTCCGCCACGCTCAGCTTGCACTGGGGAAACTGCGCGAGCAGTTCCATCTGCGCGGCCGGGCTGGTGTTGGCGAGAAAAACATACTGGCTGTCACGGTAAGCGGCGGGCACCGGCGGCTGGGCTTCCCCCAGGATGTTCAGCTCGACCTTGAGCGTGTCGCGCTGGTTCATGTTTTCGTGGTACCGGCCGTGCCAGCGAAAGGTCTTGCTGCCGGCACGACGCTCGAGCCCCGCCAGGTCAATATTGAACTGGCGAAACACATCGATGAAGCTTTCCGGGCAGTCCTCACCGACGGCGGCGACGAGGCGCACCGGGGTGAAAAAGCTGGCGGCGGCGGCAAAGTAGATGGCGGACCCGCCGAGCACTTCCGGGGCGCTCCCGGTGGGCGTGTCCACGGTGTCGATGCCGATGCTGCCGGTGACGATCAAATTCATAGCGCTCTCCTGCAAAGGGGAAGATTGTCGTCAGTGGAGCGCGCAATGCAAATGTGGGAGATATCGAGGCCGGCAGTCCGGGCTCAGGGACAACGAGCCGGAAGGGTCAGCGACGGGCACGGCGGGCGAACACCATAGCGTCCACATCAGCCGGCAACCCGCCATGCGTATCCGTAGATTCAACCGCTGGATGTCGGGCGATCCGGCTGCAGCGCCAGCAACACCGCCGGGCTGTCCAGATAGCCGGCGCAGTGGTGGCCGGTCTGGAAGAACCTGGCGGGATCGGCGCGATAGGTCTGCTCGATCATCGTCACCGCTGCGAGCAACTGCTTGAGCAATTCCTCATCCTGCGCCAGATGGGCGATCAGGTAATGGCGGCGCGGCAGAAACGCACCGGTCGCCCGATGAAAGCCCTGACATTCCGCACGCACCTTGCGCAGCAGCTCGCGCACCAGATCCGTCGCCCGGCCCAGCAACCAGGCGTACTCCTGACACTGCTCCGGCTGAGCGCGAATGAGAAACTCGGCGATCCCCGCCAGCAGGTGGCTGCCGTTCCACGGCGATCCCTGCAGCGCGTTGACGCCCCAGAACGGCCCGACCCCGCAGCCGCAGCGCCAGGAACCATCGGCAAACAGTGAGCGCGCCACGTCGACCGCAATCTGCTGCGCCGCCTGGTAGTAGTGCTCCTGCCCGGTCAGGTCATACAGCAACAGGATGCCTTCCACCGGCTCGGCGTCCCGGCCCATGTTCTGCCGCGGCTGGTTGAGTCGGTTCAAGCTGATCCAGCGCTCCGCCACCGCCTGGGCATTGTCGAGATACCACGGATCGCCGGTCTCCGCGTAAGCATTCACCAGCCCGCCGAAGCGCAGGTAAATCTGCGAGAACACGCGCCAGGTGGGAAAGTCCGCGTGGTAATGCACATCAAATGATTCATGGTCCACCGCGATGTCGGCAATATGCCGGGCGGCTTCGAGCGCTGCGTGATACAGCGGGCCATGCGTGCGCAGGTACGCGCCGCGCAGCAGGAAAGTGACTTCATTGCCATCCATCGACAGCTCATGCCGACTTTGCTGCTCGTCGAGGTAGCGATAGATGCCGCCCCGGCTCATGCCTTCCCGATGCACATTGCGCAGGAAGACTTCCACTGCGGCCTCGGAGATTTGCTGCAGCGTGTCATAGCCGCGGGCTTGGCGTTCCGGAAGCGGTTGGCCGAATTCGCCGCAGCGCAGATACCAGTTCGCCGGCGCCAGGCAGCGGCGCGGGGCGGCGGCGTCGGGCAACAGGTTGAGCGTTGCCGCGCTGCTGCGCGCCACACCGCGGACGAACTGCGTGGCGGAGCCTTCGACATACTCATGGCGCAGTTGGCCGGTGTCCGGGCTGGGCCGATGCCCCAACCAGATGCGCGGGTCGGCGAGGGGACGCCATTGCCAGACGCAGCCATCAGCGCTGAGCTGGGTCGCACCTTCGGCCACGGTCCAGCGGGATACCTCCAGGCGGGTGGAACCATGCACCTCCACCAGCGGCAACCCCGTCACCGGCGCGCCCATGCCATACACCTGCACATTGGCGAAATGGACCTGCAGCGTCACCGCGCCATTGGCGTAGCAGATGACATATGCCCGGGCGCTGATGATGTGTTCGTCATGGAACGGCGTCTGCTCGTAATGCCGGGACTCTTCCATGGTCAACGGGCGATCCTCCGCCCCGCCATAGATGTGCCCGCCCAGCAGGTATGCCCGCGCCACCGGGCCCGCCCAGAGTTCCTGCACCTGCACCCATTGCCAACGGCGCACCGCATGACCCAGGTCAAACGCCAGACTCAATTTGAACTGCTGCCCGAAGGCGTGGAGCGCGACGGCATCCTCCCGCCGCACGTAGTGGTACAGCGCTTCGTCGCGGTGGTGGTATTCCTCCGGCCCGGGAACCGGCAGGCAGGTGGCATCCACCTGATCGGCGGAAACAACGGGCATTTGCCCCGGCGACAGCGTGACATCGAGCGTATCCGGCGCTGCGTCCGCGAACCGCGCCATCAGCAAGCCGCGCCGCGGTGGATTGTCGAATCCCTGCGCAACCAGCGGCCAATCGCGCCAAGCGGTACGCAGCCGCGCCCCGGCGAGTTCCCGGGCCGGCCATTGCCCCAGCGGCGTCACCTGCACCGCCACGGCGTCGCGCACCTGCACGCGCGTGGCGCTGGGCGGCAACGGCAACGAGCAGATGGCTATCGTGCTGGCGGGCTGATCAAGGGCCGTGAGTGACAACGAGATCGGTTCAGTCGACATGGCTGCTTTCAATCGTTGACGAAGGAGACAGCCGCGCCATCACGTCATCCAGGCGCGGCACCAGCATGATGCGCTCACGACGCTGCGCCAGCATGTCGTGCGGGTCAGCGGTCAGGTTCACTTCCAATTCCGCCCCCGCGCCGCGCCAGCCGGTCAGGTCCAGTTCCAACTGTGCGGTGGTGCTCTGGACCGCCTGGCTGCACCGCTCGACTTCGCGCTGCTGTTCATCACGCAGGATCGCCGTCACCCGGCTGACCTGGCGCTGGGCAGCGCTGAGCGGCAAGCTCAAGGCGTAGCTTCCGTGGGGTTGATCGCGCAGCAACACGCGATTGCCCGCGCTCAGTTGCAGCGGCGGCGCGATGGCGGCGGGAAACAGCAACTGATGCGCTGGCTGCCCCTGGGCATCCGTGAGCAGCAGGCCGACTTGCCGCGATTTTTCCTGGAGTTGCAGGGGAAAACGCGCCGCCTCAGCGCCGACTTGCCCCGGGAGCGTCAGGGGTTGATCCGGCTCGTTCCAGACCAGCGTCTGAGCGCGCAAACCACTGGCGTGCTGCAGCGGCAGTGTGAGTTCATCCCGACCAAAGCGCAGTTCGGCGGGCGCCCAGGCGGTGATGCGGCTCTGCCCCACCCGGGCCCCGGACAGCAACAGCGGCGCGTAGCGCTGCGGATTGTGGAAGAAGCCGATGACCCGGGGCGTGGTGGTCTGCGGGTCCGCAGCGCGACGGTTGCGCGCCACGTGCAAACCCCACAGGTCGCTCGCCCGTCCGACGGTCGCAAAGGGAATCGCCACCTCCGCTTCCCAGCGGTCGGCCTGCCGGCTGGTGCGCACGGTCCAGACGCCGTTCCAGGCGGTATCGCGCACCTCGCGCTGCTCGTAGTTGACCATGAACACATTCTGCCCGGCGTCCTGCGCGCCCACGCAACGCTGATCGAACTGCACCCCGGCGGCATTGAACGCCAGTTGCCAGTACGAATGCTGATCGTGGTTGGTGTCCAGAAACAGCTCCACGCTGTCATCGGCGAACACATTGCCATCGTGCGCGGCAGCGGCGGTCTTGAGCTGATTCAATGCCGGCTCATAGCAACGGAAGCCCAGATACAGGTGCTCGCGGTCATGCAACAACAGCACTTCGGTGGCGGCAGCGGCGGGGATGGCGCTCTGCCGATAATCCACGAAATCCGCAATCCGCGCCGCTTGCTGCCAGATGGGATCGTCCAGCGCCCCATCCACGCGCGGCGGCTGTGACGTCGACGGACACAACCACGCGGGCGCTGCTGGCGCGATCGGCGTTGGCGGCGCAAAGCTGAGCTGCAACCGCGGTGCGGCGGCGGGAGCGGAAGCCGTGGAAGTCGGCGTATCCAGCACCGTCTGGATGAACTGCGGCTGCGTCAGGCGCAGCGTGGTCCAAGCCGCCAACCAGCGCAGACGATTCGCCTGTGCGTTGTCGAAGCTGCCCAGTTCATCAAACCAGGGTGTGGCCGCCTGCACCGCCGCGAGCACGGATTCGCCCAGTGCCGCTGCTTCGGACTGACCACGCTGGCGCGCCTGCTGCACCGCCGTTTCCAGCGCTGCGACATACAAGTAATCCTTCCAGCCTTCGCGCACGCCTTCCCAGCCGAGCGTCGGCACCGGCGGGCCCCCCGGGGTGCGTGGGGGAAACACCATGCAGTAATCGCGCATGTTGGCGTCGAGGTCGTTGAACGGATCGCCGTTGGGACGCTGGTAGGTCCAGATGCCGGTGCCGTCGTAGCCGGACTTCCACAGCGCCAGTCCCACGCCGTGGCGGTTGGGCATCCAGTCATTTTCCTGGCCGAGATAGCACCCGCTGGAGATGTAGTGAATCTTGCGGCCCTGCTGGTGATTGCTGTCGCGCAGGGCGTGGGCGCTGGCGAGGTTGCCCAGCATATTGCTGTACAGGCAGACCTCGTCCAAGGCAGCGCCCATGCGCTGCGCCATCGCGGGGCTGACATTGCACCAGGTGGGATACCCCGCCCGCCGACCGGCAACCATTTCATTCAGCTCCCGGTTGACGCTGGCGGGATTGTTGCCCGCTTCATCCGTGCCTTCGACAACGGGCGCGAAGCCGCAGCGTTCGATGGCTTTGCCCAGCCCCCGCAGCGCATCGGCAAACTCTTCCTGAAAAGCCTGGGGCCAGGTCGCCTGGTCGTCACTGGGCAAGGTCAGGTCGCGGGCGAAGCTGCCGTTGACCACGAGATTGTGCTGCGGATCGGCGCCGACCAGTTGCACTTCATCGAGCTGCAATGCACCCGGGCCGCCCTGAGCTTCGAGCGTGACGCGCACCCACGGCGCGTCGTCAGGACGGGTGGAAGTGACGCTCAAGGTGCGCCATTGTCCGCCGGTGGGTTCCAGCGTCAGCGTGCCCAGGTTGTCGCTCACCGGCTCCCGTTTGTAGCTGCGCATGAACTGGAGTTGGGCGCGGGCGCTGAGCTGACCTTCAAGCTGATAGCGCACGCTCAGGCGGACCGATTGGCCGGGGGTCAGCCGCGCCCCGCTGACGCTGGACAAGCCGGTCCGGCCGTCACTGTCGGCATGGGTGATCTGCAGCGCCCGATCGGTGGAAGTGGGCACGAACTCATGCCTGGCGGCCCCCTGCTGGTTGAAGGACCAGCCGCGAAAACGCCAGAAAATGCCGGGCGTAATGCCGGCATGCACGCGCCCCTGCACGCCCAATGCCGCGGCATGACGCAGTCCCATGGCGGCAGGGCCCAGATCCGCATCGACAATGCGTCCATCCTGTTCGACAAACGCGCCCGCCAGCGGCGGATAACCAATGGAGAAGCTGTTGATGCCGTGCCGAACCATGTCCTCCACTTCATCGCGCAGATCGCGCGGCGACAACTCGTACCAGCGCACGCTGTCGGTAAACAGATGCCAGCTCACATTGGCTGGCGGCTGAAGGGTCAGCGGCAGCACCAGCACCTGCAGCGCCAGCGTCTGGGCGGGGGACTGGGCGGGCGCCAGGGTGACGGTGCCGCGGTACACCCCGGCGGGTAAATCCTGAGGCACGCGCACACGCAGGTAAACGCCTTGCGTCTGGCCGACGGACAGGTCGAACGGAGCGTAAGCATCCAGCAGATCAGCGGTCAGTTGCACCGCACTGGCGGGACGCTCGGTGACGGTGCGCGGCCGAGTGGTCAGCGTGAAGAGAGTCACGTCATGCGGATCAATGCAGCGCTGCGGGTTTGGCCCCAGCAACGGACTGACGCCCACGCGCACGTCCGTCAGGTTCATGCGGGCATGGACGCCAAAAAAAAAAGGTTCGTCCAACCCAGCCACGGTAAAACCCGCAAGAGTGGTGGTGAGTTCCGCAGCACGCGGCACGCTGTAATCGAGCAGTTCACCGGGATTGGACCGGGTAAAGGTGAGGAAACCCGCCGTGCGCCATGGGCTGGGAACCTCCGTCAGCGCCGGTTCATGGCGTCGTCCGACTTCCTGATACGTCTGGTCGCCCACGCGCACCTGGGTTTGCGGCGCGTCGACCGGGGCGGCCTGTTCCCATTGCTGGCGCAACTGGGCGGCCTGGGCGTCGTCCCGGGCGGGTTCCACCGTCAGCGCCAGCAGGCTCAGGCGATGGCTGCTGCTCTCACCGCGCACGAACAGCCGAATCACCAGCCCCTCGCCGGCGACCACGGCCGGCAGGGTTCGGCGCACCACCTGCCCCCAGCCGCCCACGCCCGGCGCGGGCAACACCACGCGCCCGTTGAGCGCGGCGCACATTCCCTTGCGGCCTTCGTTGGGCGCAGGGTCGCCCAACCAGAGGGTCACCTGATAAACCCCCGCCGGCGCGGCAATGCGGAAGCTCACGTCATTATCCTTGGGCGCGGCGCCGACATGATCGCGCGCCACCAGGCCGTCGCACGCCACCCCGTGCTGCTCCCGCAGGGCGGGCCGGCTCCAGGCGACTCCCCATGGCTGCTCGAACCCATAACCGATGGCGGGGTCGAACAGGCTTTTTCCGGTGAGCTTGTGGTACCCCTGCGGCGCCGGCTCATCCGCGGGCCCGAAGTCGAACGACCAGCCTCCCGGTTGTGCCAGCGTCGGCGCCGCCAGCAGTCCCAGCAGCACCACCAATAGCCCGTGACATGATTTCATGACCAGCACTCCAGCCCAGACGACGGGATGAGGGATACGCGGACAATCGGGGAGCACCGCCGAAGCGGTCAGGGCACCTGCCAGTTGTCCAGCGTGGACAGCGCGCCCAGCTTGCTGGGGGAAACATGGATGTCCATGTAGACGCTGTTGAAGGTTTCGCTGGCGTGGCGCGGCAACGGGTTGTAGCCGCCAGCCCAGGGTTCGTAGGCGCGATAGGTCGCGTTGGAGTCAGCGACCAGCACGTAGTTGGTTGGTTCCTGCACCAGCGCCAGGCGTTTGTAGCTCGCTTTGACGTTCATGCCGTAGGATGTCGCCCACCAATTGGTGGAGCCGTAGCTGCCTTTCCAGATGCTGTCGGGCACGGAAGTCGGACAGATGTAGATGTGCGGCTTCTCGCCCCAGCGCTGCCAGTCCCACGGCAGGCGCACCCAGGGCGCCAGCGAGCGGATCCAGATTTCGCCGCTGGTGCCGCTGCCGTTGTAGAAGTCCATGAGGTAGCCACGTTGTTCCTCGGCATACACATTCATCGCCAGGCCGATCTGGCGCAGCTTGGACATGCACTCGGTGTTCTGCGCCGCCTGGCGCGCTTTCTGCAACGCCGGCAGCAGGATGGCGATCAGCAGTGCGATGATGCTGATGACCACCAGCAGTTCGATCAGGGTGAAGGCGCTGCGCCGAGACGGCGTCAGGGGTCGAAGCGCGGTCATCATCGGGCTGAACATGATTGGATCTCCTGGCGCGGGATCATCAGGCGGACCGGCGCGGCGCGGTTCGCCGGCCGTCGTCAGCTGAAGCTGTGCGCTGACGATTCAGCGCCGCTGTATTGGCTTTGCGTTGCCTGCCGACAGTGACAGTGAATCTGCTCCACATCCGGCTGCGGCTGGGCGGCAAACAACTCGCACAAGGCCGCGCCGATGGCGGCTTTGTCGGCATCCGCGCCGGCGGGTTCGAGGCGGCTGCGGTCGAGCAGGTCGCCCAGCATGTGCCGCCAGTGCGGGGTCGTGGGCATCACATAGCGGTCGGCCTGGTCGTCGCGCAGGTAGCTCACGAGCAGCGGCGCCACGCCGGCGCGCAGCAGTTGCGGACCGCCTTCGTCCAGATGGGTCCAGCGTTGCCAGTCCACCAGAAACGACTCGGCGGCCCGACGCTGCGCCCCTTGGACGGTTGCGCCAACGTACCAACCGACAATATTGAGTTGGGAAATCACCGTGCCACTGGCGCCCACGGGCATGGGCGCGAGGCTGAAGTGCCGGGAATCGTCCGCCACCATCGCCGCGGTGTAGGAACCCATGCCCAGCGCCAGCCGACCCGACCGCAGCGCCGAGGCATACACCGACTCGGGTCCCTGATGCACCACCGCCACCTGCTCGCGCACCAGCAGCCGATGCAGCAGGTCCACTCCCGCGCGGGCGGCGGCGCTGTTCCAGTCAATGGCGGGCAGATTCGCCCCATGCTCGTTGAGCTGGGCGGCCGGCATGGCGTCGTAGATCCACTGACACAACCACCACGCCAGCAAATCCCAGTTCGGCACCACCAGCGCCGGGCCATCGCCTTGGCGGGTGAGTTGTTTGAGCGCCTGAACGAAGCTTTCCCAATCCGTCGGCGGCTGATCGGCGTCCAGCCCCGCGCGCCGCCAGACTGTGCGATTGAGCAAGAGGAAACTCAGGCTGTGACTGACCGGCACCAGCAGCAAACCATCCTGCTGCGGGTGACGACACGCCTGGGCGAGGCGCGGATGCAACAAGCCGGCGAACTGCTCGGCCTCAGCGCTCACCAGCGGTTGCACCAGATCGTGATCGACGAGGAACTGCCCAAAGGTTCGCCGCACCAACCCCACCGATGGCCCCGCGCCCGCCAACCAGCCGGCGAGCACTTCCGTTTCCGCATCCAGGGGGAAATCGATCAGCCGCTCCTGAAACGTCACGGCCTGCCGGGCGGCAAACTGCTGCTGAAACTCCTTGCGCTTGGCCATCTGCTGCATGCGGCGGTAGTCGCGCGGCTGAATCATCCAGAGGGACAATTCCGTCGCCTCACCCCCCGCCTGCGCCTGCCGCAGGTCCTCGGCCGTCGGCTGGCGACAGAGGAAGGTGTAGGAGCCTTGACGCGATTCGACCAGCCCCCAGGACTTAAGCGATTGCAAGGCCTGGCGCACGACGAAGGCGCTGACGCCCAACTGCCGCGCCCAATGCTGTTGGCTGGGCAGCGGCTTGCCGACGGCATAGTTGCCTGACGTCAGAGCTTCAAGCAGCGCCTGGCGGGTCGAATGGAGCAACGTGCTGGGGACTGCCTGTTCCATCATCGCTAACTAATTTATCGTAATTATCGAAGTAGTCAAGCACTGATCGCCAGGGGGTCCCCAAAATAGTTACATTGTTATGAAGTAAGACCAGATTTGAAGTTGCGAACAGAAAGGCTGGGATTAATCCAGCTTCACCCGCGCAGATGACGACTTTTCGCGCGAGTTACGCGGTGGCGGGCAGCTTGCCGACTTTCGCCAGTTTTAAGAGCAGCTTCCATTCCCCAGCCGTGACCGGCACCACGCTCAGGCGGCTTTGTTTCAGGAGCTTGAGTTCGCTCAGCAACGGCTCGCGGCGCATCTGGTCCAACGTCACCGGCTCTGCGACGGCAGTGACCGCCTGCACATCCACCACATCCCACTTGCCGGTGTCATCGGTCGGATCGGGATAGGCGGGGCGCACCACTTTGACGATGCCGACGATGCGTTTCTCCTCCACCGAGTGATAGAAGAATGCGAGGTCGCCCAGCTTCATCGCCCGCAGGTTGTTGCGCGCCTGGTAGTTTCGCACGCCGGTCCAGGGTTCCACGCCCTTGCGCACCTGGTCATCCCAGGACCACGCGCCCGGCTCTGATTTGAGCAACCAATATTGCATGCTGCGCTCCCTGCGAAGTCAGGACTCACCCCGGCGCGCCAAGCCGCTGGATGACGCGGCTCCAGTGCGGGCATGTTACCGGGAATCGCGCGGGGTTCGGGGAAATCGCGGAGCTACAACAGGCGCTGCAATTCGAGCATGGCGGCCATGTCATCCGTGCGGCCATGGTTGCGCAGCACGGTGATCAGATTCTGCAGCAGCCGCATCAGCCACTGGCGATGGGTGGCGGGGGCGAACAGTTGGGCGTTGTCCGGCAGCAGCGTGCCGACCACCGCTTCGATGCGCGCCCGCGCCTCGTCGGGACTCAGGAGTTGCCCGCCGTGGAACGGATCAATCAGCATGGTCTGCTCATCCACGCGCACCGACGCCACGAAATGCCCCGGTGCATTGATGCCTTCCACCGGCAAGCCCGCCTCCTCCAGCACCGCTTTGTAAAGCAGCGCCAGGGTGATGGGCAATCCCACCCGGCTGGTGAGCACGCGCGGCAGATAGCTGTTGTGCGGGTGATAGTAGTCCGCAAAATTGCCGACGAAACCTTCTTCCTCAAACAGCACTTCATGGGCGTGACTCAGCAGCGCCAGCGCGCTGCCGCTGCGACAGCGCGCGCGGATGCGCTGCGCCAGCCGGGTGATGGTCTGCGGCACGCTTTGCGGATTCACATCGTCCAGTTCATGCAGCGCCACCGCGGTCGCCATGGCGATCAGCCCGGCGGTGGTGTCCACCTGCGGCAGATGCACGGTGAACAGGTCGTAAGCCCGGCGGCGGCAGTGAGTCGGCGGATGGAGCGGCATGGCGAGGCTCCCGGTGAAGTTGGTCAGTCGGAAGGCGCCGCGGCGCGGCACAAATGGTGCGGCTTCACTGAATCCTACGCCCGCCAACCGCAGTCAGTTGCAGATCATTCCGACGCCAGCCCCAGATCGAGATAAATCGCCTGATTGAGGGCATGGTTCCGCCGATCGTGTCGGCGATGGCCCGGCATGCCGTTGCAGCACCAGGCGACGACCAGCTCATGCGCCGGGTCGGCAAAGGCGTTGGAACTCTGATGCCCGCCATGGCCAAACGTCAGCGGCGAGCAATGCGGGCCATAGCCGTAGGGCGCCGGCTCAGCGGCGTCGGCGTGATGGTTGGAGGCGCGGATGAAGCCCAGGCCCCAGTCAAGCACCCGGCCGAAGGTTTCATCGAACATGCCCGCGCGGTGGGTGGAAGTCAGCAGCGCGACGGTCGTGGGCTCCAGCACGCCCTCCCCGCCGGCGAGCAAGGCTTCGTACAGCTTGCCCAGTTGGTTCATGGGTCCGACGCCGGAGCTGCCGGGCGCGGGATGATCGCAGCGATTGGGATAGTCCACGCTGCCTTCGCCGGGCCGACAAGTCTGCCCGCGCATTTCATGGAGCCAACCGAAACGCTCGCCATACTGGGCGCACTGCTGGGGCGACATCGCCAACCAGCAGTCGGACATGCCCAGCGGCAACAGGATGTGCTGGCGCAGGTACTGGTCGATTGGTTGGTCGCTGCGGCGCTGCACCAGTTCGCCCAGGATGAACCAACTGGACGCCATGTGGTAGGCGGCGCGTTGGCCGGGGGTCCAGTCCGGCAGGAGCGGCGCGGCACAGATGTCCGCAATGATTTCGTCCCAGCTCGCCTGGGGCCAGCGCACCGGATGCGTGGGAAAGCCGGCGGTGTGGGTCAGCAGATGACGGATCGTCACCGCCTGCTTGCCGTGGCTGGCGAAGGCGGGCAGATGGGCGGCAACCGGATCATCCCAGTCGAGCTGGCCTTGTTCCCAGAGCTGGGCGATGGCGATGGCGGTCAGCGGCTTGGTGGTGCTCATCCACTTGAGCAGCGTGCCGGTGGTCATGGGAACATCCGGCCGCGCATGTCCCAGCGCCCAGTCGGCGATGAGCTCGCCGCGCAGGCTGACATAGAGCTGAGCGCCGGGGTGCAGCCCTTGCGCTATGCCGTCTTCCAGCACTTGCCGCGTGCGCGGCAGCGTCGTGTCCATGGTGGGCAAGTGTAGCGGGATGAAGCGGAAGATTTGCGGGCAACGGAAGTGCGGTTGCGTTCGCACAGCGAGGCCTACCAAATGCATCCGCGTAGGGCTCGTTTTGCGAGCGCCAAGGGATGGCCCAAGCTCACGCCCGTGCCTGCCGCCGGCGCTGCTGACGCCAGTTGAGCAGCAGGATGGTCAACGTGACGGCAGTGACCACGCCCGCCGCGTTGATCAACCAATCGCTGAAGGTGCAGTAGCGTCCCGGCACGTAAAGCTGGTGCAGTTCATCCAGTGCTCCGACCACCAGCGCTAGAAAACCAGCGAGCAACCAGCGGCGGCGGAGCATCCAACCCAGCAGGATCGCCATGCCGCCGTAGCCCAGAAAATGCAGCACGCCGCGCACCACCGGCTCCGGGATGCGGCCGAGGCTCAAATCACCGCTGAGGGGTTTGGCGACTGCGTACAGCAGGGCGTACGCCCCCAGCGCCAGCATGATCGCCCAACCGGCGTTCCGCCGGGCCTGCATCCAACGGTAAAACAACATGGCGTTTCTCCCTCGACTCCAAGGGATGTAAAGCAACCGCTGTGCCGCGACCTCCGGCGGCCCGATAACCATAGTTTAGCAGTGAACCCGGAAAGTCAGGCAAGCAACCGGGCAAAGTGGGCAAGCCTGGTGAAATGGTTGATGCCCCCGGCGCCGCGACGCCGCAACATGGCGTGTGGCGTGAAAGCAACAGCGCGGCAGGATTTGGAGGCAAGGCGTGTGGCCTGGGGTGCGCACGCAGACTGCTGTCCTGAATGAGCCCAAAAGCGTCGGCGTCGGGAGTGACCCCTGGTTGCCGCCGGCCACACCGCAGCAGGTACATGGTTACGGCGGCCAGGCGCCGTGCCCGTCGCTGACGCTTCCGGCTCGTTCAATCCGGCGCACCGCCCTACTGCTGCGCCAGCAGCGCCCGGGCCTGCGGCACGCGACGTAATGTGGCGCGGCCCGCCAGGTAGAGGTCGCCCTGGTGGAAGAGCATGCTGCTGCCGTTGGTGGGATCGAGCCCGACCGGCGACATGGTCAGGTTGCGCGGGTCCAGACGCATGATGACCGAGCGTTCAGCGCCGACGCCCACGCTGGTCCAGACCTGACCGTCCGGTCCAAGGATGAAGCTGGCGCCCTTGACCGGCAAGCTGGAGACGCCCGGGTAGCCCTGGATCGTGCCGACGTACTTGACGGCTTTGAGCACCTGGCCGTCGGACAGTCGAATGCGGTAGACGATGGTGCGGGTGGCGTCGTTGGCGGCCGGGATCGCCAGCCCCACCGCTTCGCCGGGGGCGACTTCCTCGATGCCGGTAAGAGAGCGGCTGTCCGCCACAGGGGTGTAGTTGCCCACCAGTTTGCCGCTGGGCAGTTCCATGACGAACAAGCGGGCGGCGGGGGGCGGCGTGCCTTCCACCTGATCGTTGGGTTCGATATAGGTGCTGATGAGCAGATGCCGGCCGTCGCGGGTCTGACTGATGCCGCCGATCTGCAGGTGGTCGAAAGCGGTGCCAGTGTCGACGGTGCCGCTGCTGTCGTCGGCGGGGTTGTACCAGGCGATGGAGAAGCCGCGGTGATGACGATGGCGCCGGGTGCAGAGGAAGATTCGGCCGTCGGACGCGGGGAACAGCCCGACGCCGATGTGTCCGCCACTGCGGTTGGTCATGTGAAAGCGGGTGACCATGCGGGGGTTGGCATTGGGCGCGTCATCGGGAACGGCGGGACGATTGGGCAGCGCGTCCCGTACGGTGCTGGGTTTGGTGAGATCGAACTTGTAGATCGCAGCGCCGGGATACCCGGTGAAGTAGATGAAATGATCCTGCAGCAAGGCGGAGCGAATGCTCAGGGCGGGCAGGGGCAATTGCGTGCCTTTGCCGGTGCGGGGGTCCACGAGCACTGCCGGGACATACGCGCCGGCGACGCCCATGATGCGGCCGTCGCTGAGGGAAATGGCTTCCACCAGGCTTTCGCTGCCCAGCGGAACTTTGAGGGTGGCGGTTTTCCACGCCAGGTCGCCGGGTTGCTGGTAATGCAGGGTGTACAAGCCGGCTTCGTCATAGGCGGTTGAACTGTCGTGATAGACCTCGGGCTTGGCGGGCGCTTCGACCTTGGGTTTGGCGGCGGCTTCGGCGGCCAGTTGCTCATCGGTCACGGGCGTCAGCGTGGTTCCACTGATGCGGTAGCGGGTCCAGGGCTCTGCGGTGATTTCACGGGTGCTGACCAGATTGCCCGAGAGGTTGATGTAGCCATCGGTCGGGCGGGTGGTGACAAGGGTTTTTTCGCCGGTCGGACGATGGATGGCGAACAGTTCCCACGGGCCTTTGCCGCGGGTGCCCCCGTAGAGGTAATCGCCGTCGACGCCCAGTTCGTAGCAGTAGGTGTTCTTCTCGCTGATTTTCGGGTACTTGGTGAAAACGCCGGTGCGCGGGTCGAGCAGGCTCAACTCGGCGGGGTGGTTGCCCGCCAGCGCGATCATGCCATCGGCGGTGACCGCCATGCGGAAGACGGTGGAGCTTTCGTTGAAAGCGTGACCGAGGTCGGTGAAGGCGTCGGTCTGGGGATCATAGACCACGACATGGCCGGGGAGGTTCTGGCCCAGGTACAGCCGCCCCTTCAGATTAACGGTTTTCCAGGTTTCCAGGCCGGGGATTTCGGGATATTCCTTGATTGCCCCGGTATTGAGATTGAGCACTGCCGGATAGCTGACGCGCTCGCTCTTGCCGCGCTTTTTGAAGTAGAAGACATGGCGCCACTGGCCGGGAGCGACTTCCAGGGTCGCCAGCGGTTTCGCCCACGGGCGGCCGGGGGGAGGGCCAACGGTTTCAAATTCGAGGTCCTTGGCGCTGCGCCAGGGGATTTGCACCTCGGGCAAAGCGCTGAAGCTGATGTCCTCGCCGCGTGCGGGAACGCACGGCAGCAGCGACAGGAGGATGGTCAGCAGCAACAGCAAACGCGCCGAGGTGAACAGCATGGCAAAACTCCTGCCGAGATGGTTGGTTACTGATGACCCGGATTGGGTCAACTCATCATCACCATCCAGCATGATGCGCTGCAGCCAGCCAGCGGTGAAGCGCATTCGCCGATGGGATTTTTGTTTCCGATCGAATGTATCAGTTTCTGATTGTTCCTGCGGAACCAGGCGTTTGGCCCCACGTGGCGATCAGTCGTCTGGGAATAGCGTTGTTGTTGTGGATAGCGAGTAACATAGTCGCTTGTGCAGACCATGCGGCCAGGTATGGTCGCCACCGGACGTGAACAGCCGCAAGCGGGTCAGGTTTATGCCGCGCAAGATTCGTGAACTGATCGCAGCATTGGAAGCTGCGGGTTTTGTGAACCGTGGCGGCAAAGGCAGCCATCGCAATTTCGTGCACCCAAGTTTGACCAAGCCCATCACAATCGCTGGAAATCCTGGCGATGATGCGAAACAATACCAGGAGCGCGCGGTTCGCCGCGCTCTGGAGGAGTCACGGTCATGAAGACCAGCGCCCGATATGTGAAGATCGTGGAGTGGTCCGAGGAGGACAATTGCTACGTCGGCAGTTCTCCGGGGCTGTTGCTGGGCGGCTGCCATGGCGCTGATGAGCAGCAGGTGTTCAAAGAGCTGTGCGCCATCGTGGAAGAGACCATCGAGTTGTATCGTCAGGACGGCAAACCGCTGCCTGCCCCCACCTGCGGCCGGGATTACGCCAACAAGATGCAGGATGTCGCCTGAGCCGCCGGCGCACCGTTGCTACCCCCTGTTGAACTCCAATAGAAATGACAGGGCTTGCTTTCAATAGAAGTGTCACCT
>CAZSBB010000027.1:0-9242 GCA_964605235.1 uncultured Phycisphaeraceae bacterium
GATCGCCAAACGGCAGCGGCAAACGGCGTGATGCATAAAGTTGGTCAGCGAGGGGCAGGGCGCGGCCTGACGCATCGTTTCAGGAACCGCCTGTTGCGGGTCACGGTCTGGCTTGTCGGCGTCCGAACGCTGTGGGTGCAGAAGTGGAATGAAACGACGTCGAGCGCGTAGCCCGTCGCTCACGCTTCCGGCTCGTCAAGGCAAAACGCCCAACGAGCCCGAAGCGTCAGCGAGGGGTAGGGCGTGGCCTGACGCACCGTTTCAGGAACCACCTGTTGCATGTCACGGTGTGGCTTGTCGGCGTCCGGACGCTGTGGGTGCAGAAGTGGAATGAAACGACGCCGAGCGCGTAGCCCGTCGCTCACGCTTCCGGCTAGTGGCGGCCACCGCCTTCATTCCCACTCGATCGTCGCCGGCGGCTTGCTCGAAATGTCGTACACCACCCGGTTGACCCCGCGCACTTCGTTGATGATGCGATTGCTGATCGTCGCCAGCACGTCATACGGAATCCGCGCCCAGTCGGCGGTCATGAAGTCCTGCGTCTCCACCGCCCGGATGGCGATCACGCTTTCATACGTCCGCCCATCGCCCATCACGCCCACCGCCTTCACTGGCAGCAAGACCGCGAACACCTGCGCGGTGCGGCGGTACAGATTGTTGGCGACGATCTCTTCGAGCAGAATCTCGTCGGCATCACGCAGCAGGTCCAGCTTGTCCTTGCTCACCGCGCCCAGCACGCGCACCGCCAGGCCTGGGCCGGGGAAGGGATGACGCCAGACCATCTGGTCCGGCAGCCCCAGCACTTCGCCCAGCTTGCGCA
This sequence comes from uncultured Phycisphaeraceae bacterium, assembly GCA_964605235.1. GTDB lineage: Bacteria > Planctomycetota > Phycisphaerae > Phycisphaerales > Phycisphaeraceae > CAZSBB01. The sequence goes on from CAZSBB010000027.1 coordinate 821, forward strand.
CTTCGTCCTTGAACAGATCGCGCAGCGGCTCGACCAGTTCAAAGCCCAACTCGGCGGGCAGGCCGCCGACGTTGTGATGCAGCTTGATGTTGGCGGCCTGGCCGCTGTGCCCGTGGCCCGACTCGATCACATCGGGATACAGCGTGCCCTGGGCGAGGTAGCGGGCGTCGGGAATATCGCTGGAAGCGGTCTTGAAGACGTCGATGAAGCGATGGCCGATCCGCCGGCGTTTTTCCTGCGGGTCGTCGATGTTCGCCAGGTCGCCCAGAAAGCGTTCCTCGGCATCAACCACGCGCAGGTCCACGTCAAAGTGATCGCGGAAGGTGGACTCGACGAGCTGGCGTTCGTTCTTGCGCAGCAGGCCGTTGTCCACAAAGATGCAGGTGAGCTGTTTGCCGATGGCTTTGGCGAGCAGCGCCGCGACGACCGAGCTGTCGACGCCGCCGGACAGCCCGCAGATGACGCGATCGCTGCCGACGCGCTGGCGGATGAGCTGCACCTGGGCTTCCAGGAAATCCGCCATGCGCCAGGTGGCGTCGCACTTGCAGATGCGGAAGAGGAAGTTGCTCAGGATGTCAAAGCCATGGGGCGTGTGGGTGACTTCCGGGTGAAACTGCACGCCATAGAACGGGCGGCTGCGATGGCGCACCGCGGCAAACGGGCAGGTCGGCGTGCTCGCCAGGGCGGTGAAGTCCGCGGCAAGGGTGTCGACCTGATCGCCATGGCTCATCCACACCGTGGTGCGGCCGGGGATGCCCGCCAGCAGGTCGGCGCTGTCCTGAATGTCCAGCTGCGCCCGGCCGTACTCGCGCGAGCGCGCCCCGCGCACCTGCGCGCCCAGCAACTGACAGGCCGCCTGCATGCCGTAGCAGATGCCCAGCATGGGGAGGTTCAGGTCGAACAGTTTGGGATCGGGATGCGGCGCGTTTTTCTCGTACACGCTGGCGGGGCCGCCCGAGAGGATCAGGCCCCTGGGGTTCATCGCGCGCAGTTCGTCGATGGAAATGTCGGGGCGCACCAGCACGCTGAACACGCCGGCTTCGCGCACGCGGCGGGCGATGAGCTGGACGTATTGCGAGCCGAAATCCAGGATGGGAACCACCTGATCGCTGGGCAATTTGCTCGGGGCCGACATCGCAATTCCTTCTGATCGTCAAGAGCGTTTGCGTCAAGCCGGTTGCTGAACGAGCCCCGACCGTGGGGGAGGGGTTGCCTGGTCAGCACCAGCGGCTGCGCCGCGACCCCTTGCTCACGCGCGGGGCTCGGAAAACGGGAAACGAACATAGTAGCATCCAGCTACAATCCCGACCATGAGCGCAGCCGCGGCCCTGATCCTGTTTTTCGCCCTGGGCGCGCTGCCGCCGCTGACCGCCGAGCAGCAGGCCCAGGTCGCCACCGCCAGCGATTTTTCGCCGGCGTGGGATGAGGGGGCGCTCTATCCGTTGCTGCAGAACGCGTTGCAATGGCCGGGGCATGATGAGGCCGGGGCGTTGATTCCTGATTACGACGCGATGCTGGCGGACCCCGCGCGTTACCGCGGGCAGTTATGTCTGGTGGAGGGGCAGTTGGGCGGGCCGGTGGAGGTGGTGCCGTATCGGCTGTCGCGTGCCGGGCCGTGGGATGACAAATTGCAGCGCTGGGGCATCCTCGTCCGCGCGGACCCGGACCTGGTGGTGGTGGTGTATCTGGTGGATGGCCCGCCGCTGGCGCAGACCCCGCGCCCCGGCGTCCGGGTGCGCCTGCTGGGTCGGTTTTATAAGGTCTGGCGTCAGCCGGATCAGAACCACCAGCCGACCGACTATCTGGTGTTCATCGGCAAAACCACCGCCGCCGCGGCGCCCGCCCAGCGTTATGCCCGCTACCGCACCACGCCCATGCAGTGGAACCTGCGCTGGGTGCTGCTCCTGCTGGTGGTCGGCGTCGCGGCGATCTACCTGTTGCGGCGCATGACGCGCCTGAGCATGCAGCCGCGCCCGTTGCCGGGACAGCTCCGTCGACGACAGGAGCGCGCCCATGCCGGGCAGGACGCGGGCGCTCAGGAGCGTGCCGACTTGCCCCGCGATCCCGCCGCCGCGCTGGACCAGCTGGCGCGGCGCGAGCAGCCTTCCACTGACTTCCCGCCCGCAGCCCCGCAGGAGCCGACCGATGGCGTGCGTTGAACTCAAACTCCCGTACCACCGTTATGAAATCCGCATCGGGGCCGGCACGCTCGCGCAGCTTGGCGCGCAGGCGCACGCGCTGGTGCCGCATGAGAAAGCCGCGTTGTTCGCCGACCCCGCGCTGGCGGCGCGTTTTTCCCCGGTGGCGGTGCAGTCGCTGCAAAACGCCGGGTATCAGGTGGTGCGCCATGACGTGCCCGCCGGCGAAGAGCACAAGAATCTCGACACCATCCGCGCCCTGTATGACGTGCTGCTCAACGCCCAGCTCGAACGTTGCAGCCCCGTCTTCGCGCTCGGCGGCGGCGTGCTGGGCGACAGCATCGGCTTCGTCGCGGCGACGTACCTGCGCGGCGTGCCGTTCGTGCAGGTCCCCACCACGCTGCTGGCGATGGTCGATTCCTCCGTGGGCGGGAAAGTCGGCGTCAACGTGCCGCAGGGCAAAAACCTCATCGGCGCGTTCCATCAGCCGCATCTGGTCGTCATCGACGTCGACACCCTCGCCACCCTGCCCCCGCGCGAGCTGCGCTGCGGCCTGGCGGAGTGCGTCAAGCATGGCGTCATCCGCGACCCCGCCCTGTTCCAGTGGATCGAGGACCACCTCGACGCCATCCTCGCGCTCGACCGCCCCACGCTGGTGGAACTGGTGCGCCAGAACGTGCAGATCAAAGCCAACGTGGTCATGGCGGATGAAAAGGAAACCGGCGAGCGCGCCCACCTGAACTTCGGCCACACCTTCGGGCACGCCATCGAAGCCACCCAGCCCTACGGCGACGACGCCGGCTACCGCCACGGCGAAGCCATCGCCCTGGGCATGGTCGCCGCCACCCGCTTGGCGATCGACCTCAAACGTTGCGAGCCGGCGCTCCTGCCGCGCCTGGTGCAGCTCTTTGAACGCATCGGCCTGCCCACCCACAGCACGCGCCTGGCGGAAACCGACGTGTTGCTGCGCACGATGCAGATGGACAAAAAGGTCGCGGCGGGCAAAATCCGCCTGGTGCTGCCCACACGCCTGGGCGCGGTGGAAGTCACCAAGGACGCCAGCACGGACGCCATCGCCCGCGCGTGGGCGAGCGTGCGCGGGTAAGCGCAGTGCCCAACGAGCCCGAAGCGTTGGAACTACTTCACCAGTCGCAGCGTGAAGGGGTAGCGGTACGGCAGACCCTCGTTGGCTTTGAGCGCGGCAATGATGCACAGCACCAAGGCAACGATGCCCAAAATGCTGGCGATGAAGATTGGAATCACCAGGAAGAACAGTGCGAGACAGACAACCACCACCAGCGTCACGGTGATCTGGAAGTTGAGCGCTTCTTTGCCCTGATCGTTGACAAACGGCATTTCCTGACGCTTCATCGCCCAGACAATCAGTGGACCGATGATGTTGCCAAAGGGAATCACATATCCCGCCAACGCCGCCAGGTGGGCGATCATCGCCCAGGTGCGTTCATCCTTGCTCGGTTGGGTGAAAGTGCTTTGCAGATCCTGGTCGTTCATGGCTGGCTCCCGGTTGATGAGTTGGTCAGCATTGTAATACAAGTGATGCTGCATACTTGACAAGAAACAGTGTCGGCGCTGCAGGGCGGCGAAATGATGTTGTGTCAGCGCGGGACAGGGCGCGGCCTGACGCATCGGTACGATGCCCACCCTGGTGCGCGTTACGGCTTGTCTTGCTGGCGTTCCCGGCGCTGTTGGCGAGTTCGTGGAATGAAACGACGTCGAGCGCGTAGCCCGTCGCTCACGCTTCCGGCTCGTCAAGACAGGGCGCTGCCTACGTCTGCTTTTCCATCAGGCACCGCAACTGCCGGCGTTCCACCGCGGCGGCGAAGGCTTGCACCTCACGCGTGACGGCGTGGCGTTGGTTGTCATCCGTGAAGGTGAAACACATGCCCAGGTAATGCACCCAGCCGCGCTCCCGGCGTTGCGGGCAGTGGTGCACCAGCTCCAGATTCAACACCAGCGGCTGCTCCAGCGTGGGCAACTCCAGACGAATGCAGTAATCACGGTACGCCTTGAGCAGCGGCAGGGCGTCGTGCTCGGCTTCCAGGCCGATGCCCCCGGCGCTGAGGTTCAGGGCCTGCACTTCAAAGGGCATGGGTTCAGGCAGCGGGTCCCCGTTGGTGCTGACATTGAGCACCGGCTGACCCTTGCTGTTGAGGCGCACCTGCGACAAGCGCGGCGTGAGCCAGAGGCTGGGCAAACGCAACCCCGCCAGGGAGACGCGAAAGTGCTCGCGCCGCTGGGCGCTGGTGATCTGTTCGGGCTGGCTCAGACGCACGGCCGGCAGCGTCGTCGTCGCGTTGAGCTGCCAGCGTTCCACGCCCACCACGGTGCAGACCAGCTCATAGCGTTCCACGCCATCCGCCAGCAGCAGGAAGACGTTGGCGCCGGGGGTGACCAGACGGCGCACTGTCTGACCGCCGGCGGGGCGTTCGACCAGCAGGGTGTGGGCGTCGGCTTCGAGCAGGCGGGAGCGGAAGGTTTCGACGTCCGGCCGACCCTGCATGGGGCGCGCCGCCAGATCGATACCGCCGTTGCGCGCGAGCAGGCGGCGCAGCGTGTTGGTCCAGTTGGCGGTAGCGAGCGTTTCGACGGACATCGCGCAGACCCACAGCCAGAGATTTCCCAGCAGGATTATCGACCACATCGCCGCCCGGCTTTGGGCGCGGGGAGAAATGCGGAAAGCCCGGTTCGCGTTGCTACACTGTCGCGTCATGGTGATTTTGGGACACGGTTCCGATCTGACGCTGGCGCCGACGCTGCGGCCAATGGTCGCGGCGGGCGACGGCAAAGTGCGTTCCGCGCTGAGCCAACTGAGCGGCGCCGGTTTTCAGGCGGTGCAGTTGGATGCGGCGTTATCCGGACTGCGCCCGCGCGATCTGGACCGCCGGGCGCGCAAGGACCTGCTGGCGTTGTTGCAACGGCTGAGCCTTCGGCCGGCGGGGTTGGACCTGTTCATCCCGCGCAAGCATTTTCTCGAACCGGCCCATCAGGACCGCGCGGTGGGGGCGGCGCTGGCGGCGGTGGAACTGGCGGCCGACCTGGGACGCCTGCCGCTGAGCCTGCCGCTGCCCGCCCACAAGCTGGCGCAGGAAGTGCGGCAAACGCTGCTCGAAGCCGCCGACGGTCATGGCGTGCCGCTGGCGGTGCATTGCGAGGATCACCTGGATGACTTGCTCAAGTGGGTCACGGAGGCCGGCCTGCCGCAGTTCGGCGTGGCGCTGGACCCGGCGGCGGCGCTGGCGCGCGGGCAGGACCCCGCCACGACAGTGCAGCGGGTGAGCCCGCATCTGCTGGTGGGGCGGCTGGCGGACCTGTTGGTGGAAGGGGATGACGAGGACGAAGCCGGCGCGATCGGCACCCGCTGTGCGCTGGGCGAAGGTCGGCTGGAGGTGGCGGGTCTGCGGCTGAGCCTGGACCTGTGTCCCCGCCGCGTCGGCCCGGTGGTGCTGGACCTGCGCGGCGTGGTCAACCCGCTGGCGGCGGCGCAGCGCGCCCAGCAGGTCTGGGACGACAGTGGCTTCGCGGCGTGAGCGGGGAAGATTTTTTTTGCCACGGATGAACACGGATAAGAGATGGGGGATTTGCTGATTTGAGATTTGGTGATTTGCATCGGGCAGCATCCGGGTAACTCAGTCAGGTCATGGTGTCCCGGACCGTCACTTCCACATCACCAAATCCCACATCTTCAAATCACCAAATCCACCGCCCCCACATTCGCTGCGCTCATGTGCGGCTTCATTAACAACTCTGGTCATCTTCATCCCTGTCTTCATCTCTTCCATCCGTGTTCATCTGTGGCAAAAATGCCTTTCCGCACCCCGGTGCAGCTTTTGCGGGGGGTCATGGGGCGTGATAGGCTGATGGGTCTGGGCGCTGCCGATCGCGGCGGCGCAAGCTCACCGGATATGCCCTTGTTGCGGAGCGACGACTGATGAAAAAGCAGACGCTGTATGGAATCGCCCTGATGGCCGCCGTTGCCTTGCTCGCCAGCGTGATGACCGCCGGCGCCAGCTACGCCATGCAGGCCCGGCCGACGGCGATTGCCGTGGTGGATGTGATGAAGGTGCTCGAAGGGCTGCACGAGAAGCCCAAGATCGAAGCCGAGATCAAGACCATGGCCCAGAAGGTCGAGCAGGAAATCAAGGACCGGGGCACCAAGGTCCAGCAGCTCAAGGAAGACCTGGACATGCTCGCCCCCGGCACGGCGGCGCACACCGAGAAGCTCGACAAATACGAGTATGAAGCGTTCGCACTGCAGACCTTCGCCCGTTACCAGGAGCAGAAGATCAAGCGCGAGCAGTCGCTGCAGTATGAAGCGGTGTACCGCAAGATTCTCGACTCGGCGGGCAAAGTGGCGCAGGAAGCCGGCTACGACATGGTGGTGCTCAAGGATCGTCTGGTGAACTTCGGCGATGCCGACCCCAAGCAGTTGCGCGCCCTGTTCAGTCTGCAGAAGCTGCTGTGGTCCAAGCCGGACCTGGACCTGACCGAGCAGATCACCCTGCGGATGAACACCGAGTTTGACAACAACGTGCGCTAAGCACGGGGCGGGTCTGACCATGCCTCACTACAGCGCAGCGGAAATCTGTGCCTGCGTCGCCGGCGAACTGACGGGTCCGGCCGACGTGCAGGTCACGGGGCTGGCGGTGCTGCGCGAAGCGCAGCCGGGTCACCTTACCTTCCTGCGCGATGACAAGTACGTCGGCGAACTGGCGCAGTCCCACGCCAGCGCGGTGCTGGTCGCCGCCAAGGTGACCTTGCCCGCCGAGGTGCTGGCGCAGCGCTGCGTCATTCGTGTCGCCAATGCCGATTTGGCGCTGGCGAAGGTGCTGGCGCTGTTCGCCCCGCCGCGCCCGCTGCCCCCGGCGGGGGTGCATTCCACCGCGGTGGTGGAGCCGGACGCCCAGCTGGGCGAAGGCGTGGCGATCGGCGCCAATTGTTATGTCGGGGCGCGGGTCCAGCTGGGGGCGCGCTGCGTGCTGCATCCGGGCGTCAAGCTGCTGGCGGACACGACGCTCGGGCCGGATTGCGAGCTGTTCCCCGGCGTGGTGGTGCGCGAGCGTTGTCGGCTGGGGGCGCGGATCATCATCCACAGCAACGCGGTCATTGGCGCCGACGGCTTCGGGTATGAATTCGATCCCGCCACGAAACAACTGGTCAAAGTGCCGCACATCGGCGGGGTGACGCTCGGCGATGATGTGGAACTGGGCGCCGGCGCCTGCGTGGACCGCGGCAAGATGGTGGACACCGTCATCGGCGCGGGCACCAAGATCGACAACCTGGTGCAGATCGCCCACAACTGCAGGATCGGGCGCTGCTGCATCATCTGCGGGCAGACCGGGCTGGCGGGCTCAGTGACGCTGGGCGACGGCGTGGTGCTCGGCGGCGGCGTGTCGGTGCGCGATCAGGTCACCATCGGCGCTGGCGCGAAGGTGGCGGGCAACGCGGCGGTCGCCAGCAATATTCCCCCCGGGGAAGTGTGGGGCGGCTACCCGGCGCGGGAAGCAGGGCTCGCCCTGCGCGAGACGCTGGCGGTCAAGCATCTGCCGGATCTGGTGAAGCTGCATCGCGCGGAACTGCGCGGCAAAGGCAAGGCGTAACGGCTGCGGCGTGCGTGTGGCTGGCAACGAGCCGGCAGCGCGAGCGCGGGGCACGGCGAATGGATTTCCACGTGGCGTGATTGGTCCGGTGAGTGCATGGCGGTCGCCGGCGTAGCCCGTCGCTGACGCTTCCGGCTCGTCAAGACAGGACGCCCAACGAGCCCGAAGCGTGAGCGAGGGGCTGGGCGCGGCATGACGCGCTGTCTCGATAATTGCCCCGGCGCGTGTGGCGGTGTGGCTTTCCAGCGTCCCGGCGCTGCTGGCGAGACCGTGGAATGAAACGACGCCCGGCGCGTAGCCCGTCGCTGACGATTCCGGCTCGTCAAGACAGGGCGCCCAACGAGCCCGAAGCGTGAGCGAGGGGCTGGGCGTGGCATGACGCGCTGTCTCGATAACTGTCCCGGCGCGTGTGGCGGCTTGTCTTTCCGGCGTCCCGGCGCTGCTGGCGAGACCGTGGAATGAAACGACGCCGGGCGCGTAGCCCGTCGCTCACGCTTCCGGCTCGTGAAGACAGGGCGCCTAACGAGCCCGAAGCGTGAGCGAGGGGCTGGGCGTGGCATGACGCATGAACACGACGACCACCCGGCGCGTGTGGCGGTTCGGTTTTTTTGGCGTCCCGGCGCTGCTGGCGAGACCGTGGAATGAAACGACGCCCGGCGCGTAGCC
>CAZSBB010000027.1:9342-95971 GCA_964605235.1 uncultured Phycisphaeraceae bacterium
GCGTCCCGGCGCTGCTGGCGAGACCGTGGAATGAAACGACGCCCGGCGCGTAGCCCGTCGCTGACGCTTCCGGCTCGTTAAGACAGGGCGCCCCACGAGCCGGCAGCGCGAGCGAGGGACAGGGCACGGCGTGGCCCACGGCGCGGCTGCGGGCTGCCTTGCTAGAATGGGGCCATCTCCCTCCTCAGGTGGAATTGGATGGATTATCAGCAGACCATTGCTCAGGAAGCGACAGTGCGCGGGCGCGGCTTGTTCTCCGGCAAGGCGGTGCAGCTCACTTTCAAACCCGCCCCCGCCAACCATGGGGTGGTGTTTTGCCGAACCGATCTCGACGGCGCCCAGATTCCCGCCCGCATCGACTACGTGATCCGTCAGGACCGGCGCACCGCGCTGCGGCACGGCGACGCGACCGTGGAAACCACCGAGCACTGTCTGAGCGCGCTGGCGGGGTTGGGCATCGACAACGTGCTCGTTGAGATCGACGCCGCGGAGCTGCCCGCCGGCGACGGCAGCGCCATGCCGTTCCTCGAACCCTTGCAGCAGGCGGGCCTCAAAACCAGCGAGACGCCCCGGCATTACCTGACCGTGCGTGAGCCGGTGTGCCTGACCGAAGGCGATTCAATGGTCACCGCCCTGCCGTGCGACACCCCGTTCATGCAGGTGTTGTACGAGCTGGATTACGAGCAGCCGGACTGGAAGGGGCGGCAGTTGCGGGCGTTTGACCTGAGCAACGGGGAGTACGCCCACGAGATCGCCCCGGCGCGGACCTTTGTGCTCGAAAGCGAAGCCCGGCATCTGCGCGCCGGCGGGCTGGGCAAGCATCTCTCGGCGGAGGAGATTCTGGTCATCGGGCGCGACGGCCCGCTGGGCGGCAATCGCTTCCGGTTCGAGGATGAGCCGGTGCGGCACAAGATCGTCGACCTGATCGGCGACCTGTATCTGGTGGGCATGCCCATCCGCGGCCGGATCCTCGCCCGCAAGAGTGGCCACGCGCTCAACCAGGCGCTGGCGCAGGCGCTGTTCGACCAGTACCACGCCGAGCGCCGCCGTCGGCAGTTGGTGCATGGCAAAGCCATCGACATCCGCCAGCTGGCGCGCATCCTGCCCCATCGCTATCCGATGCTGCTGGTGGATCGCGTGATTGAACTGGAAGAGGACCGCCGGGCGGTGGGCGTCAAGAACGTCACCATCAACGAGCCGTTTTTTCAGGGCCATTATCCCGGCGCTCCGATCATGCCCGGCGTGCTGATCGTCGAAGCCATGGCGCAGCTCGCGGGCGTGCTGGTGGGTCAGAAGCTGGAAAACACCGGCAAACTCGCCGTGCTGCTGAGCCTGGATAAGGTCAAGCTGCGCCGGCCGGTCACCCCCGGCGATCAACTGATCCTCGAAGCCCGCACCATCCGCGTGCGCAAGCAACTGGCGCACATGGATTGCAAGGCGTACATCGGCGAAGACCTTGCCGCCGAAGCTGAAATCAAATTCATGCTGGTGGATGACGAACAGCAATGAGCAAAACCACCCCCCGCCCCCGGCCCCGGAAAGTGGATCAACGTGACCAGTGCGCTGGAGGTGCTGTTGATGACATGCGCGGGGCGCACCCGCCGACTCGCGTCGGCGGCTCGGAGCGCAGCGGGCGCGGTAAGGCCAACGATCGTTTCAGAGGGGATATCCTCGCCGGGCGGCTGGTCGACGGCATGAACTTCCACCAGCGCGTCTGGGCACTGACCGCCCGCATCCCGCGCGGCCAGGTCACCACCTACGGCCGAATCGCCGCCGCCCTGGGCAGTCGCGGCAGCCGGGCGGTGGGGCAGGCGCTCAATCGCAATCCCTACGCCCCGCAGGTGCCGTGTCATCGCGTGGTCGGCAGCGACGGCAGCCTGACCGGTTTCGCCTCCGGGCTCGCGAAAAAACAGCAGATCCTCACCCGCGAAAAGGTTCCCCTGACCCCGGCGGGCAAGGTCGATCTGACCCGCGCGGGCTTTGACTTTTAAGTTCTTGGCATAGAATCGGATCGTCGGTCCGTGCTCCAGCGGGCACGCCCCGGCTCCCGGCACGCCGATTTATCGGACGTCCTGGCCCGCAAAAACTCCCCCAATTACGCGCTTTTTTCCACAAACACACTGTTCCCCGACGCCGGTTTACTCGAAGATAATGGCGGAGGTCAGGTGGAAAGCTCTCTGGGTCAACTCGACCGCAACACTGCGCCTGTGCTGACCGCTGGGGGTGGCGACATCTCACTCGCCACGCCCGTCGATCCGCTCATCCGCAAGTTCCAGCAGCACGCCCTGCGCCAGGACGCCGAGTACCTGCGCTACGGCGCTGAGGACACCCCTGCCGCCCATCAGACCAACTATCACTTCGCCACCACCGGCCACCCCTGCAAACCCGACCAGATTTTCGACCTGCTCCGCTGGGGCGGCTTGTTCGTCTATGTCACCCGCAATGCCCGCGAAGCCGCCACCCTGCAGGAAGCCTTCGACGACCGCGGCGGCTTCAGCCTCGAAACCCGCGCCGGGCAGGTCCGCCTCCCCTGGCTGGGCATGAAGCTCCCGGGCCTGTCCACCAAGCTGTACTACTTCACCGCCCGCAAGGTCATGCTCATTCCGCCGGGCGCCACCACCGACCGCTTCACCTATGCCGTGCAACTGGCGCGGCATGCCCAGGCGGAATCCGGCTACACCGTCAAAAAAGAAGTGCCCACGCTGGAAAACGTGGCGTGGCGGCTCAAGGAAAAGCACCCCACCCTCGATGACCGCGTCCTCGCCAAGCGCGCTGCGAAACTTGTCGACAGCGTGTTCCCGGTCTTCCTGACCCGCGAAGCCGCCATCCTCAAAATCCTGCAACGCGACATGCCCGCCGGCTACGCCAACCGCGTCCCCCGCGTCGTGCAGATCGAAAAGGACGACCGCGGCTTCATCCGCTGCCTCCACCTCAACTGGCTGCGCATGAGCGGCCCGGCGCTCAGCCAGCTCGAGTTCGCCAAGCAGTCCGCCGACCTCCTCCGCGTGCTGCACGACAAAGGCGGCATGATCCACCTCGACCTGCGCCTGGACAACTTCGTCATCAGCGACGGCCAGGTCGGCTTCGTGGACTTCGGCTCGGCGGTGCGCGTCGGCGAAAACCTCCGTGAAAGCCCACTGCTCACCTCCCTGTTCGATGAAATGATGCGCACCAGCCAGATCCAACGCCTGCTGGGCAAGTGGAAGGAGACCGGCCGGGTCACCAGCCGCATCATCTCCGACCAGCATCACAAGGTCGACAAGGCGATCGACTTCTTCTACCTCGCCGTGCAGATGAACCGCCCGCACTACAACCCCGAGTTCAAGGGCCTGGTCCGCTTCGACAAGGACAGCCAGGAAGCCCTGCTCATCAGCCAGCTCACCGGCGCCATCCTGCGCCCGACCGATCCCTGCAACAGCCCCTTCCGCAGCGCCGCCGACATCCTCTCCGGGTTGATTCAGGTCGAACGCAGCCTGGCTGGCGACGGCGAAGCGTCGCCCCAGCGGATGGCGGGTTGATCCCACTCAATTGCTAGAATGCGCCGGTCCACTCTCGGTGGCTTGCCCTTTCCTTGTTCACCAGGCGCCCGCATGTCCGATCCTTCGCCAGCCCCGGTCCTGATTCGCCGCCGTCCGGGTTGGCAACTGTTCGACTGGCGCGAGCTGTGGCACTTCCGCGATCTACTGTGGATTCTCGCCCTGCGCGACATCAAGGTGCGCTACAAACAAACCGTGGTCGGCGCCGCCTGGGCGGTGCTCCAGCCGATTTCGACCATGCTGGTCTTTTCGCTGCTCTTTCACCTGATGAACGCCCGGCCGATCACCGATGGCGTGCCCTATGCCGTGTCGCTGTACTGCGCGTTGCTGCCCTGGCAATTGCTGGCGAACAGCCTGGCGGCGGCGTCGGAAAGCCTGGTGGTCAATCAGAACCTGATCACCAAGGTCTACTTCCCGCGCGTGCTGGTGCCGCTGGCGCCGATCCTCGCCGCGCTGCTGGATTTCGCCATTGCCTTCGTGTTTCTGCTGGTGTTGATGCTGTGGTTCGGCATCACGCCCACCTGGGCGGTGCTCGCCGTGCCGTTGCTGGTCGCCTACGCCGTGCTGGTGGCGCTCGCGGCCGGGCTCTGGTGCAGCGCGCTCAACGCCCTCTACCGCGATGTGCGCTACGTCGTGCCCTTCCTCCTGCAACTGGGCATGTTCGTCAGCCCCGTGGTCTACCAGACCCAGGCGGTGGTGTCCGAACGCTGGCAACCGCTGTACGGCCTGAACCCGATGGTCGGCGTGCTCGAAGGCTTTCGCTGGGCGCTGCTGGGCCAGACCCCGCCCGACCCGCGCACCATGCTCGCCTCCGCGGTCGGCGTATTGCTCCTGCTGCTGGGCGGCATCTTCTACTTCCGCCGTGTCGAACGCACGGTGGCGGACCTGGTGTAACTGATGAACGCGATGGCCCTGCGGGCGGACAACCTGTGCAAACGCTTCCACCTGGGCACTCGGGCGCCGTACCATCGCTTTTCCGAATTGCTCACCGGCCTGCCGCGCGCCCTGGCGCGAAAGCTGGCTGGCGGCGGCAGTCAGACGCACGCCGCTGCCGATGCCGGTGCCGACTTCTGGGCGCTGCGGGATGTGAGCTTCGAGGTCGCCCCCGGTGAAGTGCTGGGGGTCATCGGCCGCAACGGCGCCGGCAAGAGCACGCTGCTCAAAGTGCTCGCCCGCATCACCGAACCCACCACCGGGCAGGCGGAAGTCTACGGGCGCGTCGGCTCGCTGCTGGAAGTCGGCACCGGGTTCCACCCCGAGCTGACCGGCCGGGAAAACATCTTCCTCAACGGCGCGGTGCTGGGCATGTCCCGCGCCCAGGTGCGGAAAAACTTCGACGCCATCGTCGCCTTCGCCGAGGTCGAGCGCTTCCTGGACACGCCGGTCAAGCATTACTCCAGCGGCATGTACATGCGCCTGGCGTTTGCCGTCGCAGCCCATCTGGAGCCGGATATTCTGCTGATCGACGAAGTGCTGGCGGTGGGGGACAGTGCCTTTCAACGCAAATGTCTGGGCAAGATGAATGAAGTCGCCCAAGGCGGCCGAACCGTGCTGTTCGTCAGCCACAACATGAGCGCGGTGCGGCAACTCTGCCAGCGCGCGTTGTTGCTCGAGGGCGGGCGCGTCGCGGCTTGTGGCCCGGTGGATCAGGTGCTTGAACGCTACGCCACCGCGCAGGCGCTCAGTGCTTACGAATGGCGGCGCGATGAAAGTCAGCCCGCGCCGCAGCGCCCGCACTTTCGCCGGGTGTTTGTGTGTGATGAGACGGGCGCGCCAGCCACCTGCGTGAACACCGCCGACCCGCTGCGGCTGACGATTGAGCTGGCGACCCCGCGCGCCCAGCCGGGCCTGTGCATCGCCTGCGTGCTGTGCAATGAGTTTGGCCACGCCCTGGTGGCGACAGGCAACTTCGACAGCGACGCCAAGGTCCCGGAAGCACCGGGGGTTTACCGCACCACGCTCAGCTATCCGCCCGAACTGCTCATGCCCAAACGCTACACGCTGATGCTGACCATTTATGACCTGAAGCAGCGGCATGATCACCTGGAAAACCCGCTGGTGATCTACGCCGAGCCGGCGCCCATTTCGCCCGACAAAGCGCCCACCGGCCGGATGGGCGACCTGCGTCAGCCCTGCCACTGGGCGGCATTTACGCCCGTGTGAGCCGGGGGGGCAAGAAAGGGGATAAGTACATTTTTACAAATAAATGTACTTATCCCCTTTCTTGTCCCCGCGCCGTGACTTTTCCAGCTTTCTCGTCATAATGCCCGCCCTATGGCAGAAACCGCTGAAAAAATCATTTACTCCATGATCGGCGTCAGCAAGCGCTACGAGAAGAAGCAGGTCCTCAAGGACATCTACCTCTCGTACTTCTACGGCGCCAAGATCGGCGTGCTGGGGCTCAACGGCTCGGGCAAGTCCTCGCTCCTGCGCATCCTCGCCGGCGTCGACAAGGACTTTGAGGGTCAGACCCAGGTCTCCCCCGGCTACACCATCGGCCTGCTGCCCCAGGAACCGCAGCTCGCCGGCCCGACCGTCATCGACGAGGTGCGTCTCGCCGCCAAACCCACGCTCGACCTGCTCGACCAGTTCAACGCCATTGCCGACAAGTTTGCCGAGGAAATGTCGGATGACGAGATGAACAAACTGCTCGAGAAGCAGGGCGAACTGCAGGAAGAGCTCGACCGCCGCAGCGCCTGGGACCTCGACGCCCAGCTCGAACAGGCGATGGACGCGCTGCGCTGCCCGCCCGCCGACGCGCCGGTGGATCAGCTCTCCGGTGGTGAACGTCGGCGGGTGGCGCTCTGTCGCCTGCTGCTGGAAAAGCCGGACATTCTGCTGCTGGACGAACCGACCAACCACCTCGACGCCGAGTCCGTGCTCTGGCTCGAACAGCACCTGCGCCGCTACGCCGGCACCGTCATTGCCGTCACCCACGACCGCTACTTCCTGGATAACGTCGCCGGCTGGATCCTCGAACTCGACCGCGGCCAGGGCATTCCCTGGAAGGGCAACTACACCAGCTGGCTCGAACAGAAACAAGCCCGCCTGGCGCAGGAAGAGAAACGCGAATCGCAACGCCAGAAAGCCCTGCAACGCGAACTGGCGTGGGTGCGCCAGAGCGCGCAAGCTCGGCAAGCCAAGAGCAAAGCGCGTTTGGCAGCCTACGAACGCATGGTTGAGGAAAACGACGCCAAACGCACCAGCGAAATGGAAATCTTCATTCCACCGGGCCCACGCCTGGGTGAGCTGGTCATCGAAGCGGCCGGCCTGAGCAAAGTGTTCGGCAACCGCGTCATCTTCGAAAACCTCAGCTTCAAACTCCCGCCCAACGGCATCGTCGGCGTCATCGGCCCCAACGGCGCGGGCAAGACCACGCTCTTTCGCATCCTCACCGACCTGGAAAAACCCGACGCCGGCTCCCTGCGCCTGGGCAACACCGTCAAGCTCGCTTACGTCGAGCAGTCACGCCACAGCCTCGACGACAGCGCCCCGGTCTGGTCCGCCATTGCCGATGGCCAGGAAATCTTCAAGCTGGGCAATCAGGACATGAACGCCCGCGCCTATGCTGCGCGGTTCGGCTTCACCGGCGGCGATCAGCAGCAACTGGTCGGCACGCTCTCGGGCGGCCAGCGCAATCGCGTCCACCTGGCGCGCCTGCTGCGCAGCGGCGCCAACGTGCTGCTGCTGGACGAACCGACCAACGACCTGGATGTGAACACGCTGCGGGCGCTGGAGGAAGCGCTGGAAAACTTTGCCGGCTGCGCCGTGGTCATCACCCACGACCGCTGGTTCCTCGACCGCATCGCCACCCACATCCTGGCGTTCGAGGGCGACGGCAGCGCCGTGTGGTACGAAGGCAACTTCACCGCGTATGAGGCCGACCGCCACCGGCGGCTGGGCGCGGCCGCCGATCAGCCGCACCGGGTCAAGTACCGCACGCTCAGCTCCCGGTAAGCCGGGTCGGGCGCGCTGCGGGTCCGGGACAATCAGACGGAAAGGGGGAGAAAAAAGGGGATAAGTACATTATTTTGCATCATAATAATGTACTTATCCCCTTTTTTCTCCCCCTTTCCGCCCAGCGTTGGCATTCGCCGGCGAACCACACTTCCGGTGCTTGACATATCATGATTTCATGATATATTTAGGTCATGGCTCGACCCACGCCCACCCCGGCGCTGCATGACGACACCCTGGAGCAGGCCGCCAAGGTGCTCAAGGTGCTCGCCCATCCGCAGCGGCTGCGGATGGTGGAAATGCTCGGCCGGGAGGCGATCAGCGTGGGTGAACTGGCGCAGCGGCTGGACCTCGCCCCCGCGGCGGTCAGCCAGCACTTAAACCGCATGGAAGCCCACGGCATCCTGGCGGGCGAACGGGTCAACCGGCAGGTCATCTACCGCGTGGTCAACCCCAACGCCCGCTTCCTGATTGAATGCCTCACCCGCCACGGCGACGGCCGCCCCCCCCGGAACAGCTCCCGGACCCCCCGTCCCCGGAATGGGGCCAAGCCGGCCGCCGGTTCGTCGTCCTGATCCCGCCTCAGCGTGTGCACCCGCCGCGCGGCCCGACACCCCGCGCGGCTGACGAGTTGGTTGATATGTCAAAGTTTCATGAGGTCATGACTGTTTTGGGAATGAACCTCCCGGAAAGGAACCTGGTCATGAACAACCCCGTCCGACGCGGTCGCTGGTCCCCCTATGTGGTGGGGGCGGGCATCGGCATGTTGAGCTGGCTCACCTTCGGGCTGATGCACAAAGCCCTGGGCACCAGCACCACCTTCGTCACCGTGGCGGGCTTGCTCGAATCGCTGGTGTCCCTCGAGCATGTCAAAGCCAATGACTACTACGCCAAGCTGCTGGTCAAAAGCCCCGCCATCGACTGGCAGTTCATGCTGGTGGTCGGCCTGGTGATCGGCGCGTTCATCTCCAGCAAACTCGGCGGCACCTATCAGGTCGAGCGCGTGCCCAGCCTGTGGGCGGCGCGCTTTGGCCCCAGCAAACTCGTCCGCGCTCTGGGTGCGTTCCTGGGCGGCGTGCTGGTGCTCTTTGGCGCGCGGCTGGCGGGCGGCTGCACCTCGGGCCACGGCATCAGCGGGGGTTTGCAGATGGCGGTGAGCAGTTGGACCTTCTTCGCCAGTTTCTTCGCGGCGGGCCTGGCGACGGCCTTCATCGTTTACGGAAAGGCGGGACGCAATCATGTTCAATCCTGAACTCTTCACCTTTGATTCACCGCTGAATCTCGCCTACGGGCTGGTTGCCGGCCTCGTGTTCGGCTTCCTGCTCCAGCGCGGCGCGGTGACGCGCTTTCACGTCATCGTCGGGCAATTCCTCTGGCGCGATCACACGGTCCTGCGCACCATGCTCACGGCGGTGGCGGTCGGAGCCGTGGGTGTGTGGGCGGTGCATCTGCTGTTTGATGCTCCGCTGCACATCAAGAACGCCACGCTGTGGGGCAACGCGCTCGGCGGGCTGATCTTCGGCATCGGCATGGCGATCCTGGGCTACTGTCCGGGCACCGGCGTGGCGGCGCTGGGCGATGGCTCGCGTCACGCCTGGCCGGGCGTGCTGGGCATGCTGGTGGGCGCAGCCGTGTACGCCGAGCTGCACGCCAAGCTGTCGTCTTGTCTGCTCAAGCCGGTGGATCTGGGCAAGGTGACTTTTGCCGACCTGACCCACCTCAATCACTGGTGGTTCGTGCTGGGCGTCGTCGTGCTGGCGATCGTGGTGCTGCGGCTGCTGCATGGCCGGGGCGTGAAGGCCGCGTGAGGTTGGTTGTAATGAACGAGCCGGAAGCGTGAGCGACGGGCTACGCGCTCGGCGTTGTTTCATTCCACATATTCACCCACAGCGTCCGGACGCCGACAAGCCAGACCGTGACCCGCAACAGGTGGTTCCTGAAACGGTGCGTCAGGCCACGCCCTACCCCTCGCTGACGCTTCGGGCTCGTGGGGCGTTTTGCCTTGTGATGCTTCGGGCTCGTCGGCTTTCTGCAGGTCCGGGCTGGCCGGACACGATTCATCGCTGTGCGCCCCACCGGGCCGGCCGCGCTGTTTTTCAGTTGACGTTGCCCGGCGATTGCCGGAACATGCGCGAGACCTTCACGCACTCTGCGGGGGCCTGTTCGCATGACTGAACCCACCGGCAAAACACATCAGCAACTGCGGCTGTGGGAGTTTCCCTGGGTGCGCGATCTGCTGATCGTGCTGGCGGTGCTCACGGTGCTAGCGCTGATTTATGTGATTCGCTCGGTCACCGCGCCGATCGTGGCGGGACTGGCGCTGGCGTATGTGTTCAATCCGCTGGTGACGGCGTTGCATCGGCGATGGCGCTGGCCGCGCTGGTTGAGCACTGCCGGCATCCTGTTCCTGGGCTTTTTCGTGCTGCTGGTGGCGGCGCTCTACCTCAGCGGGCCGGTGGTGCAGCAGGCGCAGCAGGCGTTGCAGTCAACGCGCCTGGTGCTGACCAAACAATGGAACCGGCTAAGCCCGCAGATGGGCAGTTGGCAACAACTCTTCCTGAAATCCCCTGCCGCATCCGACCCGGATGCCACCCCCGCCCCAGCCCCCGCGCCGCCGCAGACGCCTGCGCCGCCGCAACCGCCCGCGCCCACCGCGGAGTCCTCCGCAGCGCCTGCCGAACCCGTCGCACCTGAAGGACCGGATATTGAGGTACAAGCAGGCCTTCCCCTCGCCGACGCGCCACCTTCCACATGGGACCACGCCCTGGCGCTGACGCTGGTGGATCAACTGGGCAAGCTCGACTATGCCGCGCTGGGTCGGCTGGCGGCGCGCTGGCTGGGGGCGGGCGTGGGCACGGTGGGTTCGGTGATCAACACCACCAGCTATCTGATGCTGGCTGGGGTGATCGTGTGCTTCTGTTTCTTCTTTTTCAGTTGGCACTTTGGTCCGATCCTGGAGTGGTTCGATCCGTTGATTCCGCGCAGTCAGCGGCAGCGCACGCTGGAGATCCTGCGGATGATGGACGCGACGGTGGCGGCGTTCATTCGCGGCCGGCTGATTCAGGCGCTGGTGATGGGCGTGGTGCTGAGTCTGGGCTGGTGGCTGGCGGGCGTGCCGTATTGGCTGCTGCTGGGGTTGTGCTGTGGGTTGTTGAATCTGATTCCCTACGCGGCGGCGCTGGGCTGGTTGACGGCGTTGGTGCTGGCGGCGGTGCATGCCGTGGGGGCGGAGCAGAGCCTGCTGTTCGCGTTGCTCTGGCCGACGGTGGTGTATGTGGCGGCGCAGCTGTTCGATGGCTGGGTGGTCGAGCCATGGGTGCAGGGCCAGGCGACGGACCTGGATCCGCTGACGGTGCTGCTGGTGGTGTTGATGGGCGGGGCGCTGGCGGGTTTGCTGGGGATGCTGCTGGCGATCCCGCTGGCGGCGTGCGTGAAGATTCTGGGTCGGGAGATTCTGATTCCCCGGCTGCGGGAGTATGCCGCGAGTCGCTGAAGACGGGGTTCCACATGGCGCAACGCCGGTTCCATTACGACGCGGCTTTCGAGCACTACCTGCGCGCCAACGCCATTCCCTATGTGGCGGTGGATGAAGCCCGGCGGGCGCTGGCGTCCACGCAAGGCAAAGCCGGCAACGCCGCCGCGCCCCAGCGGGTGAAGCTCAAGAATTTCGATTTCGTGGTCTACAGCGGCACGGGCGACAACCTGCTGGTGGACGTCAAGGGCCGCAAGCATTCGGGACGCACTGGCACAGCGCTGCAGAACTGGGTCACCGCTGACGATGTGGACAGCCTGACCCAGTGGGAAAGCATCTTCGGCGCCGGGTTCCGTGGCGTGTTCGCCTTCCTGTTCTGGTGCGACATCCAACCGCCCGACGCGCTGTTTCACGAGGTGTTCGAGTTCAACGGCAAGTGGTATGCCGTGCTGGGCGTGACGCTGGCGGATTACCGCGCGGCAATGCGCGTGCGCAGCCCCCGCTGGGGGACGGTCTGCCTGCCGGCGAAGGTGTTCACGCAATGCGCTCAGCCGCTCAAACGCTGGTTGTGAGCAGCGCCGCCGATGGCTTTCGTCATATCGCGCAACCCCGACCGCGCCGGCTTGGTAGCATTCCAGTTCGCTGATCCTCAACCTCGCTCACTGCATCGGAGCTTTGCATGTCACCCAAAACCCGGCTGTCCCTGATCCGTCTGCACACCGCGCTGGCGGCGTTCTTCCTGCCCATGGGCCTCCTCTACGCCATCACCGGCGGGCTCTACGGCTTGGGCGTCAAAGGCCACTACCAGACCACCGAATCCACCGTCCAACTCGACACCCCCGGCCCGGCGGAACTGTCCCACTACGTCGCCCTGACCGAACGCGAACTGGCGGCCCGCAACCTCGACACGCCCACCGGCTCCGCAGGCATCAAAAAAGGCGGCACTTCACACTACTTCGAATGGACCGGCTCGCGGCGCGATGTGCAGATTCATCCCACCGGCAACCCCGGCGAAGTGAAGCTCAAAATCATGGAAACCAACCCCCACCGCTTCTTCGTGCAATTGCACAAAGCCAAAGGCGGCGACGGCTTCAAGTATTTCGCCGGCGTGTGGATGGTCGCCCTGGTGCTGCTCTTTCTCACCGGCGGCCTGATGGCGTTCAGCCTGCCGGCGCAGCGCAAGCTGGCGAGCCTCAGTCTGGCGGCAGGGGCGGCATGCTTCGCGGCGCTGGCGTGGATGAGCTGAAGCGCGGGGGGTTCACCGGTGCAGGGGGCATGTCGCGCGCCGGGGACGTAATCATTGACCCGGGACGGGAGCGCCGTATGATAGTGCATACGTTGCACAAATGGACGGTTTCGGCCTGCGCTTGACGCCGTGGCGGCGACGCGGGCGAAACGGCGGGCGCTGGCCCGCATGCTTGCTCCCCAGGATGGCTTTGTGGCAGACCTGAAGCTTACGGTCACCGAAACCGCCGGCATTCCGCGCTCCCGCGAGTTCTGTCAGACCGGCGTGCCCTTGCCGCCGGGCCGGCTGCGCCCCGGACAGGCGGCGCTCCTGCTCGATGACACGGGCGCGCCCCATCCGGCTTCCTTTGCTCCCCAGGGTCGGTTTCCCGATGGCTCCGTCCGCGCGTTGGCGGTGGGTTTCTGTGCCGAGGTGCCCGCCTTCGCCACCCGCGTCTGGACCGTGCGCTGCCCGGTGGATGACGCCCACGCCACGCCACGGCAACCCCTGCTGCGGGAACACCCCGACCAGTGGGTCATCGACACCGGCGTCGCCCGTTTCGAGGTCGCCCGACACGCGCCCGGATTGCTGTCACAGGTGCAGGTGCAGGACGCGCCCCGCCTGCGCACCCCGATGGACCTGTGGCTGCGCGACGCCTCGGGCCAGACTCACCGCCTGGCGGAGGGCACGCTGCGCAGCGCCACCGTGGTGCGGCACGACGCGCTGTGCGTGGTCCTGCGTCAGGAAGGAACGCATGCCGATGGCTTTTTCGATTTTGAACTGAGCCTGACTTTCCTGGCGCAGCAGGCGCGCTGCCGCATCAGCTATGGCTTTGTCAATCGTCTGCCGCCGCCGGTGGAAGCGCCTGATTGGCGTCGCCCCGAAACGGTCACCATTCCCATCCATCAACTGCGTCTGACCGTGCCGCTGGCGTGGGAGCCGGACGCCATGGTGCGGTTCAACACCGAGCGCGGCGCTCGTCCGCGCGGGTGGGGCTATGTGCTCAGCGCCGGCGACGCCGACGTCAACGCCCAGCCGGCCGCGCCGGCGAGCGCCCACGCCTGCGACCCCCAGGGCCAGCCGGTGTCGCGCCCGTCCACCGGCCACCAGGGCCTGGTGGCGACCGCCGGGCTGGCGCTGGTGGTCAGCCAGTTCGAGGAAAACTTTCCCAAGGCGCTGGCCACCGACGACGCCGGCGTGCAGGTGGACCTGATTCCCCGCCAGTCGCCGGTGCCCATCGCCATCGGCGCCGGACGCACCCATCACCTCTGGCTCGATTTCCTTGCCGATCCCCACCAGCGCGAGCAACTGCTGGCGCTGGTGGCACAGGCTTCTTCTCCCCTGACGGTGCATCCGCTCGACGCCGCGCCGCCCGCGACGTTCGGCCCGCTGTTCGCCTATCAACCCCGCAAGTATCCCCTGCTGGAAACCTACTTCAACGATCTGCTCAAGCGCGGCCTGGAGGCGCGCCACCTGGGCATGCCCCTGGGCGGACGGGGACTGCTCCACCATGGCGACCAGATCAACCTCAACTTCTCGCTCAACCGCGGCCTGCGCTGGGCGTACGCCAACAACCGCTGGGACCTGCTGCAGGCGCTGAGCCTCTACGCCCTGCGCACCGGCGACCCGGCGGCGCATGCCCAGCTCCGCGCCGCGGCCGAGCATGTGATGGATGTCGATCAGTGCCGGGGCGCTTTCCACCACGCCGACCTGGGCGGCATCCACGGCGTCGAGGCCGCCAATCACGCCTTCAACCAACCCGAAACTTTTCAACTCTGGGCGGAGGGCCTGCTCGACTACTGGTTGCTGACCGGCGATGAACGCGGGCTGGCGGCGGCGCGGCTGGCGGGAGACTTCGCCGGTCGCGCCGGGCGCGACGATTGCCGCTGGTCCCACAACGTGCGCGGCACCGGCATTCCGCTGATGCTCCTGGCGCGACTGTACGAACTGACCGGCGAGCCGCAATGGCGCGACGCCGCCGAACCGTTTGTGCTCGAGCTGTTGGATACCCAGGAACACGACGGCGCCTGGCGCGAACGCCGCACCCCCAAAGCCAGTCGAGCGCTGGCGGCGCCCTGGAAACACGCCATCGCCCTCACCGGCCTGGGCCGCTACATTCGCGCCGCCCACCGCCCCGACCTGGACCCGCACTTCATCCGCGCCGCCCGCTGGTTGATTGACCGCGGCACCCTGCCCACCGGCATCTTCTACTACTACGACACGCCGACGCTCTCCTGTTCCTTCGCCCATGGCGTCTGTCTGGAACCGCTGGGCGATGCCTACGAAAAAACCGGGGATCGCCAATTTCTCGAAGTCGGTCGGCTCAACCTCCGCTATCTGCTCACCCAACGCGATCAGTTCGACAATGCCGCCGGCCAACGCGACGCCGGCTACGTCAGCTTCGCCGCCCAGTTGCGCGGCTGCCTGCGCCTGCTGCACTTTCTCGATCAACAGCACATGCTCGAGGATTTACGCTGATCCCCGCCGGGGCGGCGCAGCCTGGTCACGCCATGCCGGGTGATGCAGGGTCAAGCGGAACAACAGCGCGCAGCACCCGCCGACTGGCGTCGACGGCTCGGACCGAAACAGAAGGTTGCAGTCTCCGAGCCACCGACGCAAGTCGGTGGGTGCCGCAGCGTCGGTTAACAGAAAAGGTATCCGCAGATGACGCAGATTCACGCAGATGCAGCAGGCAGCGCGACCATGCATTCATCTGCGCCAATCTGCGTCATCTGCGGATCAATCTGCTTCGTTCCCGTGGCCGGCGAAGCTCGATGACGGACCGGGATGAGGATTGATTCATCCTGCCCAGCGCTTTCGTTTCACAGCTCTTTGAGAATGCGCTGCCGCGTCTGCTGGTATTCCTGTTCGTCAACCAGGCGTTCTTTGCGCAGTTTTTCGAGTCGGCGTAAGCGTTCGTCAGGCGGCAGGCTGTCGTCGGGAGCGTCTCGCCGCGTTGAGCCCAGCTTTACGCCGGCTTCATCCAGCGCGTCGTGCACCATGCCGCCGGTCATGCGCGACCAGGGCTCGACATCCCGCCGGGCTTCCTGCGGATCGAGGATGACGCCCGCGCCGGCGGGGCCGTAGCGACCGAGCTTCATCATGAAGCCGCCCGCCGCCATGAGCAGCATGCCGATGAAAGCCGTGGCGAAGGATGGCTGGCCGGATCCCGATGGCGTCCGCTTGAGCACCGGCCCGCGCGGACCCATATCAAACTCAATGGTGCGTGAGGAGGTAAAGCCTGGCCCCTGCTCAATCTGCCTGATGCCCGCCGTAAACACCGAGAGAAACATCAGCAACCCGATACCAGTAAGGATCATGCCGCCGTAGTACAGCAGTTTGCGTTCGGGAGAAATATCACGCTGTGCCATGGCTCGCCGGGCGGTTGCCCCTCCGGAAAGAGTTGACGGGATACGTGAGAATACCGCGCCGCACGACGCAGGCCTAACCCGGCGCGCGGGGCTGCACCCGCCAGCACCCAACCGGACGCAACCCCGCGCACCGATCGCTCGCTGGGGAGGCGTCAGATTCACAATCCGAGCCGATATTGCTATATACCTGCGTGGTTGCACGTGGGGGCGTCGCGGTCCATGCGGCGCGGGCCGGACCCTGCGGACCGTCACTCCAACCCAGGTTGAACGACATGAAAGCAAAGCAGCCGCAACGACCCCATGTCATTCTGGTGACGGCGCATGATCTGGGACGCTGGCTCAACTGCTATGGCATCTCGACGCTGACGACGCCCAATCTGGATCGCATGGCGACGCAGGGCGCGCTGCTCGAGCAGGCGTTCTGCACCGCCCCGCAGTGCAGTCCCAGCCGGGCGTCGATCGTCACCGGGCGCTACCCGCACAGCCACGGCGTGATGGGGCTGGCGCATGGCGATTTCCGCTGGGATCTGCACGCCGACGAGCGGCACATGGCGCAGTTGCTGCGTGACGCCGGCTACCAGACGTACCTGAGCAGTTGGCAACACGAGTCGCCGCGCCCCGCCCAGGAGCTGGGCTTTGATCAGGTGCTGGGCATCGGGGGGAAGTTCGGCGACCGCTGCGATCAGACCTTCGAGAAGCTGGTGACCTGGATGGGCGCGCGGCCGGCGCAGGCGCCGCCGTTCATGCTGCAGGTTTTTCTCCCGGAAGTGCATCGCCTGCATCCGACCAACACCTACGGCTATCTGCCGGACCGCGCCCGCGGCGTCACCGTGCCGCCCTGGCTGGTGGATGACGGCCGAACGCGCGACGAGTTCTCGCTGTTCCAGGGCGCGGTGCGCGGACTCGACGCCGGCATGGGCGTGTTGCTCGAAGGCTTGCAGCGGCTGGGGATCGACGAGCAGACGCTGGTCATTTTCATGGCGGATCACGGCATTCCCTTCCCGCGCGCCAAATGCTCGCTGTACGACCCGGGCCTCAGCATTGCCGCCATCTGGCGCTGGCCCGGCGCCGGCTTCCGCGACCTGCGTCTGCCGCAGTTGCTTTCCAATGTGGACTTCCTGCCCACGCTGCTGGACCTGCTGCAACTGCCCACGCCCGCGTCGGTGCAGGGCCGCTCGTTTGCGCCGTTGCTCATCGGCAAACCTGAGACATACAAGCCGCACTCGGCGATTTTCGCGGAGATGACCCATCACGATTACTGCGACCCGCTGCGCTGCATTCGCACCGCCACGCACAAGCTGATCGTGGCGTTCACCAACGCGCCGTCGATCATGGACCCGAGCCAGCAGTGGCGGCCGGACACCTGGCCCAAGGCGCCGGTGGACCCTGCCATGGAGTACCACCCGCCGGTGCGGCTGTACGACCTGTTGCGGGATCCGCTGGAGTTTGAGAACCGCGTTGCCGACCCCGCCGCCGCGGAGGTTCGCCGGGCGCTGCTCCAGCAGTTGCACGACTGGATGGTGGAAACCGATGACCCGCTGCTCCAGGGCATTCCCGTGCCGCCGATCTACCACCGCGCCATGGCGGCGCTGCGCACCGGCGAACTGCACTGAGTGAGGCGGTGGTTTACCGATGCAGGCGCAGGTCGGCGAAGCGGCGGACCTGATCCTTGATGGCGACTTCCGTGGGCAGCCGTTCCATGGAGCTGGCGCCATAGAAGCCGTCGACGAGGGGGCAGCGGGCGAGGATGTAGGCGGCATCCTCGGGGTTGGCGATGGGGCCGCCGTGGCAGAGCATCAGCACATCGGCGCGGATCGACTTGCAGGTTTCCGCCAGGCGGGTGACCTCGCCCACGCAGTCGTCGAGCGACCTGGCGGTATGGGCGCCGATGGAGCCGCTGGTGGTCAGGCCCATGTGGGCGACAACGATGTCCGCGCCGGCCTGGGTCATGAGCTTGGCTTCCTCGACATTGAACACATAGGGCGTGGTGAGCAGGTCCAGCTCATGGGCGGCGGCGATGGTGTCGACTTCCATGCGGTAGCTCATGCCGGTTTCTTCGAGGTTCTGGCGGAACACGCCGTCGATCAAGCCGACGGTGGGGAAGTTCTGCACGCCGGCGAAGCCGATGTCCTTGATCTGGCGCAGGAACTGTGGGCGGATCATGAACGGGTCGGTGCCGTTGACGCCGGCGAGCACGGGCGTGTGTTCGACGGCGGTGAGCACTTCATGCGCCATCTCCATGACCACCTGGTTGGCGTTGCCGTACGCCATGAGTCCCGAGAGGGAACCCCGGCCGGCCATGCGGTATTTGCCGCTGTTGTAGATGACGATCAAGTCGATGCCGCCAGCTTCTTCGCACTTGGCGCTGATGCCGGTGCCCGCCCCGCCGCCGATGATGGGCTGGCCCTGGCTGACTTTCTGGCGCAGGCGTTGGAGAATCTCGCTTCGGGTCTGAGTCATGACAACTGCTTCCTTACTGGGGGAACGGGTAGTTCGCACTGACCTGGGCAAACGCCTCGACGAGCGCCGCGGCGAAGGCGGGATCGTTCACATGCAGCGGCAGCCGCCGGAGGATGCGCTTGGGCGCGGCAATGATCGCGCTTTCCAATTCGTCAAACAGCGCAGCATTCGCCTGGGGATCATGAAACGGCTGCCCCGGTGCATCCAGCGCTGAGACGCCCCCTTCGGGAATCAGCACGATCAACGGCGCGGTGCTGCGGTTGAGCTTGGCGGCGATCCAGCGGGCGAACTGGCGGTTCTCCTCCGGCGTGGTGCGCATGAGGGTGACGTTGGCGTTGTGCACATGCAGTCGGCGGGCGCGGAAAGGGGCGGGCACGGTCGCCATGGCGGCGAAGTTGACCATGTCCAGCGCGCCCAGGCTCAGGACGTAAGGCACCTGCGCCGCGAGGATGGCGTCAAAGCGCGCCGGGCCGGCCCGGAAGACGCCGCCGACCACTTCGTCGGCGACCTCGGTGGTGGTGATGTCCAGCACGCCGTGGATCAATCCCGACTCGACCAGCTTCTCCATCGCCTGCCCGCCGGCGCCGGTGGCGTGGAAGACCAGACAGTCGAAGCCCTGCGCTTCCAGCGTCTGGCGCACCGCGGTGACGCAGGGCGTGGTGACGCCGAACATGGTCATGCCCAGCGTGGGTCGCTGCTCGCTGGGCGGGGCGCTGTGCCGGGTCATGCCCAGCGCGGCATGGGCGGCATTGGCGAGCACCTGCCGGGATACGCGATTGATGCCCGCCACGTCGACCACCGAGTACATCATGGTGATGTCGCAGCAGCCGACGTAAGGCGACGTGTCGCCGCTGGCGACCGTGGAGACGAGCACCTTGGGCAAACCAATGGGCATGGCGCGCAGGGCGGGACTGATCAGCGCGGTGCCGCCGGAGCCCCCGAGGCCGATGACGCCCGCGACCTTCCCGGCCCGGTGCTGCGCCAGCAGGTAATGCGTCAGCGCGACGCTCATGGCGGTCACCGCCTGGCCCCGATCGGTCAACCCCAGCACGGCGTCGGCGCCCTGTGGATGGGCGGCCGCCACCGTCTGGCGCGCGACCTGCGGCTCCACCGTGGCGGGCAACTGCGTGCCCACGTCCACCATCACCACCGATGCCCCGCCCGCGCGCATGAGCTGGGCGACGTAGGCGATCTCCTGCCCCTTGGTGTCCATCGTGGCAATGGCGTAGATGCTTGGGACCATGGGTGTGCTCCAGCCAGATTTCCGCGCGGGTCCTCATGGTAGTTGATATACACTGCGCTGTACCAACTTCCGTACCCGGGTGGAGAAACTTTCCAACGCAGCGGGGAAAAACCACGCAACCCCCCGTCTTGCCGGCATGGATGGCTGCCGGGGCGCGTCGTGGTGAGTGCCAACGGTGCGAAAACGGGCGCCCGTCGTCGGGACCAGCGACATGACGGTGACCCACGAGGTGCTATAGTAGCAAGCGAACCGATTCCGTCAGGAGCACTTTGCCGATGGCCCCGGGCGCGCGTACGACAACTCAACGATCCGCGCAGCGCCGCCCTGGCGCAGCCGCGCCGGGCAACCATGAAGATGCCGTCGGCGGGGATTTCCGCTACCAGCAGATCGCCAACGAGCTGCGCGAGCGGGTGCGTCAGGGGTTGTATCAGCCCGGTGACAAGCTGCCCACGGAGCGGGAATTGTCGCGGCAGTTCCAGGTCGCGCATCTGACCATTCGCCGGGCGCATCAGGACCTGGAGGCCGAGGGGGTCATTCGCCGGGAACGCGGCCGGGGCACGTTTGTCTGTGAGTTGCCGCCGGCGCCGACGGAAGCAGCGGGCCATTGCACCGCGCGGATCGGCTACATCTCCATCGAGCGGCAGATCGAAGGGCGGGTGTTTCAGTTGATTCGCGCCGGGCTCGAACAGCACGGCCGGCGGCTGCTGCTGGATGTGATGGACCAGACCTCGGTGGTCACGCGCCTGCCGGAACTGATTGAACAGGAACGTCTGGAACTGGTGCTGCTCGATGGCCGACTGGATGAAGCCTGGCTGCCGAGCCTGACGCAGTTGCCCACGCCGGTGCTGGTCTGCGGCACCATTCCGCCGACGCCGGGGGTGCCGAGCGTGACCCCGGACATGGAGCGCTGGTCCTACGAGTTGACCAAACTGCTGCTGCAGCAGCTGGGGTTCGATCAGGTCTGGCTGGTAGTCGAACCGCTGCGGCTGCACTACGACCGCCTGGTGGTGTCGGGCTATCGCCAGGCGCTGCGCGAGCTGGATGGCCCCGCCGAGCTGCTGACGCTGTGCGATGACGACCGCTGGGAGCCGTTTGTGCGGCAGTTCAATCGGCTCTTCCCGGTGCTGCCGGGCCGGCATGCGGTGATCTGGATGTACCGCTATGCGTTCGTGCCGCTGTCGGTGCTGCCGACCGACACCACCGACCGGCTGGCGGTGGTGAACTACGGCCGGCGCGATCCGGGCTGGTTCCTGCCTGCCGCGTGCGACCTGGGCGAACTGATTCCCCCGGACCAGCAATACGCCCAGCAGATTGTCGAATTGGCGGAAGAACTGCTCGCCCAAACCCAGCCGCCGGGCGCGGGACGGGTGTTGCTGCCGGACTTCGCCACGGGGCAGTCTGCGCAGCGACCCCGCGTGGAACTGAGCTGGCGCGTCTGACGGTCCCGGCTGACCCATTGCCATAGATGACTGACCCGCGCGGCGCGCACGGCGAGCCCGACATCGGCTGCGCGGATAGGGCTCGCGGTGCGCGCGCCATGATTCTTGACCAGTGCAAGCCCCCCCTGCCCCCGCCTGCCTCAGCGGCCACCGGTGGCGTCAGAGCGCCCGGATATTCCGCCAATCACCACCTATCGCCGCAGCCGGGGCAAGTTTTTGATTGACAGCGCCGCCCACCAGTAGATATAGTTTTGCGTGATTGATATATAAATAATATAGCACAGACCCAGATGGACGCTTGCCCATGCTGCACCATCCCCCCTCCAGCACCGCCACTGCCCTTCCGGGCCTGAGCATGACCGGCCCGGCGCGCCCCCGCCGGGTCGGCTTCACGCTCATTGAACTGTTGGTGGTGATCTCCATTCTGACGCTGCTGGTCGCCATCCTGCTGCCGGCACTGGCGAAAGCCCGCAAAGCCGCCGAATCCACCAAGTGCATGATCAATCTGCGCCAGGTCGGCGTGGCGATGCATGTGTACGCCAGCGACAACAAAGGCTTTCTTCCGCCGCGCCAGGGCAGCGCCGCCTACAACGGCGGCACCCCCTACTGGGGTCAGATTCTGGTCAGCAGCGGCGGCTACCTGCCCAATGGCGTCGTCGGGCAGCCCCACTCGTTGTTCTGCCCGTCCGTCGCGCCCGGCGGCAAGTACAACGGCGACTGGTCGCAGACCTACGGCGTCTACCACTCCGGCTACGTCGATTACTCCGACCTGGCGAAATACGCCCAGAAAAACCGTCTCGACTCCCAGGCGGAAAACAACCTCAAGTTCCCGGGACAGACGATCATGGTCATGGACACCGCCGGGTTCACCGGCAGCGCGTTCTATGGCTACTATCGCTTCTATTACGACCTGACCTCCGCGCCCAACATCCCCACCGGCAGCCGCTGGTTCGCCCACGCCCGCCACTCCAATGCCGCCAATGTGCTCTATGTCGATACCCATGTCGCAGCACTGCCGGCCTGGAACAACGGCTCCAACACCACCAAGCAGTACCTCTTTGGCGAAAACACCTCACGCGGCCTGTCCTTTGTCGACAGCAACAACAACCGCTACGGCAACTGAACTGCTCCGACCGCACACACCCGGGCCGGGGCAGCCAGACGACATATTCCGATAGCTGACCTGAGGAATTCCGGGGCGATTCGGGGGCGATTCGGGGGCGATTCCGGGGGCGATTCCGGGGGGATTCCGGGGGGGATTCCGAGGGTTATGGCGCCGACAGTTGGGGGAACGCCAAGGGTTGGGCGTCGAGTTGTCCGAAGCGAAAGAACAGGCCCTGGCCGTGGCCGCGATGGGTGAGCATGGCGACGACGATGTCGTGGTCGCCGGGCTCCAGCACAACGCTGACGCAGGTCCGGCCGTGGGGCGCGGGATTGAGCAGCGTCGGTTCCAGGCCGACGCGCTGCCCATCGACAAACACCGCCATGCCGCCGTCGTGGCCGATCTGCAATTCCCACGGGCCGCCGTGGGCAAAGTGAAAGCGATTAGCGAGATACACCAGTCCATCGCCGCCGCCGGTGTAGGGCGCGAAGCTGACCCAATGCTCCGCGTTGCCCGTGATCGCCTGCCAGTCGGCGAAGCTGTCATGGCTGGGAGGTGTTACCTGTTCGAGACTCGTCGGCACCGGGCGTAAACCGCTGAGCCGCCAGGTGTCGACGAAGGGGCCGCAGCGTTCGGGATCCGCCTGGGCGTGCAGGCCGGTCATCGCCCGCGCCTGTTTCATTTCAGTGGTTAACGCGACGGCCGGGCCGGGACACTGATTGCTGCGGTTGTACAACCAGGTGCCCTGATTGTCGCGCAGCACGGGCAGACGCTGCGCCACCGGCGGAGGCTGAATCGCGGCAGTGGGCTGCTGGGCGTACCAGTACGCCACGCTGCTGACCTCATTGGCAAGATGGTTGCCGTGGCCGACTTCGATGGTGGCTTTGATCTCGCGTTCGAAATACACGGGATTTTCCAGATGATGCACGTAGCTGGTCTGGTAGCCGCGGGTGTCGGCTTCGTGAATGGATGAGCCGTTGCGCAGGAACGCATTGCGCTGCATGCCCCACGCCTGGTTGAAGTAATCCTCGCTGCCGGTGCCGTGCACGTCGGGAGGCCACTTGTAACCATCGACCCAGATCATGTCATCGCCTTCGCCCCACCAGGTGCCCTGGAAGTTGGTGACGCTGAGATTGCAGCCCAGGTACTGGCCCCGGCCGCGGGTTTCGAGGATGACGTAGTTGTGATCCCACGCCTGGCGTTCCAGGTTGGGAACATTCACCGGCGCGGTGTTGGAACGCAGGTCGTGCGCCCAGCCGCCGAAGGGATTGGCGCGGCGAAACTCGGCGTGGAAGTAACCCAGGTCCGCCAGATCCTCCGCAGCGCATTGCTCGTAGTCGATGTAAAAGTACTGGCCCTGCGGCGAAGAACGCTGATTGATCAGCTCCACCACCGCGCGTTTGCGAAACGGCATGGCGACATAGCAGTTGAGCGCGCAGCCGACGTTGAAGCGGTTGTTCAGGTCCGTCGAAGCGCTGAAGAGCAATGATTGGTAGCTGTTGACGATGCCGTGGCCCAGGCCGAAGAAATCCCCCAGCGGACACAACACGCTGGCGGCGGGAGCATCGTCCCAGGTGATGCGCAGCAGGCATTCCCGGTAGCCGGCGCCCTGGGTCATCCAGATGTGCGTGATGATGCCCGGCCCTTGAATGTCCGCCAGCACGCAGGTTTCGCCCGGCGCGATCGACCAGCGATCGGCATTCCGGCCCGAGTGGTCCCAACTGGAGCAACGCCCCGTACGACGACGACGCAGACGCGCCAGGTCCAACGGATTCACCACGTCACGACTCCTTGCTCTGCAAATGCGTCTGCAAATACTGCTGCACATCCACCGGCTGGCCGCGGCGCGCTGATTCGATCGCGGCAAACAACAGCGCGGTGCACTGCATGTTGTCGTCCAGAGTCGTCGGGTGATCCGCCCGCCGGCCCGCCACCCAGTCAACGAACTGCTCCGCCAGCCAGGGGTTCATCCACGCCGACTGTTTGAGCAACGGCAGATCCTGCGCCAGCGGTTTCTCCCATGCTCCGCCCCGCAGCACGCGCAACCAGCGGCGGTCCAGTTCCAGCGTGCCTTGCTCACATTCCGCGCGGATGTAGTCGAGTGTCCAGCCGTTCATGCTCGAGGCATTGGCTTTGGCGCCTTCGTAAAAGCAGCGCACGCCGTTGGTCATCTCCAGCGTGATCAGCGCTGTCGAGTCGCCGGCATACTCACCCCAGGGTGGATTCCACGACCGGGCGTAGACGACAGCGCAGTCAGCGCCGCTCAGGCCGCGCAGGATGTCGAAATGATGCACCGTGCCTTCGATGAGCAAGGGATCGGGAATCCGATGCCGAAAGTCGCCCCAGGAACCAAACGTCCGGCAATTGTGGGTGAAGCGATGCACGAGGTAGTTGAGCCGACCGTATTGCCCGCCCTGGATCGCCGCCTGCAGCGACTGCTTGTCCTGGTCGAACCGATGGCTCATGGTGACCGCCATCTTCACCCCGGCGGCCTTGACCTTGTGGTAAATCCGGCAGGACGCCGCCATGCTGTCGGCGATCGGCTTCTCGCTCAGGATGTGCAGCTTCCGCGCCAGCGCCAGGTCCACCACGGACTCGTGAAACGCCGGGGGCACCACCACCACCGCGAAGTCCGCCTCATGCCGGGCGAACGCCTGCTCCGCTTCGACGTAGCAATGCTCCGCCGGCACGCCCAGACCATGGACGGCATTCACGTGCGCCTCGGGACGTCGATCCACCGCCGCCACGCACACCGCCTTGTTCAGCTCGCGCAGCCGCGGCAGGAACTGAGCGCACCACGATGCCCCCCAGCCGCCGGTGCCCACCAGGATGTACCGCAATGGGGAATTCGTTGCCTGACTCATGACGGAAAATCCTCCGGCAACGGCAACGCCGGCACGGCATGTCCCTGCGCCTGCTGCGGATCACGATGCAGATGACCCATGCGGAACGGCGCGCTCAGCGTGTCCTCGAAGTAAAACGCTTCGAGGTCCTCGTACACCTCCAGCACATCGTGCTCATCGCCCGCTTTGGTCGCCACAATGTCGCCGGCCTTGACGTAGTACGCCTGGCCTTCGCTGTACACCTTCGCTTTGCCCTTGAAAATCAACCAGTACTCGTGACCATCGTGGTAGTGACGGTCAAAACGCCCGCCCTCCCGGGGAACCCGAAACAACCCCGCGGCGGCGACCGTGCACCAGTCCGGCCGATGCTTCTCATCCAGACGTCGTTGCGTGGTTCGGATCAACGGCATGACCAGTTCCTCAAGCTTGAATGGCGGCCCACCACGGCATTGTACCGCGCCTTCAGAGTCAGATATAATCCATAACCGGCTGTGATATATACCAAAGTCGGGATTGTTGTGGGGGTCCAGCCGGGCAAAAGGGCTTTTCAACATGGATTTACGCTTTGCCCGCCACCGCCATCGACCGGTTCGCAGCCTGCACGGGTTCTGGGATTTCGTCCTGCTGGGCGACGTGGATGTGGATCAGGTTGATTCGGCCGCGCTGACCTACACCGACGTGATGCCGGTGCCGGGCTGTTTTGACGCTTCGCCGCGCTACGCCGGACGGCGGGGCGTGGCGGCGTATCGCACCGTCGTGCCTGTGCAGCCGGGGCAGCCGCATCAACTGCACTTCGGCAGCGTCCAGCACTGGAGCCGGGTGTTGATCGACCATCAGATCGTCGCCGAGCAGCGGATGGGTTACGCGCCGTTCCAGGCGACCTTCACGCCCCGGCACGATCACGCCACGCTCACCGTGCTGGTGGACAACCGCTTCCATCAGCGCAGCGAACTGCACTTCCCCGGTTACGACTGGTATCAGTACGGCGGAATCGATCGGGAAGTCGAACTGCACGCGCTGCCCGCCACGTGGATCAAGCAAGTACACGTCCACACCCTCGACGTCGCTGCCCGTCGCCTGCGCGCGCACGTGCAGATCGCCGGCCAGGCGCGTCCCGATCTGCCGCTGCGGATCACCTGGCGAGACCAGGTGCTGTACGAAGGCCCCGCGCAGTCGGCGCTGGAACTGACGTTGCCACAACCGCAAGACCAGCGCGAAGGTATTCCCGAGGCAAGGGTGGATGACCGGTGGTCGCCGGCGCAGCCCGTGTTGCACACCTTGCATTTCCAACTGGGTGATGACGACTGGATCGAGCGCGTCGGCCTGCGGCAGGTGGCGGTGCGCGCTGGCCAGCTTTATCTCAATGACCAACCCCTGCAATTGCGCGGCGTCAACTACCACCTGTCTCATCCAGAGACCGGCTCATCCATCAGTGCGGACACGCTCATCAATGATCTGCAACTGATCCGCGACCTGGGCTGCAACTTCATCCGCATCGCGCATTACCCACCGGAGCGCCGCCTGCTGGACTTGTGCGACGAGCTGGGCCTGCTGGTCTGGGCCGAGAGCTTAAGCTGGGGTCTGCGCCGCGAAGAGCTGCAGGACGCCCAGGTGGCGGCGGCAGCGCTGCGCAGCCTTGACGCGCTGGCGCAAATGATCGCCAGCCATCCCTGCGTCATCATCGCCGGCTACTTCAACGAATGCGGCAGCGCAGATCCTGAATCCCGCGCGCTCTATGCCGCCATGGCGCAAAAACTGCGGGATTTGTGCCCCAATCAGCTCATTTCCTACGCCAGCAACAAACCCGACACCGACCTGTTTCTGGACCTGGTGGATGTCGTTTCGCTCAACCTGTACCCCGGCTGGTACCACGACTCGATCGAAACCATGGATGCCGCCTTAGGCAAGCTGCTCGACGCGGCGCGACAGCGCCCCGGCGCCGCGGGCAAGCCCATCATCCTCTCCGAGTTCGGCGGCGAAGCGCTGGCGGGTTACCGCGACTGGCACGACCAGCGCTGGAGCGAACGCTATCAGGCGCGCCTGTTCGCAGCCGCGTGGCGGGCGGCGATGGCAGGTCCTCACCCACTGGCGGGCTTCGTGGTCTGGCAGTTCTGCGATGTCCGCACCAGCACCGAAACGCGCGTGCAGATGACCCGCCCGCGCGGCTTCAACAACAAGGGCATCGTGGATGAACATCGCATGCCCAAGCTCGCCTACGACACCCTGCAGAGCCTGTTCCGCGCCGCGGCGCAGCGGGAATCAACGACGTGAAATGGGGCCTGCTCATCCTGTTGCTGCTGTTGCCTGGTTGTGCCGCTGCGCCCCGGGAACGGAGGACTCTCATGGGACCCGCAATGCCCTATCTGGAAGTCGCCAGCGCCCCGCCCCTGGATGGACAGCACACGGGCGTCTGGCTCACCGCGCCGCGCGTCGAGTCGGTCTGTCGCATTGATCGGCAGTCCGCCGACCGGCCGCCGGCGCCGAACCTGGACCTGCGCCTGCTCAGCGCCGACGGGGTGCTGTACGTCAGTGCCGCGATGACCGACGACCAGCTGCAGATGCCCGAGCAGCGCCAACGGATTGCCGGGGGCGAGCTGCGCACCGGCGGCGATGTCTTCGAGTTGTTCGTCTGGCCGGCGCATCAGTCGCCTCTGGTGTACGCCGAGATCCACGTCTACCCCGACGGCAGTGGCTGGCAGGCGCTGCATCTGGACCGCAAGCAGAACCCGCACCCCTGGGAGGTGCAGTTGCAAACCCGGTCGCGCGTGCAACAAGTCGAAGCGGGTGTCCGCTGGGTGGCGCAGTTGGCGCTGCCGCTGGCGGCGGTGGCGCGGGCCGATGCGGGACCTCCTCCTGCCACACCTGACTTTCGCGTGCTGGCGAGCTGGGTGGATGTGGACCAGGCCGCCGGGGCCCCGGAGCCGAGCACCACGTATGTCGCCACGGCACCGCTGACGGTCCTCTGGTTCCACCTGTTGGAGCAATACGGTCGGCTGATTCCGCACCCCTCCCGCTAACCCGGCAAGCCCGGCGTGATGCCGGCGTCCCCGCGCCATCACCATTTGATATATATCATTAATCGACTCCAAATCCGGAAAATTCGGCACTACTGGCGATTCCACCCCAAGCCCGGTATGATGCCGTAGATAGTTATGTATATCAATTAGCGCAGGACTTGCTCCGCCATGACCTCCACCCCCGTTCGCATCGCCATCGTCGGCGCCGGCAGTCGCGGCATTCAGTGCTTTGGCGCCCTGCTCGGACGCCGCCGGGACGCCCAGGTCGTAGCGCTGCAGGACACGAATGCGGTGCGGGTCGAAGCGGGGCGTCAGCATCTGGGCGGCGTGCCGCGCGGCTACACCGATTTGCCGGCGCTGCTGCACGGCGAGCGCCCGGACGCGGTCATTGTCACGACGCCTGATGCCTTTCACGAGGAACACGCCGTGGCGGCGCTGCAGGCCGGAGCCCATGTGCTGGTGGACAAACCGCTGGCGACCACGGCCCGGGGATGCCAGCGGGTTCTGGACGCCGCCGCCGCCGCCGGACGGCACATCTTTGTCGGGTTCAATTACCGTCAGACCCCCACCATGCAGCGGGTCAAGCAGTTGGTGACCTCCGGCCAGCTCGGTCGGGTGTTCCTGATTGAGAGCCGCGAGTTCTACAGCAACGGCCGAACCTTCATGAGCCGCTGGAACCGCCACTATCACCTGTCCGGCGGGTTGTGGGTTCACAAAGGCATCCACGACTTTGACATGTTCAACTGGTTGCTGGGATTCCCCAGACCGGTGCGCGTCAGCGCCACCGCCGGGGTCAGCGCCCTGCACCCGCAGGGGCTGCCCTTCGCGCTCAAGGCGGGCGTGCCCGCGGGGCCGGATTGCTCCGCCTGCGCTTACGCCGACCAGTGCCCGGATGTGTTCCGGCCAGACGAGGATGAGTTGGGGCGTCAGCTCTGGGGGGGCGACGCCCGGGACCAGGACCGCTACATCAAGAACACCTGCATGTATCTCTCGGACAAGAGCGTGCATGACAATGGCATCGCCATCATTGAGTATGAAGGCGGAGTCCGCGCCAGCCATCTGGAATGTTTCGTCTGCGGGTTCGATGACCGCCTCACGACGCTGGTGGGCGAGCGGGCCATGGCGGAAGTGAGTTTGCACCGCCGGGAAATCCGCATCCATCCCCGCTGGTCCAAAGGCGAGGTGGTGACGCACCAGTTGCCATTCGCGGCGGGGGGTCATGGCGGGAGCGATGAAGCCCTGCTGGAGACTTTTCTGGGCGCTCTGCAGGGCCGCGCGGTCGTGATGCCGCGGGCGGAGGAGGGCTTGTGGGCCACCGCCATCGGTGAAGCCGCCGAACTGGCGTGGCGCCAGCACCGCACCGTCGAGATCGCCGAATTGCTGACGCCCGCCTGATCCACGCGGCGCTGACCAGCGCGGCCCGCCGCCGAAAGGAAGAGTTCATGTCGTATCGACGACTGTCCCGACTGTTGCTCCTCGGGTTCCTGCTGACCGCAGCGCTGGCGCGCCCATCCCGCGCGGAAACCGCCCAGCCGGCGCCGTTCACCACCGGCACGGAAGTGGTCTTCACCGAACAAGCCAACGTGCTGCTGGGCGTCGGACCCGCCCGTTGCCTCGGGCTGCAGAATGACCTGCTGGTCGTCGGCACCGAACGCTGGTCCATGGGCCAGCCGGCGGTCGATCCCCGCCTCGCCCTGGCGGATGATCCCTACGCCATCCACGATCCCGGCGCCCGCTGGTCCACCAGCGTGGGCGCGGCATGGTTCCAGCTCACCGAGCGCGGCCCGGAGCGCCAGGGATTCCTCACCACCCGCTACGCCCCCATCGCTGTCGCGTTCGGGCGGGAGGAGCGGCTGTACCTGGCGGACCCGCAATACGTCTACTGCTACCAGCGCCAGGGCACGCAGCTCATCCAGCGCTGGATGTACCAGCTCGACGGGATCCGCCGGCTGTACGTCGAAGGGCCCGACCGGGTGTTCGTCCTCTGCAACGCAGGCTTGGCACGCCTGCAGGATCAAGGCGACGCGCCGCGACTGCTGCACCACCACACGGCAGCGCTCAGCGACCTCTTTGCGCGCCAGAACACCTGCCTGGTGTTCTCCGGCCAGGGCGAAGTGGACCTGCTGGAGTTCGAGCACCACGGCGTCACCCGCAGCCTCGGCACCGTGCGCCTGCTCAACGCGGCGCGGCTGGCGCGCGGGACCGATGACTTCCGCTGCCTGCTGATCACTCCCAAAGGACTCGAGCATGTCAACCTGCGCGACATCATGCCCGCGTGGGCCGGCCGCCCGGCGTTCTTCAACATGGGCCAAACCACGCTGGGGCGCGGCGACCGTGGCCGACTGGGTTTCGTCAAACTCGATCAGCCGCAGGACGTGGTGGATGTGCTGCCGCTGGATGACCGCCGCGCGTGGCTGCGCTATCGCAATGGCGCGGTGTTTGAGGTGACGCTCGACGCCAAAGCGCGCACCATCAGCAAACCACGCCGACTCGAAGCGCTGCAGGACATCATCGACATGGCGGGCGACGCCCAGCGCCAGGCCGTCCTTGACCGCGCGGGGCAGGTCCATCTGGTGACCCCTGCCGGGCAGTTGGGCGCCGCCATCCCGCTGGTGGAAGCCGGCCCGTGGGTGGTGGTCGATGAGCAACTGTACATCGCCTCCGGGCCTCGTCTGCAGCGCTTCGATCGCAACGTCGGGCTGGGGGAAGTCGTGTTCGAACTGCCTGCCGGTTACATCCGCGACATCGCCCGCGCCGGTGATCTCCTGATGCTGCTGGGCGATCAACAACTGGTCGCCTGTCGTCCCGGCCCCGGCGCCTGGCAGAAGCTCGGCGCGGCAGACCTGGGGTTGGAAGAGCTGCCCCGGTTTCTATCCGTCGGCCCGGGGTTGGCGCTGATCGGCAGCGGAAAAAATGTGCTCACCAGCATGGACCTGAGCAACCCCGCCCAGCCGCGTCTGCTGGTGACGCAGAGCCCGGACCTGCCGCTGGTCTGGGGCGGCGGACAGGGCTACCTGCGCGATGCGCTGATTGAAGCCGACCGCGTGCTGGTGGCGGCGGGCGAAGTGCAGGTGTTTGACCGTCAGGCGCTAATGACCGCCAACCCCACGCCCGCAGCGCCGCGCCTGGTGGCGCCGCGTCACTTCCGCAGCTTCGATGATTTCGTCCAGACGCAGCGGGTGTTCCGCCTGCGCGACAGCCTGTATCTGTGCAGCAGCAATCGCAACGAAGTCATTCGCCGCGCCTGGTTGATGCAACTGGGCCGCGATGATGCGTATGAAACCCAGTACACCCGGCTGGGCGCCGCCAGCGCGCAGGACGTGCTGATGCTCGACGAGCAGACCGCGTTGATCGCCGGCGGGCGGGCGGGGCTGCGCGTCATTCGCTGGCCGCGTCTGGGGGAAGGCGAATTGCTGGGCCTGACCACCGAGCCGGATTGCGTGTATGAAGCCGTGGTGCGCATCGGTGAGGACGTGTACGTCAAGAACGGCAACCGCATTCGCATCCTGTCGCTGCGCCAACAGCCGCGCGCGCCGCAGACGGCCTTCACCTTTGCCCCCACCAGCGCGTGGCCGCGTGTGCAGGTTGATGGCGTGGCGGTGGACTCGGAGGAATACCAGCGCCAGCAGGGTTACCAGGAACCGCTGAAGCTGGTGCGGCAGGCGCTCGGTGACGACGCCGGCTGGCCCACGCTGTACGTGCCGCAGGGCGAAGTGTGGGTCGATCCGCAGCGCGGGCGGCTGAAGTTTTCCGATGGCCGCCGCACCGAGCCCATGCTGGTGGGCAAGCTGCCGCTGACCTTGTGGGGTCCGATCCAGGCGAACTCGTGGCTACAGGTGGGCAAGTACCACCTGGCGCCGGCGGGCGAGCTGTCGCATGGCGTGATTGTCATGGACCTGTCCGACCCCGACTGCCCGCGCCAGGTGGCGGTGTCGAGCACCAATCCCGGCTCCGGTTACGCCAACAAATCCCTGGGCCTCCGGGGCAACATCGCCTACTTCGCGTGGAACCACCCGGGCCCCGGCATCGCGGCGCTGGATGTCAGCGATCCGCTGCACCCGCGTTTCGTGAGCTGGCGCGGCGTCCCGGCCGGCACCGCCGGCCACATGGACCGCAACTGGCTGGCGCGCTTCGAGGGCGACCACATGCTCGTCACCACGCAGGAAGGCTTGTGCGTCTACGACGTAAGCGATCCGGCGCGCTTCACCCTGGTGGCGCAGCACCGCGCCCTGCCGCCGCTGTCCGCGTGGGATTTGCACCGTCAACTGGGCGTGTGGATCAATCGTCCGCAGCGCGAACTGCAACTGGTCGACACCCGGGACCGCGATCAGCCGCAGGTGCTCGGCCGCATCGCGCTGGCGACGGACCTGAAGCTCATCAAGCCGGGCAACTTCCAATGGCGCGGCGATCGGCTGTGGGTCTGGGGCTTGACCCGTGAAGGCAAGGAATCGCAGAGCGCCCTGGGGTGCTACGACGTGCGCGATCCCGCTTCGCCGCGCTTGCTGGGCGCCCAGTCGCTGCCCGGCGAGCTGAGCGATTTCATGTTGCTCGACGACGCGCTGGCGGCCATGTATTTCCGCAATGGCACGCTCGAATGCTGGGAGATCACGCATCCCGAGGCGCCGATGCGGCTGGGCCGTATCCCCGGTGCGCAGACGCAGGGGGCATATCAATTCGCGCTCCACGCCGACGGACCGCCGGCGCTGTATGACAATCGCCTGGGCGCCGCTCCCGAGCAGCGTTATGGCCAGAGCACCCGCTTCATGATGCAGCGCGGACGCATCGTCTGGACCACCGGCCCGATTGTCGATTTCACCAATCCGGCCGAACCCCGCCTGCGCGGCGGCAACATGCAGGCCTTCGATGACGAAATCCGCGGCATGGGTCTGAGCCCCGATCGGCAACGCGCTGCGTGGTACGGCGGCGTGGACGGCTTCGGTTGGATGGTCGACCTGTCCAATCCGCGGCAGCCCGCGCTCAAGTGGCGCATCGAGCGCGTCCAGCCCCGTGAAGCCGTCGGCTTGGCGCTCACGCCCGACTGGAACAGCGACACCCCCGCCGTGGTGGAAACCGGCCGCGCCAATGCTTTCGTCGGCCCCGACCCGAACCTGCACCACGCCGGTCGGCCGATGGTCCGGTTCTTCAGCGGCAGCCAGGTCGTACTGCAGAGCGCTCCGGTCGCCATCAAGCCCGGGCAGAAACTGCAGTTGTCCGCGCTGGTGCGCACGCTGCCCTGCCTGCAGCGCGCCAATAGTCAGATGCAACTGACGGTCTCACACTGGCTCGAGGCGCGGCGCGGCCGCAACCTCGTCCGCCTGAGCGATGACGCCAACGATGGCCGCAATGTCCTGCTGGAGTCCACCTTCGAAACC
Source organism: uncultured Phycisphaeraceae bacterium (assembly GCA_964605235.1). GTDB lineage: Bacteria > Planctomycetota > Phycisphaerae > Phycisphaerales > Phycisphaeraceae > CAZSBB01. The sequence goes on from CAZSBB010000027.1 coordinate 42,380, forward strand.
GGTTCCAACATGGAGTACGTCGTGCTCGAAATCCAAGCCAGTCTGCTGGCGTGGATCACCGGCCTGAAGCTCTGCGGCCCCGACGGCAACAACCTGCTGGCCAACAGCGCCTTCGACCAACCGCTGGATGAAAACGGCATGCATCCCGGCTGGACCCTCACCGGCCTGCCGCGCACCCGCGAACGCATTCCCAGCCCGCCGCTCATCGGTGACGCCAACCGCCGGCTATACCAGGGACTCCACGACAGCATTCTGATTCACGACCTGGCGCAGCCGAGCACTTTCGCCAAGGGTTTGCTGCGTGAAGCGGTGCTCAACGATCATGATGCCGTGCTGGGTCTGGGCCTCGTGCGTCAGCGCGACCGCACGCTGGTCATCGCCGCCACCGAGCAGGGCCTGACCGTCAACGACATGACCGATCCGCGCGAACCGCTGACGCGGGGTCGTCTGCCCCTGCCCTGGAGCTTCATCATCAAGCCGGCGGTCGGCGCGATCGACGAAAACACTGTCGTCATCACCACAGGCTACACCTCCAAGCGTCAGACCGAAGGCATTTACATGGTCGATGTGTCGAACCCGAGCAAGCCGCGTCTGCTGCGGTATGTGTACGAGAACAGCACGCAGTTGAGCACCCACAACCGCTGGCTGTACAAAATGAGCTATCGCAACGGGGCGCAGATTTATGACCTGCGGGAGCCGACCAATCCCGCGGTGATCTGCGACTTCCTGTTCGACACGTCCAACCCCGGCGACGCCCCGACAGCGATTCTGGGCGATGTGCTGTTTCGGGCGCACGCCGGCGGGGGCGAATCCTGGCTGGCGCCGCTGCCGGATCAGGCGCCGCGCGGGGCGGTGGTGGTGGAAAGCGGTGCGCCCTGAGCTGAGCCTGCAGGGTCGCTTCAAGGCGCGCCGCCGCGGAGTTCCTGCGGGTCCTGCTCCTGGACCTGGAACCGGCCATGGACGCCGATGCGCCAGCCGGCGCTGTCGCCGGGGAGCGCGCCGAGGTCGCGGCTGTCCGTTGCTCGCAAGGGGTCGGGCCAGCGCGGCGGCAAGGGCACGCCCGCGCCCCGCGCCGGACTGTCGGATCCCAGTCGATAGTCGCAGCTCTGGCTCCAGTCGCCGGTGAAGCGTTGGAAGCGCGGCTCGGCGCAGCGGTCGTGCAGCGCCCGGTAAGCCGCGGTGGGTTTGACGTCGCTCAGCGCCAGCAGGTCCTCCAGCGGATGGGGCCCGGAGGCGTCGGGGTCATCCGGGTACGCCAGGCGCCGGGGGAACGCCTCGAGCCGGGTGGTCAGCTTGCTCAGGCCGCGCCCCACTTCGCTTTGGAACGCCGGCGTGTCGCCGCCATCGCTGTAGCTCCAATGGAGATTGCCGTCGATCAGCAGGGCGTAAGGGCCTTCGGGGACCACCGCGCCCAGCGGGCGCTGCACCTGCACGATGAGATTGTTGAGCACCGCGCGCACCGTCTGGCGCGCCTGCCCGCCCCAACCATGGGCGTAATGGCTGCGGAAGGCGGGCTCGCGGGCGATGATGGTGTTGTGGTAGACGAACATCGGCTCCCAGATCGGGCTGCCGTGGTCGCCCACGCAACGGCCGGCGGCGGTGAGTTCCTGCGGCTCCTCGGGACCCCGGGGTTGGAAGTAGTACACCGGGCGGCGGAAATCCAGCACATTGCGGAAAATCCACACCCCGCGCCCGGTCATCACCCCGGCGTCGGTGCGCGTCTGTCGGCCATGCCCGGCGCCGAAGGCGAACATGGTCAGCGCCCGCGACAACCGATTCTGATAAATCAGCAGGTTCCCGCCCGGCATGGACCCGTCGTTGGCGGCGGTGGCGGTCAGGAAAATCCCGTCGTCACTCAGATTGTCCAGCAGATTGTGATGAAAGCGCGCGTCGGCGACATTGCCCAGGAACACCCCGTCGATGCTGTCGGTGAATTCGCAGTACGCCAGCTCGACATCGTGGTTGTCCGTGGGGCGCCAGGACGTGAAGATCACCAGTTCGGATTCCAGCGAGCGGTACTTGAGATTGCTGCGGAACGTCCATGGCGCCGCGATGCCGCGGAAAGCGCAGTGGATGGCGCGCAGACTGTGGACGTATTCGCCATGCAGACAGGTGGATCCGCCGTAAACCGTCAACCCGTCGAGCACGATGTCGCCCGCCACGGAAAGCTTGAGCGTCGGCCCGCCCGAGCCGCGCAGCACCAGGTCCTGCAGCACCACATGGCGCACGTTGACCAGGCTCAGCGTGGGTGTGCGGGACCCGATGATCAGCGGCACCTGGCGCGGATCGGTCGTACCCCGGTAGTTGTCCGCGCCCAGGCCGGGCAATTGGGTGTGCGCCAACCGACAGTGAATGCGCTGGGTCTGCGGGTTGTACCAGACGCCCGGGCCGCAATACATGGTGGTCTCATCCGTGGCGTTGTTGCGGACATTCCAATAGTGGTTGTCGCTGCGCAGGTCCGCCAGGAAGCGATAGCCCTGCAGGGGAATCAGCGAATCGCCGAAGCGTCCCAGCAGATTGGGCTCATTCGGATTGCTGCCCAGGCCGGGGTAGGTCGCGGTGGATTGGAACTCGCCAGGCGCGCCCCCGGCGTTTTCCGGCAGCGGTTCCCAGGCGTTGGCGGGGTCTTCCACCAACTGCCGCAGCCCGCCGTCGAGGATCACCAGCTCGCCCGGATAGCTGCGCAGCGTGATGGGCTGGTCCGGCGTTCCGCTGCGCTGCAGGGTGACGTTTTCAAAATAGGTGCCCCCGCGCAGGTACAGCGTCTGCCCCGGCTCCAGTTGCGCGACGGCGTGGCCCAGCGTGCGCCACGGCTGCGCCTCCGAGCCGTCGGCGTCATCGGAGCCGCGCTGGCCATCAACGTAACGCGCCGCGCCGGACGCCAGCGGTCGATCCGAGGGCGTGGGCAGGGGCCGGGTCGGGGGATAGGAGAGAAAGCCCTCCGTCGGCAAGGGGGGCAAAGGACGGACCTGCTGGGCGGGCAGTTCGTAGGGCGCATCAAAAAACACCCGCGCCGGCAGCGGCGCTGCGGTGGTGGGGTACAGGTCCAGCGCCAAGCGCTCCAGAATGGCGGTCTGCTGGTTGTAGCTCTGTTCCTGCTCCGGTGTGGTCTTGGTGCGGCCGGGGGGACGGAAGCGGAACACGTCCCAACCCCAGTAAATCAGTTGGCCCGCGCCCACGCGCATGTGGTGCAGAATGGTGCGGCCGGGCGCCAGATCGATGACCGACGTGCCCCGGCTGTAGGGCAGCGCGTCGCCGGCGCCGGCGGTCAGCCAGGCGGGTTTGGCGTCGGCGGGCAGATGCGCCAGCCAGGGATGGTCCAGCGCCAAACGGGGGCCGCCCTTGCCGCCGACGGGTCCGCCCATGTGCCGCGCCAGGAACGCCTTGCCGGCGGGCGTGTCGAAACTGCGCCAGGCCTGGCGCATGAAGATGAAGGTGCCGCCGGCGTTGAGGTATTGCTCGAGCAGATCGAGATCCGGGGCGGCAAACTGCGCCGGCTGGATACTGGCGCGTTCGAGCCAGCCATCGAGGATGACCGCGCCAAACTCGGGATAACGGGACAACGGCAGCCAGCCGTTGATCCGGTCGATTTTGACGCCGCGCGGCTTAAGGGCGTCGAGCAGCAGCGGCGCGTTGTAGCCGTGGTAGCCGGTGATGACGGCAATCTGGTTGGACGCGGCGGGCGCGGCCGACTCCACCGCGCAGACGGCGCGGTTCAGGCCCAGCAGCGCCAGCAGAACGAGAATGCCAGGAACCCGTTTCATGTTCAGCTCCCCAAATGCAAGCCAGGCGACTAGCGGCGATGCAGATCCACCCCCAGCAGGTCCGGCTCACCCGCTTCCGCCAGCGCCAGTTGCAACAGACTCCGCAACAGCAGGGGCGTGCCGGTGACGCTGTAGTAGTAGCCGGGCGCGGCCGAGGCGCTCAGCCAGGGATCGCAGTGCCATTCAAAATTGCTGACCTTGCCCAGCAACGAGAACCCGGCGGCGCCGCTGAGCAGGTCGCCATGCGACAAGCGTGCGCAGGCCAGCTCCGCCACGCGCCCGGCGGCGACCAGCAGGCTCGCGTCGCCGGTGTGTTGATGAGCCAGCAGCAGCAGTTCGAGGTACTGGGCGAACGTGCCCGCCAGCAGCGGCGCGGCAGGAGGTTCGGCGAGATGGTCGCGGCAGAAGGCGGCCTGGGCGACCAGTTGGTCGGCGTACCACGGGATGCCGGCGCGCTGGTGCATCAACATCAACATGTTGCCCTGGGCGGGCGCGGGGAGTTCGCGTTTGCGGAAATAGCCCGCCAGCCACAGTTGGGGGTCTTGCGGTTGCCAGTCCACGCGCGGGGCGGCGCCGAGGTATTGCCGCCGCCGGGCGTCGAACAGCTCCGCGGCCTGGTCCGCCAGCTCCCGGCCTTCGGGGGTGTCCCGGCCGAGGATGTCGGCGGCGTGATCCACGCTGAGCGCCAAGGAGTCGTGCTGGCCTTCCTTTTCATAGTCGGGCGTGCGCACACAGCCGCGGATGACGCCGCTCGGAAAACGATGGCGCAGGTGCCAGCCCAGAATGCCGCGGATCCAATCGAACAACGAGCGCTCGCCACTGTGCCGACAGGCGAAGGCGCAGTCGATGATGTGGAAGCCGGCGTGGCGGGCGAAGTCTTTGCCGGCGTCGAAAGTGGGGTTCTTCGGATCGCGCCACCAGGCGGCGGTCAGCGCGGCGTGGCGATTGTGCTCGTAGGTTTTCTCGTCCACGATGTGGCCGTTGAGTCCATGGGCGAAGCGCACCACCGCCTGGGGGTGGAACTTCCACAGGCGGCGCCAGAACCATTCCGGGCTGCAGCGCAGATGGTCATGCACCATGTACCCGTGCTGCCGAAACGAAGCGAGCCCGTCGGTGAAGGTGCAGGGGAGAATCTGGCGATCGGGAAAGCTCCACTGGCAATGCTCGCCCCAGCCGAACAAGCCGGTGTCGGGATGGGCGGCATGGGCGCCGAAGAAGTCGCACATCTGGTCGACCGCCTGGTCATAGCGCGGGTCGCCGGTGAGCTGGGTCAAGGCGCTCATGACTTCCAGCAGCGGCAGGTCATGCATGAAGTTGTTGCCGCACCAGTTGAAGTCGGTCATGCGGACGCCGGGCGGGGGTGGGCTCAGGGCGACGATGACGCGCTGCAGTTGCGGGTCGATGACGCCGCCGAACAGCGGACAGTCCTGGCCGCGTCCATAGGCGAGCATGGCATCCAGGTGGGTGCGAACGACGCCAAACCAGCGGTTGCTGACGATACTCATGGTTGCGGTTCACAGGACCGGGCAGCGAGTTGCAGGCGGCGCGGACGGCGGCACTGCGCAGCGCCACCGCCAGGATTGCTGCCGGGGATGTGGGGGCGTTGGCTGCTCATGACATGGAGCCGGCGCGGGGCGGCATCCCGGCGGTCTGGTGGCGAAGCGCGCGACTGGAGCCGAGAAAAATCATCTCAAAACTCACCACCGAGGCACAGAGGACACAGAGAGCAAGTCTGAGAAGCCAAACTGAATCTCAGGATTTTCCCGCATGCTGTGTGAGTCTTGCTTGGTGATCTCTGTGGCTCGGTGGTTTCGGTGCCTGGGGGATGGTTTCTAAGCGCGGCTCAGGTCGAGGTCAGGACCCAGGCCCGGCCGTCGGTGCCCCAGAACAGCGTGCCTTCAAAAGGCGCGCCCTGAGGCATCCAGCCGGTTTTTTCGCGGTTGCGCCACTGGGGGATGCTTTCGTCGGCGAGATTGTCGATGTGTTGATCGAGGAAGAGGATGTTGACGGTCTGGCCGGGGTGTCCATACCACATCTGGGTATTGGGCGACTGGCCATGGGAGTTGTAGTTGACGCGCAGGTCGTTGACGCCGCCTTCGCCGTGGAAGAAGCGTTTGGAGGGGGAGTACTGTTCCTGGGTCTGGTGGATGTTGTGCCAGTAGCGGAACGCCGGGCTCACGCCGTAGTGCCAGCCGGTGGTGCCGATGCGGCCGGGGCAGCCCATGGTGCTGCGCATGACGGCGGCGCTGCGTTGGTTGAGGTAGGGATGCAGGGTGGAATCCCATGATTTACCCCAGCCGCCGACCACGCCTTGAAAATCGTCGGCATACACCGTGCGCGCCAAACCGATTTGCCGCAGGTTGCTGGCGCAGCTGGTCTGCCAGGCGGCTTTGCGGGCGTTCTGCAGGGCGGGCAGCAGAATGGCGATCAACAGGGAGATGATGGAGATGACCACCAGCAGTTCAATCAGCGTAAATGCATTTTCCGTTCGGCTGCGGCATCCGCTCATCCCATGTTTGCTGTTCATGCGCAGGTCCTTTCAGGAGGATGGGCCGTGGTCTGGCCCGGCTTGAGCCGAGTGCGCACCGCGCCGGCGAGCCACGCCACGCGGCGATTGGGTTGCCCCAGCCGACGGAGGATGCGTCCGGCCATGCGGCCCAGACGGCGTTTGTTGTAGGTGATGGTGCTGATCTGCAAACCCGAATCGCTGGGTCGGCCGCGATCGTCAAAACCCATCACGGAAATGTCGTCGGGCACCCGCACCCCCAGCTTCTCCAGCGCACCCACCAGCAGGATCGCCAGCGCGTCGCCAGTTTGAATCGCGGTGACGCCCGCCGCCACCGCCTGCTGCGCCAACGCGAGCACATCCGCCGCGGTGTGCGGCGAGGGCAGGACCAGGTCCAGCGTCGGCGTCAGACCCCGCAGCGCTAAAGTGTGCACCGCCGCCTGATGAAGCAATGAGGAGGGCCAGAGCTGGCAATCGGTCTGCAGCATCAAGCCCACCCGCTGATGACCCAGTTCCAGCAAATGCTCGGTCGCCTGCACGCCGCCGGCGAAGTAGTCCACGCTCACCGTGCTGTACCGACCCTGAGGCGAGGGACGATTCAGCAGGACCATCGGCACGCCGGCGTCCAGCACGCGCTGCACGTAGCCGTCGTCGGGCATGGCGCCCATGATGATCAAGCCGTTGAACTCGCGCGCCTGCAGTTGCTGCAGGAACATCTGATCGCGACGCACCTGCGTCTGCCCGCGCATGATGTTCAAGGTGGCCGCCGAATCGCTCAGCGACTGCTCGATGCCGCGGATCACCTCCCGGCAATAGGCGCTCTCGGCGCCATCCACCAGCGTGTCCGGGGTGTACACAAAACCGAAACGCAACGTGCGGTCCGTCTGCGGGTTCCTGGGCAGGCGATGGCCCCGGCCGCGATACCCGAGCCGACGAATCGCCGCGGTGACCCGCTGGCGCGTGGCGGGACTGACCCGACCCCGGTGATTCATCACCAGAGAAACGGTGCTGGGAGCAACTTTGGCGACACGCGCCACATCCAGGATCGAAGACATCAAGAAACCTCCGCTCATGATGAGCCTACCCGTGGCGGCCCCGGGCAACAATACTTTTTTTGTAGTTTTTTTTATTTTTTTGACATGATGAAAAATCTTATAAAGCATTTTCATAAACAGTAATACAATAAATCTGGCGACGCTATTTGATGAACTTCGGCGCGCCCGGTGCGATCGTTCTGTAGAATACCGCTCATGTCGCCGGTCCCGGGAAAGGCAGGTCACGACCTCTTGATTCAAGCCGGCTCCCGCGCCTCGCGGTGCTCTCTGGGCCACCCCGGGCAGCCGCAGGCGACCTCCCGGATGAGCTCAATCCCCAGGCCGCAGCTGGACGGATGACGTCGAAGTTTGTTGGTTCACTGCGGATGATCCGCTGCACTTGACCGCCCCGATGGAGAAACCCTTTGCTCGACACTTTGCTCGAACCGTACCGTCTGCCCGAGGACTATCGCGTCCATCGCGACAACAACGCCTACATGCTCCAGCCCGGCGAGACGGCGGTCATCACCGACATCGACGGCCCCGGCTGCATCCGCCGCATCGCCCTGAGCATGCAACCCAAGAACCTCCGTTCGATGGTGCTGCGCTTCTACTGGGACGGCGAGCAGGACCCCAGCATCGAATGCCCCGTCAGCGACTTCTTCGGCATCGGGCATGACCTGACCACCGCCAATCTCAGCACCATGCTCTTTTTCGTGGCGCCCAAGTACGGCTACAACTGCTACATCCCCATGCCCTTCGCCACCGGGGCGCGGATCACGCTCGCCAACGAGGGCACTGAACTCATGGCGGGCATCTGCTACCACATGGATTTCCACACCTACGACCAGCCGCCCCAGACCCCCTGGCGGCTGCATGCGGTCTGGCGCCGCGCCTTCCCCGGCTACCGGCGCGGCGAGAACTTCAAGCTCCTCGAAGCCAAAGGCGACGGCCGACTGCTGGGCGTCATCTACCATGTCGTCAAACGCGACAGCGACGACCGCTGGACCCATGGCGGAGGCGATCAACTCTTCATCGACGGCGACACCCCCCGCCCCCAGTACGTCTATGGCACCGGCGGAGAAGAGTTCGGCCATCACTGCTGGGGCGTCTATCCCAGCAGCGGCGCGTTTGCCGGGTGCAGTTGGTGTCATCCCGTGCCGGGCGTTAAGCGCATGGAGGGCAACTCCCCGTTTGAGCCGCACGGCTTTGAGCAGCACGATGGCGGGCACTACTCCATTTACCGCTTCTATATCCCCGACAAGGTGCGGTTCCACAGCTCCATTCGCGTGAACTTCGGCACTTGTGAGAACGAGCTGAGCGCCACGACCTACTGGTATCAGGCCGAGCCCCACCAGCGCTTTTCCAGCCTGCCCCCGCCGCCGCAGCGCCGCTATGGCCACCGGATTCCGGAGGAGGACACCTACCATCCGTTGGCGCTGGCGGGCGACATTCCCCTGGCGGTGCTGGGCCCGATGCTCAATCGCCCCGACGCCCCCTGGGCGGGCGGACAACCGCTGGACCTCACTGCCGTGTACGACAACAACCTGCGCCGGGCGTATGGCGACGTCGTCGCCCCGCCCTACCAGGTGCGCTGGCGACGGAGCACCCTCCGCGGCGGGTTCATTGACCTGGGTGCGATCCATCGGCCCAAGTCCGCCCTGCGCGCCCGCGGCATCTGGAATCAGCGCAGCCTGCCGCTGGGCGCCATCACCTGGCAACTGATCCGAGTGGTCGCCGACGCGCCCCGGCCGGTCATCCTGCGCGTCGGGTTCGACGACAACGCCAGCGTCTGGCACAACGGCCAACTGGTCGCCGACCTGCAGCGCCCCAACCCCAAGCACTGGCATACGCGCGATGTCCAGTTGGACCTGCCCGCCGGCGCCAGCGACGTGGTCATCTCGCTGGACAACCAGCGCGCCGGCCGCTGGAGCACCTGGGGGCTGTATGTCAGCTTCCTCGACCCCCAGCAGCAACCGGCGGTCGGCTTGCGGTACATCCCGTTCGACGAACTGGACCCGACGCCCGAGCGTTACCGCGAAGCCTGGCCCCCGGCGCCCCATGGTCAGCAGACCGACAGCGACGACTACCGCGACCCGGCGTTGCTGGTCTGAGGGTTGGCGCGTCCGGGCTGAGCCGCTGACCTGCGGTTCGCTCAGCACCACCTGTTTTCGAGGCGGTCGCCACGGAGGAGTTCAGGCGTGAACCGGTCCCATGGATTTACCTGGCTCGTGATGCTGGCGCTCGGTCTGGGCGCCGGCGCCGATCAACCCGCCCCCGGCACACCTTGGCGCCAGCCGCTGCCCCCGGCGTTGCGCCCCCTGCCGTCGCAGCAGGTGCTCTTCGTTGATCCGCTGCGCGGCCAGGACCAGGCCGACGGCTCGATCGACCGTCCGCTGCGCACGATCAACCACGCCTTGACGCTCGTCGGTCCCGGGACCACCGTGTGCCTGCGGGCGGGCGTCTATTTCGAACACGTGTATGTGGCGGCCGTCGGCACTCCCGAGGCGCCGATCACGCTCCGCGCCTATCCCGGGGAACAGGCGATCATCGACGGCAGTTACGCCCCGTTCCAGACCCAGCCCGCCCAGGCGTGGCGCCCCGTCGCAGGCGGCGCGCCGGATGAGTTCGAGTCCGTCACCCGGTTCGCCAACATTCATCATCCCATCGGCACGATGGGCGACTCCATGCTGGGACTGCAGACCTACTACCACGGCAGCGATCTGCGCGCGGCGCAGGAACTGATCCACTACCCGGACTTCGCCGCCCGCCAGAACACTGACCACGACCCGCTGTATTGCGGGCCGGGCCTGTGGCTCAACCCCGACACCGGCCGAATCCACGCCCGCCTGGCGCCCACGCATGTCCCGGGCATCACCAACTACGCCGGCGTGACCGATCCGCGCCAGCTGCCGCTGATCATCGCGCCTTTCCATGCCGTGCCCCTGACCATCGAAGGCGCGCGCTGCCTCGTCCTGCAGGACCTGATCATCCGCGGCGGCGGGTATGACACTGTGCGTCTGAACCTCGCCCAGCAGGTGACCTTCGACCGCGTGACCATCTATGCGGGCACCTATGGGCTGCGCGCCAAGTCCACCACGCATCTGCGACTGACCGACAGCGCCATCCATGGCAATGTGCCGCCGTGGTCCTTTCGCTCCGACACCTCCAAGCGCGATTACCCCGGCAAGCCCACCCGCAACATCACCCGCCTGAACACCCACGCCCTGCTGGCGCTGGACAACGGCACGGAACACGACGTCTACGCCACGCCGGTCAATGATCATTGGGAAATCGCTTACTGCCATTTCACCGACGCCCACGACGGCCTGTACCTGGGCGGCCTGAACCTGAACTTCCATCACAACCTCATCGAAAACATGCAGGACGACGGCCTGTACCTCTCACAGACCTACCCCCGCAGCCTCTTCGCCCGCGACTGGCCCACCGCCCGCATTCACCAGAACCTGTTCCGCCAGGTCAACATGCCCCTGGCGTTCGGCGCCGGATATGTGGCGGCGGACAACCAGTCCGTGTTCTACATCTGCCGCAATCTCTTCGACCAACGCTTCGCCCTCCGCTACAGCCGACCGAGCACCGCCAATCCCGAGTTGCGCATGCCCATGGGAATGTTCATGGGCGATCACGGCTCCCCCCCGTGGGCGATCATGTACCTCTATCACAACACCCTCATCGCCGGGGCGCCCCAGCGGCAGGCGCAGATGAGCTTCGTCACCGCGACGCACGCGGATCGTCCCCGCCGGGTGTTCAACAACATCTTCATGCACTTGCAGAAGCTGCCCGCGTACGCCCTGCTCGAACCGGGCCGAAGCCTGCAATGCGACGCCAACCTGTACTGGAGCCCCAACGCCGACGCGCAGCAGCAAGCGGCATTTTTCGCGCGGTATCGCAAGTCGCCCCAGTTCGAGCAAAGCACAACGGAGTATCCGCCCGGGCAGGACGCCAATGCGGTGCTGGCGGATCCGCTGTTCGTCCGGTGCGTCGCCGATGCCGCCACGGAGAACGACTACCGGCTGACGTCGGGCAGTCCCGCGGTGGATGCCGGGGTGGACCTGCCCGTTGAGTGGTTCGACCCCTTGCGCGCCGCCGACGCCGGCCGGCCGGATATCGGCGCGTTGCCGGCGGGCGCGCCGCTGTTTCACGTCGGCCCCCGCCAACCGGAGTAAACCATGTCTTCGACCCAGCTCCCTGCCGTGTGCCGTTTGCGCGACGGCCAGACCATCACCGGCACCATGTTCCGCATGGCGCGTCATCCCGCGATGATCAAGATGGCGGCCGACGCCGGCTTCGATTTCGTCATGCTCGATTTCGAACATGGCGACTTCACCTTCCAGACCGTGGCGGACCTGGCGCTGCTGGGACGAGCGCTCAATCTGGATGTCATGGTGCGCGTCGCCGAACTGTCGCGGGCGTTTGTTTCCCGCGCCCTGGACTGCGGCGTCACCGGCGTCATGGCGCCCATGGTCGAGTCCGTCCAACAGGCGCAGCAACTGGTGCAGTGGAGCAAGTATCCGCCCCTGGGACAGCGCGGCCTGGCGACCATCGGCGGGATGAGCGGCTACCGCGACGCCCCCGATGCCGTGCAATACATGTCCGATGCCAATCGCCAGGTGCTCACCATCGCACAGATCGAAACCGTCGCCGGCGTCGCCGCAGCCGACGGCATTGCCGCCACCCCCGGCATCGATGTGCTGCTGATCGGCCCCAATGACCTGGCGCTGTCCCTGGGCAAACCCGGCGAACTCACCTGCCCGGAAGAAAACGACGCCATCGAACACGTCGCCCAGGCGGCGCACCGCCATGGCAAGGTCTTCGCCATGCACGCCGGCGGGGCGCTGCTGCGCCGCTGGACGCCGCGCGGCATGCGCATGATCATGAACGGCATGGACATCAAATCCATCCTCACCGCGCTGACCACCCTCGCCGCCGAAACCCGCGAACTGGCGCAGCAACCGCAGACCACGTGACCCCGCCCCTCCGTGACATGGCGATCGAGCAGCCCCGGAACCCCGGCAAACTCGGGGCCGCAGCGCAATGGGCGCTCGGTGAACTGCAGGCAGCGCTCACGGCACAAGGCTGGCGCATCACGGCCACTGCGCCGCCGCTGCTGACCCTCGCCTGGCAACCCGGCCCCGCGGAGTCGTTCACCCTTACACCTGCTGCCGATGGCGCGCTGCACGTCACCGCCGCCGACGACACCGGCCTGTGCTATGCCCTGACCGACCTCGCCCAGCGCATCGCCTCGCCACGCGACGGCGCTACGCCGTTTCACGCGGTGTCACCCACTCAGGCCGCGCCCACGCTGGCGTGGCGCAGCGCGCAGGTGTTCGTCGGCCACGCCCTGCTCGACGCGCCGTGGTATTTCAATGACGACTACTGGCAGTGGTATCTGGGCCTGCTCGCACGCTGCCGCTTCAACAATCTGTCGCTGACGTTCTGCCATCAGACGAGCTATCTGGCGCCGCCGTATCCGTTCCTGGTTCCTCTGCCCGAGTTCCCGCAGGTGCGCACGCCGGGGTTCACCGTGGATCAGCGGAATCAGCATCTCACTCAGTTGCAGCGCATCAGCAGCCTGGCGCGGCAGCGTGGCTTGCACTTCACGCTGGGCATCTGGCAGCAGCACGACAACGGGTTTGGTCAGCCCATGCTCACGGGGCTGGATGAAGACATCCGCGCCGACTGCAACGCGCTGGGACTTCGCCGCCTGCTCGAAGCCTGCCCCGCCATCGACGGCCTGCAGTTTCGCATGAACTATGAAGCGGGCATCCCCGAGCACCAGCAGACCGAATTCTGGGAGAAGCAGTTCGATGCGATCGTCGGCGTCGCTCGGCCGATCCGCGTGGACCTGCGCGCCAAGGGACTCAGTGACGAAACCATCGCCCAGGCGCAGCGCCGGCTCAGCGATGTGGTCGTTTCCACCAAGCATTGGTGCGAGCATCTGGGCTTGCCCTATCCCATGCCCGCGATCCAGTCGTTCGATGTGCCGCACTATCGGCGGTATGGCACGTGGGATCTGCTGCGCAAACCGCAGGCCGCCCCGCTGATCATGCGTCTGTGGAACTTCGGCACCCAGCGCCTGCTGCAATGGGGTGATCGCCAGTACGTGCGCCGCTTCGTGCGCGGCTGTGCGGATTTCGCCGCCGGCTTTGAAGTCATGGCGCCGCTGACGAACAAAGGCAGCAGCAATCAGCCCATGGAGCAACCGTGGCGCATCATCGCCGACCGCGCGGTGCAGCCGTTCGAGTGGGAACAGCAGCGCTATGAACGGTTCTACCAACTGTTCGGGCGTCTGGGCTATGACGTGGAGCATGGCGACGCAGCGCTGCGGACATGGATGGAGCAAGCCTTCGGCCCGGCAGGCGCGGCGCTGGATGAAGCGTTCGACGCTGCGGGCATAATCCTGCCCTTGCTGACCACGCTGCTGCAATACTCCGCCAGCGCGTGGGGGTTCTGGCCCGAGCTGTTCGCGGGGCGCTCGCTCATTGAGGATGCGCGGATCGAGCCGAGCGATCCCACGCAGTTTTATGGGGTCACGGAATATGTGACCGCCGCCCTGGGTGAGCAACTGGACGGCCGGTGGTCGCCGTATCAATCCGCACAGCATCTGCACGAGCTGGCGCGCGCCACACGCAGCGCGTTGGAACGCATCGTCGATCCCACCCCGGCAGCGCGCGGCGCGCTGCTCGACCTGCATATCCAGGCGGACCTGGCGCAGTTCCACGCCCATCGGCTGAGCGCCATGACTGACTGGCAATTGTTCGAATGCACGCGCGCTGCCGCGGCGCTGGAGCAGGCGATTGAGCAGATGCGTCAGGCGCTGACCTGCTGGCGCGCGCTGGCTGCCCGCACAGTCGGCGTGTACCACGACCAGCTCACCTTCGGCCGGGCGGAGTTCAAGCACATCGGACATTGGCGGGACCGCCTGCCCCAGGTGGAAGCGGAGTTGGCGGAACTGACCCGCCGCCGCGCCATGCTGCCGTTGGCGGAAGTGCCGCTGCGGGCGCTGCCGGGCAGGACCTTGCCGCCGGAGCTGGGCACGGTGGAGGCAGCGCTGCCTGCCGTGGCGCGCGCTGGCCAACCGCTGCGGATCAGCCTGCATTTCCCCGATCAGCCACCCATTGCCCACGTCACCTGCCTGCACAAACCCGCGCTGCAGACGCTGCCGTTTCAGCCGACGCCGATGCAACGTGATGGCGTGCGTTTCAGCGTGACCCTGCCGGGCGCGTGCGTGCCGGCACAGTGGAATCTGCAGGTGATGTTCGTGGTCCACCACGCTAATGGTTCGGTGCAACGCTGGCCCGACTGGCGCTGTGCCGCGCCTGGTCTGACGATCACCACCGGCGCAGCCGCGCCCTAGGTCAGCTTGATCGCCACGCAGCCAGAACCACAACAACCCTCTCAGCGCGGCGCGGTGGTCAGACGGTCCGCCTCGGCGACTTCGCGCGGGACGAAGATCTGGTTGCGGTGCAGGCTCAGCAGCGGCGGAATGTTCAGCAGCATGAAGTGCCCGCGCGTTTGCGGGTCGGTGTGCCAGACGGTGCCGGCGGCGCCTTGGGGCACCGGGATGACGCAGTACTGCTTGCCGTCGGCGTAGATGCTGGGGTTCACGTCCAGCCGCTGCTTGGCGCCGGGCACCCACACGCTCAAACGCGGTGAGCCGGCGACCAGCACTTCCCTGGTGCCGCGCGGCACGTAGAAATAGCTGGGCCCGCTGTATTCCACCCACGCCGGCTGAAAGACCGAGGCTTCGTAGATCAGCGGCACCTCCGGCCCGGCGCGCAGCACCGCGTTGCCTTCGAGCGTCCAGCGGTATTCCCCGGCCTTGGGCAGCGCCACCTGCAGCTCCGTGTAGCTCTCCTTGTCGGTCGCTTCCTGCTGCGTCAGCACGTCGTCGCCGCGGGCGTAGACCGTCAGCACCGCGCGTCGGCCGGTGGGCTTGATCGCCAACGTGTAACTGCTGGCGGCGCCGGGCACGAGATAGCCGGTGATGTTCCCGCGCAAGCTGATGACGCCGGTTTCCTCGCCGACGAACAACTTGCCGGGCCCGGCATCAGCGCCGGCCGGCGACGCCGGCTCCAGATAGCGGGAGAAGGTGACGTTGGCGTCGGCGTCGGCGGCCAGTTCTTCCATGAGCTGGGTGAAGCGGGCGGCAATTTCGGCGTCGGTGTAGGCTTCGCCCTGCTGGAAGACGGGCGCCTGTTCCTTGTTGCCGATGAAAAAGTCCAGCCGATTGTCGGTCTTGGGCAACCCGTTGCACAGGCGGCGCGCCAGGGCGTAGTAGTGGACCATGTCGCGTTCGCGGATGCGCCAGGCGTAGTTCATCAGCGGGAGCAGCGCCTGGTAGTACAGGTCATCGCGTTGCGGGCGCGCCGCTTCGACCAACGAAAACCGACGGTATTCCTCGACATAAACCAGGTACGCCATCAGGTCATTCAAGCGCGCCTGCACCTGCGGATCGCTGCTGAGGGTTGCCGCCTGCTGGACATCCTTGAACATGGGCAGGAGCGTCGCCGGCTGAAGCGGGGAGCCCAGGTCGAACTTGTCGTACAACGCGCGGATGGGCGCGGCGGCGGTCCCGAAGCAATCGGTGAAGTAGGCGTTGACCAAGGCGTCGACATCGACATCCACGTCCCACATCAGGGCGGCGGCGACATCCAGGCCGAGCATCTGGGCGCCCCAGTTGGCGTTGGTTTCCGCGTTGACGGCATTGAGCTTGCGCTGGGCGTAGTAGGGAATCCACTGGCGGTGGTAATCGACCTTGCTGCCGCGCATTCGGCCGGGCAGTCCCCAGTCCCATGCCTGCACGCCGTAGTACTCGCGCAAGCCGATCGCGCCGACTTTCTGCGACCACAGGCTGACGAGTTCCGGCAGGCTGTACTCGGTGCGATTGAAACCCATGGCGACCTGCACGTAGACATTGGGTTCCAGGTCGATGGTCGGCGGGAGGCGATGGCTGCTGTAGGCGTACAGGCCGACCCAGGCGTCGGGATACTTGGCGCGCAGGGCGCGGGCGACATGATTCGCCAGGGAGAACACGCGATCGGTGGTGGTGCCCAGGGCGACGCAGTTTTCGCAGTAGCAGGTGCCCTGTCCGTCGGACGGATCGCAGGAAACCATGTACGCCAGGGGATTGCTCTGGCGCAGTTCTTCGAGGTGTTTGAGGCGGTCGTTGACGACCAGTTCGATCAGGCCGGGGTTGGAGAAGCAGAACTTGGCGGCCGCGGGCGACTTGACGGAATGGCGGGTGCCGTCGGGCTGGAGGGCGAAGTATTCCGGGTGGGCGGTGAAGGCTTCGAGATTGCGGTTGATGATGTGGCCGTAGCTGTGCCCGTTGTTGGTGCGGTTGGCGAGGGAGAGCCGATTGGCCTGCGCCCAGCGGCGGTAGTTGGCGGTCAGGTCGCCGATGGGGTTGCCGTAGGCGTACCAGATACTGCGGGTGGACAGGTCGGGGGCGTCGGTGACATTGAGGTCTACTTTGACCGTGCTCAGTTGGGGGACGATGTGCCAGCGCGCCGACGGGGCGTAGTAGCGGAAGCCCAATTCGCGCAGCAGGTGCGCCACGGCATGATGCAGGGCGTAGGGGTTGTTGCCGACCAACCAGAGGCGCTGGCCTTCGGTGGCGATGGCATAAGCGTCATAGCTGGCGCGCAGCCGAGCGAGGTCGGCGCCCGCCGGCTGGTGTTCGCTGACGGTGGCGAGCACGATGGCGGGACCAGCGGGCATTTCAGCGGCCGCCGGCACAGTCGCGCCGGCAGCCAGGGTGAGGGCGTCAGTAAGCCATTTCCCGGCGTCTTCCATGGCGGCCTGCTCGGCGGGGGTGCGCTGGGCGGGGACGATGTGCACCGCGGCGCGCGGCTGCCCGGCGTCGATGAGCGTGACCCCGGCGGCGTCGGCAAGCGAAGGCAGAATCAGCAACCCCAGCAGCAGCGACACGCCGGATAACCTCCGGCTCAAGCCGAATTTTTGCGTCAGGGACATCAACAGCACTCCAGAACAGGGGGATCAGCGGGACCGGGATATCCGTCGAGACAAAAACCATCAATGCACACGTGTGCACTGATTATCAGCATATGCGGGAGAGCGGCTTGGAGCAATGCCCATTTTGTTCGTCGAATATTTGGTATTGACATCGCTTCAACCACACTCGATCATATGCACACGAGTGCATTAGCATGCCTACACCTGCTTCCGCCAACCCGCCCCGCATCAGTCAACGCCAGCTCGCCGAGTTGGCGCAGGTGTCCCGCACCACCGTCACCCGGGCCCTGGCGAATGACCCGCGCATCAGCGCCCACGTCACCCGCCGGATCCGCAAGCTGGCGCTGGAGCATGGTTACCGCCCCAATGCCGCCGCCCGCAGCATCGCCACCCAGCGGACCAACTGTCTGGGCGTGGTGCTGTGCGATCGGGAGCTGGGGCATGCGAACTATGGTCGCCTGATTGCCGGGGTTGAGCGGGTCACGCGGGCGGCGGGGATGCGGCTGCAACTGTCGCTGTGCGACAGCGGGCAGCTGGCGGAGGACGAATTGCCGCCGATCTTCCGCGAAGTGGGGGTGGACGGCGTGGTGCTGCTGGGCGCGGTGACGCCGGCGCTGCTGGCGCGGCTGGAACACTGGATGATGCCGGTGGTGCTGATGGGCACCACACCCAGTTCGGCGGGCGTCGATCAGGTCACCACCGATCCCAGCACCGCCGCCGACTGTGCCATCACACACCTGCGGCAACTCGGTCATGAGCACATCGGCATGCTGGTGGGTCCACGCCAGCGCGCGGTGCATCAGGCTTACGCCCAGGGTTTTCTCACCGCGCTGCAGGCGGCGGGACTCGACGCGCAGCGCGGCGCCCAGCACATCATCGAATGCGCCACCCATGACGTCATAGCCGCGCTCGACGAACTGCTGACCCGCGCCCCCGAGCTGACGGCGATTTTCTGCGACACCGATCAGGCGGCGTGGCATGCGCGGCAATGTCTGCGGGCGCGCGGGCTGACCGTGCCGGGTGACTTCAGCGTGGTGGGCGTGGGCGGTGGACGCCATGAAGCCCACTGGCCGCTGACGCTTACTTCCGTGGATGTCGGGCTCGATGAGCTCGCGCAGTCAGCAGTGGAAATGCTCATCGCGGCAGTGCGCCAGCCGCGCCCCGGCTGCCGGCGCGTGGTGGTGCAGGCGCGGCTGGTCACCGGTGACACCGCCGGTCCGCCGAACAGCGTGAAACAGGTGGGACCGCAACTTTCATCCTTCGAGGAGACCCGGACATGACCGACCAACCCCAGCCGCTCGGATCGTCGCGCCCCGCCTTCACGCTCATTGAGCTGCTGGTGGTCATTTCCATCATCTCCCTGCTGGTCGCCATCCTGCTGCCGGCGCTGGCGCAGGCCCGCTACGCCGCCCAGAACACGCAATGCTCCACCCAGGTGCGCCAGGTCGCATTGGCGAGCTTCAGTTACTCCGCCGACAACCTGAACTACGCCCCCGACCTGCAGTTCAGCACCGACCTGCAGAACGCCGGCTATCTCAACACCAACAAAGTGCTCTACTGCCCGGTCACGGCCGCCAGCGCTAACAACTGGACCGCCATTCGCACCCCCGGCCCCGGCTGGCACTACGCGGGCAACGTCATGATGATGGCCAATGGCTCGACCTCGCTGGGGTTGGGGCCAGCCCGGCTGGATGTGGTGATCAAGCCCTCGCTGGGCATGTTCTACTCCGACAGCTCCTGGCGCGGAGCGACCTACACCACCTACAACGATTACGTGGACATGCTCATGTTCGGCCGAACCGACGCCGCGTGGGCCAACCCGCCGCATCCCGCCGTCGCCAACAGCACCGGCCTGGTGGCGATGCGCAGCCTGAACGTCGCCTACCTCGACGGCCACGGCGGCGGCATCAGCTACAAGGGCGACACCACCACCACCGCCGCCCGCGCCAACCGCGAGTACGCCTTCAATTTCAAACGCTACTGGGGCTTCAACGCGATCTTCCCCCCGCCCACCGCGCCCTCCGTTTCCGACGCCGGCTGGGACCGCGCCCCCTTCACCAACTGAGCCACAGCGCACAACGACGCCAACACCGCTGCCCCAGGCGCACCGCCAACCCCGCTTGCGCCTCCGCCCCGCTCAAAACCGCAGCTCATACCGGTTGTTGTCCCGGTTCAGGTCCGGCGTCTGCCCTTCGGGATCCACCTCGATGATGATCGACCCGAGCGTGTTGGCGTTGATGTTCTTGAACTCCACCGCGCGGTAGCGGGGCTGGAAATCCAGCGGCGCGTCGATGCGGTCAATGACTTGTTCGCCACGCAGCACCACCTGGCCGCTGCGGCCGTCGCACACGCGCACCCGCACGTTCTCGGCGGGCTGCGTGCCCAGGTTGTAGACCTTCACCACCAGATGCTCGTCGTACACCAGGTCCACCGTGCCGGCGCCGATGGCGGCATCGGGCAGGTCGTACTGGGGCTCATGGGTTTCCAGGGCTTCAACCGTCAGCAGGCTCAGTTGCCCGGCCGGCAGCGTGAGGTTCAGACGTGAGCCGCGGGTGACATCCTGTTCGCTGGTCCAGAGCTGCTGCTCGCCCACGCCGTCGTCGTTGGCGTCGCGCTGGAGCGTGAAGCGATAGCGTCCGGGCAGCAGTCGCCACAGCCGAAACGCCATGGCGTGGTCAGCCTGCGTGAAGGGGTAGAGCTGGGCGACGAGGCGCGTGGGCAGGTTCTCACGCACCAGCACCGCCGCGTCGTTGGCGCCGCGTTCAATGCTCCAGGCGTGCTGCGGCCAGGGCGGGGACATCGACCCGCGATTGGCGGCCAATCCACCCAGCCGGGCGCGGATTAGCGCGAAGCGCGGCAAGGGGCAGCGATCGCGCGAAGGCTGCGCCGCGGTGTTCACCCAATCGTGCGAGTAGAACCAGTCCAGCACCCGCTGATCACTGGCGACCAGCCAGCGGTTGTCGCCCGAGATTTTCCAGTTGAAGTAATGCGCATCGGTGTCCCGCGCCCCCCAGTAATGCCCGATCGGCTTGGGTTCAACGAACGCCCCGCCGTAGAGCTGGCGCATCGCGTCAGTCACCGGCACATAGCAGAGCGCGTCCAGCTGCGGCTGCGGGCCATAGCGATCGATCGGTTTGGTCAGGGTCTGCGCCAACTGCTCGAGCCGCGCCGGGTAGCTCAGTTCCGCCATGGCGGCGTGGCCGTGCAGGGCATTGACGAAGCCATGGCCCCGATGGTACGCCAGACCTTGCGGGTGGCGGTTGTACCAGACGAGATAAGCCGCCGGCACCAGCGGATCAGCGCGATGGCCCGCCATTTTCGGATCCAGCAGGTTGCGCATGGTCCACACTTCGTTGAGGCTGTAGTACTCGCTCTGGGGAATGTAAACGCCCGCGCTGTTTCGCTGCAGCCACGGCTCGAGATGGCTGGCGGCGGTGAGGATGCGATTGACCACCACCGGGTCGCCGTAGTCGATCAGCAGACGCATCGCCTGGATGCCGCTGCCTTCCTCGTAGTAATGACAGGCGTCCTGCACATATCGGCCGACGCCCTGCTCATCCAGATGCAGCCAATTGCCGTCGCACAGCTTGCGGATGGCTTGCTTGATCCGGCCCTCGTCGTCAAGCGCCAGCGCCATGCCCAACCAGTTTTCGACATGAATGGTGTCGTCATTCCACACGCCGCCCATTTCGCCGTTGGCCAGTTGCCAGTGGTCGATGCGCCAGTGCGTCAGCCGGCGATGCTCGCGCAGGTTCTGCATCTGGCTGAACGCCCAGTCCGGCGCGCCGGTGTCGTTCTGCACTTCCGGGCGCACCAGCGGCGGGACGTCCTGGCCTTCAAACCAGATGGGCTTGTCCACCCGCTCGTACATCTGACGGAACTCCAGCCGCTGAGGCGCGAACTTCGCCAGCCAGGTCATCGCCGCCACCAGCGCTTTGTCGCGGTAGGCGTGACCTTCCATCACGGTGGAGTAGGTTTGCCGCATGAATTCCACCTGATCGTCGGCAGCGGCGGGCAAGGCTTTTTCCAGCGTGGTGCTCAGTCCCTGAATCGTGCAGCCACCGGCGCCCAGGTGGAAAGTTGCCGGCGCGCCGACCACCACCGCCACGCCCAGCGGCGTGCCGGGGACGTCGATCATTTCCTTCTTGTTGGGCACCCGGCGCGCGGGCAGGTTGATCACCGGCCGACCTTCCAGCACCACCACGTATTGCTGTGGCCCGGTCGCCCCGGCGCGCGGCTCGAGCAGCACATCGCCGATGAGCCAATCACGCATGCCGTTGACCGGCTCCTTGATCGTCACCCGCACCGGTGTCGGCTCCGTGAGTGGTTCCACCACCAGCGTCACCGCCACGCCCGTGAGCGCCTGGGCATCCGTGGGAAATTCCGTCACCGCCTGAAAACCGCCGAACGCCGGCGCTGCGTGTTTCACTGCCTCACCCGCAGCGCTCTGCGCCACGGCAAAGCGGCGCCAGCGCGTGGTGGTCTGCCCGATGAGCACCTGACTCGTCTCGCACTCGGGCAGCGCGTCAACGGCGTTGAAGGTCAGCTTCGGGGCGGCGGTGTTGAGCTGACCTGCCGGCGTGGCGCGATAGAAGTCCACCTGTCCCACCATGCCAACTTCGCGCGTCAGCACCATGCGGTCGGCTTCCACCATCTGATTCAATTGATGATGCCAGACCTGCGCGTGCGCGGTGCCAATCTGCAGCAGCGGCGTTTCGCTGATGGTCGCCGGCAGTTCCCCCATGAAGCTCATACCCAGTTGGGAACCCAGCGTCGCCGGGTCGGCCGCACTGGGCACGCTGACCGCCGCCTTCGCCGCCCGCAGTTCGCCGGTGAATGGCCGCTGCAGGAACAGGCGCACGCGGTCGAAGCGCGAACCCGGCTCCAGCAGCAGGTCAAGGCGCTTGCCGCACAGCGTCGCGCTGTACATGTCGTCGGGCCAGGTCGAGAACATCAAGCCTTCAAACACCTGGGCGTACGCCCGCTTGCTGTCGATGGCGCCCACGAAGCGGGCGAATTGCAGCGCCACGCCCGCCCCTGCCGCCACGCGCGGCAACTGCGCCAATTCGTCGGCGGTCCAGCCATACGCTTGCTGATCCAGCTTCACCCGCGCCGCGGGCTCGCCATCGAGCGCCGGCGCGGGGCCGGTGGGTTTCTGACCTTTGGCGAGCTGCGCGAGCTGGGCGTCGGCGAGCACCTCAGCAAAGACGTACACCTCATCCACCGTCCCCGCCAGCGATAAGGTTTCGGGAAAGTTGTTCCAATGCCAGGCGTAGCTGCCCCAGTTGCTGGCGACGAGTTGCCCATCCTCGTAGACCTTCACGCCGCGCTGCCGATCCCAACTGACCGCCAGATGATGCCAGGTGTTCGCCTGCCAGCGGCCGAAGATGCTGGGCAGTTTCAGCGGGGGAGCATACCGGCCCACGTCATAGAAGTTGAGCACGAAATCTTCCAGGCGGACATCAAAGCCCAGCACCATCCCCCAGTAGCCCCCGCCGCGCATGCTGTTGACGCCGGCAAAGCGGTTCCATTCGCTGACCTGCGGCTCGTTGTCCTGCCAGCGGAAGAACGCCAGCGTGCCGCGTTCCAGGTCGATGACGCCGCGCGCGTCCAGGCCGCGCACCGGGCCGGCTTTGCCCACCACGCCCTCGACTTTGCCGTCGTCCACGCCGTTGTAGTAGACCGGCGTCACGTCCTGTCCGCGCGCGGCCACCGTCGCCGTCAGCAGCAGACTCAGACCCAGGATGGTCCAGCGCGTCATGAGGATGTCTCCTTGCGTGATCCACAGGAATGGAGCGCGTTAACCGCAGCGCTGAGGTGGATCACGACTAACCAACTTAACACTGCATTCCCGCCAGGTGTTACAGGATCAGCACGACAACTGGAAAAGGTCCGCCGATCAGGGAGACGCCAGCAGACGCCAGGCGTGCTCCAGATTCGCCCGGGCGTCGGCATGCTGCGGATCCAATTCCAGCACCCGCGCGAAGCATCCAGCCGCCGCGCGAATGTCGCCCTGCTGGGCGTACGCCAGGCCCAGGTAGAACGCCGTCTGAGCCTGCCGGGGCTGGAGCGTCTGCGCGGTGCGCAGGCAGGAAATCGCCTCGGCAAACCGCTCCTGGCGATACAACAGCACGCCCAGGTTGAACCACGCCAAGCCATACGCCGGCCGCGCCGTCACGGCGTTGCGATAGTGCGCTTCGGCGGCGGCCAACTGGCCGGTGTGAAAAAGCAGCACCGCCAGATTGTGCTCCGCGCTGGCGAAGCCCGGCCGCAGCTCCGTCGCGCGCCGGTAGGCGGCGATCGCCGCATCCGTCTGACCACGTCGCTGTTCGAGCTGACCCCGGTTGTACCACGCGCTGGCGAGCCGCGGCTCCAGCGCCAGTGCCTGCTCGATCTCGCCTTGCGCGCCGGCAAGGTCCCCGGCGTCCAGCAGGTGCACCGCCAATGCGTCATGCGCCAAAGCATGACGCGGCTGGGCGGCCAGCACGGACCGCCAAAGCGCGATCCCCGATTGATACACCGCCAGATGCCGCCACGCCATGCACCCCGCGCCCAGCGCCAGCAACAGCGGCAACGCCAGCACGGCGACCCTGCGCCATGGCCGCGTCAACTGCCACCAACCACCGGCCGCCAAACCCAGCAGCAGCGCCAAGGGCAGATACATGCGCCGCTCGGCCGCCAGTTCCGTCACCACCGGAAACACCGATGAACTGGGCGCGAGCACCAGAAAGCAAACGCCCGGCGCCAGCGCCCACAACCGCCGCCGCCAGCAGCCCCAGCTCGTTAGCGCCAGCAACAACAGGATGCCCAGCCCGGGGAGCGCATAGTCCGACCACTGCGTCGCGGTGGGCCACGCATAGCTGAACACCAGCGGACTGGGCCACACCACCAGCCGCAGGTAATGCCACAGCACGCCCGCCTGCGTGGTCAGGTATTCCCAGCGCGACAGACCCAGGTCCGCGCCCACCGACTCCCCGCGCGGCGCGGTGAGCACCAGCACCGCCAGCGCTGCCCAGCCCAGCGCCAACGCGACGTACAACCGCCCGCGTTTGGCCAGCATTTCCCGCAGCGGCAAACCCATCAGCACGTAATCCAACAGCACCACCGCCAGCGGCGCGGTGACCATCACTTCCTTGCTGAGCATGCCCAGCAGGTTGGCGCCGCCCGCAGCCACCACGCAGCCCCAGCTCGCCGTCTGCCATTGCTCCGCGCGCTTTCGCGGCAGCGCCAGCAGCAGCGTCAGCAGATAGAACAGCGTGACCAGCAGTTCGCCGCGCTGCACGATGTACGCCACCGGCTGGGTCGCCAGCGGATGCACCGCCCACAGCAACGCGGCGGTCCAGGCGGCCAGCGCGGGATCACGCAGCGCCGCGCCGGGCCCCCGTTGCAGCACGCGCGTCAGCAGCGCCCACCAGAGCAGAACATTGAGCAGATGCAGCGTCACATTGACCGCGTGGTAGCCGCGCACCGCCAGGCCGCCCACGGCATAGTTGAGCGCCAGACTCAGCGCCAGCACCGGTCGGCCGGCGCTGGTCGTCTCCGGTTCCGACCACAGGTGCGCGTCGGGAGGCCAGAGCGTCTTGAGCCGATCGTTGAGCGTGATGGCGTAAACGTCATCCCAGACCATGGGCCCCACCAGCCCGCGCGGCACGTACACCAGCAACACCGCCAGCAACAGCAGCAGCGCCCCCAGCGCCGGCGTCCAGCGTCGCCTGCCGTCCGGACCTGGGCAGTTAACCCCTTCGCTCATTGGCCTGCTCCACCCCCGCCATCAGCCGCAGCACCGCCGATTCGCTGAATTGTTCGCGCGCGACTTCACCCACCAGCCGTCCGTGACGCATGACGGCCAGGCGCGTGCACAGGCTCAGGAGTTCGGGCAGATCGCTGCTGACCATCAGCACCGCGGCGCCTTGGCGCGCCAGTTCGTCGAGCAGCTCATGCACCGCCGCTTTGGCGCCCACGTCGATGCCGCGCGTCGGCTCGTCGACGATGAGCACCTTCGGCGCCCGCGCCAACCAGCGCGCCAGCACGACTTTCTGTTGATTGCCGCCGGACAGCGCCCCCACGGCGGTTTCCACGCTGGGGGTGCGCACCGCCAGTTGGGCGCAGGCGGCGGCGGCGGCATGACGTTCGGGCGCGCGGCGGAGCAGGCCGGCGCGGGTGAACTGTCGCAGCGACGCCAGGGCGTAATTTTCGCGCACGCTGTGGGCGAGGATCAACCCCTGCCGCTTGCGGTCTTCGGGCGCCAGCGCCACGCCGGCGTGCATGGCGGCGCGGGGGTTGCCCAGGGGGAGCGTCTGGTCATCAACGCTGACGTGGCCGGTGGCGTTGCGGTCGAGGCCGAAGAGCGCCTGGGCGACTTCGCTGCGGCCGGCGCCGACGAGTCCCGCCAGGCCGAGGATTTCGCCGCGCTTCACCTGCAGGTTGACGCCGGCGAAGCGGCCGGGGCTGGCGAGGTCGCGGACGACCAGGCGCGGGGCGCCGGCAGGTTGTTCGAGATGGCGCGGCTGGCGTTGCTCGAGCTGGCGGCCGGTCATCAGTTCCACCAGTCGCTGGCTGGTGACTGCGGCGATCGGCAGCGTTTGCACTTGTCGTCCGTCGCGCAGCACGGTGACATGCTGGCACAGCGTCAGCACTTCCGCCAGGCGATGGGAGACGTAGACCATCGTGACGCCGCGTTGGCCGAGCGTGCGCATCACGGCAAAAAGCCGCTGACTTTCCGCATCGGAGAGGGAACTGGTGGGTTCGTCGAAAATGATGAGCTCCGCCTGGGCGCCCACGGCGGCGGCGATCTGGACCATCTGCTCCTGGGCGGTGCTGAGTTGGCGCATGGGCGTGGCGACGTCGAGCGTGACGCCGATGGCGCTGAGCATGGCGCGGGCGCGGGCGTGCATCACGCCGCGGCGGAGGAAGGTTCCCCAGCGGGTGGGCCAGGCGCCCAGGCAGAGATTTTCCGCGATGGACAGGTCGGGGCAGAACGCCAGTTCCTGATGGACGACGGCGATGCCGTGGCGGCGGGCGACGGCGGGCGAAGTCAGCCGGACGGGTTGCCCGCGCAGGCGGATTTCCCCGGCATCGGGCTGATGGATGCCGGCCAGGATTTTGCCCAGCGTGCTTTTGCCCGCGCCGTTTTCGCCGACCAGGGCGTGACAGGAGCCGGCGGCGATCGACAGCGACACGTCCGCCAGCGCGGTGACGCCGGCGAAAACTTTGCTGATCTGGCGCAGTTCGACATGCGGGTCAGTCATGCGCCGGCATTTTACGGGCGGTCGAGGCGCACCAAAAGCAAAACCCCGGCCAACGTTGGCCGGGGCTTGCGCGAGGGAAACAGAGAATCAGCGCGGCGGGGGCGGCGCCGCCGGGGGTGAGGCAGTGAACGCAACCCAGGCGCAGCCGGCGCGCACGCCGACTGGAGTGGGCCGCCGAGTTGTCGCTTCCCCATCCGGGAAGCCATGGGCGAAATCAGGCCGGCGCGTCGCGCCTCATTGCGAGGTCGCTCAAATGCGCCCAGGTAGGCAGCGCGGTTCATGAGCACCAGAACCGCGCACGGAGGGGATCAACGGCAGGAACGCGTAATCAGTTGCTGAACGTCAATCCGAGTGCTGCCCGCGGGGGGTGGAACGGAAATCCACCATGGGCAAACTTACGTTAGGAGGGCAGTTCGCTGCGGTCAATAGCCAACCGCAAATCACGCAGCGTCAGCCGCCATGCCATGAACATATCGCGCCGCCGGGAAGCAGTGCATATTTTGCAAAGGGAATATGCCGTCGCGTGGCGCGGATTGTCGCCTCACGCCCCGGCGGGCAAGGGCGCGCTGTCGTGCATGCGCTGCTGCCAGGCGCGCACCCGTGCGGTCATCTCCCGGACGCGCTGTTGTTGCGCTGGGTCGTCAATCAGGTTGTGCAGTTCGTCCGGATCCTGATTCAGATTGAAGAGTTCGCAGCGATCCGTCGGGCACAGGTTCAGCTTCCAACCATCCGGGCTGACCAGCGTGCGCCAGGTCTGCTCATCGACGGCCTGCGTCTGCTCGAGGGTGAAGCCTTCGACCTGCGCTCCGCCGATGAACTCCATCGGGTTCCATTCCACCACCACGTCGTTGTCCGCCAGACTGCTTTCGCCGGCGACCACGCCCGCGCGGCTCGTGCCCTGCAGTTGCGCCGGCTGCGGCTGACCCAGCAAATCCAGCACCGTGGGCACCAGATCAATCTGGCTGATGGGGTCGTCGATCAGCCGCTGCTCCTGGCCCAGCCACGGGGCGCGCACCAGCCAGGGAATGCGGATCGCCTGCTCGTACATGACGCACTTGGCGAGCATGCGGTGATCGCCCATCATGTCGCCGTGGTCGGAAGTGAAGACCACCAGCGTGTCGTCGTGATGGCCCGAATGCTCCAGGGCGGTGAGAATCTGCCCCACGGCATCGTCCACCAGCGAGACGAGTCCAAAGTAGTTGGCGCGCAGTCGGCGCCAGCCGGCTTCGTCTTTGAGTTCCATGCCGCCGAAGCCGTGCTGCTGATACTTGGCGCTCATCAGGCGATTGCGCAGCGGCGCGTCGTCAGGCAACGGCTGGGCGAAAGCGGCGCCGACTTCCAGATCATCCGGCTGGTACAGGTCGTTGAGCGGACCGAAGAACGGCATGTGCGGCTCGAGGAAATTGACGCTCAGGAAAAACGGCTGGTCGCCGTCGTATTCGCTGAGGAAGGCGGCGGCGCGATCGCCCAGGAAACCCGCCTTGGTGAAGCGTTCGGGCAGGCCGGCGGCGAAGTTGCGCGAGAACACCTTCGGGCCTTCGGTCGTGCGGGCGTCCGGGGCGAAGCCGTTTTGCTTGAGGAAATGGTGGTAGTCGCTGAAGCGTTCGAGGTATTCGGGCTTGGAGTAGTACTTGCGGTACGGGCCGTCTTCGACGCTCACCCAATCGGTGAAGCCGCGCTGCGCCACGACCTCATCGCCCAGATGCCACTTGCCGAAGTAGGCGCAGTGATGATTGGGCAGCATCTCCGCCAGCGTGGGGACATCCTTGGGCAAGGGCATGTTGTTGCGGGTGCAGCCATGCTGGTGGGGCATCTGGCCCGAAAGGATCGTCGCCCGGCTGGGGGTGCAGACCGGCTGCGTGCAGTACGCCCGACGAAACACCGTGGACTGATCCGCCAGCCGGTTGAGATTGGGCGCGATGATCTGATTGTTGCCCGCGGCGGCAAGGGTGTCGGCGCGTTGTTCGTCGGTCCAGATCAACAGCAGGTTGGGCGTCTTCTTGCGTTTGCTCATGTGGGCAGCATGACGCAAAGCCCCGCGCCGGTCAATGCCGCGTCCCGCAGCGCCGCGCGGCGTCAGCGCAGGCCCAGGTAAGCGTTGCGGCCCGCCACCAGCGCCGCGATCTTGCGGTCCGCGATGCTGCGTTTGAGCATCCAGAAGCCGCAGTCGGGATGCACCCAGCGCACGCGCCCCGGGCCCACGGCTTTTTCCACCGCTTCGATCCGCCGGGCGATTTCGTCGGGCGTTTCAATGTGATTGACCTTGATGTCCACCACGCCGATGCCCAGGGCGATCTCGGGGCGAATGTCCTTAAGCGCTTCGATGTCGCTGGCGGGTCGGTGCGCCAGTTCGAGCACGAGATGGTTGCAGTGCAGGCTGTTGAGGAAATCGGTCAGCGGCTTCCAGGCGCCTTTCTGGATGGTTTGCCCGCCGTAGTTGCCGAAGCAGAAGTGGACGGCGCGTTCGACGCCGGGGTCGATGGCGTCGAGCACGACATTCATGGATTTGGCGGCCAGGGGACCATGGTCGGGATTGCCGGGGATGTTGGCTTCATCGACCTGCACGCAGGCGCAGGGCAGGCCGCGCACCTGGTCGGCGATGACCTGGGCGACCGCCAGGAGCAGCTTTTCGAAATCGCCGTAGTGCCGATCCAGCAGCGTGCGGGCGAGCATGTACGGGCTGGTGACGGTGAACTTGAGCGGGTCATCGGTGACGCTCATGGCGCGCTGGCAATCCGCCAGCAGGTTGAGGCTGCCTTCGCCCAGCGCGCTTTCGACGACCGCCGCCGGCTTGGCGCGGAAGTTCATCGGCGCCAGCTTGCGGAACGCTTCCACCTCGCTGCGGCCCAGGTCCGCCCGGGCGCCGGCCATGGGGCGCACGAAGTAGTCGATCATGCCGTTGGTGTCGGGATGGTTGATGTCATAGCGATACAGTTCACCATCGGTGGGCAGGTCGATGCCCGCCTGGCGCTGCTGGTCGATGATGACGCGCGTGGCGTCGAGCACCGCCTGCTCGCTGGGCAATGCCGCCAACCAATCCGGCACGGGATAGGAGCCAACGGTGGTGGTGAGAATGGCGGGCTGGGCGGGGAGGGCGGGATGAGTCATGACATAGCGCTCCAGAAGGCGAAATCAGGCGGGTCAGGCGCACGCGGAACGGTACGCTACAATGAAGCACGCGCGGGGTGCAATTCGGGGATGTTCCGCGCGCTCGTCATTGTGGACCGCCCGTGATTGATCGGGAGTAAGTGCCATGCCTGATTCCGGGCTGAATGACCGAACGGCTGCGCGGCGGCCGCGAAACACCGCGCCGCGTGGGACGCGTCTGTTGCTGAGCCTGACGCTGCTGCTGTGCCTGTGCCCGCTGGCGGCGCACAGCCAGACTCCCGCCCCTGCCGGCAAACCCGCCGACAACGCTGCGGAGGTCGAGGCGCTCGATCCCAAGGCGCGCAGCTATTGGCGTCGCTACTGGCAGACCGTCGCCAGCGGGTATGTGCGCTTTGACGACCAGTTCCTGTGCATCCGCGGCTACAACCCGCGCTATCCCAACAGCCGGGGCGTGACCGTCGATGACGTGCTCAAGCAGGCGGGACGCACGGAGATCGAAGCTAAAAGCTGGCAGGGCACGATGCGCATGACGGTGAGCATGCCCCAGGAAGAAGCGCAGTTGCAGGCGATGGCGCTGCCGGACCTGACGGTGGGGCAATACGGTTGGATTTACTCGCTGCGGGTGGAGCGCGTGCTGGGGCCGCAGGACATGGTGGTGCGGGAGCTGCGGCTGCTGGATTGCGATGAAGTGCGCCGCGCCCGCGAGGATCAGCACAAAGACCTGCGCGAGAAAAAAGGCTGGGAACTGGCGAGCAAGGTGGTCGACTACATGTACACGCTGCGCGACCGGGAGTGCCGGGGCCAGTCCGCTTTCTCCGAGCAGAATCAGCTGCTGCGGGCCCAGGGCTTCTCCACGGAGGGACTCGCCACCGGCAGCATCTGGCGCGGGCCGCGCGGCCGGGGCGTGCAGGTGGCGATCATCGGCGTCACGGACACCCCGGGCATCGGCCGGACGCTCATTCTCGTGCCGGTCGAGCAACTCGAACGCGGGCTTGACGAAGACCAGTTCATCCAATTGCTCAAAGAGCGCGGCCTGACCATCAAAGCCATGGCGGACCTCATCGAAAGCCAGGTGCGCAGCCGGGGTTCCTCCAACCTGCGCAGCACCATGATTGATGTGCTGGAGGAAGCCGCCGCCAAAAGCGCCGCCGCCGGATCGTGACCCCATGCGCGTGCTGCATTCCATTTCGCAATCGGGCTGGCGTGCCTTGGCCGTGCTGGTTTTGGTGTTGCTGCTGACCAGCGCCCGTGCGTCGGCTCAGGCGCTGCCGCCGCTGGCGACCGAGGAAGAAGCCGCCGCCGTGCCCCAGCCACGCATTGAGTCGGCGTGGCGCAGCTACTGGCAACGCTTCGCCGCCCGCTGCGCCGCCCTGGAAGGCGAGTACGTCGTCTGCCCCTACTACGACAAACGCTATGACTCGAACGCCTCGCTGACGGTCGAGGAAGCCTTACGCGGCCAAACACGCCGACGCACCGTGCGGGTGTTCATCAACCTCACCAAGCAGGAAAAATACGTCCCCCCGCGCGCCGAAGCCCAGGCCCTGGCGCAGGCGCTGCCCGAGTGGAAAATCGGGAACTACGGCTACATCCACAGCGCCGAGGTCGTCGAAGTCCGCAGCCCGACCGACATGATCGTCCGCGACATCTGGCTGGTGGACGCCGACGATGTGCAGCGTCAGATCGAGGACGCCCGCCTGCGCGCCCGGGCCCAGGACGGCTACAGCCGTGATGACAGCAATATCCAGCTTCAGTTCCGCCAACGCCTGGAACTGATTGAACGCCAGGGCGAACGCACCTTCCAGGGCCCGCATCGCATTGTCGGGTTCAACACCTACGGCCTGAAACCCGGCGATCGCTGGCGCGGCGACGACCCCGGCAAAGGCATTCAACTGGCGGTCGTCAAAGCCGATGACCCGCCCGACGAATCCAAGGAACGCCGCAGCGTCCGCCGCACGCGCCGCCAGCGCCGGCAAACCGAACAGCTCGTGGCAGTGGATCTGCGTCTGTTCGCCAACAGCCACCTGACCGAAGCGCAGCTGCTGGAACTGCTCGAGCAGCGCGGCCTGTCGCAACGCCGTTTTGCCGCCAGCCTGCTCAATCTGCTGCAACAGAAGTATGACGAGAAAGAAGACGACCCCGTGGGCGCGTTGCTCGAATCCATCGAGTTTGACGCCCAGCAACGCGCGCAGAAAGCTGCGGCGCAAGAGCAGTAACCCCCCTCTCCCCGCGAAGCCCCCCCCGGAGCACCCCCGGACCCCCCCCGGAGCACCCGCCATGCCTCAAGTCACCGGCCTGACGCCGATCCTCTGCGTGCAGGATGTGGTCGCCAGCAGCGCGTACTACGTCGACCAACTGGGCTTCAAAAAAGAGTGGGACTGGACCGCGCCCAATGACACGACGCCGGGCTTTGCCTGCGTGAGCCGGGGGGAAGCGTGCATCTTTCTCTGCCGGCAGGGGCAAGGGCAAGCGGGGACGTGGATGAGCATTTTTGTGGATGATGTCGATGCGTTTCACGCTGAATATCAGCAGCGCGGGGCGCGCATCGTCGAGCCGCCGACTGATTATCCCTGGGGCATGCGTGAGATGCGGGTGACGGATCTGGATGGCCACATGCTGCGTTTCGGGCATGGCATCGCGGCGGCGCCCCAGCCGGTGAAAGCGGCGGAAGGCGGCTGAATCATCGGCGGCCGCGTTTCAGGTTCCGGGCACCCAGAAGACTGCACCCGAGGGCGCGGAGCCGGGCACTTCGAGATAACCCGAGTTGCTGGCGGTGCCGCCGAAGACGTTCCAGGCTTCGCCGTTGTTGGGATTGCTCCACTGCACGTGCCCGTCCTGGAAGCCGACGTTGGAGCCGGCCCCCCCGCCGCCGGACAGCAGGTGATTGGAGAAATCGGGCATGAGCGTGCTGACGGACACGCCATAGCCCATGTAGTTCAGGTCAAAAATCACCGGCAAGCGGCTGGGCTGCTGCTGTTTGAGCAGGATGGTCTGGGCGTCGTCGTTGTAACAGCTGAAGGCTTTGGAAATGGACATGGAGGGGAAGAATCCCGACGCCCGATGCGGCAGGGTGGAGGATTCCCAACCCAGCCATTTGGGATAGCGGGGATGGCCACCGGCGCCGCTGAGGAAGACATAGGTCATGTCGCCCTGATCGCTGTCGTCGTTGACGGTGGTCCAGCGGAAGCGGATGCCGCTGACGGGCACGTTCGAGTCGGGGCACTCGACCATCTGCAGGGTCACGCCATAGTGCTGCTTAAGCGCGTAGGCGCCGACGCGCACGCCGTTGGCCTGGTTGTACTTGCCGCAGGGCACCGCCAGGAAGTCGGTGTCGTAGGCCACCACGGCAAAGAGCATCTGGCGCACCCCGCTGGCGCACTGGATGCGGCGCGCCGACTCGCGGGCGCTGGCGAGCGCGGGCAGCAAAATCGCCACCAGCAGCGAGATGATGCTGATGACCACCAGCAGTTCGATGAGGGTGAAGGCGCGATCCCCACGCATGGATCGGCGCGACCAGCAACGCTCAGGCAGGCGGATGGACATGGCGGCTCTCCTCCCCCGGCTGCTTCAGTGGTCGTCCCCGGCATCGCGTATGAACTTATCCCGAATCAGTACGGATGCCAGAAACACCCTTTGTACAAGTTACACGGCGGTGCGGTGTCATTGCCAGGCAAAGTGTGGCTGTTGGGCATAAATCGCCACTGGCCGTCGGGAAAAGTCTCGGTGGTCGGGTTGTAGGAGTTGGCGGCCAGAAATCGGACATGGCCATCGAAATACCAGAAGCTCATGCCCTGGGCGCGATGGCGGCCGGCGGCAATGGTGTCGCGTTCGAAATGGGCGGAACTGGAGAAAGTGGTGGTGTAGCAGTCTCCGCCGTAGCCGGTGACGCTGGGCTTGGCGACGTCGGCGTGGCGGTAGACGCCGGTCCAGGTCCACGCGCCGCCGACGGTGCCGATGACGCCGAAGGACCGCCCGCCCCAGCCGGTCTTGCCTTCGAGTTCGCCTTTGCTGGGACAGCCGTTGCGGTGCAGGTCGGTGCCGGTGGAGCCGTCTTTGGGTTTGGCGATGTAGGGGCGCAGGTCGGGATTATTGAAGGCGGTGGTCACATAGTCGCCGTTGTCCTGGGCATAGCAGAGGATGGCGTAATGGAACTGCCGCATGTTGCTCTGACAGACATTGCGCCGGCTCGCCTCGCGGGCGCTCGCCAACGCGGGCAGGAGAATGGCGATCAGCAATGAAATGATGCTGATGACCACCAGCAGTTCGATGAGGGTGAACGCGCGATGACGAACGGCGGGGGTGAACGTCATGCCGAGGTTCCTGTGGTAAGGTTCGTGGTCGATCCGGCCGTGCTGGCGCGCACGAGCAGTTGGGGCGGCACCAGATGCCGGCGCACGTCAGACGCGGCCCGTTCTCCCGCCAGACGCTGCGCCAGCAGGTCGAAGGCGAGTCGGCCGACGTCTTCCAGCGCATGGCGCACGGTGGTCAGCGGCAACGGCACATGACCCGACAGCGCCATGGCGTCGTAGCCGGTGATGGCGACGTCCTGCGGCACGCGCAGACCTTGTTCGAGCACAAACCGCATCACCGGCAGCGCCAGTGAATCGCCCAGACAACACACTGCGTCGAACTGCCCGCGATGCGCCGCGAGGTATTGCCGCAGCGGCTCAAACGCCAGCGGATCGAAGGCGGCAAGCATCACCATGTTGTGGCTGACATCCATGCGCGCGGGAACTGGCAAACCGGCATCACGCAGTGCTGCCTGCATGCCCGCGAGCTTGTGGTCGTTGAGCATGCAGCGCTGCGCGTTGCCCGCCAGCAGGATGCGGCGGCGGCCCAGGCTCAGCAGATGTTCGATCGCCAGTCGGCCGCCGGCGTGGGCGTCAACGCTCACATCATCCACGGGAAAATCCAGCAGCCCATGCGCATCCAGCGTCACGACGGGAAAGCCCGACTGCGTCAGTTGGCGCAGTTCATCATGTCGGCCACGCTCCGTCGGCAGCACGGCGATGGCGTCCACGCAGCGATCGAGCAGCCAGCGGATCGCCTGGTCTTCCAGCGCCGGCTCATTGTTGGTGGAAGTGACGAGGGTGAGGTAACGCTGGGCGCGGGCGGCGGTTTCAAAGCCCAGGAACTTGAGGCCGGAGATTTCACTGGCGAGCCCGGGCACGACCAGTCCGAGGGTGGCGGTGCCTTTGCCCGAAAGCGCCCGCGCCACCAGATTGGGGCGATAACCCAGCCGGCGGGCGGTGTCATACACGCGCTGGCGGGTGGCGTCGGAGGCGTAGCAGTCAGCGCGGTTGTTGAGGATGCCCGACACGGTGGCGGGCGCGACGCTGGCCGCCTGCGCCACCTGCGCCAGCGTGGCGCGCGGGCGCGGGCCCGCCGGCGCAGCGGACTGGCGTTGTCGTTGTGGTTTGCTGAGGGTCGGCACCAGCAGGCTCCACGCTTACCCCACCCCATCGACCGCACCGGACCACCTCGGCCCAGGCGCAGCATGTCGCCCCTCTGAACAGGGGTGAACATGAACGCAAGCGACTGCCATACATGACGAAAAACTGCAATATGAACCGCTTCATATCAATCATAAGCAAGCCCGGCGGCGTGTGTCAATGATTTTCTGCGGGAGGCGCCGCGTCGCGACGCCGGCGGCGAACAACACCATGACGCGGGGCCAATATCCGCTTCCGTGTCAGACCCTGAGCCGTTGTCGCCCCTGGCGCCGCGTGCTGAGCGCACGCAGATTCAGCCCGACGGATTCGATCACGCCCCGCTGTCGCGCGAAGGTCACAGCAGGTGCGACCGGTGACGGAAAGGACTCAGCTCGTGCCGCCGAGCACCTGGCGGACCTCGAGCATGAATTGCGCGCACGCCTGGGGCGACTGGCGCCGGCGCAGCGCCGCCAGCGCGGGGTCATCCGTTTCCTGCATCCATTGCTTCAGTTCGCTGCGCAGCGCGTCCACTTCCGGAGCGTAGGCGGGGTCGTCAATCAGGTTGTGCAGCGCATGGGGGTCGGCCGCGAAGTCGTAAAACTCCTCCACGGTGCGGTGCAGGAAGAACGCCACCCGCGCGGCGATGTCCGGATGCTCCCGGGCCGCATCCTTCATCGCCGCCATGGTGCGCCCGACCTGGGACTCATTGAGGAACACGCGCTCGCCATTGGACCAGGGATTGAAGAGGTAGCCGAAGCGCTGGTTCTGCACGCAGCGAATGGGATAGTTGCGTCTCCCGGCGGTCTGATGGAACTGGGTGAAGACACGGGTGCGTCCCGGTTGAGCTTCCCCGCGCAGCAGCGGCAGGAAGGACGTGCCATCCATCTGCTGAGGCGCGGGGACGCCGGCGACCTCCAGCAGCGTGGGCGTCAGATCGATGCCGGAGATGAAGTGCGTGGCATCCAGCCGTCCCGGGGCAATCCGCCCTGGCCAGCGCATGAGCCACGGCGTGCGCGTGCTGTTGAGATAGCAGTTGGTTTTGGCGAACGGGAACGCCATGCCGTTGTCGGACAGGAAAACCACCAGCGTGTCCGCAGCGGTCCCCGTTTCCCGCAGCACCTCCAGCAGTTGCCCCACCGTGTCATCGCAGCGGCGCACCGAGCTGTAGTACTCGGCGATCTCCCGCCGCACCTCCGGCAAGTCCGGCAAAAAGCCCGGCGTGGTCACCTCGGCGGGTGCGAACTGCCGCGAGGGCACTGCCGCGCACGGATGCGCGCCCGGGACGTACCACTCGGGTTTGTCGTTGCCGAAGAACGGCCGATGCGGGTCGTGTGCGTTGGCCATCAGGAAGAACGGCTTACCCGCCTGTTGCGCTTGCGCGATGAACCGCTCCGCGTGCTGACGGTACAGCGCGGGGTTGCGCCCGTAGCCCAGATCGTTCATTTCCTGTGTCAGGTCCCACTGGAACTGGCTATGGGGCGTGGAGTGGCTGACCTTGCCCAGAATGCCCACCGCATAGCCCGCTTTGCGCAGCAGGTCCGGCAGCATCGGCACCTCCGGAAAGCGCAAATGGTAAAAGCCCTCCCCCCCGCAGCGATGTGGATACCGCCCGGTCAACAACGTCGAACGGCTGGGCTGACACACCGCGATGGTGACATGCGCATGCTGAAACCGCACCCCCTGGGCCGCCAGCTCATTCAGGTGCGGCGTGGTGTCCGGCACCGGGCAGCCATACGCCCCCACCGCATCCCAGTTCATGTCGTCGGCGGTGATGAAAAGAATGTTGGTCGGCGTGGACATGGGTTGCTCCCAGCAGCAACCGCCGCACCCGGAGAAGCCCGTGCTGCGCCAGCGCTCCGACCAGCATACCGAGATGTACAAACGCAGTCGGGGAGATCCACCCGCCATCACCCGCCATCACCTGCCGGCTGACATTGGAAGATTTCGAAGCAGGATCGCCACGCTCGAAGCACGACACCCCCCGCGCGGCGGCGCGTTGCTGCGGCAGCCGGCGCGTGCGCTCATGTGGATTGAGTCAAGCTTCACCCGCCCGCTCAGCTCGCCAGCGACGCCACCACCGCCGGCTCGCTCTTGAGCGCCGCCACGGAGACGTAGCCCCGGCCCTGGCGCAGGAAGCGGCGCAGCCGATTCAGGCTGCTGCGGTCAAGCAGGCCCAGCAGTGGCTGCTCGACCTGCTCCAGGCGCTTGAGGGCGTCCATCGCCAGGGCGTCCCAGCGCGGGGCGTGGTGGTCGAAGTCCGCCGCCCGGATGACCCCCCGGCAGTTGGCGCTGCCGCAGTAGCAGGTCATGTCGCGCTCGATGTTGAACATGCCGTAGTCGTCGGTGATCTCTTCACCCGGCTGAATGTCGCGCACGGCGATCTCGAAGCCGTAGCCCGTGCTCAGGGTGTTGCAGTCGCAGCAGTGGTTGACGAACTTGGCGTTGTCCCAACTGATGATGCGCACGCCCTCGCCGTCGATGTACGAGTACTTGCTGATGATCGGCTCCAGCGCCGGGTTCAGCAGGCGCGGGTCGTTGGGTTGCACCTCGATCTCCAACGCATCTTTGGCGTAGACGATCGTGCCCTTGGGGATGAACTGGCTGGCGAAGACCCCGAACCCAATATGCTCATTGACCACACGGAGGTCAGTGTGCGGGTGAATCATTGTGAGATGTGCCTGGAGGTAAGGACGAAGAATACGCCCTCAGGAGACCGCAGCCCTCCGCGACACCATTGGCCCGGGCAAGGAGCGGTATGGGCTTGGATTGTAGCGATGCCGTCCGGCGCTCCAAGAGCATTTTGAGTTTTCCCCGCAACATTTTTCCGAATATCGACAGCCCCCCCCGGAAGTGCCCGGCGCCAAACTGACGCGCGTGGCGTGACGGCAGGTGCGGCGCCGGCCGCGCCCGACACGCAGCCACGGACGGGCGCGGGGGAACCTGCCTGTCCCCGGGGCCGCCCCGTGCCGACTCGAAACCAACCCGTCCGAGCCTTACCATGCCCGCCATGTCACCAAGTTACTGGCCAGTCTGGGTCGGCGTGGGTTACCTCGCCGGCAGCGTGCCCTTCGCCCTGCTCATCGGCAAAGCGCGCGGCGTGGATATCCGCCAGCACGGCAGCGGCAACGTCGGCGCCACCAACGTCGGGCGAACCTGCGGCCGACGCTGGGGCGTCCTCTGCTTCATCCTCGACGTGCTCAAAGGCGCCCTGCCCGTCATCCTCGCCGGCCACTTCATGCACTGGCCCCCGGATGCCCCCCCGCCCCCGGATATTGCCCAACCAGTCGCGGCCGCCCAACAAATTGCTCAACAGGCGGCGCAGGTCGCTCAGGAAGTCAGCCAGAACGTCGCCCAAGCACTTCACCAGCAAACAGCCGCATCCCCTTGGGTAACTTCCGGGGGGGGGACGTGGCAGTGGTGTTGGTTGCTGGTGGCGGTGGCGGCCGTGCTGGGCCACATGTTCCCCCTCTGGCTGCGCTTCCGCGGCGGCAAAGGCGTGGCGACCGGCCTGGGCGCGCTGCTGGGTTTCTACCCGCTGGTCACCCTCCCCGCGCTGGCGGCGGCGGCAACCTGGATCGTGCTGGTGAAATGCTTCCGCTACGTCAGCCTGGCGAGCATGGTCGCCGCCTGCGCCCTGCCGGGTTACCTGGCGCTCTGGCTGCTGTGGGATGGCGTGCCGCTGGGGGAACGTCTGCCGTTCTTCGTCATCACCATCCTGCTGGCGGCGCTGGTGGTCCTGCGTCACCGCGCCAACATCGGCCGACTGCTGGCGGGCACCGAATCCAAAGTCGGCGCCAAGCCCAAACCCGCCGACGACCAGCCCCCAACCGCGTAATCCGCCGGTGCACCTGCCCACGGGGCGACAACGAGCCGGAAGCGTCAGCGACGGGCGCTGCGTCCGGCAACCAAGCAATCGGTGCAACAGGTCACACCCACTGGCATCCACTGACCCAACCCGTCGGTCACGCTTCCGGCTCGGTGTCGCAGCAACCATGCCGCTTCACGTCAGCGCCTGCTGGCGCAAGCGGTATTGCCGGGGCGTCGTGCCGAACTGCTGTTCGAACAGCCGATAGAAGTAGCCGAGGTTCTCCACCCCGCAGTCCACGGCAATGGCGGCAATCGACAGGCTGGACATCCGCAGCAGACGGGCAGCGAGGTCCAGACGCAAACGGTTGACAGCCTGTGTGGCGGTTTGCCCGGTGCAGCGGCGGAGCGTGCGGTTGAGGTGCTCAGGACTGCGTTGCCCCAGCCGCACCAGCGCGGGCAGGCCTTCGCGCAGGTGGTCCGGCTGCTCCATTCGGCTCAGCGCCAGTTGCAACCAAGGCGGGACCGTCGCGTGCCGGGGCAACCGGCTGTGCGTCAAGTCGCCCACCAGCATCTGCAACAGGTCCAGCAGAAACGCATGCAGCTGCAGGCGCGTCTGTTGGTTCATCGACACCCCATCCGCCCAGCGCCCCAGCCGCTCCAGTTCGCCGGCACTGACCCGCCGGTGCGTGGGCAGCTTGCCGCCTTTCCAGGGCCAGGTGGACTGCCGGGCGAAGTAGCGGCGCTGCAGTTCCGTCAGCTCGCGCCCGGCGAAGGCGACATTGACGAACACCATGCCGCCGCGGTCAGCGCGGAAGCCGTGGCGGTCGGATGTGCGCACCAGCACCACGTCGCCGACTTCCAGCCGGACCTTCGCGCCGTTGACCAGATGCCAGCCGGCCCCGCGTTCCATCCAGAACACCTCGGCGAAATCCTGGCGATGGTCGTTGAGCGGGTCGCCCGCCTGATAGGTCGCCCGGTTGACATGAAAGCACCCGCGCGGGGGACAGAAGTCGCGCCAGCGCAGGGCGCGCAGGCCGGCCAGATTGCTGCGGGAAATCGGCATCGATCAGCACAGTGTAAAAAAATGGTCATTGGAACGGAAGATTTGCCGGTATTGTCGAATTAGCATTTTCCCCGCTGGTGTGGGCTGTGGACACGCAGGCCCGCCCGGTGGTGGTTCAGGTCCATGCTGCTTTGAGGAGTCCCGCCCATGCCCGCCCGTTTGACTGACGATCAGGTGCAGCAGTTTGAGCGTGAGGGGTATCTGTTGCCCAGCGCGCCGGTGTTTCCCCAGTCGCGCTTTGACGCCCTGCGGCAGCACTTTGAAGAACTGCTGGACGAGTGGAACACGAAGAAAGTCAGCCGGAGCCCCGAGCACATGGATGTGCCGCATTTCTGGGACCCCAAACTGTTCGACTGGCTGCTGGATGACGCGGTGCTGGACCTGGTCGAGCCGCTGATCGGGCCGGACATTGTGTTGTGGTCCAGTCACTTCATCTGCAAGCCGCCGGCGGTGGGCAAGCGCGTGCCGTGGCATGAGGACTCGGCGTACTGGAAAGGTCGGCTTGAGCCGATGCGGGTCGTCACCGTCTGGCTGGCGATCGATCCTTCCACGCCCGCCAACGGCTGCATGCGGGTGATCCCCGGCACGCACCACCACGGCTTTTCCGATTACGATCCGGTCGCCGAGCCGCACAAGCATGTCTTCCCCATCGAGATTCGCCGCGGCCAGTTCGACGACAGCAAAGCGGTCGACTGCGTGCTGGCGCCCAATCAGGCGTCGCTGCACGACGGCCGACTGATCCACGGCTCCAACGCCAACCTGGGCACGCAGCGCCGCTGTGGTTACACCATGCGCTACATGCCCGCCACGGTGAAGCACCACGATGGCTCACATGGCCCGTTCCAGATTTACCTGGCGCGCGGCCGGGACCGCGCGGGCAATCGCTATGGCGACCCGGGCAAGGTCAACCGCGCCTGGATCGACGCCCATCCCGACGGACAGCCGGCGGGACATTAAGCAACTATCTCAAAAGAACAGAAACCACAGAGCCACAGAGAGCACCGAGTCATACTCACCGAGAAGGGCGGGAAAATCAGCGGATAAACCAGCTTCTCATGCTTGCCCTCTGTGTTCTCTGTGTCTCTGTGGTGAGTATTGAGACAATTTCCAAGCCGCTGTTGACCGGTTCGGCGCGCGGCGCCGGACGACAACCGATTCGACCATCTGCTCCGACCGCCTGCGGAGAACACGCGCTGTGCGCGGGAGCAGTTCGATGAACCTACGTGACATGAATCTGGCGGTGTTTGCCGGGGAGCCGTTGCCGCACGTGTTCTGGCAGCCGCGCTTTGAGCCGTGGTATCAGTGGCACCAGCAGTTCAACTGCATGCCCGCGCGCTATGCCGGGATGTCGCTGCCGCAGCTGTACGACTACTGCCACGCCTCGCTGCGCACCGTCCATTACTACACCGGGCAACCCGACCCCACCGAGCGCGTTTTCGACGCGCACGTCCAGGTTCACCGCGAAGCCACGCCCACCCACGTCCGTGAGATCATCCGCACCCCGCTGGGCGATCTGGTCGAGGAACTGGAACTGACCATCGACAACACCTGGCGCCGCGTGGGCTTTCCTGTGCGCACGCGCGACGACCTGCTGGCGCTGCGCTGGCTGTGTCAGCACACCACCTGGCATTACCACCAGGACCAGTGGGCGCAGGGTCAGCGCTTCGTCGGCGACCGCGGCGAAGCCTCCTTCTGGGTGCCCAAGACGCCCTATCAATCACTGGCGCAGCAGTGGATGAAGCTCGAAGACCTGATCTACGCCCTGGCGGATTGCCCGGAGGTCGTCGAGGATGTGTTCAAGGCGATGAATGATTCCTACGACGCGCTCTACGAAGAGCTCTGCGCCGCCCGGCAGCCGCGCATCATCAACTTCGGCGAAAACCTGCACGAACAGCTCATGTCGCCCAGCTACTTCGAGCGCTACTTCCTCCCCTTCTACCACCAGCGCTGCGGCCAACTGCACGCGGCAGGCATGTACACCCACGTGCACGTCGACGGCTACTTCCACCACATGCTGCCGTGGCTCAGGCATTTTCCCCATCATGGCATTGAAGCCCTCACGCCCGAGCCGCAGGGCGATATGACGCTGGAGGAAATCAAGGAGCACCTGGGCGACAAGATTCTGCTCGACGGCATTCCCGCCGTGCTGTTTCTGCCCGACCTCTACAGCCGGGAGGTGCTGATGGCGTGCGTGGAAAAAGTCGTCAAGCTGTTCCACCCGCGCCTGGTGCTGGGCGTCTCGGATGAAGTGCCTGAAGGCGCCGGGGAGGAAGCCATCGAGCGCGTCCGCCTGATCGGCCAATGGTGCCAAACCGCCGGCATCCCCGCCCCCGGAATTGCCTCACCCTCCCCAAGCCGCGGATGAGCGCAGCGAATCCGGGGGTAAGTCCGGGGGCAAGTCCGGGGGTGATCCGGGGGGGGAAGGTACCCCGGAACTAAACTCTCCCCGGCCCAATACCCGATAACCGTTCCATGGTTGGCCCCGACTACATTCTCGATCTCAGCAGCCGGCGTGCGCCAGCACCGA
The DNA here is from genome assembly GCA_964605235.1 of uncultured Phycisphaeraceae bacterium. GTDB lineage: Bacteria > Planctomycetota > Phycisphaerae > Phycisphaerales > Phycisphaeraceae > CAZSBB01. Next base: position 84,865 of record CAZSBB010000027.1, read on the forward strand.
ATGCGGACGCCAGCGCCAAGCCCGCCACCCTGCGCAACCGCCCCTGGCTGGCAGTGCATTTCAAGTGCTGTCAGGTCTACACCCGCATCTACCGCAATGCCGCCGGCACGGCGTATGAAGGTCGCTGCCCGCGCTGCGGGGCGCCGGTCAATGCAACAGTCGGCCCGGGCGGCACCCGCAACCGCTTCTTCACCGCCGAGTGAAAGCGCCCGCGCCAGCCACGTGACGATCAGGCGAAACGATCGGTGATGATCGCCTCCGCATCGGGAATCTCCCCGCCACGCGGCCGCGCCGGCTGCACCGCTTTGCCCACCACCACGAACATGCTGATGACATGATCCGCCGGCAGGTTGATGAGCTGGCCCACCGCGTCGAAATCAAACCCGTCCATCGGACACGAGTCATAACCCAGCGCCTTGGCGGCGAGCATCAGCGTCTGGGCCGCCATGCCGCAGGAGCGCATGGCTTCATCGCGCTGCACCTGCGGCCGATCCCGGTAGTACTGTCCAATGGCCGGCACCAGAAAATCGCGCACCTGCTGCGGAGCGTTGCGCCAGTAGCGGGCGGGGTCTTTGGCCCAGGCGTTCAGGTCCGCGCACAGCACGATCAACAGCGAGGCGTCGGTCACCTGCGCCTGGTTCCAGGCGACCTTGCGAATCTCCTGCCGCAGTTGCGGATCCCGCACCACCACGAAGCGCCAGTTCTGAATGTTGAACGCGGTGGGCGCCAGCCGCGCCAGCCGCAGCAGCGTGTCGACCTCCGTGTCCGACATCTGGTGCTGGGGATCGAAATGCTTGACTGCACGACGAGCTTCAATGGCGGTGAGCGTATCCATGCGTAGTTTCCTTGAATCTGCGGATGTTAAGCCGTTGGGCGCGAGCGTCGGCATGATAGGCGCAAGCGCCAGGCCGGAGTCAAGCGCTCATCAGGATTTCAAATCGCGCGTGCAGAACCGCAGCAGACCGATGACGAAACAGCTCACGTTGAACGTCGCCAGAAAAATCAGCGACTGCACCACGCTGGGCCAGCGCACCGGCTCGGCGAGCGTGCGCACCCAGCAGGCGTTGTGATAACTGATGAACCAGTGGCGATAGTCCTGGAAGTAGGGAATGTTGCGCACCACCAGATCGAGAAACAGCACGCTGAGCGTCAGGATCGTCGCCGCAGCAGGCTTGAGGCGAAAGCAACTGAACATGAACGCCAGCCCCGCGATGCTCAGGGCGCACAGCCCCAGGAAGCCGATCGCCCGGGCATAACGCCACAGCGCCTCGGCGGTGTCGAACACGCTGAAGATGCCCTCCTCGGGCGCCATGATGAACAGCTTGCCCAGATGTCCGCGGTACAGCGTCGCCGCCAGCAACGCGGTGACGCCCAGAAAAACCACCAGCAGCAGGGTGTAGATCAGGCACGCGAGCCACTTGACCGTCAGCAGTCGCACGCGCCCCACCGGCCGACACAGCACCAGCCGCATGGTGCCGTCTTCCACTTCCTTGGCGACGATGTCCCCGCCCACCAGCGCGATGTAGAGCCCGCCCAGCAGCACGAAGGTGAAGACGATGATCGCCACCGCCAGCGTCAGCCCGCCCATATATTGCTCGGCGACGTAGCCGTTTTTTTCGAGCATGCCGGTCATCGCCCGCTGGGCTTTGGGCAGTTGCAGCAGCAGCAGGATGGTGATTTGCACCACCAGGAACGCGCCGAAGCCGATCCACGTGCGGGGTCGAGCGAACATCTTCCACAGTTCCCAGCCCAGTTGGCGCAGGAAGCTCATGACGTCGCCTCCTGGGTGGGTGCTGGCGCGGCTTCGAGCAGCCGCAGGTAAAACGCTTCAAGGCTTTCGCGGCGGGGCGACAGGGCATGCAGGGCGTAGCCGCGCTCCACCAGCAGGCGCGCCACTCGGGACGCAGCCTCCGGGTCATCCTGCGTCAAATGAATGCGGCCGTCCTGCACACGGTCGATCAAGCCCTGCGTGCGCAGCAGCACCAGCGCCGGCTCACGCGGGGTGACGTCGATTTCCAACCAGCCGGCACAGTCGTCCACCTGCGACCATGGGCCGGCAAACAGCAATTCGCCGGCGCGCATGACCGCGACATGGGTGCAGACCTGTTCGACTTCATGCAGCAGATGGGAGGAGAACAGGATGGTGATGCCGCGCTCCCGGTTGAGCCGGGCGATGAGCTGACGGGTTTCGTGGATGCCCTGCGGGTCCAGCCCATCGTTGGGTTCATCCAGCAGCAGCAGGCGTGGCTCGGGGAGCAGCGCCTGCGCCAACGCCAGCCGTTGCCGCATGCCGTGGGAGTAGGTGCCGACCTTGTCGTGGATGCGCGCGGTCAACCCCACCAGCTCCACGGTTTGCTCAAGCTGGGCGCGCGACACGGGCGTGCTGAAGGACGTCAGCAGGCGCAGGTTGCGCCAGCCGCTGAGGTAGTCGTAGAAGCACGGGGATTCAAAGATGGCGCCGACGTGGCGCAGGGCGTGGTCGCGGGCGGCAAAAACATCGTGGCCGGCAATGGTGACGGAGCCGGCGTCGGGAAAGACCTGGCCGAGGATCATGCCCAGGGTGGTGCTTTTGCCCGCGCCGTTGTGGCCGAGCAAGCCGAACACGCTGCCGGCGGGAACGTCGAGGTTCAGCGGGGCGACGGCGGGACGTTTGCCAAACCGCTTGGACAGGCTGCGCAGTTGCACGAGGGGCGCGGCAACACTCACGGCGTGGTTCCCGAACCCACCAGAAAACGCAGGGATTTGTCCACGCGCCCGTCGGCATAGAGCACGTTCACCTTGTCGCGCAGGTTGGGGTGAAAGCCTTCCTTGTCGCTGCTGAGCGGCACGTGCGTGGCGTCCCGCCCGCCGATGATGGAAAAGACCTGCTCGATGCGCTGGCCGTTGACCGTGAAGTTCCAGAAATAGCTGGTGCCGCTGCTGGCGAAATAGCCCGGCTCGTCGTTGGGACACTTGAGCGCGGTCCCGGCGTCGGGAAACAGATCATTGAGCGCGACGCCCGGATCGCTGATGGCCAGCTTGTTCGCCAGCGTGGGCAGGTAGCCGTCGCTGTGGGCGAGGTAGCTGTTGAGCAGAATGCCCTGCTGGTGCAGGTTGGCGGAACACGCGGTCGCGGACGCCGCCAGCCGCGCCTGGCGCAAGGCCGGCAGCAACGCCGCCATGAGCACGACGATGATGCTCAGCACCACCAGCAGTTCGATGAGGGTGAAAGCGCGGCGCGGGTAAGAAAAGGGATAAGTACATTTAACTTTATTAAATGTACTTATCCCTTTTCTTGACCCCCGCAGCATGACCGTCTGACGAGCCCCGACCGTGAGGGAGGGGTTGCATTCGTCTGGCCCTGCCACAGCGTCGATGTCACCACCCCTTGCTGACGCGCGGGGCTCGTCAAGACCATCATTTTCAGGGGTGTTCGCGGTGGCTGGCATCATCGGTGCTGCCGAGGAACTTGCAGGTTTCTCTGAATCTGTTCGATCAGCGGCTGCAGGTCCAGCTTCGCCGCCGCCGAGGCGTGGGTGAAGTAGCTCTTGAGGCCCTGCTCGACGATGCGCTGGCGCACTTCCTCGCTGACCACCTGATCCTCCGGCAGCGGGCGATGGTGGTTGCGCTGCATCTGGGTCAGCGCCTCCTGCACCATCTGCTGGCGCTTCTCGCGCGGCAGCTCGTTGAACGCTTCCATCATCTGCTTCATGCCCTGCGGCAAGGTCTGTTCCAACAGATACACCTGCTCGTCGGCGGAAAGCTGACTGAAAACCGGACGCAGCGCGCGATCCACCTGCAGTTGCTGGCGCTCCTGATAGGGCAGACGGTTGAGCCGGTGCGCCAGGTCGTCGAGGAACGCCTGGCGCTCGGTGGGAGATTGCTCGGGCGACAGGGGGCGCTGCTGCACAAAGGCGACGACCTTGGCGGCAGTGACCTCCGCGTTGCGCGCCCACAGGAACGCCCCGCCGGCGCTGGCCCACACCGCCAGCAGCGCCAGGACGCCCAACATCAGGATGCGACGGTGTTGCTTCATGGTTCACCGGGACGGGAACGTGTCGATATCGTTCGCGCCGCAGGCCGGCGCGTCAAGCGCGACGTGGCGCGCCGCCAGCAAATGGTTACAGGTAAGCCGGCAAAAACGAGCCCGAAGCGTAAGCGAGGGGTTGGGCGTCCGGTTGCTCAACGCTGTGGGTGATATCCGAACCGCATGGCAGGCCAATCGCTCTACCCGTCGCTGACGCTTCCGGCTCGTTCAGCAGGACGCATTCATGCACGCACGCTCACCCCTGCAGGCGCGACTTGATCAGGTCCGTCACCAGCTTGGGATTCGCCTGCCCCTTGGACAGCTTCATGATCTGACCCAGCAACGCGCCGATGGCTTTGTCCTTGCCCGCCTTGATGTCTTCGACCGCCTTGGCGTTGCGCGGCTCGGCGAGCACCTGATCGACGAAACCTTCCAGCGCGCCGGTGTCCGACACCTGCAGCAGGCCATGCGTTTTGGCGAGTTCGCCGGCGGGTTCGTCGCTGTCGCAGCAGAGGGCGAACAATTTGTCAGCAGCGCTGGAGCCGATCTGATCGCTGTCGGCGAGCTGGGCGAGGTCGTGAAGCTGCTGGGGCGTGATGCCCAGCTCGTGGATGGCGCAGTTGCGTTCGTTGGCGCGCTTGGCGCCGTAGTTGAGCAGCAGGGCCGCGGCACGCTTGGCGTCCAGCCCGGTCGCCAGCGCCTGCTCGAAGAAGCGCGTGAGCGCCGGCTCATCGAGCAGCGTGCGCACCACCTTGGAATCCAACCCCAGCTCGCGCGTGTAGCGCTGCTGCAGGGTCAGCGGCAAGGCGGGCATGGTTTGCCGAATGGCGTCGATCTGCTGGTCGGTCAGCGTGACGGGGACGAGGTCGGGGTCGGGGAAATAGCGGTATTCGTCGGCATCTTCCTTGTGCCGCTGGTGGGTGGTGACGCCACGCTCGTCGTCCCAGCCACGGGTGCTTTTGGTGCGCTTGTCCATGGTGCGCCCGGTTTCGAGGAACTCCTCGACCTGACGCTGCAGTTCGTAGTCAATGGAGCCCTGGACCGCCTTGAAGCTGTTGAGGTTTTTGATTTCGACGATGGGGGTGGAGAAAGACTGCTGGCCGCGCTTGATGATGACGTTGATGTTGGGCTCAAAGCGCATGTGGCCCTTCTGCATGACTGCTTCGGAGACCCCCAGATGCCGGACGATTTGCCTTAGCGCCTGGCAGAAGCTGACCACTTCCTCGGAGGTGGAGAAATCCGGCTCGGTGACGATCTCCAGCAGGGGCGTGCCGGCGCGGTTGAGGTCCACGATGGAGTAGTCAATCGGCACCCCGCCGGGCGCTTCGTGCAGCAGTTTGCCGGCGTCTTCTTCCAAGTGAGCGCGGAGAATGCGGAAACGCTTGACCGGCGCGTCCGCCCCTTCGCCCACGGGGACGTCGAGATAGCCTTCGCCGCACAGGGGCAGGTCGTACTGGCTGATCTGGTAGTTCTTGGGCAGGTCGGGGTAGTAGTAGCTCTTGCGATCCCACTTGGTGAAGCGGGCGATGGAGCAGTTGAGCGCCAGGCCGACCTTGACCGCCATTTCCACCGCCGCGCGATTGATCACCGGCAGCACGCCGGGCATGCCGATGACCACGGGGTCCAGCAGGGTGTTGGGGGCAGCTTCATAAAAGTCTGGATGCGCCACATTGGGGGCGCTGGTGAACATTTTGGTGCGGGTCGCCAGCTCGACGTGGATTTCCAGGCCGACTTTGAGGGTGGCGTGCAGGTCGGTGTCCAGGGCGGTCATGGGGCGATATCTCCGTCCGAGAAAGCTGGCTGAGGGAAAGGCGTCAGGTCGGGTCCAGGAGACGGATCCACGTCTGGCGGGGTGATTGTAACAGCAGTCAGATGGACGGTTTGAGCGGGGGCCGGCGCAATGGCGTCGGGCTGCGCGGCAGGTCCGATTCGCCCGCAAGGTCAAATAAAGATATAAAGGTATCTTCATCCTATTTAACAAAGGATGATTTTGTCGATAATTTTCCATCGATCTCGTGGCTGGGGTGTAAAGCCGACCCTTGAGATCCACGATTGCTTCAAAGCAGGATACATGCACGGCTTAGCTGAAAAGGACCAACAGATTATGAAACGCATGACAGCAACAGGGAGCAGTCTGGCGCTGACACTGCTGATGGCGGCAAGCCCGCTGGCGGCGGCGCCCACCGATGCGGAATTCGCCCAGATGCGGGCGGACTTGACGCGGCTGCAGCAGCGCAATGAGGTGCTCGAAGCCCAGATGGCGCAGGTGCATCGCGCTCAGGGCGAAACCTGGCTCAACGAGCGGCGCACCGAGGAAGTCAAAGCCCTGGTGAAGGAAGTGCTCGCCGACGCCGACACCCGCGCTTCACTGCTCGAAGGCGGCCTGACCGCCGGCCACAACGGCAAGAACTTCTTCCTCGCTTCCGAGGACGGTTCGTTCCTGCTGAAGATTCGCGGCCACATCCAGATGCGCTACATCGCCGCCTTTGCCGACACCCCCGTCGGCTCCACCAAGGACGAAAACGAAAGCGGCTTCTCCATCCGCCGCGCCCGTGTCTGCTTCGACGGCCACCTGGGCGACCCCCGCATCATGTTCAAACTCCAACTGGGCATCAGCCGCGCCGACAACGAAGCCCTCGCGGAATACATCTGCCTCATGTACCAGTTCAACGACAACTGGATGATCTGCGTCGGCCAGGACATCGCCCCCTTCCTGCGTGAGGAACTGGTCGGCTCCGCCAAGCAGATGGCGCTCGAGTACTCCTACGTCAACGAACTGTTCACCGTCGATTTCGCCCAGGGCGTCACCCTGTACTACAACCAGGATCGCCTCAAGGCGGCCCTGATGGTCAACGACGGCATGCACTCGGGCGACGCCCGCTCCGGCTCCAACGTCTTCACCCAACGCGACGACTTCGACACCCAGAACGACCCCGACGGCGCCGGCCCGCTCACCGGCGACCGTTCCACCACCGAAGATTTCGACGGCGACGCCTCCGACTTCGCCCTCACCGGCCGCCTCGACTACAAACTCGCCGGCGACTGGAGCCAGTACGGCGACTTCACCGCCTGGGACGGCGAACCCCTGGGCGTCTTCCTCGGCGCCGCCTTCCACTGGGAACAAGGCGAATCCGGCGACCGCTTCAACAACAACGACTTCCTCATGTGGACCGCCGACCTCTCCGTGGAATACCAACGCTTCAACCTCTTTGCCGCCATCGTCGGCATGCACCTGGAAAGCGACGGCCTCAACCGCGCCGGCACCGCTGCCGCCCCCGACTACGACCTCTACGGCATCGTGGTCCACGCCGGCTATCAGATTCCCCTCGGCAAGGAAATCGTCGAACCCTTCATCCGCTGGGAATGGCTCGACCTCGATAATGCCGTCACCCGCGGCGGCGTCAACACCGACAACCAGGTCCAGCTCCTCACCGCCGGCTTCAACTGGTATCTCAACAAGCACAACGCCAAGTTCACCCTGGACGTCGTCCACGCCTTCGACCCCCTGCCCATCTCCGCCAGCGGCGCCCACCTCATGGCCGACGACCTGGGCCGCGATGGCCAGACCGTCCTGCGGACCCAGTTCCAGTTGCTCTACTGAACCCCCCGCGCCGCCCGCCGGCCGGCAAACCGCGCGCGCAGCAACCAACCCTCGGGATACCCCGCGTATCCCGAGGTTTTTTTATGACGATGATTCGTCCTGGTCCCGTTGCCGCCGCCGCTCCTGCAGATAGTCATACACGGCACACGGCGCGCACAACAGGCATCCCCCCACAAATCCCCGGGCGAACAGGACCGCCAGCTCCGGCATATCCGCCAGCGCGGTGAACATCAGCCCCACACCCGACCAGCCGGCGGCGGCAAACAGCATCTGGCTCATCCAGGACATCGGCGCGCCGACGGAGACCCCCGGCCGACCCCAGCGCACCGGCAGCTTCGCCACCGCCACCACCGCCAACACGCCCACGCCCAGCACTGCCCAGCAGATCAACAACACCATTGCCGCCTGGTGGTCCATGCTCGTTTCCACAGCAGAAATCTACGGTCAATCCGCCACCGTGGCGGAATCCTGGCGGTCGACTTCAACCCGCGGCGGCGGCGGGCGGCGGCGGGGCGGCCGGCTCTTCCCGACGCGGAGCGCCGGGCTTGCCCGCATCCTTGGGGTACGCGATGCGGGCGTGGTAGATCGCGCACAGCGTCCGGCTGATCGCCTGCTCCACGCGATGCAGCTCCGACAGGGTGATGCCCGTCTCGTCGAATTGCCCGTCCAGCAGCCGCTTCATCGTCATGCTGTGCACGAGCTGTTCCAAACGCACCGGGTTGGGCTCGGGCAGCGTGCGGGCGGCGCCCTCGATGCCGTCGCAGATCATCAGGATCGCCGCCTCGCGGGTCTGCGGCTTGGGGCCGGGGTAGCGGAACTCGAACTCCGTGGGCAGCGGCAGATTCTTGTCCGCCTCACTCTGCTTGCGGGCGGCGTGATAGAAATACTCCACCAGCGTGGTGCCGTGGTGCGATTCAATGAACTGCCGCACCGGCAGCGGCAAGCCCGCTTCGCGCGCCATCTCGACGCCGTCCTTGACGTGGCCGACGATGATCAGCAGGCTCATGGCGGGCGACAGCTTGTTGTGCTTGTTGGGGCCGCCGCCCTGATTTTCCACGAAGTAGCTGGGCTTGTTCATCTTGCCGATGTCGTGGTACATCGCGCCCACCCGGCACAGCAGATCATCGCCGCCGATCTCCGCCGCCGCCGCCTCCGCCATGTCGGCAATGCGCAGCGAATGCTGATACGTCCCGGGCGCTTCCTGCGCCAGCCGCCTTAGCAGCGGATGCGAAGCGTCGTTGAGTTCCTTGAGCGTCATGGCGGTGGTCACGCGGAAGGCGCGCTCGATCACCGGCAGCACGCCCTGCACAAAAATGCCCGCCAGCAGCGCGGCCGCGCCGCCCAGCAACGCATTGCGAACCACCACCGCATCGCGCCCCAGCGTCGGCAACAGCGGATCGAGCAGCCCGGCGAACAGCGTCACCACGCCCAGCGCCAGCCCCGACCAGAAGCCCACCAGCACCAGCTTGCTGCGGGTGCGGACTTCATCGAGCTGCGCCGCGGCGGCAGCGGAACCCGCCAGCAGCACCATGGCGAAGCCGACCGACTGGTCCAGGCTCACCAGTAGCAGCACGGAGAACATGCTGCCGACCGCCACGGCAAAACGCTGGTCGTAGGCGATCGCCAGCACCATCGTCGCCAGCAGCGCGGGGAACACGGCAGTGGCGTACAGGTAGTCCGGGCGCGCCATCGTGCCCAGGTACGCGGCCGTCAGGCACAGCAGGATCAAACCCGTCAGCGCCAGCCCGCGCATCGGGTTCTGCGCCACCCGGTGGTAGTACGCCAGCAGGTAACCCCACATCACCGCGCACAGCGCCAGCAGCACGCCGAAGCGGCCCACCAGCGGGGCGAGGTGGCCCGGCAGGAACATCCACACGCGCTGCTGGCGCAGGCTGGCGTCGTAGGCGGCCTGTTCCTTGGCGAGCAGCTTCATTTCCACGGCGGTCAGCTGCGTGCCCGCGGGAATCAGCACATCCTGCGGGCGCCAGGTCATCTGCACGGCGGCGGCGTTCTGGTACGCCGCCTGCCGGCGCGATTCGGTCTGCTGCTTGTCGAAAATGTAGAGCGGCTGGGGATTCTTCATCACCACTTCGATCGCCGGCCGACGGATCGAAGGCGTCAGGTAGTCCTCGGCAAAGCGCGTGACATTGCTGCGGTAGGGCGCCAGGTCGCCGGTGCCCAGGATCAGCGAGTCGTTGCGGGTCAGTTCATGCTGCAGGATCGGATGAACAATGACGATGCCCGGCGCGCGTTCCTTTTTGTCGGTTTCAATGAGCTTGCGGTTTTCGTTGAGCAGGGCGATGCCGGCGATGCCCTTGATGAAGTTGTCGACGGCATCCTTCCAGTTCGTCTTCATCTCGGGGGTGGAGTTGAACCACTTGAGTTCCTGCAGGGCGCGTTCGGAAATGTGCAGGTTGTTGCGCGTGTCGATGGGAATCTGGTCGAGCTCTTCGTACTCGGCGCCGATCTGCAGCAGGCCGTCGAGCCCGGAGCGAATCTGGTCGAGGTAAGCGGTGTTGGGTCGGTAGACCGCCGGCTCGCGGTCGCGGGCGTCCTGGCGTTCGCGGTCGGTGGCGCGGTCGTCGATGGCGCGGAACTCGACGCGCGGCACGATCGCCTGGGCAACCACCTGGCCCACGCGGTACTGCCCCGCCCGGCCGCCGTTGAGGTGGATGAAGCACGCCGCCGCCGCCAGCACCACGGCATAGAGCGCCGCCCACCCGAACGCCTTGGTGCGCATGGCCGCCAACCAACTGGCGCGCTGGCGCTGGAAGCCGCGGCGCAGCTCCTGTCGTCGTCGAGTTGTGGCGGCACGAGGTGCAGGCATGCAGGCGATCTCGGATCAGGCAACGCGAACCGACGACTTGAACCCGAGCCGGTGCTTGCCCAACAGATGCGGGGAAATCAAGCTTCCGGATTCCATGGACCGGGTACGAGACTCCGTGGGCAGGCTCCGGCAGTTCCGGCAGTTCCGGCAGTTCCGGGGGCTCCGGGCGATCCGGGGGTTCCGGGGGCTCCGGGGGCCATGGGGCAAGTGTAGCCGGGCAGCAACGCCGCCAGCAACCGCTACATCCCCGCGCTACATTATCGTCTGAAAACGCCCGCCCCGACAGTGGGGACGCAGCGTCCGCAAGCACAACGAGTTATGCGAACCGCCCCCCACCGGCGCCAAGTCCGCGGAAAGTTACACCACCGCGCCCGACCGACCCCCAACGCCCCCCAACGAGCGCAAACGCGCCCCAACGAGCCCGAAGCGTCAGCGAGGGGTTGGGCGCAGCATCGCCAAGCCGCCGATGGTCAACCACATATCGTCTGGCAAACGGAGGCGTAGCCCGTCGCTCACGCTTCCGGCTCGTCAAACAAAAACCCAGGCGCCAGGCGGCAAATGCAGCTCCCAGCCAGCCCGGACCCGAAAAATGCCCGCCCCCAACGAGCGCAAACGCCCCCCAACGAGCCCGAAGCGTCACAACTTTATGCGCCAGCCGCGTTAACCCCTTGCG
>CAZSBB010000028.1:0-93403 GCA_964605235.1 uncultured Phycisphaeraceae bacterium
CCGTGCTGAGCCGACCCAGGCTGTCGTAGCTGTAACGGGTGTCCGTCACCGCGTCTGTGCCGGTTCCGTCGGTGCTGGTCCAGGTGCAGATCTGCTGGCCCAGGTCGTTGTAGGCGTAGTTGATGATCCCCTGAGCATTGGCCACCTGCGTGGTGCGCCCCTGCTCGTCGTACTGGTAGGTCGTCGCCACGGCGAAGGCGCTGTCCGTCACCGCCAGTTGCGGAATCATTTTTCCCGCATTCAACCCCGCCACTCGTGCGCGGCCAGCTCCTGCGCTACCATGCGGCCATCCGTAAGGATTCACGCCGCGCGCGGAAAATCCTGCATATCGCCAGGGACCAGCGCACACATGCCCACTCATCGCCCAATAGCGCTCCGAATCGATCCAGACCGGCGTGCATGGCTTTGGCGGCTCGAACGACTGGCTGCATTGAAATGCTCAGGATGACGGTTCCAGTTGGACGTTGGGCGCCTTGAGGGCGTAAAAAGTTGCGTTGCGCAGGTGGATCCGGAAACGGATCGGCCCGGTGTGGCGAATGAAGTTGCCTCGCCGGGGGCCGTAGTTCACCACCGCGCGAAGGTGATCGCCTGCAATGGGTTGGCAGTCGTCGCGGGTGCAGCCTTCCAGAGGATTCCCTGCGGCGTCCAGCACTTCCAGCCGGGCTTCTCCGTCGCGGGCATCGACGTTGAGCATCGGCCAGGTCGCCCAGCGCAGGTGCATGATGTCGCTGGTGACGTGTCCGCCATGGTGATCGGCGTACCAGCCCGCAAAGCCGTCGCGGCGCACGGTGGCCGTGCCGACCGCGGCGGTTCCCGCCTGCCAGTGTTCCGTGTTTTTGCCGCCGTACCAGAAGCGCAGGTCGTGGCCGTGCGCCACTGGTGGATTGTGGCCCAGGGTCGTGTGCGCCGCGTCCCAGGAGCCGGCTTCGCCCCGCGGCAGAATCGCCTGCCGCTCGCCTGCGCGGCGCCAGGTCACCAGGTCGCGACTGTACGCCAGTTGCATCTCCAGCGGCCCGAACGTCAGGTCCGCCGATGGATAGAACAACTGGACGAAACCCAGGTAAAGGTGGCCATAGGGCAGAATGTACATTTCGTACAGTTCGGCCTGAGGTGCATCGCGGTCGTCGGCTTCGAGCACATCGAGCATGGGGGTCCAACGCTGCAGGTCGCGGCTCAGCGCCAGGGCGACATGCCGCTTGTGCCGCAGTTCCGGCAGTCTGGGGCGCAGACGGGTGAAGATGCGGCGATGCTGTTCGGACCGCGTGGTGCAGAGCCAACAGGACAGCCGCGCATCCCACATCAGACAGTGGGCGTCGCCATCCAGCGGCAGCATGGGGGGGAAGTGGGGTTGCCAGTCGATGCCATCGCGGCTGGTCAGGTGGATGATGCCGCGCGGGTAGAGGGGATCGTGGTATGCCGAATGCACGGTGGCAACCAGGAGCGCCTCAGCGCCAGGAACAGGCGCCACGCAACCGAGGGCATCGTCCAGAATCGGCCCCGTGGCGATGGCCAGCATGTTGTTGTCGCATCGTCCGTCAAAGCTGACGCGGTTGAGGTGCGGCTTTTCCCAGTGCAGACCGTCAGCACTGGTCGCCAGGCAAACCTGCGACGCCTGGCGTCGGAAGGCGTGCTGGGCCGCCCCCGCGCCCAGCGCCGGATCCGTGCTGTTCATGGTGAGGCGGCTGTGGGTGCGATACCACATCATGTACCGCTGCAGTTCGCGGTCGAATACCACGCTCTGGACAATCGCATCCTGAGCGTTCTCGCCGGGGCTGCCGCCCGTGCCGCCCTCCCAGGGCTCGGTCAACGTGAGGACGGGATCAACTGCTTTTTGCAGCGGCCGCCACTGGAAGGACGCGCCTTGAGCGGACGGGAACAACTGTTCGTCCACCGCCAGAAACAAGTCCGGTTCAGCCCAACAGACCTGCGTGAATCGCTGTGACATGTTGATCATTCCACGAGTTGGGCTTGAATCATACCCGGCGGTGACGATTGACAGATACGGGCGGCGGCAAATAAAATCTGTTTTTTATTATGGAGGCGTTCCGCATGACCTGCGAGACACCGATTCGCGCCGCCCTCGTCGTTCTGCTGGCGTTGACGCAGGCCGGCGCCGCCGACGCTCCGCTGGCGCTCGGACCCGCCACCACCGTCATTGTGATTCCCCAGAACGCCGACCGCGCCGAGAACACGGCCGCGAGCCTGCTGCAGCAGTGGCTCGGACGGGTCACCGGCAGCGCGGAGGGTTTTCCCATCCAGCACATCGGGCAGTGGAAACAGGAGTCCGATCAGGTGGTCATCTCGGTGGGCGCAACGCCCTGGGGCGATGACCCACGCCTCGCCCAGGTGGATGACGACGGCTTCGTGATCACCCGACGGGACAACGTCATTGTCATCGCCGGCAAGACGCCCGAAGCCTCGCATTACGGCGTGGTGCGGTTTCTGGACCGGTATGCCGGGGTCCGCTTCTATCTGCCGGGTGAACTCTGGACGAGTTGCCCGAACGTGGAAGCAGTCGTCTACGACGGACCCGACACGGTGGAGACGCCGTTCGTCACGTCGCTGTTTCTGAGCGGGTTGGCGATGGATGATCGTGACGAGTACGCCTGGATTCGTCGCAACGCCGGCCTGCGTCGCAAAGGCGGCACGCACCAGCACAACATCTTCGAGATGTTTCCGCCCGAGCGCTTCGCCCAGACGCATCCGGAGATCTATCCCATCAAGGACGGCACGCGCGTGATCCCCCAGGGGCCGCGGGACCAGAGCTGGCAGCTCAACTTCAGCGCGCCGAACCTGCAGGAAGCGGCCCGAGAATCCATCAACGCCTTTTTTGCGAAGAACCCGAGCCATCGCTATGTGGCGATCAGCCTGAACGACGGAGGGCGATGGGATGAATCGCCGGCGACGCAGCAGTTCATCAGCCAATATCTGGCGGCGAATCCCCAGGCGACCCGGGACCACGCGACTTCCGAGCAGTACTGGCGATTCATGGCCGAGCTGGCGCGGTGGATGGGCGAGGCTCATCCCGGCAAGCGACTGGTCGGGCTGGCCTACGGGCCCACGCGGATGCCGCCCTCCTTCAAGCTGCCCGACAACCTCACGCCGTTCACCAATCTGCATGTGGGGCAATTGCCCAATGATCACCTGATCGAAGCGCCGGCGGGGCAGACGCCATGGGTCGATCAGTGGCTGAGCGTCGCCAGCCATCTGGGCAACCATGATTGGTACCAGGGCGGCGGATATCTCATTCCCCGCATCTACACCGGCTACTGGGTTCAGTTCCTGGGCGCCCTGCAGCAGCGCTTGCCCCACACCTATCAGCATGTGGAGTGCTACCCGAACTGGGGCAGCGATGGACCGAAACTGTACATCATGACCCGCTTGATGTGGAACCCCCAGCTGGACCCGCGGCAACTGCTGCGCCAGTTCACCGACGACATGTTCGGCCCGGCGTCTTCGGCGATGTTCGACTACTTCGTCCAACTGGAAGACCTCTGGGCGCAGTTGAACATCGTGGACGGGCCGGAGCGCAAACTGGGGCGCTGGGGCACGCAGTTCAACACGACCCCGACGAGCCGGGTCATGCTGCGGCACTGCCGTGAGCTGCTGGATCAGGCGGCGGGGCAACTCCAGTCCGAGCCGGCGCGCGCGCGCTTCGCCCTGCTGGAACGGAGTTTCGCGTTCAGCGAGGCGATGTTCGCCCTGGCGGCGGCGGCGACGCCCGACGAGTCGCTGCGCGACCGGGGGCTGGCCATCGCAGCGGAATTGCAGGAAAACCGGCGGGCTTTCCGCTATGGCCAGCGCGATCTTGAGGCTGCGGTCAAAGCGGTCTTCTGGGAGAAGACCAAGAACCAGATGAGTCCGCTGCGCGTACCGCGGTCGAAACTGCCAGCTCTGGGCCAATCCGAGCGCTGGTCAGGCGTTGCCGAGGGCGGCAACTTCGTCACCGAAAGCGGCGGACGCGATCCCCAGTCCACCACGATACAGATCGCCCATGATGACCAGCACTTGTTCCTGCGCGTCGAGTGCCCCAGGCAGGACATGTCATCCCTGGTCGAATCGCACAATCGCGACTGGCGGTCGGACAACGTCGAAGTGTTCTTCGACCTCGACGGCGACCTGCAGAAGATGGAACGGCAACTCTGGGTGAAAGCCACCGGCGAGGTAGTGGACTGGTCCAAACAGGCGATGCAGTCGACAACTGAACTGGTGGGCCAGGTGCAGAAACTGGCGGACCGCTACATCGTGGAGATCGTGGTGCCCTTCCGGTTCCTGGATCGCGGCCCACTCGACGGAACACTGGGCATTCGGGTGCTGCGCAACGAATTCACCTTCATTCGCGGACGCAACGAGTTGACATACTGCGCCAACTGGAGCCGCCGCTTAAGCTTTGCGGAGTAGGCGTGCAATGAACGCGACGGTGCAAGCCGACCTGGATTTGCTGAAAGCGCATCTGGCGCTGGTGCGACAGCGGATCGCCAAGCCGGCGCAGGGCGCGCTTCGGCACCCGTGGCTGGCGGTGAGTTACGGCCCACACTACGCATCGTGGATCTACACCTGGGACGCCTATCACATGGCCCTGCGCTTCGCGCACGGCGGTGATCCGGTGCATCTGCGTGACCTGGTGGACAACCTGCTGGCGTACCAGAAGCCCGACGGGTTCACGCCCTCGATGGTGAACGTTGACGACGGACCCCGGCTCATCACCCCGCCCTATCATGCTCAGCCTTATCTTTGCCAGGCGGCGGTCATCTACCTGACCGACAGCGGCGATGTGACCTGGGCGCAGGCGGTCTTGCCGGCCCTCGGTCGATACCTGAATTTTTTCGATCAGGAGAACGCCGCCCCGCATGGCCTGTATCGCTACCGCGTCGGCTGGTACGGCGGATTCGACAACGACATCGTGCACAGCCTGCTGCCGCCGGACTGCATGATCGGGTGCGACCTGCCCGCGCTGCTGGTGCTGGAACACCAGAGCCTCGCGTCGGTGGCGCGGCGGCTGGGGCGCATGCCGCAAGCCGACCATCATGCTCGCCGCGCCGTCGCCCTGGCCCGTGCAATCAATGACCATCTCTGGGATGAGCAGTCACAGAGCTATGCCGCACTGAACCTGCTGAACGGCCGCGCCGGCCTGGCGGTGCCCATCCCGGGTTTGAGCGGCGAGATCGGGCGCTACGCCCTGCAAAGCGGCACGAACCTGTTGCCGCTGTTTGCGCGCATCGCGCCCCCTGCTCGGGCACGGGCCATGATTGAAAGGTATGTGCTCCAACCGGATCACTTCTGGTCGCCGCACGGCATCCGCAGCCTGTCGCGGCGCAGCGAGTACTACAACAACGCCCGGTGGGGCAATCCGCCACGGTTCGGCGACCATCGCCGCCTGACCAATTCCAACTGGCAGGGACCGGTCTGGGCCCCGTTGTGCTTCTTCATGGTTCAGGCCTTGCAGCATTACGGCTACGCACCGGAGGCGGGCGTGCTGGCGGATCGAACCGTAACCACGCTTGCCCAGTGCCTGCGCGAGCAGGGATCGCTGGCGGAAAACTTTGACGCCCAGACCGGGCAAGGCCTGTACTGCACGGAGTTTGCCTCGTGGAACATCCTGGTCGACCTGCTGCACGAATCGCTGGCGAGCGGGCGCTGGGTCAACCAGGCGGTCTGGGGCCCGGGCGCGGTCGAAACCGGTCTTGACGCGAGCCTGGGCGGCAAATAAAATATGGATCATATTATCAGGCCGACCCTGCATTTCTTCGGCCGGGAAGGAACTTGCCATGCGTGACGTCCCCGTCACCCCGGTCATGCCGTCCACGCGTCCCGCCGCCTTTACCCTGATCGAACTCCTGGTGGTCATCAGCCTGATCTCGGTGCTGATCGCAATCCTGCTGCCGGCGCTGGCGGCCGCCCGCGATGCCGCCCGCACCACGCAGTGCGCCTCGAACCTGCGCGGCGTCGGGCTGGCGTACCACGCCTATCTGGCGGACAACAACGGCTGGACCACTGATGCCCGGGTCGGACTGAGCGACCAGAGCACCTGGACCCTGTCGACTTCAACCCATCACGGAACCCGGGCTTATTCCAACAAGCTGGTCTTTTACCGCTATCTGGGCAACATCAACCCGTACAACGTGAACAACGGCCAGTCGCTGCACAGCTCGCTGCAGAGTTTTGCCTGCCCCTCGGAGTTCTCACCGAATTTCCGCCCCTTGTCCTACTACCCCAACAGCGGGATGGCGCCACCCTACACCGGGGCGAACCTGTTCGGCGCGCATGGCTATGCCGTCAGCCTGGGCCATCATGTCATCATGAGCCGGCCCGAGCTGTTCAAGACGCCCAGTTCCACGTTCTTCCTGATCGAGATGTCCGGACTGGGCAGCGCGCCCAGCGACCAGTTCCGGGTGGTCAATCAGAATGCTTCGGGATACCAGATGCAGCGTGGCGGCAGCCCGTACGGCGTCAATGCCGCGCTGGGTACAGGCGGCCGTCCGTATCAGCACAACCGATACACCACCAAGAACGCGCTGCACAGCGACAATCACGTCTCGTTGCGCGCGGCCGAGGGCTTCAACACGCCGGCGTATCCCAGTGCGCCCGGCACCCTGAGCTACGACTACTGGTACAGCTACAACGTGAGTGGTTCATACCGCCGGGCGAGCGTCCAGTGGACAGCCTCCGGCAGCGACTGGATCCGCCAGTGAGCAGTTGCCGGCGCTGACCGCCCTGTCGTCAAGGCAGCGGCGTGGCGCCGCCGGTGGGATCGACCCGAAAAATGGTCGAAGGAATCTCGATGTGCCCGGGCCGATGGTTCGGGTCATCCCGCATGCCCAGCAACGTGGCGACCGCGCGTTGCGCAATGGCATCCAACGGTTGCTCCACGCTGATGAAGTCGATTCCCAGGGGCCGAATCTTATGCCACAGGTTGTCGTCGTAGGCAGCCAGCGCCAAGGTGGTTCCAGGTTCGAGGCGGGAGCCCCGCAGGACCTGGTGCAGTTCCGGAAATGAGCGACAGATCGGGATGAAGGCGGCCGTTGGCGCCGGGCGCATCCGCAGCATGCGTTTAGCGGCCGCGGGCATCTCATCAATGATCAACAGTTCATCGCAGTAACCGTGCATGGTCCCCGCCATGGCGGCTTTGAACCCCGCCACGCGGGCGAGAAATGACGCCGAGGTGGCGCTGAACGGGTGTCCGATCATCACCACGCGCTGGTGGCCATCGGCGATCAGGGCGCGGACCGCGCGGTAGCTGTCCTGGCTGTCGGCGCTGCTGACGGTCGTGATTGGACTGCTGTGGGTTTCACCGATGTAGACCAGCGGCCGACCGCTGCGATACAAGGCCTCGGCCTGTTGAAGCTGGTTGGAATGGGCCCATGATCCGAACATGATCAGCCCGTCCACCATCCGCATGTGATTGAAGTGTTCAGCCAGGGGCTGATCCGCGCGCCAGTGATCGTAGACCACGGTGCAGCCGCGCCCGAGGATGCGTTCCTGGAGCAGATTCAGCAGCGCCAGGCCGTACATGCTTTGCTGCTTGAGGCGTTCATAGGGCATGGTGCCCATGAGGCCGATGGTGTTCTGATTGGTTTGCCGGGGCGGGGCGACGCGGGTTCCGCCCCGTTTGCGTCCTTCGAGCAACCCTTCGTCGGCCAGTTCGCGGACGGCCCGCTCGATGGTGGCATAAGCGACGCCCAGTTGGGCGCTCAGTTGCCGAAGTGTGGGCAACCGGTAGCCGACGGGCCACTGCCCTGATTGCACATGGGCGCGGATGGCGTTCTTCAACTGGTCGTAGCGCGGCCCCTTGCCCGCGCGGGGGACAGTCAGACGGGGCGGATGCGGTCGCGGACGTGATCCCATGGCCGGCACCATATCAGGGCGGGACAGGGCGGTCCATGGCGTGGAGCCGGAGCGCCATGATTGACCGGCGGAACGCCTGAATATAGACTATTTTTTATCTGGAGTGTCCGCCATGTCCGCCCCCTCACCCGCGGCCCGAGGTCCACTCGGGGACGTCCTGCTGACCGAAGCCGAGCGGCAACAGATTCGCGAGCTTCTGCGCCGCGACGGAACCGCCCTGGAGGTGGCCCGCGCCTGCATCGCCACGCCGGCGCGAAACGCCTGTGCCCGGCCCCTGCACATTCCTGCGCCACATGACACCCGGATGCCGCAGTACCACGATCCGCAGACCGGCGAACCGCTGCAGTTCGAGCGCGATCGGCCGCAGGAGCACCGCTCCCCGACCGGGAAGCTGTTTCGCGGCCCGGAGTACGACCGGGCGTGGACCAACATCCAGCACAATCTCAACGCCAATGATGCCCGCAACTGCGCTCTGGCTGCGGCATTGCTCGACGACCAGGACGCGGGACGGCACGCCCGCCAACTGCTGCTCGGGTATGCCGGGGTTTATCTGGACCATGTCCCCAACGGCCGGTTGTCGTGCACCTGGGGCCGGCTCTTTTCACAGGCTCTCGAGGAAGCCGTCTGGTCCATCTCCATGCTCTGGACCACCGAACTGCTGCACAAGGCGAACCTGCTTGACGAGGCGGAGCTTGACCTGCTGCGGGTTCGGTTGTTCGAGCCGATTGTTGATCTGTTGTGGGGCGAGTGGTATTTCATCCACAACATCCGCATGTGGTGCAATGCCGCGATCGGCAGCATCGGACTGGCGTTCCATGAGCGCCCGGCGATCCGTCACGCCATCACCGGCGACAAGGGCTTTCGCCAGCAGTTGATTGACGGGTTCCGCAGCGACGGCCTGCTCTACGAAGGTTCGCCGGGCTACCACGACTACGCCATCTCGGCCATGCTGATCCTCGCCGAAGCAATGGCGCGCAACGGCTACGCCCCCTACCGCGACGACCACCTGCGCCACGCCATGCTCGTCTCCGCCGCCATGACGCAGCCCGACGGGTCTTTGCCTCGGCTCAATGATTACGGCATGTCCCGCGGACTGGCGACACGCAATTTCGCCACCGCGCTGCGCCGCTATGACGATGACGAGGTCCGGCAGGTGGCCGCGGCCGCCTTTGCCCAGTGGCTGGAACAGGGATGCGCTGCCGACTTCACCACCGCCGACTGGAACCGCACCCCCGCATATCACGCCCGCCAGCAGATCGACTGGTTCCTGGCGTGGGATCGACTGGACCAGACGCGGAAACATCGGCCCCGGCGGGTGGTCGAGCTACGCGCCAGCGGCATCGGGATTCTTCGGCCTGAGCCCGACAGCTACCTGCTGCTGAAATGCTCTGGCAAAGGTTCGGGCCACGACCATCACGACAAGCTCTCGTTCATCTGGTGGCATCATGGCCGCTGCTGGTTCGCCGATCCGGGCACCACCGCCTACGCGCTGCCGCTGCATGAGCAGTGGTTTAAGTCAACCCTGGCGCACCAGACAGCGGCGGTGGATGGCGTGCGTCATGAGCGAACCGATGCCGCGCTGGTTGAGTGTCAGCCCGCGGTGCTGGCGGGTCGCGCCCAGCCTTATCCCACCCTGATGCCCGACGTGCGGATGTCACGGCGGCTGTGCCTTGTGAGCGCGGGCAACCTGCTCGATGAACTGCAGGTGCGCGCGGATCATGCAAGAGTCGTCGACTATGTGCTGACGCCCGGTGGGGAGTTTCAACCCCCCGATGGGCTGCGGCAAACGCCGGCTGGCCTCGAGGGCGCAGACCCCGCCTACCAGGTGCTCCGGGATGTCAAGCGCCTGGAACTGGATCAGACCGGCTGTCTCGAATGGATGCAGAATGACGATCGGCTGCGCATCAGTCTCAGCTCGGTGTCGCCGACGACCGAGCTCTACCTGGCGAAGGCGCCGGCGGACGCCACCAACCTGGAACGGTGCGGCGATGCGCTGGTGCTACGTCAACGTGGCCGGCATGTGACCTTTCAACTTCACTTCACCGTGGAGGTTGGCGTACCGCTTGCGCCTGCTCGATTGGGCCGCGCCGACTCCACACCGCAGAGCGTGGCTTACTGATGTCTGTGCCAACCGGATCCACGCACGTGGCTCGCCCTGCGCCAGCTCGATGATCTGGCCCGATGCGGCTCGCTGAGTTGCTTGGATCGGCAGTTGTGCGCAGATTGCGGGCAAAGCGGCCTAACGTCCCAACGTCGGTTTCAACAACTGCCCACCAGCGGTGCGGGCGCTGAAAGCGAACGCCCAGCCGCCGTGGTTGGCGCCTCGGGTGTTGGAGAGCTTGATGCTCACGTCATTGGCGCCGGCGCGCAGCGGCACAACCACCGTCTGAGCGCGAAACGCCGCTTGCGCGCCAAGGTCGTAGGTTTCACCGTTGACGCGCAGCACCAGGGCGTCATCCCAGGCAATGCGCAGCCGGGCGGTGGTCGCGGCCGGGGCCTGCAACTGGCAACGTGCGATCGCCAGCGCGGGATGGACCAAAGCGGCGCCGCGCATGGCGACGCGGAACGCATGATTGAAATCGACGAACCCGCGCAAGGAACGGAAGCTCACCCAGCGCGGCACATCCCGGCCGAGCTTGCGGGTGTTCTCATTGAGATAGGGTGAATCCGCGGGGTGGCCGGCGTCGTAGGTTTTATCGCTGTGCCATTCATCAACTGATGCCGTTTCGGGCGCGAGCACTTCCGTCATGGCGCTTCCGCCGCGCAGGTCGAACGGGCCGCACAGCCGCCAGGAGCCGTCGTCGGGCAGCGCCAGATCATGCGTGCCGCCGGGGATTTCGCTGCCGGGCAGCAGCAACGGCCAATCCGGCATGCGGAAGAACGGCCGAACCGGGCCGGCTTGATACCAGTACGCCATCGAGCAGATTTCGTTGGCCATGCAGCCATAGCGCAGGTGGATCGATTCCTGGAAATCGATGGAGTCGGGAATGAACCAGCGATAGCCGACCACACGCGGCGCCGGGCGGGCTTCGCCGATGTCGTCGTGGGTGTAAAACGGCATGCCGGCGTAGAGGTGTGAATCGACCGGATGCAGGTTGCCGCCGAAGCCCACGCCGAAGGTGTCCTCGCCGCCCACGCCGCGGATGTAAGCCGGGTGCTCGCCCTGACCATCGATGTAGATGTTGTCGCCGCCGCCGTGCGACCAGCGATCGGTCTGATCAAACAGCCGCACGCCGTAGACCAGGCCCACCAGTTTGCCCGGGCCGTCGGCGTCCAGCAGCAGGTATTCGTTGTTGTACCGCTTGGTGGGATTCTCCCGGCGCCAGCGGGCACAAAAGCGCAGCGGCTCGACCAGTTCGGCGTCGGGATAGCGATGCCAGTTGCATTGCAGATAAACCTGATTCTGCGCGATGCCGGCGTCAAATTCGATGCGCGCCGATTTAGCGAACGGCATGGGGAAATAGCAGTTGAAGCCGTTCCAGGCTTTGGCGCTCAGCAGCGCGGAGTTGAGGTCATAATACGGCTGGCCGTGCATGACGCCAAAGAAATCGCCCAGCGGCGCTTCGACCTGCGGCACCGTGCTGTCGTCAAAATAAATCCGCATGACCAGCTTGCGGTTGGCCATGTCCAGCAGGCGCGGATGGCGCGGCACCACCGTCAGGTAGCGGATGCAGCCGGGCCCTTCCAGATGCGCGAGCGTGCGCCGATCGCCAGGTTCCATGAGTTCCACCACACTGATGCGGTCCGTCGCCGCGTGGGTCGGAAGGTTCAAACCAAACGGATTGAAAGGATGGCCAGTCACAGTTCGAGTGCTCCAGCGAAAAGAGGAAAATCAATGTTGCAGGTTCAGCCCGGGGAATCGTCCGCCGACGCCGACGCGCCAGCCGGGGTGACCAAAGGGAATCGCACCGGCGTCCGGCCGGCGCGTGACATCGGAATCCAGAGGATCAAACCAGTCCGCAGGCAACGCCACCCCCGCCTGCCGCGCTGCGGAATGCGTTTGCAAGCGGTAGTCGCTCGGTTCCCGCCAGTTGCTGGTCAAGCTGACCAGCGCGGGATCGCCATAGCAGTCCTGTTCGCCCCGGCAACGGGCGCCGGTCGTTGCAGATTCCAGTTCGAGCAACTGCCTGACGGGATTGGCGGCATTCGTCGGCGCCAGCGGGTGACGCAACGTGGTCGGAAACTGATCCAGCAGGAAAGGCTGCTGACCAAATGCCCGCTGCACCGCAGCCGCCAGGCGCGCGTGGAATGCCGCGGGTGATGGATCACCACCCGCGAGGCTGTAATGCACGTTGCCATCCAGCAGCAACGCCAGGGGCTGCGACTGCAATTCCACGCCCGGCAGGCCAGCGGTCTGCAACACCAGATTATTGAGCAGCACGCGGACGGTGCTATTGGCGTGCCCGCCCCACCCGTGCAGGTAGTAATTCCGCCAGGCGGGTTCGGCGGCAATGATGGTGTTGTGGTAGACGAACAACGGCTCCCAGATGGGTGAGCCATGATCGCCCTGGCTGCGCCCCAGATGCTTGAGCTCCTGCGGCTGAGCGGCGTCCCTGGGCGGGAACACCCAAAGCGGCTGGCGGAAATCCATGACATTCCGGCAGAGCCAGACGCCCTGCCCGGTGTGGATGCCGCGCTCGTCAAGCGCCTGCCGGCCGTGCCCCGCCCCGAAGGAAATCGCCGTCAGGCAGCGCGTGATCCGGTTCTGGTAAATCAGAATCGGCCCGCCGGGCACTTCGCCCTTGAGGGTCGCCATCGCGGTCACGAACAACGCGTCATCGGTGATGTTGTCGACCACGTTGTGGTGAAAGCGCACATTGGCGACATTGCCGATGAAGACGCCATCGACGCAATCGGTGAATTCGCTGTACGCCAGTTCAAAGTCGCAGTTGCCGGTGGGTTGCCACTTGCTGGCGGTGAAGAGTTGAGCTTCGATAGCGCGGTACTTGAGATGGCTGCGAAACGACCAGGGCGCGCCCAGGCCGCGGAAGGCACAGTGGATCACGCGCAGGCCGCGCGTGTATTCCGCTTCCACGCCGGTGCGGCCGGCGTAGACCGTCAAGCCATCGAGCGTGATGTCCTCCGCTTGCTGCAACACCAGCACCGCGCCTTTGCTGCCGCGCAGGACGAGATCCTGCAGTTGCAGATGGCGCGCGCCAGTCAGCGTCAAGGTCGGCGCTTCGCCGGCGACGACCAGCGGCAGTTGGCGGGGATCGGTTGCGCCGGCGTAGTTGTCCGCGCCGAGTCCTGGCAGCGTGGTATGCGCCAGGCGGCAGTGAATGCGTTGGGTTTGCGGGTCGAACCACAACCCCGGGCCGCAGTACACCGCGCTTTCCTGGCCGACGTTGCTGGGAATGGTCCAGAACTCGTTGGGGCTGCGCAAGTCGGCGAGAAAGCGATAGCCATGCAGCGGCAGGCCGGAGTCGCCGAAGTGTCCCAGCACGTTGGTCTCGTTTGGCTGCGCGGGGAGATCGGGATAGGTGCGGGTGGACTGATACTCACCGGGCACTCCCCCCGGCGCCGGCTCCCACGCTGTCGCGGGATGCCGAAAAAACTCGGGATAACCGCCGTCGAGAATGACCATTTCGCCCGGATAGTTGCGGATGGTGATGGGTTGTCCCGGCGTGCCGCGGACGCTTATGCGCGCATGCTCGTAGTAGGCGCCGCCGCGGAGCACCAGCGTATCACCCGGTTGCAGTTGCCCCGCTGCGTGCTGGAGCGTGCGCCAGGGCGCTGCCTGCGTGCCGGCGTTGCTGTCCTGCCCCTGCACAGGATCAACAAAACGATGCGGCCCAGCGCCCAGCGCGCGGCGGCTGGCGGTCGGCAACGGGCGCGTCGGCACGTGAGAGACAAAGGTTGCAGGCGCGGGCAGTGCCGGTGCAGGCAACTGACGATCGGCGGTCAACGCATAGGGCGATTCAAAAAAATCGCGCCGGGGGGCAAGCGTAGCCACGCCGGGATAGAGGTCGCGCGCGATGTTTTCCAGAATGCGCACCTGATCGGTGAAGGCGCGTTCCTGCTCCGGCGAAGGTTTGCTGCGGGACTCGGGACGAAAGCGGAAGAGGTCCCAGCCCACGTAGATCAGTTGCCCTTCACCCACCGCCACGCGATGCAGCAAGGTCAAACCGGGGCGTTGCTCGATGATGCCGGCGCCGGGGGCAGCGATCAGGCCGCGCCCCAGACTGGGCGTCACCCAACCCGTCGCGCCCGCCAGATGCTGGACCCAGGGATGTTGCAACTGGATGCGTGGTTCACCCCGCCGCTCCGGCTGTGCCGCGCCCAGCAGTGGGGTCAGAAATGCCCGGCCGACTTCGGTGTTGAGCGTCAGGGCGCCCTGATGAAACAACCACAATGTGCCGCCCGCTTCCAGGAACGCACGCACGTGCGCCAGGTCGGCGGCGGTGAACTCACAGGGATTGATCTGGGCGGCTTTGAGCGAGCCGTCGATGACGACGACGCCGAAGTCCTGATACCGCGCCGGATTGAGCCAACCGGTGATGGTGGTGAGCTGCGCGCCTTTGGGGGTCAACACCTGCTGGAGAATAGGTGCGTTGTAGCCGTGATACCCCACCAGCAGCGCCACCTGCGTCGAGCGCGCCGATTTAGCGACAGGTTTGGCAACTGGCGGCTGGTCCTGGGCATCACTGCCACGCGTCGTCAGCGCCAAACAAACCAGCAGCGCCAGCGCACAACCCAGTGCGAGGACTCGCCTGCGTCCACCACCAAACATCGTGTGGTTCCTTGATGAAGTCGTCGCCTGGAGATTTGCGTTACCGCGGGTCAGGGGTATTTGATCTGCTTGTAGCAACGCGAGTCGCCGATCTCGCCCCAGAAGCGGAAGTAACCGGGGCTGCGGTAGCCGCCGTAGGCGACCTGATCGCGGTAGACCGGCACCACGTCGACTTTCTGGGTTTCCACATGGATGTCGGCGAGCAGGTTGTTGGCGGCTTCCAGATGAATGAACTGCAGGTTGGTGGGCAGCGCGGGGGGCGCCGCCAGGACAACGGATACGTAGCCGGTGGAGTTGGAATTGGCGTCACTGGCGAAGAGTTTTTCGGAAGCGTACGGCACATCCGCCATGTTGACCCAATAGCGGGCCGCCGACTGCAGATGCTGCGACCAGCCGTCGGCGTTGAACTCATTGGTGGGACAGCGCACCAGGTTGCCGGCTTTGGTGCGGTTCGCCAGGTCGTAGCCGAAGTAGGTGTTCAGGGTGCGGGTCCAGAGGTATTCGCGGCCGCGGATGTAGCCTTTGTGATCCTCGGCATAGGTCATGGTGATGATGCCGAATTGCCGCAGCCCGGAGGAGCACTTGGCGGTGTTCGCCGCTTCCCGCGCGGTGTGCAGTGCGGGCAGCAAGAGCGCGATCAACAGGGAGATGATCGAGATCACCACCAGCAGTTCAATCAAGGTGAAACCCGGCCCGCGATGACGGGAAGAACCTGAAGGCGTGAGCATGATGCTTCATCCTTGTGCAGAAGGAGGAGCCGCGACCGTCTGTCCCTGAACCACTGCGGTTTTCACGGCTGCGCCCAGCCATTGGGTCCGGCAATTGGGACGACTGAGGCGCTGAATCATGTTGCCTGCGATGCGCCCCATGCGCACCCGGTCGTAGCCGATGGTCGTGAGCGCCTGACCCGACGGGCACACCAGCCCGCGATCATCAAAGCCCATGATGGAAATGTCGTCGGGTGCTTTGACGCCCAGACTCGGCAGCACACTGAGCAGATGCGCCGCGGTGACGTCGCCCGTCTGAATGGCGGTGATGCCCTGTTCGAGCATCCGCTGACACACCTGACGCAACTGGTCCAGATCATCGTCGGCTGGGATCAGTTCATCGGCGATCGGCTGAAGTTGATGCCGCCGCAGCGCCTGGCGACAACCATTGAGCACCAACTGCGCTGGCCAGTTCATCACCTGTGACTTGAGCAGCAGGCCGATGCGCTGATGCCCCAGCGTGACCAGGTGATTGATCGCCTGCACGCCGCCGCCGAAGTAATCCGCCGACACCACGCTGTAGACGCCGGGGTCAGTGGAACGATTGAAGACCAGCAGCGGCACGCCGGCGTCGGCAATGCGTTCGATGTAGCCGTCGCCGGGTCGCAGCCCCACCACCAGCAAGCCATCGAACTCACGCGCGTCGAGACTTTGATTGAGCATGTGGTCTTCATCCACATGGCCGTAGCCGCGCATGATGTTGACGCTGGAAGCGGAGCCGACCAGCGACTGCTCGATGCCCTGAATGATCTGCCGGTTGTAGAGCGTGTCGGCGCCTTTGATCATCGCACCGGGGGTGTAGATGAAGCCCAGCCGCAGCGCCCGTCCCGGACGAGTCTTGCTGAACGCCTGCCCATCGCGCCCGCGGTACTTCAGTCGGCGAATGACCGCCTCCACCCGGCGGCGGGTCGAAGGGCTGACGCGGTGGCCGTGGTTGACCACCAAAGACACCGTGCTGGGTGACACTTTGGCGACACGGGCGACATCAAGAATCGAGGCCACTGTTTGATCTCGCGGGAACCGAGAAGATGTCCGACTCACGAGCAGAGTAGCGAAGCCGCGCCGCGTTTGCAATGATTTTGTACAAATTTTTTTAAGACATACGAATTCCCGTTTTCCGCTTTATTATGCTTTATTATTCAGGATAATTTGACGTAATGCACTTGCTCGAATTAATTTTTTCGATAGATTTGCGCCGCTTCGGAATGTCCATTACGGATCATCACCCACCGCCCTTTGGCGACTAGGGAAGCTTGCCATGACCCCATCCGCACTGCTTCGTCGGCCTCTACGCTGCTGTGGAATCCTCCTGCTGGCGGGTCTGTTGGCGACCCCGCTGCGGGCCGGCTCACACGCACCCCTGCGGCAGAACCTGCCCACGCCGCGGCGGGAAGTGGCTGCCGGGGCGCTGTACGTCGATGCGCAGCGCGGCAACGATCAGCACCTGGGCCAAGCCGACTCCCCGTTGCGTTCGATCAATGCCGCACTGACCCGGGTGGAGCCTGGCCAAACCATCTACCTGCGCAGCGGAACCTATTACGAAAACGTCTATGCCGCCTGTGCCGGGAGCGCTGCGGCGCCGATCGTGCTCAGCTCCTACCCCGGCGAGCAGGCGATCATCGACGGCAGCCTGCCGGAGTTCTTCACTCATCCCGCTGCCGCCTGGGAGCCGGTCGAAAACGGCGCCCCGGGCGAGTACCGCACCACCCGGCCCTATCGCAATCTGCATCTGGTCGTGGGTGCTTTCGGCGATTCCATGATCGGTCTGCAGACCTACTATCACGCTGCCGACCTGCGCGCCCAGCAGCAACGCGTGCATTTCGCCGACCTCGCCCGCAAGCAGGAGATCGACCACGACCCGCTGTACTGCGGCCCCGGCGTGTGGTACGACCAGACCACCGGCCATCTGTACGCCCGGCTGGCGCATACCGATCTGCCCGGCGTGGACAACTACCTTGGGGAAACCGATCCCCGCCGACTGCCTCTGCTCATCGCGCCGTTTCGCTCCACCCCGCTGACGCTCGACGGCGCCAGGCATCTGATCCTGCGCGATCTGGTCATCCGCGGCGGCGGCTATGACACCGTCAAGATGTCGCTCTGTGAAAACGTGACGCTCGACCACGTCACCATCTGGGCGGGGACCTACGGCATCCGCGCCTTTGCCGTGCGCCAGTTCACCATGACCGACAGCGCGATCTATGGCGGCATCGCGCCGTGGGTCTATCGCTCCGATGGCGCCAAGCGCGACTACCCCAGCCGACCCTGGCGCAATCTCACCCGGCTCAACACCCACGCCCTGCTGGTCAGCGACGCCGGCCGGGAGTTTTCCGTCTACGCCACCCCCGTCAACGACCAATGGGTGATCGAGCATTGCCACTTTGCCGACGGGCATGACGGGCTGTACCTGGGCGGCATCAATGCACGTTTTGCCCACAACCTGGTCGAAGACCTGCAGGACGATGGGCTGTACCTGAGCCAGATGTATCCCCGGCATCTGTACACCAAAACCGGCGCGACGATTGATGTGGACGGCAATCTGTTCCGCCGGGTGAACATGCCCTTCGCCTATGGCGGCATGGAGGACACGCGCGACACCATCTACATCCATCGCAACATCGTGGACAACCGCTGGCCGCTCAATGTCGTGCGTCCCTCGGACCAGTTGCCCGCCGCTGCGCCGTGGTGCGGCATGGTGACCTCCGACCACGGCTCTCCGCGCTGGCCGACGACGCGGGTGTATCACAACACTTTCATCTGTGCGACCAATCAGCGCGAAGCGCACATGCGTCTGCTCACGGCGGTGGTCAACCAGCCGCAGCGCCAGGTGTTCAACAATCTGCTGATTCACCTGGCGGGCGTGCCGGCGTATCCCCGCGATCTGCTCCCGGAAAAAGGCGGGCAGGCGGACGCCAACCTGTTCTGGAGCCCCACGCTCACCGCGCCGCAGGCGGCAAGCTACTTCACCGCCTTTCGCCAGAGCCCCGTGTTCGAGCAAAGCAAACAGGTGTATCCGCCGGGCTTCGCGACGCATTCGCTCGCGGCTGACCCGCGCTTCGTGAAGCTCAATACCGATACCGCCGCCGACTGCGACTACCGCCTGCAAGCGGACAGTCCTGCCATCAACGCGGGAATCGTCCTGCCCGCAGACTGGCCCGATGCGGAGCGTCAGCAGGATGCCGCGGCGCCGGACCTGGGCGCGCTGCCGCTGGGCGCACCGGCGTGGACCGGCGGCCCACGATCCGTGCCATGAGTGTGCGCCTTGGCGTTCGTGCCATGAAAGTCCAGCCATGAAACAGTTCATGATTCGCAGCGATATGGAAGGTCTCAGCGGCGTGGTCCACGACCAACAGGTCGATCCGCGCGGCTGCGATTACGCCTATGGGTTGGAAATGCTCAAGGCGGATCTGCAAGCCTGCCTGGCGGGGTTGTTTGCCGGCGGCGCCGATGAAGTGTTGATCTACGACGAGCATTTCGACGGCCGCAACATCCATCCCGCGTGGCTGCCGCAGGCGGTGCGCGTGATCTGTGGCAAGCCGCCTTACCGCGCCGACTGGGCCGGCGGGCTCGATGCAAAATGCGCCGGCATGATCATGCTCGGTTTCCACGCCCGCGCCGGCGAGCCGGATGCTTTGCTGGCGCATACCTATGAGCCGGATATTGCCAAGCTGGTGCTCAATGGGCAGGAAGTCGGCGAAATCGGCATCGAAACGGCGATCGCCGGCGACATGGGCGTGCCGCTGCTGATGCTCACTGGCGACTCTGCGGGGGTCGCCGAAGCCGAGCATCTGGTTGCGGGGGTGGTCGGCGTGAGGGTCAAGCAATCGCTCGGCGCTCGTGCTGCCGAGGTGTTGCCATTGACGCAGAGCACTGGCGCAATTCGCGCTGCCGCCGAGCGCGTCGCCCGCGCTCCCCGGCTGGCTCAACCTTGGCGCATCAGGGCACCGGTAACGCTGGACGTGCATCTGCACGACAACGCCTATCTGCGGGCGGTGCGCGAACTGCGATCGGGCCAGATGGTGCACCCCCATGTGCTGCGCCTGCAGGATTCGAGCACGCTCGATGTCTGGGCGGATTACTGGCAACTCAAACTGCAGGCGCAACGGCGCGCCCGGGAATTGTCCTAGCACGCCATCGCGCGGCTGCGGGAACTGAAAAGGAACACCATCCGCCTGCATTGAAGTACATCCATGAAAACACCCATCGAAAAGTTTGCCCGCATCGGCCTGGTGCATCACATGCTCTACCCGGCCTGCCTGACCGACCCGGACGATCACGTGCGCACCCTGCTGCAGTTCATCGCCCGCGACGACATCGAAACCTTCGACTGCTGCCTGCCCTACGGCCAGGCGCGCCAGGACCAGCTCATTCCCGCCATTCGCCAATGCGGCAAACAGGACCTGGCGTTTGCCGTCCACCTGTTTCCCATGCGGAAAATCAGCTTCGCCAGCCCACTCGCCCAGGAACAGGCGCAGGCGCGGATGATCATTGCGGACATGATCGAGCAGGCGCACGCCATCGGCGCCACGGCCTTCATCTTCGGCTCCGGCGGTCCCGCCCCGGCGCAGGCCACCCCCGCGCATCATGCCGCCTTCGCCGACTTCCTGCGCTGGCTCGCGCCGCGTCTGGCGCAGCGTGGCATGAGCGCTCAGCTTGAACTGTTCGACATGACCATCGACAAGTGTTTCCTCCATGGCCCCACTCATGCAGCCGTGGAACTGATCGCAGCGCTGAAACCGGAAGTGAACAATCTGTGCATCGAACTGGACCTGGCGCATGTGCCGCTGATGGGTGAGGATTTTGAGCCGGCGATCCGCACCGTGGCGCCGCATCTGGCGCGGGTGCATCTGGGCAACTGCGTGCTGCGTGACAAAGCACATCCGCGCTACGGCGACACCCACCCGCCCATGGGTTTCCCCGGCGGTGAAATCGACACGCCGGAGCTGGTGCGGATTCTGCAAACGCTGCTGGAAGTCGGTTTCCTGAATCAGCAGCAACGCGGCAACCTGGTGTTTGAAATGACGCCCTGGCCCGGCCGGTCGGTGGACGACACCGTCGCCGACGCACAGCAACGCCTGCGCGCCGCCTGGGCGCAGGTTCCCGAACATTGCCTGGCGACGGCGGCAAAGGACTGATCCCATGAATCCGTTTCGACAAGCATTGCTTGATCGCCGGCTGACCATTGGCAGTTGGATTCAGCTCAGTCATTGCGTCTCGGCGGAAGTGCTCGCCCAGGCGGGTTATGAATGGCTGTGCGTCGACTGCGAACACACCGAAATGCAGGTGGCGGAGTTGGCGGCCCACGCCCGCGCGATGCAGCCGTATGGCCCGGTCGCGCTGGTGCGGGTGCAGAGCTGTGACACGCTGGTGATTCGCCGGGCGCTGGACATGGGCGTCATGGGCGTGGTGGTGCCGATGGTCGACACCCCCGAGCAGGCGCTGCAGGCGGTCGCCGCGGCGAAGTATCCCCCGCAGGGCGTGCGCGGCCACGCCTACCACCGGGGCAATGCGTTCGGCGCCCAGTTTGAACAGTACGCCCGCGACGCCAACGATGAAATTGCAGTGGTGGTGATGATCGAATCGCGCCAGGCGGTGGCGAACATCGACGCCATCATGGCGATCGACGGCGTGGATGCGGCGTTTGTCGGCCCCTATGACATGAGCGGGTCCTACGGCTGCCCCGGCCAAACCGCCAGCGCGGTGATCGTGGACGCCTGCGCCAAGGTGGTGCAGGCTTGTGCCCAGGCGGGCAAAACCGCGGGGCTGCATGTGGTGCTGCCCACCGAGCAAACCATCACCCAGGCGATGGACGCAGGCTTCACCATGATCGCCATCGGCGCCGATGTGATCTATCTGCGCCAAGCCTGCCGTGCCGCGCTGGCGACCGCGCAGCGTTGCGTGGCGGCGCAGTCCACGCGCGCTCATTCGGTGGCGTAGCCGCTCTGATCCTGTCGCGCCCGCTCCGTTTCATCATCCATCTTTTCCCAAGGCCCAGATCATGAATCGACGTTATCGCATCGGCATCATCGGCGCCGGCCATCGCGCCGCGGCATTCGCCCCCCAGCTTTACCAGACCACCGCCCGCGCGGAACTATTCGGCCTATGCGACATTGACGCCGACCGCCTGCAGGCGTTCGTGCAAAATGGGGAATACGCCAACGCCCGCACATTCACGAACGTGGATGAATTCCTCGCTCAGCCGGAGCTGGATGCGGTCATCGTGACGGTGCCGGAGTTCGCCCACGCCCAGGTGACTTGCCAGGCGCTGCACGCCGGCAAGCCGATCTACCTCGAAAAGCCGATCGCGCACACGCTGGAGGACGCCCAGCGTCTGCTCGAGACCCAGCGGCAGACCGGCGGACTGGTGTACGTCGGCTTCAACCTGCGGGCGGCTGCCGGCTACCACAAGATGCGCGAGATCATCCGCTCAGGCGTCCTGGGCCAGCTCATCCACATCGAAGGCGTCGAGCAGTTGCATCATCAGCACATCGCCCGCTTCATGCGCCGGTTTCATCGCAAAACCAGCCTCAACGGCGGCCTGCTCAACGCCAAATGCTGCCATGACCTGGACATGCTGATGTGGCTGGTGGGCCATGAACGCCCAATAGCTCGGGTCAGCAGCTTCGGCGGTTGCAGCATTTTCCAGGCCCACAAGCAGCCCGCCAGTCATTGCCGCAACTGTCCGACGGAGGTGTACCGCCACTGTGTCTACCGCGCGCCTGACAGTGAAAATATTCGCCTTGGGCGCACCCAGCCGATGCACAGCAATTCCCCGGACCTCTATCCCGGCGACCTGTGCGTCTACACGCCGGACAAGGACATCGTGGACAATCAGACCGTCATCCTGGAATGGGAGGACGGGCTGCGCGGCAACTTCAATCTGCAGGCTTTCCAGAACATCGGCCGCCGCACCAACCGCATCTGGGGCGAACGCGGCCTGCTGGATTTCGATGAGCACCGCGATCCCAATATCCGCCTGACCTGCTCGGCGTCCGGCGACACCCAGACGTTCACCTTCGTGCCGCGCCAAGGCGGGCACGGCGGCGCTGATGCACAAATGATCGACCGCTTCCTCGACGCCATCGAACAAGGCCACCCCGGCGACTCGGGACTCGAGCAGGGCTATGCCGCGACGTTGCTGGCGCTCAAAGCAGATGAGTCGCGTATCAGCAGAACCACCATCGAGATCGCGCCCCAGCAGTATGCCATTTGACCAGCCAAGCCTTACCGCATTGCCCTGCGACGAACACCCCTCGGCCTCAGCGAACTGAGCCAGCTTCCCAGGCCTGCAGATGCGCGAGCAAGTCCGCGCGCACGCCCGCCTGCGCCGGCTCATCCACCCAGTTGCGCAGCTCGTACGGGTCTTCACGCAGGCAACTCAACCAGTGCGGCGCAGCGCCGGCTGACCAGTCATGCGGACGATTCGCCCAGGGAACGCCCAGCGTGTGGGTCGGCGTGGCGATGCCGACGCCGTTGTGTACCGCTTCAATAAAGGTATGGTTGGCGGGGTCAGCCCGACTGCCGCGCCAGCGCTCCGCCAGCGAGCGGCCCTGCATCGTGTCGGGCGCTTCCAGCCCCGCCAGTTCCAGCAGGGTGGGCGCCAGATCCACCAGACCGGCGATGCCGTCGCGATCCACGCCGAGCTGCAGTTGCCCTGGCCAGCGCACGAGCATCGGCACCCGAATGGACTCCTGGTGCAGCGTGCCTTTGTTCATCAGTCCATGGCTGCCCAGCAGGTCGCCGTGATCCGCACAGAACACCAGCAGCGTGTCCTGCGTGAGCTGGTGTTCATCCAAAGCCCGCAGCAACGTCCCGACCGTGTCATCCACCCAGGCGATCGCACCCCAGTAATACGCGGTGAGCTGCTCGAGTGAAAAGCCGGGCGGCAGCGTCTGTGTGCTGCGCAAGCCCAACTCGTAATAGCGATAGTCCCACAGGTACACGCGCAGCCAGTGTTCCAGATTCGCCACGCGCGCCGCATCGGCGTTGGGCCGGAGCTTGACCGTGCGGGGGTCATACATTTCCCGATAGCGCGCGGGCATGTCGCCCACCGGCATATGCGGCGGCGAGATGTTGTAGTACAGAAAGAACGGCTGATTGGACTGAGCCCGTTCCCGCAGATATTCCGCCACGCGCTGCGCTTCGTAGTCCACGCTGTAGCCGGGCGGCGAAAACTCCAGCCCGCCGTTCTCGGTGAAAAGCTGACCACTGTGACAGTGATGCACGCGCGGGATGACATAGTGGTCGAACCCGACATCCTCCGGCCAGGAATCAATGTGCCATTTGCCGATCGCGGCGGTGTGGTAGCCGGCGGCGCGCAGTTGCTCGGGCAAGGTGCGGTCACGCAGATGCGGCCGACCGGCGCGGGGATACTCCGGCATCGACGCCCCGCCGTTGATGAACTCATTGCAGCGATTGGTGGGACTGCCGCAGCAGGTGCGCGCGTACTGCCCGCTGAGCACCACCGATCGTGCCGGCATGCACACCGGACAGTTGCTCACGGCATGTTCCAGCCGCAGCCCTTGCCGCGCCAACCCGTCAATGGCGGGGCTGCGCACCACCGGATGGCCGTAGCAACCCAGCTCAAATGCCCGCAGTTGATCGCACATGCAGATGATGATGTGAGGCGCAGCTTGACGTGCCATGGAGCCAGTGTACCAGCGTCAGACGGCGCAGCATCGGCGGGCACAGTTGCGCCTGGTCTGGCGAAATTGTTACCCCAGCGTGCGCTGGCGCATGCCGAAGCAGTGAAACGCATGGATGTCATAGAACCGTGGAATGGTATGGGTCATCTGCTGCTGGCACTGGGCGAGCTTGGCTTCGATCAACGCCGCGGTGAAGGCGTAGCCATACGTCGCCCCGTAACCCAGGCTGGCGTCCGCCTGCACAAGCTGCAAAGCGGTCTGGGCGTTGGCGATTTCCGCCGCCAGGATGCGCTGGGCTTGCTGACACGTGCGGCGTAGCTGTGCGGGGGTGCAGGGATCGCCGGTCACCTGCTGGCGCAATTGCTGGAATGCCAGCAGATGGCGTGCGGTGACCAGGATGCAATGAATGAGGGTGGCGATGGCGTGTTCTTCCTGCCACGCCTGACGGGTGGAAGCGCGGGTCAGGGTTTCAGCGCGCGTCAGCAGTGCCAGTCCCTGCCGCCATTGGCGTTCGACTTCCTTGAGTGCCGTCGCCACGCGCTGAGCGCCATAGGGCTGGGTCCACGTCAGGTCGAGGAAGAAACGTGGCTCGCGGGAAATTTCGCCGCGCGGGCCAGCGGGAACCGCTTCTTCCATGGCGGGGTTGACGGTCCAGAATTGCTCGGGAATGCCGTGCGGGCGCGTGGTGTCGAACACGAATGGATGCGCGGGTCCCAGGTAAAACGGGCCGCGAAAATAGGGAAAGCCCGTTACGCCGGCACAGTAGGGAAACGCGGCGAAACCCGCACTGAAGCGTTGCCACGCCCGCAGCACCAGGGGCGCTGCACGGGCGCCAAAATCGCGCGCCGCCAGGGTGTGCAGCACCTGCTCCAGCTTCAACGCGGGATGCCACGCGCCGGCATAGACCAGTTCATCATTCCGCTGGGCGCAGAAGCCATAGAACCGCCAGGCGGTATGCACGCCATCCACCCCCAGCGCGCGAATCGCCGCAAAGCGTTCGCCCCACCGTTGCATGATCGGCAGGCGCGGGACGCTGAACAGTTCTATGCACTGGGCGCTTTCCGTCCGCGCGAACACCTTCAGCCCCGCCTGCCGCGCCGTCCGCTGCAGGCGGCGGAACACCGGCGAAGGGCCCAGCCGACTGATGGAATAGTCGAACACGAAGGATTTCACGCCCGCCAGCGTCTGGTAATCATCTTTTTCAAAACTGGTCAGCAGACTGACAGCCGGATCGAGTTGCTTAAGCAGACGCTGCTGAACAGGCACATCGCCCCAGGTAAAAGCGCTGTAGGGCCACATCATCACCAGCGCATCCTGACGCGCGGACACTGCGCCGGCGGCGAACGCGTTGACCATGCGGGCAATCACCCGCTCGGGACGCTGACGGGCGCAGCGTGGGCAATTGGTGCCCCGCGCGGTCTGCGGCATGGGGCGCGTGTAACAGTGCAGAAAACACTCGCCGCCGACGATCAGCACGGCCCCCGCCAACTCCGGCACATCGGCAAACAGTTGCGCGGCGGCGGCACGATAAAGCTCAAGCGTGCGCGGATGACTGGAGCAGAGGCAATGCTCGCCGGCGCGCCAGGTTTGCGCCCCGCGTTGCTGCGGATGGGCAGCAAACCAGGGATGGTCATGCGCCATCGCCATCGTGTTGATGTGCAACAGCAGGCGGATGCCAAAGCGCCCCAGATAGGCGGTCGCCTGGCGCAATTCGGATAGCCGACGGGTCACGCCGGGACGCGCCAGCCTGCCTCCCACGCGCGGGCGCAGGTAGTCAAACCAGTCGCCAAACAGGTACGTGGCGTTGTAGCCGTAGCGTGCCGCGTTGAGCAGATACGCCTCCGGCAGCGCCAGGTAGTCGGCCGGCTGATCAATGGGCCGATGCCAGACCGGGCTCATGATGCGCACCGACCAGGCCGGGGTGAGTTGCGTCTGTCCCGCAGGAATGACTGGTGCTTGTCGATTGAGCAAGCGCCAGCGCAGATCAAACAGCGCCCGCATGGCGGCTTCATCACTGGCGGCTCGGATGTCGATGCCCTCGGCACCAACGGTCATCGTGCTGGCTTCGCGGCTTGGGTTGACGTCAGACGCAACCAGCACCCGCAGCAGGCGCGTGGGTCGACGCGGCTTGACGCCAAACACCTGCGCCAGCGTGCCGCGCAAGTCCTTCGCAGCCAATTCCGTCAACGGGCCACAGGTTGAGTCGAGTTCGATGCGCCAACTGGAATCCAGCAACACCTCGCCGGCGCGAACGGCATGCGAGCCGGGGAAATGATGCTCGTGGGCGCGGGTCACCCGTTGGTACAACGCCGGCGGCAAACGGGCAGCCAGATTGTTCATGGCTGCTGGTTCCCGTTCGCGGCGGCATGCGACGGCAAAGTCGTGCGCCGAATGGTGATGTTCATGCAACCGAGATGACAACGCGCGGGATCGCGCCCAGCGCCGGGGCTGTCTTCCGCGCGGTCGTACACCAGGAGCAACTCACCGGGGTTGATCTCCACCATGCTCATGTAGGTGGAACTGGGCCAAGCGCCCAACTGTCGGTGGTAACCCCAGCCGTAGCCACAGCCGTCTTCGCTGCACATCAGGTGCAGACCCGGTCGGCCGTAGGAGCACACCATCACGCCGTTGGCCAGCAAACACAGTTCGGGGTCCACGCCATGCCCCGCGAGCAATTCAACGTCTTCCCAGGTTTGGCCATGGTCCGTCGAGCGTGTCTGGCCCAGCGGCAAACCCCCGCCGCGCCGCAGCATGCACAGCAATGTGCCATCGGCGGCATAGCGCAACGCCGGCTCGCAATAACCATCACCGGGCGGCTCCTGGCGATTGCCGACCTGGGCGATGGTGGACACGAACGACCAGTTGGCGCCCTCGTCGTGTGATTCCACCAGAATCGTGCGGTAGTGCACATCGCCATGAAAGCGGCATTGCATGGCGGTCAGCCATCGCCCGTCGCGTTCGAGCAGGTTGCGATGAAAGCTCGGCCCCCACCGCCGGGAACTGCGCGCCACCAGCGGTGCGTAGTAATCCGGCAGCGGCTGATAAAACTTGCGCAGCACATGATCCTCGGGCGGAAAATGCGGTTCGGTGGGATAGCCCTGACTGGAAATGCGATTGACGTGCACCAGCGTGTCATGCGGCCCGGTGAAGGTTTTCCCGCCATCAGTCGAACGATACAGCGAACCCAGGTAACGCCCCGGTTCCTGCTCGAAGGTGTAAACATCCGGCGCCAGCACCACGCCCGCGCGGCTTTGGCCAATCGCCTGCTCCCGATGGGCGCGGCGGGGTTCGGGCTGCCAGGTTAAGCCGGCGTCGCGTGAGCGCAAGCCCAACCGCTCGGAAAAATGCATATCCGCCTGCACGTGGTACGTGAGCAGCAGATCGCCATGGGGCAAACGCAGCAACTGCGGCTCACGCAAACCCGCGCGCGTCACTTCTCGACTTGGCCCCACCTGTATTTCCAGTGGCATCGGCGTTATTCCTGTTCGTGCAGATCCAGTCGCTGCACATGGCCTTGCAGCACATCAAGACTGCCCAGCGCGGAGCCGGCGTGCAATTCCAGACGGCCGGCGGCTTCCGCGCTGGCGTTGAGCAACCAGACCTGGCGCACCTGCGGGTCCAGCGTCAGCCGCCGGGGCACATGCTGACCCGCCAGCAGCAGGTAGGCGGTCCTGGTGTGGTGATCCACCAGCGACGTGACGCTCAAACAACTGTCGGCGCTGTGCACCTGCAGGACCGCCCGCGCCAGGGCAGCGCGGTGGGTGCGGTAGAAGCGCAGCCAGTCTTCGAGCATCTGGCGCTGATCGGGGTCAAGCGCAGGCAGATTCAGCGACAACGTGGGCACGCCGCCGGAGAAGATTTGCTGACCCAGCATCAGGCCGACGTTGTGCGCGGTTTCGTTCGGATGCCAGTAGGCGTAGTCGCTCCACACTGCCGTCGTGCTCGGGCAATACAGCCGCAGAAAAAGGTTTTCCCGGCGGATGTAATCGGCATCGTACGGCGCGTCATTGCCGCGGTGACAGTTGGCGGCCGCGAGCGCCGGCAGCGTGCTGTAGCTGATGCGGTACTCGATGGCGGCATCGGGGCGCACCTGGAGGATCGATTCCCGCAAAGCGTTCATGAAGCGCGCCATGGCGGGGCCCACCTCGCCGTCGGGGTGCGGATGCGTGGGATCAACGCAGGCGGGTTCGGTCTGGTCCAGGAAGTCGAGCTTCAGGCCATCGAGGTCATAGTCGCGCATCAGGCGCGCCACCACAGTTTGCGCGTGAGCGATGGATTCCGGGCAGGCGGGACAGAGGCGGTAGCCGCGCTCCGCGCCATCCCAGACGCAGGCGGATTCCAATGCCGCGCGCACGCTGCTGTGGATGCCGACAAAATGCGGCGCGCACCACAGCATGACCCGCAAGCCCGCTTGATGCAGTTGCCCCACCAGCCGCTGCAGGTCCGGCAGCAGATTCTGCTGCGGCGTGTAATCCCCGGCGCGGCGATGCAGCGCTTCTTCGGGCTGCTTGAACCAGGAAGCGTCGAGGATAACGGTGCGAATGCCCAAGGCGCAAAGCTCGGGGATCTGCGCCAGCACATCCTGCTGCGTGAGTTGGTAGAGGTGTGAGTACCAGGAGCACCAGACCGGCTCAAACGCCCAGGCCGGCGCCGGCAGCGGCACGATGTGCTGACGCCGGCGACAGAGCTGAAGGCAGCGCTGCACCACTTGCGTGAAGTGCTCCCGCTGGCGCCCGAGGATCAGCGTTTCCCGGAAACCACCATCCCTGCGCCGCCGACTGAAGCGGGTTTGCAGCAGATGCATGGGAGGCTGCTCGATGATCGGGCGCTGGTGAATCTCCGTGCGCGGCTGGGCGTCGAGCAAGGCGATGAGGCTGCGGTTTTCGCCGTGGCGCTGGTAGTTGCAGACCACCGGCAGGTTCAGGTTGGCGGCCGAGTTGAAGCTGTAATTCAGGGCGAGTGAAGTCAGCTCCGAGCCGCGCCAGCAATCCAGCGCCCCCACCCAGGAGCGCTGGGTGTCGCGCAGCGCCTGCTGCACATTCAGGTGGTATTCCCCCAGCGGTCCGGCAGGCAGGTCGAAGTGCACCAACAGAAATTCGTCTTCCCGCTCCACGGCAACCTGCACCGCATCCGCGCCGGGCGCTTCGAGCACCAGCCGCCAGTCGTCCAGGTCCAGCAGCAACTGGTTGCTCTGACGCATCTGGGTCAGCCCCATGGCGGTCAGATCAAGCATGGCGTTGGATGACACACGGGGAGGACTCATGGGCAAATCATTCCATCACCGGCGCAGCCGTTCAGCGCGAGTGGTTGAGCAGTTCCATCGTCAGTTCGGGATACACCGGCCCGAAACTGTTGCGATGCGTCGGCCGCTGCACCCAGGTGAACACTTCGGCGGCGCCGACACCGCAGCTTCCCCCAT
This sequence comes from uncultured Phycisphaeraceae bacterium, assembly GCA_964605235.1. Lineage (GTDB taxonomy): Bacteria > Planctomycetota > Phycisphaerae > Phycisphaerales > Phycisphaeraceae > CAZSBB01. Next base: position 29,404 of record CAZSBB010000028.1, read on the forward strand.
ACCACTGCGCCAGCCGCCGGTGGCCGAAGTTCGGCTGGAGGGCGTCGGGCTTCTGGCAGGCGTGGCAGAGGATCAATTCCATCTTGCGCTGCAGGTACGGCGTGTAATCGATGAACGTATCCCACCGGCAATTGGCCGGCCCCAGATGCAGGATCGCTTCGCGCCAGTGCAGCAGCCCGCCCTTGAAGCCGTCGCTCACCGCCAGCCAGAACGCTTCGGTCACCAGCAGACTGGTGGCGAAATGCTCGATGTTTTTCTGCGCCACGCCATGGGTGAAGATCATCTCCGGCTGATGCTGGAGAATCAGGTCCGCCAGCCGGCGCACGCTGACGGGGTCTTCATGGGCGGTGAGAATGGTCGGCGTCTGCAGCGCCACGCCCGCGGGCAACGGGCAGCCGAAGGTGAGTTTGATCTGCTGGCCCTCGGGTCCGTTGTAGTGACGCTGCGGATGATCGAGATGGATCGGCGTCGTGCCCAGCACCTGCGCGCCCGCAGCGCATTCGCGCTTGCGCCGCTGCGCCATGTCGAGCGGCTCTTCCCTGGCGACAAGACGGACCTGGCCCTGCTCGTCCAGGTCATGCCAGGCGCCGGACATGTTGTTGGTGGACTGGACATAGATGATGTCATAGCCCAAGTCGCGGTACTTGAGCATGGTCCCGCCGCAGGAGATTTCGTTGTCGTCGGCATGGGAACCAATGACCATCAGGCTGCGATTGAGAATGTAGTTTTCACCGCTGGGAAAATTCGTGAGCGCCATGGGCTAAGGCATCCTTGCAAGGAGATCGAAAGAGTTACGCCGGCACCACGGCAGCGCTGCGTCGGGTGCGGGTTTGGAACTGGGGCAGCCAGCGCGCCTGCGCCGCGAGCAGTTCATCCGCCAATTCTTCGGCTTGATCTTTCTGCGCCAAAGCAGGCGACACCGCCAGCGCCTGCACGACCAGTCGACGTTGCCCGGTGAGTGCCGCTTCCACTGCCAGCTCTTCCTCCTGCACGATCAGTTGCAGTTGGCCATTGACGGGGCTGGGCACCGCGCCGGCGCAGGCTGGGGTGATGCGATTCCAATCGACCTGCGCCCAGGTTTCAACCACCACGTCGGGAGGCAGATTGCTGATCTGTCCCTGGTTGGGCACATTGACCACGGTATGCACCGCGCGTCCCGTGAGGAGCGCCGCCACCACCGGAGCGAGCTGCTCGATGCTGTCGGTGAGGTCCGGCAAGGGCAGCTTGCCCGCCAGTCGATCGAGCATTTCCTGTTTGGCCTGCTGGTGCGCAGCAGCGCGGTCGGGCAACACCGGTTTGCGTTCCACCCGATGACGCTGCAGCGCGGCGAGCGAATTGAGGTAGCCGGGGAAATTCTCGGCGACATGCGCGGAGCCGCCCACGGGGAAATAGCCGAACAGCTCGCACAATTCGAAGTTGAGATAGTAATTCAGATGGGCGTCGGCGGGCGGCAGCGTGGGCGAGTCGTCGCGCAGGCCGACCTGCTGCCGCGCGCGTTTTCTCGCTTCGTACTGCAGGTAATTGGCGCACGTGAGCTGGTCCTGCACGTCCTGGCCACGGCAGGTCAGTTCCTTAAGCCAGGTGAAGTGGTTCACTCCTACGCTCACGGCATGAAGGTCCTCGCGTTCGCACTGCAGGAGATTCGCCAGAAAGGCACGCGTGCCCAGATAGTTGTGGCACAGCCCCACGCAACGAATGCTGCTGGCGCGGGTGACAGCCCGGGTGATCTGCGCCAGCGGGTTGGTGACATGCACCATCCACGCCCGGGGACACAGCCGTTCCATCTGCTGCGCCAGCTCCACGAAGATCGGCACGTTGCGCAGCGTGCGTGCGATGCCGCCGGGCCCCACGGTGTCGCCCACGGTGTGGTAGACGCCAAAGCGCTCGGGAATGCTCACATCCAACTGCATGGCTTCGAGCCCGCCGGTGGAGATGGCGACCGCCACCGCGTCGGCGCCGTCCAGCGCCGGCTCCAGTGGTGATACCTCGATGCGCCAATCCACCTGCAGATGCTCCGCCAGATGACGGATGTAGCGTTGCGTCAGCGCGACTGCTTCCGGGTTCAGGTCCACCAGATGCAATTCGCTGCCGTTGAGCTGGGGCACCTGCATCAGGTCGGCTGCGAGATGCGGCGCCCAGTGGTAGCTGCCGCCGCCGATGAGTGCGATTTTGAAGTGACTCACAGGAACTCCTTGGACCGGGGACCAGAACCAGCCGGGGCACAGCCGGAGCGGGAAAACCAGTGGAACTACAGCTTGCGGGGACGAATGCTCACCGCCCGGCCGGTGGCGGCGGATTGATTGATGGCGTCGAGCATCTGCATCAGCATCACCGCCTGAGCGGGGCTGTTGGTCGGCTCCGCGCCGGTGCGCACCGCCTGGATGAAATCGTGCGTCTGGCGCACGAACTCCGGCAGCGCCCGATTGGACTTGCGCGGTGCGCGCTCCGCACCCAGGGCGCGCACGCGCACGCCGTCGCGCTGAGCCACCATTTCCTGATTGCGCATCACATCCACCGCGCCCAACGTGCCAAAGACATTCAGTTCGCGGTGGTCGACGCGCACCAGCTTGCGGCTGGGTTTGGGGTCCAACCCCGCCCAGTTCAGCGAGAAAGCACAGGTGAACTGCAAGGTCGCTCCATCGGCGAAACGGATGACGCCCAGGCTGCAATCGTCGGCCGAGTAATCCTGGCCTTTGGGCGCCAGATGGCCGAAGCGACAGTGCATGCCCGCTGCGACTTCCACCGGCTGGGGACAGCCCATGACGAACCAGGCGCCGTCAATGACGTGGATGCCCAGGTCCAGCAGCACCCCCCCGCCGCGCCGTTTGCTGACCCGCCAATTGTCCAGTTCCTCCGGCAGATAGCGGGTGCGCAGCCATTTCGCCTCAGCGTGGTACACGGCGCCCAGCTTGCCCGCTGCGACGAGTTGGCGCGCCTGCAAGGACGCGCTGGTGAAGCGGGGTTGGCGACAGAACATGTAGGTCAGTTTCCGCCGGCGCGCCAGCCGCACCAGTTCCACCACTTCGGCGGTGTCGCAGGTCGGCGGCTTCTCGCACATGACATGCAAGCCCGCCTCCAACGCCGCACGACAAGCCGGGGCGTGCAATGGCGTGGGCAATCCCACCACCACGGCATCGAGCTGGGCGTGGGTCAGCATGTCCCGGTAATCGCCATAGCCGCGCGGCTTCCCGGCGAAACGGGCGATGAACTGCTGGCGCAGCGTGTCGTCCAGTTCCGCCACTGCGGTCAGCTCGGCGCCGGCGTTGGCGACGATCGCCTCGGCGTGACGCTGCGACACCCACTTGGTTCCCATGACCCCAAAACGCAACTTCCGCGTCATCTGCTGCCTGCTTCCTGAATGCGGGAGAGAGAGTCGTCGCGCCAGTTCAGCGGACGTACAGCTTGCCGAACTTCAATACCTCGTGGAAATTGCTCTGCCCGGTGGGGGACCACGCGGACAATTCCGTTTCGCTGTCACGGACACGCTGGCGACAGACGTTGATGTACCACGGGTACCACTCGGTGGGCTTGCGGCCGACCACGCCGTGCAGCGGATCGAGCTGTCCACCTGCGGGATCAACCACGGGGATGCGCATTTCCAGCGTCCACTCGCCGGCGCCGATCTGCGTCGCCACCTGCGCCTGCGCGGTCCACGCGGGCTCCCGGCCGGTGATGCGGTCAAGGTCCATCACCGCCCCGGCGGGATTGACCGCCAACTGGTAGTAGCTGTGCTGGGTCGTCTCCAGCAGCAGTTCCACCACATCGCCCTGCCAGATGCCCGCGTCCTCCGACCTGGTGGTGGCGATATTGGGCTTACCACCAGGTTCATCGAAACAGCGCACCGCCACATACAGCGCATCATTGGCCCACAGCATTTTGAAGGTCGTGCGCTGCTGCGCCGGCTTGCCGGTGACCAGATCCGCCAGTCCAAACGCCGGCAGTTTTTCCCACGCCGGATCATCGAGCTGGCCGTCGAGCGTGAGCGGCGTGGCTTGCAGGTCCACCGCGCGGATGCGCGCTTCGGGCACGTTCTGCCGGCCCAGCGCCAACTGGGCGCTCTTCTCCCGCAGCGGCTGCAGGTAGGCAATCAGTTGCTCCAGACGCTGGCGATACACCGTATCCGCAGCGGTTTGCGCCAATGCGGCGTCGGCGTAATCCAGCGCCTGGCGCATCACCTGCGGGTCTTTGAACAGTCCCGCCGAGTTGGCTTCGCAGTAATCCACCAGCGTCTGCATGGCGGCGGCGGCGGGACCATAAAACAGCCGGTAGTACTCGCCCAGCAAGGCGTCGAGGTCCAGATCGGCATTCCAGTAACAACGGGCGGTGACATAGATGTTCAGATGATTGAAGATCGGCGCGTGGATGCCCATCTGCTTCTGCGGGTCGAACATGGCTTCAATGATTTCGCCATAGCTGATGCCCTTAAGCGCGCGCAGGTCCTGGGCGATCAGCCGGGGGAAATACTGCGGCAAGCCATGCGAGGGTCGCCCCGGCAAGGTGAAGGGGTAGTGGTCCCAGATGAGCAAGCGCGGCGTCTGGGCTTTCGCCAACCACTGCTGCCGCAGGTCGAGATTCTGCTGACGCAGCGCCGCGTCATTGAACATGCGCCGGGGCTGCACGATGCCCACCACCACATTGGGGCTCAGATGATCGATCTTCGTCGGCGGCAGCAGATACGTGCCATAGGCGAAACAGGTCACTTTCACGTCGGGATGCGTCTTGTAGAGTTCGATCGCCACACGGTTGACGTAATCCCAGACATAATCGGAAATCTGCCCCGACCAGCCGCGTTCGGGGGTGGATTTGCCTGCGCAAAGCGGACACTGACAGGCGTTGGAATAACCATCCGGCGGCATGACTGAAACCATCGGCAGGTGATATGTATCCGCAAACGCCCGCAGATAGCGGACGGTTTCTTCAAGCAACCCCGGCGAGCTTAAGCAAGGCTTGGGATGTTCATCATTGCGACGTTGCCCGCCCCACAGCGCGTAGTATTCGGGATGCGCCTGGCGCAGCTCGGCACGCTCGATGACTTCGGTCAGGCCGTGGCTGTGGATCATCGCCCAGCCGATGGCGTGGGAGCCGCTGTTCATCCCCAGGCGCAGGTACCAGAGGATGTCGTCGCGATTGTTGAAGCTGAAGAAGCTGTGATGCTGATAGCGCAGGCCGAAGTCCGGATGCACGGTGTGTTCGCCGGTGGGCATGGCGATGCTGGTTTGCTGAGGCAGGATTTCGCCCAGGGGGCCGGGCATGTACCAGCGGACGCCCAGGTTGCGCAGGAAGGCGTAGACTGCATTGAGCGAGCCGCGCTCGTCGAGTCCCCAGAATCCCAGGGATTTGTTGAAGATGCGATGAATGCTCGGGCCATAGCCGTTGCCCCATTTGGCGCCGGTGATCTGATCCCAGGCGTCCCGGGCCCGCTGCTGGTCGGGATGGTTGCGGGCCCACGGCTCGATCGGGGCGTAGTCGGCATCATGCCCCAGCAGCGCCAGCCAGTTGTCCCGCGCGATGATGCGATAGGCGCCGTCCGGCAAGTCGGCGTCCGACAAACCCAACTGCTGCGTGTGCGGACTGACGCCCACGTAAACCGTCAGCGGCAGTTCCGGGCGCGGCGCGGTGGTGATTTCCAGCTTCGCCCCGCTGATGCGCTGCACATAGGTCTGCAATTCCTCGGCCGCCAACTGCACCATGCGCGGCGGCTGGGCGGCAATGACGATGCACGCCTGCGGCTGACCGTCCCGCACCAACATGCGTTCCGCGGCGTGGCCCGTCGCACCCCAACCCAGCGTGCTCAGCACGAGCAAGCCGCACCAACTCCACCAGCGCTCGAATTTCAAGGGAACTTCCTTTACTCAGACGGAATGCTCGCCGCGGGCAACGCACGCGATGACACTCAGAACGGATTGAACCAGGGCTGCCGGCGCGAGGCGACGATGTGGCTGGGCGTCCAACTGCCGGTGACCGCGCTGGTGGCGGTCCAGTTCAAATCGCTCGGTTCCGTGGCGGCGGCATGGCCATCGAGGTACGCCCGCGCCGCCCGCCCGCCGGGGGAGTAGATCCAGATATTGCTCCCGGTCCCGCTCCACCAGCCATATTGCTCGCCGTTGGTCGTGTTGTAGAAGAACTCCGCCATGGTGACGATGTCGCTGTGCCCGGGCGTGCGATTGGCGGTGGGTCCGGTGCCGGCATCGCTGTGGGTGGGCACTGCCACACTCAACCGCAAGGGGCGTTTGGGGGTGGCGTCCTTGAGTCTGAGCTGATCAGGCATGATGTACTGGTTGAAGCCGTAACCACTGCGTTCGTAGACATTGGCATACAACGGATTGGCGCGCAGGTTCGCCGGTGAGGTCCATACGCCAGTGCCCATCCAGGAAATGTCGCGGAAAGGTCCCCAGAACAGGAAGGGATCCGTCACATAGCCGCCGCCCGCCAGTTTGCCCGCGCCATACGGCACATTGCCGGTGCCCGAATCATCGAACCGGCCGTGGATCAGGCTTTCGTTGTTGTCGCCGGCGTAGTTGTGCAGGGCGATCTGCAGTTGCCGGAGGTTCGAGAGGCTGCGGGTGGTTTTGCCCGCTTCGCGCGCGCCTTGCAAAGCGGGCAGCAGAATCGAGATCAGCAAGGCGATGATGCTGATGACCACCAGCAATTCGATCAAGGTAAAACCGGTGCGACGGGGGCTGGGCATGTGCTGTCTCCGGTGTGGCCGCGGGGCGATGTTCAATCGATCGTGACGACGGACAAGTTCGTCGACTCCGTGGGGGCGACACTGCCGCAGGAGGCGCGAACGACCAATTCCGACTGCAAGGTGATGTTGCCCGGCAGCGCGCCAGCGCGCGGCCAACGCAGCAGCATTTCCGCGGCGCGCTGTCCCAACTCCACCCGTGGAATATGCACGGTGGTCAGAGCGGGCGCGAAAGTGGCGGACTCCGGCACGTCGTCATACGCCACGATGGCGATGTCCTGCGGCACGCGCAGCCCGGCGTCATTCAGCGCGGTGATGACTTCCATCGCCTTGTAATCGGTGTCCACGAAAAAGGCTTCCGGCAGGTCGCCGCCGTTGAGGATGTCGCGCGCCGCGGCATACGCCCGTCCGGGCGTCACCGTGGCTTCACGCACATAGCGGGCGCACACGTCCAGCCCCGCGTCATGCAGCAGACTGGTGTAGGCGTAAAACTTGTGTGCGATCGGAGCGTGCGAGTAGGACTTGACCCCGATGAAGCCGATCCGCCGATGCCCCGCCTGCAGCAGATGTCGGCACGCCAGACTGGCCGCCTGATGGTGGTCGTATTGCACCGAGGGCGCGGGAATCTGCAGATGATCATTGCCCAGTTTGAGCACCGGAATGCCGCGGCCGTTGAAGTCACTGATGAGGCTGGCGTCGCATTCGACCGGCGCCATCAGCACCACCGCATCCTGCGGGCCGACGGATTTCATTTCCGCAGCAGTGAAGGACACGACGTACTCGAAGTGCGCCTCGCGCGCCCCCAGCCCGGTACGCAGGCCATCGAGCATGTTGGTGACGATAAACAGCGTCTCCCGGCGACACCGCGCTGGCGAGGTTTCCCCCAGCACAATCCAGATGGTGTCGTAACGACGCTGCTCCTGCTGGCGCATGCGCTCAAGCGCATCATCCTGCACATAGGTCCCACTGCCGCGCCGCTGCCGGACGATGCCGCGCTCTTCCAGAAACTCATAGCCTCGGCCGACGGTCAACGGGCTGACCCCCAGCGTCCGCGCCAGCCCCTGATGTGCCGGCAACTTCTGCCCCGGCGTCAACCGCCCGGCAACCACCTCCACGCAAACCGCGTCGGCGATGCGGCGGTACAACGGAACCTCGGACGTGCTGTCAATCTGAAGCTGCATGTTTGAATCACCAGGCCGGACTGCTGCCAAAGTAATATACGTCAAATAACTTATCACCATGTCATTATCCGGTCAACCAAATTTTGACAATCACCAGACTTGCCTCCGATATCATTATAAATTGATATAAAACTGTGTTTTATAGACATATCGATATACAAACAAGCGAATCGGATTGACTCTAAAAGCAACATGTATTACTTTGATATGGCCGTTTACCGCGTTTCGAATCCGGCCATCCCGGGGTCGGCACGAAATGCCTGTCCGCCACGAAACCACCCATGACTCACACCCCAGACGACATGCCCGACCAGATCACCGGCCTGCCCCTGCGGCGCTACGACCCGGCGCAAGACGCGGCCGCCATCGTGGAACTGGTGCACGCGGTCTGGGGCGGCGCGGGCTTTGCCGTCGTCGAACAGCGGTATGGGCTGGTCGCCGGCAAGCCCTGGCGGCAGTGGATCGCCGACCACGTGCTGGCGGACTTGAACTCAGACCAGACCTGCGCCTTCGTGGTGCATGATGACCAGGGGCTGGCGGGCTTCTGCTCGTACACGCTCGACCGCCCCCGCAGTCGCGGAACCGTCGGCTACAACGCAATCGCCCGGCGGCAGCAAGGTCGGGGCCTGGGCTCGGCATTGTTGCGCTTCGTGCTGGCGCGGCTGCGCGCTGAGGGCATGAGCTATGCCGGCGTCATCGTGGCGGAAGATGAGGACCACGCCCCCGCGCGGCGGATGTATGAAAAGGCCGGCTTCGAATTCATTGCCCGCAGTGCTTACCTGATGCAGAAGCTGTAAGCCGACGGGCGCGAGATCTCAACCATGTTCGTCGATTTCCATTGTCATGCGTACCGTCATCCCGTGCCGTTCGTCACCCAGTTCTGCACGCCCGCACAGGTGCTGGAACGCTACGACCAGGCCGGCATCGAGCGCGGCGTGCTGCTGCCGATTGTCAGCCCGGAGATTTATCTCCCGCAGGCGAATGAAGACATCCTGGAAATGGCGGCTGCCCATCCCGACCGCTTCATTCCCTGGTGCAACATCGACCCGCGCGCTTTGACCAATTCTTCCGACGCCCCGCTGGATCGTCTGCTGCATTACTACAAGGAGCGCGGCTGCAAGGGCGTGGGCGAAATCATGCTCAACCTGCCGGTGCTCGATCCGTTCGTGCAGAATCTTTTCAAACACGCCCAGGCGGTGGGTCTGCCCGTCACCTTCGATGGCTCGGATCGCGTGTGCGGCGACTTTGGTTTGTATGACGAACCGGGCCTGCCGCAACTGGAACACACGCTCCAGCGTTTCCCCGATCTGGTCGTCGTGGGGCATGGGCCGATCTTCTGGGCGGAGCTGGGCGAACTGGAAACGCGCGGGCAACGCAAGCCCATCTTCCGTCCCGATGGCGAGCACGCCGGCTTTCGCCCCCAGCGCGGCCCGATCCGGGAAGAAGGCGCAGTGCCCAAACTGTTGCGGCTGTATCCCAACCTGTATGGCGAGCTGTCCGACGGCCGCGGGGCGGTGGCGCGCGATCTGGACTACGGTCCACGCTTCCTGACCGAGTTCCAGGATCGGCTGTTTTTCGGCACCGATCTGTGCCATTTCACCCAGCCCATGCCCGTGCGCGAGCTGCTGCTGGACTGGCGCGATGCCGGGCGCATCTCCGCAGAAGTGTTCGACAAAATCGCCCGCCGCAACGCCCTGAAATTCCACGGCCTGCCGGTGGACTGACCCTCACCACTTCCAGCAAGGTGTGACGCATGCGCGACCATGGTCTGGTTTATCACAACCCCGACTCGTACTGCGGCCCGATTTCCATGCTCCTGCGGCTGCCGGATGATGAAACCCTCCTGGTGTTTCGCGAAGCGCGCTTCCGACCCGCACGCCGACACACCGGCACGCACTTCGATCCGACCACCCGCACCAGTCTGCTGCGCTCACGCGATCGCGGCCGGTCGTGGTTCAGCCTCGTGACGCCGGACTCTCAGGGCGGCAACGGCACCTCGCTGGCGCGGCTGTCCGATGGCACGCTGCTGTTCAACGGCTTTCATTGGCTGTTTGCCCCGGCGGAGCAACGCGACACCCTCGCCGATCGGGCGCGCCTGGAATGGGTGGAATGGGCGAATCAATACGTCGCCATGGGCGAGGTCCACATCACCCGCTCCACCACCGATGGTTACACCTGGGAGCCCTTGACGGTCGTACACCGACCCGCCGAGTGGGCGATGATGACCTGCGCCGGCCGCGTGGTGGAACTGCCCGACGGCGATCTGCTGATGCCCATGAGCGCCAGCCGCACCGCACAGCGCGGCGATTCGCAGGGCTTGATCCTGCGCTCGCGCGATCAGGGACACACCTGGGGCGAACCCACCCTGCTCACCGGCGACGCGACCCGCGCGCACAGCTACAGCGAATCACGCCTGGTGCTCACCGCCACCGGCCGACTGCTGGCGCTGCATCGCACCGAAGACGGCAACTACTTTCAGAACCACTCCACCGACGCCGGCCGAACCTGGAGCGCCACGCATGACACCGGCATCTGGTGCGGCGCCAGCAGCCCCCCGGACCTGCTCCAACTGCGCGATGGCCGCCTGCTGCTGACCCGCGGCTACCGCCGAGAGCCCTTCGGCGTACGCTACCACCTGAGCGAGGACGACGGCCGCACGTGGAACGCCGGCGGCATCCTCCGTGACGATGGCCAGAGCCGCGACGTAGGCTATCCCAGCACCGTCGAATACCCGGATGGCGAATTGCTGACCGTCTACTACTGGCGCGATGCCGACGACATTCGACATCTGCAGCGCACCGTGTGGCGGCTCGATGGTGGTACGGCGCACTAACCTGCGCCGCGCTCAGGAGATTGACGTGATGCTGCCTGAATCGTGGATGCAATTGTTGACGGAAGTCTGCGCCATCGACAGCCGGACGGAAGCCGCCCCCGCCGGCGCCACGCGCGTTGCCGAGCTATTCGGCCATGTGCTCGAGCAAATGGGCTTCACGCTTTCCTGGCACGAACCAGCGCCGGAAGAAGGCCCACGCGGCCAGCACCTGCGCGCGGTGCGTCACGCCGGCGCCGGCCCGCGCCTGCTGCTGCTGGGCCACACCGACACCGTGCTCGCGCCGGCCGAGGTGCCCTGGCGGGTGGATGCGACCCAAGGCAAGGTTTTCGGCTCGGGCGTCTGCGATATGAAAGGCGGCATCGTGCTGCTGCTGGCGGCGCTGGAGCAGGCGCTCACCCAGCCGGCGGTCGGTCAGCGCGAGCTGGTGGTCTTGCTCAACAGCACCGAGGAAGTCGCGGGTATTTCCTTTCCCACGCTGGCGCGCCAGGATGCCGCCGGGGCGCTGGCGTGCCTGAGTTTTGAGCCGGCGCGGGCGGGCGCCAAGGGTGCACAGGAAGTCGTCATCAGCCGCAAGGGGGTTTGTCGTTTCGCGCTCACCTGCACCGGGCGCGCCGCCCACTCCGGCATCGACCATGCCTACGGCGTCAGTGCCGTGCGCGAGCTGGCGCGCAAGGTGGAGTTGCTCGAAGCGCTGACCGATTATTCCCGTGACCTGACGGTCAACGTCGGCTTCATCGAAGGCGGCCGCGCGGTCAATCAGGTGCCCGAATACGCCCGGCTGCGCTTCGACCTGCGGGCGTTCGATCCCACCGTGCTGGCGGAAGCCTGTCAGCGCGTGCGCGAGATCGCAGCGGCGCCAACAGTCAGCAGCCGGCGCGATGGCGCGACCACCGCCTTGACCCTCGATGAGTTTCACTCCTATCCCACCTGGCCCCTGCGTGCTGACGCCCAAGCGCTGGCGGAACGCTACCGATTGCTGGCGCAGCGCCGGGGACTGACCATCGTGCCCACTGCCTCCGGCGGCGGCGCGGACGCCAGCCATGTCGCGGACCTGACGCCGACGCTCGACGGATTGGGCATTCTCGGCGGCAATCTGCATCAAACCAGCGAATGGGCTGACCTGTCCTCCTGGGCGGCCCGGGTCAACTCCGTGGCGGACCTGCTGGTTGATCTGTGCCAGTAAACCGGTCCGCAAGCCGCAATTGCCCTCGACCACAGTGAACACCACGAGGAGTGGCGCCTGACCCCGACTTGCCCCCGGAACCCGGGCTACGTATTCATGCACCCACACACCTTACCTTCGCAAAGGGCGCAATGATGATTCGCATGGGGCTGATCGGCTGCGGCGGCATGGGCATGATTCACCTGCGGGGGCTGAGCCAGTTGCAGGATCGGATGCGTTTCACGGCCCTGGTCGATATCGATCCCCAGCGCGTCGCCGCTGCGCAGGCGCTGGTCCCGGACGCCAAAACCGCAGCGGATTTCCGGGACATCACCGATGCCGTTGATGCCGTGCTGATCGCTTTGCCGCATGACCTGCACTTTGCCGTCGCGGCGCACTTCCTGGGCGAAGGCAAACATGTGCTGCTGGAGAAACCGTTGGCGCTCACGGAGGAAGAATGCCTGCGCCTGATCGAGCTGGACCGCTCGCCCGACCCCATGCTCATGGTCGGCTACCCGCTGCGGTCCGACCCCGGCTGGATCAAGTTGGGCGAGATAATCCGCAGCCAGGCGTACGGCGAAATTTTCCAGGCGTCCATCTGGACCGAGCAACTGACCGACACCACCAACCGCGCATGGTTAGGCCAGGCAGCGCGACTCGGCGGCGGCCAGCTCTTCAGCCACGGTTGCCACTACATCGACCAACTGCTGCTGTGGCTGGGCAATCCGCTCGAAGGCACGCACATGGGCACCAACCGGGGCACGCCCTGGATGGAGCGCGAGGGCACCAGCAACGTCTGTCTGCGGTTTGAAAACGACGTGCTGGGTTACCACTTCGGCACCTGGGGGGCGCGCGGCAGTCGGCTGCGCTACTCCGTGCATGTCCACTGCACCGGCGGAATGCTCGAATTCCAACGCGCCCAACGCCTGATCATCCTGCACGAAGACGCCACCGGCGGCGACCCGCACCACGTCCGCAACACCACCACCGGCTCCCCCGCGCAAAAGCTGGGGCCGCAGGAAACCATCATCTACCAGGGCCCCAAGCAGGGCAGCAAAGCGGTCAATGAGCAGGCGCTCAATTTCATTGACTGCATCAAGCAGCGCAAGCCGTCGATCTCGCCGGCGCGCGACGCCTTGGAAAGCCTGCGCGTCATCTGGCGGCTGTATGAAGCCGAGCAGCGCGGCGTCGTCGCGGACCTGCGTGGCATTGGCCTGCGCCAACCCAGCTGACGCCCAGCTCACACGGAGCCTGCACATCCCGCCGCCTGGATGACATGCTTACATCAAGCCGCCGCCGACTGTGATGGCAACTTGTGCTGGTTCTCGCCCTGGCAGCAGTCCAAGCCGCGATTGGGGCAGTTGAGGCATTCCACCGGCACCGCAGCGCCGGCGTCTTTGCCATAGCGCAGCAGTCGCAGGGCATTGAGCACCACCAGCACCGTCGAGCCTTCATGCAGCAGCACCGCCACGCCCAGGCGGGTCAGTCCCAGCGCCGCCAGCGGGGCGACGATCAGGATGACGCCCAGCGCCAGCAGCAGGTTCTGTTTGATGATGCCGCGGCTGGCGCGGGACAGGCCGATGATCTGCGGCAGGCGCTCCAGATCGCTGCCCATGAGCACCACGTCGGCGGTTTCCATCGCCACATCCGCCCCCGCAGCGCCCATGGCGATGCCCACGTCCGCGCGGGCGAGCGCCGGCGCGTCATTGACGCCATCGCCCACCATGGCGACACGGCCATACTGCTCGGAGAGCTGTTCGATCCGGTCGAGTTTGTCCTGCGGCATCAGTTGGGCGTAACAATCATCAAGCTGCAACTGTCGGGCAATGACCTGCGCGGCTGCGGCGTGATCGCCCGTCAGCATCGCCACGCTGCGGATGCCCAGCTTGCGCAGTTGGGTCACGACGCCGGCGCTGTTCTCGCGCAAGCTGTCCGCCAAACCGATCACGCCCAGCGTCAGATTGTCCCGCACCACCGCCACCACGGTGTGGCCTTGCCCCACGAGTTTTTCCCATTGTTCCCGCAGCGCAGGTGACACGGCGGGGCCCTGCGGCTCATCACGCCATTTGCCGACGAACACCGCCTGGCCTTCCACCTGAGCCTGCGCCCCCTGCCCCGGCAATTGCTGCACGGCTGATACCGGCGGCAGCGTCGCGCCCGCTTCCTGCGCGGCGGCGACAATCGGCGGCGCCAACGGATGATTGACCTGCGCTTCCACCGCCGCCGCCCACGCCAGCAGTTGGGCTGCGGTCATGCCGGCCTGTGGATCGACATACACCGTCTGCACGGTCGGCTTGCCCTGGGTGAGGGTGCCTGTCTTGTCGAACGCCACCGCCCGCACCCGCCCCAGCGTTTCCAGGTGGACGCCGCCTTTGATCAGCGCGCCCAGGCGCGCCGCCCGCGCAATGCCGCAGAGTGTCGCCGCCGGCGTGCCGATCGCCAGCGCGCACGGCGACGCGGCGGTGAGGAACGCCATCGCCCGGTAAAACCACAGCCCCCAACTGCCCCCACCGAGCAGCGGCGGCAGCAGGATCAGCAGCCCCGTGCCGGCAAACACGCAGGGGACGTACCAGCGTTCGATCTGGTCAGTAAACACCTGCGTCGGCGAACGCGTGGTCTGGGCTTCCTCCACCATGCGCACGATGCGCGCCAAGGTGGTGTCGGACGCCAACCGCGTGACGCGCACCAGCAGCCGACCTTCGCCGTTGAGCGTGCCGGCAAAGACGCTGTCGCCCACAGCCTTTTCCACCGGCAGCGCTTCGCCGGTGATGGTCGCCTGGTTGACCGCCGAGCCGCCCTGCTCCACCACGCCGTCGGCAGGCAGCCGATCGAACGGCCGCACGATCACGCGGTCATCCACCGCCAGCGCTTCGACCGCCACGGTTTCACTGCCGCCATCGGCGGTCACCCGCTGCGCCTGCTCCGGGGCAATGCTGGACAACGCGCGGATCGCCTGCCGCGCCCGGCCCAGCGCCAGATGCTCGCCGGCGTTCCCCAATCCAAACAGCATGAGCAGGAACGCGCCTTCTTCATAATGTCCCAGCAGGGCAGCGCCCAGTGCCGCAGCGAACATCAGCACATCGACATCCAACCCCAGTTGCAGCAGTGTGCGCAAAGCCTGCCGCGCCGTCTGCGTGCTGCACAGCACCGCACTGAGCGCCAGCAGGGTGACGCGCAACCACTCCGGGCCGGCCGCCAGATGCACCGCCCAGCCCGCCAGCAGCAGGATGGCGCCCAGCAGCACCAGCGCCAGTTCGCGGTGGCGTTGCAGCCAGGCGCCCAGCGCCGTTGCGTGGCGCCACACCCGGGCTTCCAGTCGCGCCAGCGGCGGCGTTTGCCGCGCCACGAACACGCCGGCTTCGCGTGCGTGGCTGAAGTCCGGCAGATAGCCCATGGATTCGAGCACCCGGACCATCTCCGGCAGCGGGCACATCCGCCGATCCATCTCCAGCCGCACGCTGCCCGACGCATAGGAAGCGGTGGCGGTGACGCCGGGCATCTGGTTGAGCACGCGTTCAATCGCGCGCTGGCAGCGGCTGGAGCGCATGCCGTCGACGGGAATCACCAGGCATTGCATATCCGGCGGGAGACACGCCTGCGAGCAGCGCAGCAATTGTTCCACCTGCGCCAGGGAGAGCAGTTGGGGGTCGTATTCCACTTCCACTTCGAGTTGCCCGTCGCGCTGCCCGACCTGTACGGAACGGATGCCGGCGCGTGCTTCGAGTTGCTGGCGCACGCAGGTTTCGCAGGCGGCATGATCCTGAGGATTGTCGGGAATCCGAGCCAGAAGAGTAGCATGTCGGAACATGAGAACATGTTACCACATCAGACGAGAGCCTGAGGCTCTTGCATCTGACGAAGCGGGCTGGAAAAGTGCGTGATAAAGCGGAGCGGCGGCAACGGAGGACCACTGCATCAAGGGTTGCTCGGCCACAGGTCCTGCCAGTTGTTGACGCCGGTGGCGGATTTGTGTCCCTGCGCCTCGGCATGGCCATCCATGTACAGGACGTTGGCGGTCTGTCCGATGTGCCGGTAGATGTACTGGATGCGGGGGTTGGTCAGAGCGCCGTCCTGATCGATCATGTACATGGCATAGGGATGGTTGTCCCAGATCAGCTTCGCCTTGCCGGGGGCGATGGTGTCGGGCCCGCGGGTCCAGGCGCGGCGAGGCGTGCCGTAGAGATAGCGTGACACCGTCCAGTGAATGCTGTACGAGCTGCGCATGTAGAACCACTGATAGGAGGTGTAGGTGATGCCGGCGATGGCGCCCGCGCCGATGTAGAGGCTGCCCGGCTCGTCGAGGTAGGACTCGGCCGGATCCCGAAGGATGGGCCAGGAGGTGAGGGTGAGCGAGTAGCTGACGTTATAACCGGTGTAGGTCTGCTTATTGCCCAGCACCCCGGCGTTGCCCAGGCTGTCAACCAGGTTCATGGTGCCTGTGGCCTGCACCGTGCTGGGCGGGATGTAATCGTTGAAGACATCGGCATACATCTGCAGGCCGCTGCCCAGGCCGCGCTGGTTCGCCAGGCATTGCATGCCTTGCGCCGACTCGCGCGCCTGCCCCAGCGCCGGCAGCAGGATCGCCACCAGCAGGGCAATGATGGAAATGACCACCAGCAGTTCGATCAGAGTAAAGGCGTCAACGACACGGCGGGGTGCAAACATGAAGGTCTCTCCAGTCAGATCAGGCGGAAAAAGACAGGGACACCAACAGGATGACTACCCGGGCACCAGGCAAAAAAGAGAAAAACCACAGCGTTTGAGCAGCACTCACTGACAGCCAGACGACGCTGATGCGTTCCGCCGAGAACCAACCCAAACCACGAACGGCGCGAAGCTCAGCGTCTGATGCTGCATCGATCCAGCCGAGCACCGGATCGACACACATCGTTTTTGGTGCGGATTCCGAAGTTCCAATATGCCAGCGCCCTACCCGGCGCGTCAAGCAAAATCCGCTGGCACGCGCGTGTGGTTGAATAATCAGCACGCCATGGCGTGAACTGGATCATCGGTGGATCATCCGCTTTGAAGCTCGAGGGCTACGCCTCCCGAGGGCGGGGCTTTGGGATAAACTACCCCAGCAAAAACGTTGTTTAAGCGGAATTTTTCCATGCATGCCGGCGACTGCGTCCAGCTGCGGGTTCACGAAGCGCCTACCGTCGCCTGCGCCCTGGGCCTGCCGACGGTGCTGGGGGTGCCCTTCGCCCAGGGCCGACTTCCCACCACCGGCGGGCTGATCTGCACGGGCCCCGATGGGCAGCTCACGCCCAGCGCCTGGCGTCCACTGGTCACCTGGCCCGATGGCACGGTGCGCTGGGCGCTGGTGCACTGGCTGGCGCGGCAGGCCGGCGTCCATGAATTGCGCACCACCCCCGCCGCCGCCGTGTCGTCACCGGCCGCGCCGCCCCAGGTCCAGGCAACCAGGGACCGCGCCGGCGAGCAGCTGCAGTTGACCAACGGCCTGGTGGCGCTGAACCTCAGCCGCGCCGGCGCCAGCCCGGTGACGGATGTCTGCATCAATCAGCAACCCCTGCTGCGCGCGCCGGACGGTCTGCGGCTGGTGGTGGATGACGCCGACACAACCCATGAACCGGCGCGCCGGATCACGCTGCTTGAATGCAGCCCGCTGCGCGTGCGGGCGCGTGTCGCCGGCGCGCATCACCGCGCCGACGGCGTCCGACGTCTGTCCTATCACCTCGATGTGGAAATGTGGGCGGGCATTGCGGCGGTGCGGCTGGATTACCAGTTTTTCAATCTCGAACCCGGCCCCGAATTTTTACCTGTCAAGCGTCTGGCGCTGGACCTGGACCTGCAGCTTGAACCCGCCACGCAGCGCCATTTTCTGCAGACCTACCACGGCGTGTTCTATGAGCCGCGCCAGGTCCACAACCCGGCGCCGGTCGCGCTGGTGACCGATGATTCACGCCACGGCGTGATGGTCGAAGACCCCGCCATGCTGCGCGATGATTACGTCTATGCCCGTTGGCTCGATGCGCCGCTGATCAACACCGACACCTGGCTGGGCGTGGGCGATGGGCGGCGGCAGGTGTACCTGACCATGCAGGACCTGGCGGAAATGCAGCCCAAACGGCTGGCGAGCGCCGGGACGCAACTGTCGGTCGAGTTCTGGCCCACCCGCGCCGGCACGCTGGACCTGCAGCAGGGCCGCAGCCGGCGTCAGGTGGTGACGCTCACCGCGTTGGACGGCGCGGCGCCCGCCCCGGCCGCCATCACCGCCGCCCTGCGCGCCTTGTGCTGGGAAGGCCGCGCCACTCTTGATCCCGCGCGGCTGGCGCAGACCAACGAGTTCGAACACGCCGGCGTGCTGCCCCACGGCGAGCATGCCCGCATGGAAAGCTTTCTCGCCCGGTGCGTCACGCTGGACACGCCCTGCGACTGGTGGGACCTGGGCGATACGCCCGAATCGGGTTACCAGCGGTCCTACACCACCCTGGGGCTGCAGCGTCAGCCCCGGCAACGCAACGCCCCCGAATTACCGCGGGTGTTCGTCACCTCGGGGCAACTCGCGCCCTGGCAGATGCCCCACCTGTACGAGCCGGTCTGGACCAACAACGAGTACGACGGCATCCACAGCGTCGCCACCGAACTGCTGCGCACCGGACAGGCGGGACTCTGGCCCCTGCTGCGCCGCATGGTGCGGCATAACATCGAAGTCGACTTCTTCCATTACCACGACGAAAAATGGCTCCACCGCATCAGCCCAGTGCACTCGGCGCGACACAGCACCTCCGGCGGCTATCCCTCGCACTTCTGGACCCAGGGTCTGCTCGAGTACTACTGCCTGACCGGCGATCCGGATGTGCTGGAGATCGCCAACGCCCTGGGCGATGCGATCCTGCGCTTCTTCCATGACCCGCAGCGTGGGCCGATGTACACGCAATTCGACCGCGAAGTGGGCTGGGCGCTGCTGGCGCTGACCTGCTTGTGGGACATCACCCGCCGCGCCGACCTGCAGGCGGAGATCGACCGCCTGCTCGCCTTCTTCACCCAGTACATCCCTGACCCGGCGGACCCCATCGCCAGCGTGATCGACCAGTTTTACGTGTCGCGGCTGTACTTCAAACTCAACATTCTTGAAGGGTGCGACCTCTATGCGCGCCGGAACCACCGGCCGGACCTCGACGCCTGGCTGCTGGCGGTGCTCAAGCCCATGCGCGACGCCGTCGCGCGGCTATTGAAAGCCGGCCAGGGCGCACACTCCACCCCCGCCGCCATGGCGATCGCCTACGAGCGCACCGGCGATAAGAGCTATCTCCAGGCCGGCATGGCGGTGCTTGAACAGATGATGCTCGACGATCCCCGCTGGCACACCATGCTGCCGGAGATCAAACAGACGGCGGTGATGCATCGTGCCTTCAGCCGCTTTCTGGGCCACGCCCACCGCGCCGGCCTGCTGGATGTCTGTGAACTGCCGAGCCTGCGCGCCCCGATGTGATTTTTCAGCGCGCCGCGCCTACGCTTAAGCAACCTTGTAACCTACATCGTCGTATATGGGATAATGACGATTCGCTGACTTCGGGTCCGCCCCAGCCAGACGTACGCGAGCGGACCACCTCTCCACACTGTCCCGCAATGACGCAAACCAGCCGTCCCACCTCCGACGCCATGCCCGCGCTTCAGCAGGTTCAGCAATTGCTGGAACAGCAGGGGCGTCAGTGGCGCAAGCTGGTGTTGATTGAAGGCGTGTGCATCACCTGTGCCGCCGCGCTGGGTTACTTCCTGATGGCGGTGGCGCTCGACAGCCTGGTGCGGCTGCCGATGTTCGGGCGGCTGGTGGTGGCGCTGGGTCTGGCGGGGTGTCTGGCGCTGGTGGGACGCTGGCAGTGGCGGCGGTGGCGGCAACTGCAACCGGACGCCGACCGCATCGCGCTGGCGGTGGAGCGGAATACGCCCGCGGGGGTGCAGAACCGCCTGATCAATGCCGTGCAGATCGGCCGGGACCCGCGTTATGCCGACGACGACCTGGCGCGGCTGCTGGTGGACCTGAACTGGCGCGACCTGAGCGCCATGCCGCTGCGGCAGGCGCGGATTCTCAAGCCAGCGCTGCTGGGTGCCGGCAGCGCCGGCGCGGTGATGCTGGCGCTGGCGGGTTTGTGGGCGCTGCAGCCGGCGCTCTTCACCAGTTCTGCCGCCCGCATTCTGCTGCCCCTGGCGGCAATCGATCCGTTCTACCGCACCACGCTGGACATCGCGCCCGGCGATGCCGAGGTGCGCACCGGCGAACTGAAGCTGACCATCACGCTGCGCGGCGAACCCATCGACAGCCTGACCATCCTCCGCAATGTCGATGGACGCCACACCGCCAGCGTCATTCCCGTGCCGGCCGGGGCCACGCAGGTCACGCACACGCTGACCGCCATTGACCGCGACTTCGATTATGCCGTGCGCGGCGGGGACTACACCAGCCGCTATTTCCATGTGCGGGCGCCGCGCCCGGTGCGCATCGAACGCCTGCAAGCCACCCTCGAACTGCCGGCCTATGTCGCGCGTCCGGCGGTGACCAAGCAAACCACCGGCGACCTGGAAGCCCTGCGCGGCAGCCGGGCGAGCCTGGTTTTTCATCTCGATCAGCCCGTCAACAGCGCCAAGCTGATCACGCTGGATCAGGCCGGCGCCGCGACTGAACTGCCGCTGACCCTGCGCGAGGGGCGGCTGGCGTCCGCCGAGCTGACATTCAGCGATCAGGTGGAATATCACCTGCAAGTCCAGCAGCCGGACTTCCCCAACCGCGCCACACGGGCTCACACGTTGCGGGCGCTTCCGGATCAGCCGCCGCGCGTGGAACTGGCGGGTTTGACGGATCGCAAGGAAGTGTCGCTGGATGAGCCGTTGAAGCTGTCGCTCAGCGGCAGTGATGACTACGGCCTGGATCAACTGGAAATGGTGCTGCGTCAGGAAGGCCCGCCGTCGCCCTCCACGCAGGTGGCGCCGGCCCCTTGGCGCGTGGTGCGGCAGTGGGCTGGTGACAACCAGACGCAGCTCAAGCAGAGCCTGACGCTGGCGCTGATGGAACTGGAAGTCGCCGAGGCGGACCGCGTGCAACTGGCGGGGCGAGCGCTTGATCGCGACCCCGCCCGGGCCGGCGAGTGGTCGTACAGTCCGATACAAAGCTTCATCGTCGGCGGGCTGGGCGTGGCGCTGCAACTGACCTACGAGCAGATTCTCACCACGGAAAATGAACTGGAAAAACTCGTCGCCGCCCAGCAGGAAGTCGTGACCCAGTGCAAGCATTGGCTGGGGCAACTGCGTCCGGAGTCGGGCCGCAAGTGGGACGAGGCTCAGAACATCAAGGAACTGCACGCCGCGGCCGCCGAGCTCGGGCGGCTACAGACCGAGCGGAAACAATGGGCGGCCGGCACCGCGCGGCTGATGGCGGAAGAAGCGGGCACGCTGCGGCTGCAACTGGGTTTGCTGGCGGACACGGAACTGGAGCGGGTGGTGCGCATCATGGACGCCATCGCCGAACGCCAGCAGGCGACCAGCTTCACCCAGGCGTTCAACGATGCGCTGACCACCGCCAACCGGATCGTCGATTCCCTGCGCGCGTTGCAAACGCAGCATCATCGGTTCCGCCGCTCGTGGGAACTGGCGCACATGATTCCCTACGTCAAGATGGTGGCGGATCGGCAGCAGGCATTGGCGGAGATCTCGACGCGGCAGGCGGAGCAGGCGGCTGCAGCGCCGGACATGGAAAAATGGCAGCGGGGTTCGAGCAGTCGGCGGCAGGCGAAACTGAGCGAACTGCGGCAATTGGCGCAGGCGGCGCTGCAGGCGTTGGGCGTGGACGGCACCGATCAGCCCATTCTGCGGGAAGCCTTCGCCCGCGCGGGCGAGGCGCTCAACCGCTCCGAACTGAAGCAGGCGATGGACGCCGCCAGCAGTCAGAGCCAGGAGGGGCAATGGTCCGCCGCCGCCGGCAGTCAAGCCGCCGCCGCTGTCGCGCTGCTGGCGATCCATGCCGACCTGCGCGCTGCCCAGACGGAAGCGGCGCGGCAGGTGATGGCGGCCCTCGCCGGCTCCGACGCCCAGACCCAGCAGCAGCTCGACCAACTGCTCGCCGGCTCGCTGGAGCAACTGCTCAGCGGCGACCCCAACGCCATCCCCATGGAAGAAATCATCCGCATGCACAAACTGGCCCAGGACGCCAAAAAGAAGCATGAATCAGATACCGACGACGCCGGCGCCGACGGCTACCAATGGGACGATTCCATGCTGGGCCTGCTGTACGGCAAGAAACCCCCGCCGCCGGATTTCAACGTGCTGAGCCTGGCGGAAAAACCCGGCGGGCAGCGTTCGTTCCCGGAATCCTCCGACCTGCAGGGCAATAAGATCGAGTTGGCGCTGCTGGAAGGCCAGTACCAGGATCTGGTGGGCGATCTGCTGGAAGAAGCGGATGACATGCGCGACCAGTTCGAAACGTACAACCTCAATGCCCAGGGTCAGGGCGTCGAGGAAGGCGACATCGGCAAGCAGGCGGGCGACATCAACTCCGTGTCCGCGGCAGCGCCCACCGGCAACCAGAAGCCGCCGACCAACAACTTCGGCGGCGCGTCGCGCTCGGGACGTGGCGGAGCGCGGGCCCACGGCATGGTGGTCGGCAATGAATCCGTCAACCGGCGCGGACGCGACCAGGCGCAGGAAGGTCAGGAGCGTGTCGCCGACCAGGCCGGTGAGCTGCGCGAAGTGATGAGTGATGATCCGATGAAGGACACCTCCACCGGCATCGGCGGCAAGAAGGTGCGTTCCGACGACACGGCGTTCTCCACCAAGGATGCCGGCAAGTGGACTGACGACATGCTCGGCCGCATGGACAAGCCCCAGCAGGTGCAGAAGATCGTCGAACGGCAGGACGGCTCCTTCAGCGCGGAGATGGCGCAGCAGATGCGCGACCTGTCGAGCCAGCAGGAACAGATGATCAAACGGCTCAAAACGCTGCGCAAGGAACTCAAGAACCTCTACCTGCCCACAGATCACATCGACCAGGCGATTGCGGAACTGTCCACCAATCTGGATGCCCTGAAGCAGACGCCCGACGCCGAGGTGTTTCGCCGGCAGGTGCAATCGCTGGATCGGCTGCGGGCGACGCTGCGGGTGTTCCGTCCCGCCGGCTCGGATTTTCAACCCAGTCTGCCGCGCCAACAACAGATTCGCGGCCGGGTGGTGGACGATGCGCCGCGCCCGCTGAGCCCGGACTACGATGAGGCGGTCAAGCAGTATTACGAGACGTTGACGCAACCATGACGCACGCGCCCGCCGGCTATTTTCACCTGCTGCGAATCGCGCTGGGCGTGATCGCTTTGGCTGCGCCCGCCGACAGCCAGATGATGCCCACCACGCAGGTCAAGCGCGAGGACACCAGCTTTCTGGTGCGGATTCCCGCGGCGGATATGACCTGCGCAGCGGTGAGTGATGCCATGGGACTGCTGGCGCTGGGCCGCACCCCCGGAACCCCCGGAGCCCCGACCGCGCCGCAGGTCAGCGTCTATCGCCTGGACGCCCAGGGGTTGCCCGGTGCCCAGCCGCTGGTGAGTTTCGACCTGCCGCGTCCCGCGGAGCTGCCCGCCGAGCGTCAGACCATGCCGCTGAGCCTGGTGTTTCACCCGCGTCTGCCGGTGCTGTACGTCTGGCAGCGCACCGTTCGGCCGCGCGAGGATGATGAGAAGTGGGATGCGGTGTATGACCGCTGCCATCCGCTGCTGGTGGTGCGGATCGAGGGCGAGCAGATTCACGAGCAGAAAGGCGTGGAACTGGGCGCACGGGTTGATGAAGGCAATCCCGTGGGCTTCATCGCGCTGGATGAGGCGGCGCGGCGGTTGTATGTGCCCAACCTCCGGCAGCCGCGCACGGTCAAGGGGGAAGATCGACTGATTCCAGGCGTGGGCTATCTGGAACTGGATGAGGCGGGACAGGTGGTGCTGCGCGACGGCAAGCCGGCGCTGCATGCGACGTTCTCCAATGTGTTTCACCGGGACCAGATTGCCGGCGGATTTGTGCCGGTGTCGGATGAACGGGTGATCATTGCGGGAACGTATGGCCCATTGAGCTGGAATCTGGCGGACCTGGGGCAGCGGTTTCAGGTGTTTTACACCTGGCCGCCGCGTTACCAGCGCCGCATCGGCGGACATCCAACGCTGCCGATCGTGTACATGACCGCCGATGACCAGGGCTATGTCTATTGTTTTCGCCATGTGCAGGGCGTGGTGACGCTGCTCCCGCAGATCAGCTACGCCAGCGGCCCGTTCACCCCGCCGGTGGTGCTCGACGCCCAGCGGCTGGTGGCGTTTGGCGGCGTGAACCTCATCACGGTTTTCGAACTGGCGGAGGACGGCCGGTTCACCGGTCAGTTCAGCACCATCCCGACGCGCAACCCCCGCGTGCAGGCGCTGGTGTACAGTCGGCGCTTCAGCAAGCTCTATGTCACCGAGACCTCGCCGTGAGCATGACGCCCTCCCTCCCGCAGCCGCCGCAGCACCGCGCCGCGTTATGGACAACGCGCGGGCGTCAATCCGTGCGCCCGGCGGCGACGCCCCGCCCCGCAACGCTCCCGGCCCATGACCAGCGGGTTGCACAACCGCCGCTCGCCAGTCAGTGGACCGGTCTCGAACGTCGCAGGAGAGGTGGAAAATGGGTCAGGTCTATTTTTTCGCAGGTCGGCGCGGGACTGCTCCTGGTCCTGCTGGGCGTGGCGGTCAGTCCCGCGTCGGGGCGCACGATTGAGCTGACCGACCTGGACTGCGAACTGATGGCGGCGATACATGAGGAAGCGCCCTTGCTGTCCTGGGCGGGAGGCGGCGCCAATGGCGTTTACGGCAACTTCACGCTGGATTTCGACAGCCGGGGACAGCGCGACCGCCAGGCGTTTCTCATCCAGTTTCCCCTGCAGGGGCGCATCCCCGAAGGCATGCGCATCGTGCGCGCCGAGTTGATCGTCCCCCTCGCCACGGTTTATCCCGAAGAACTGCAACCCCGCCTGGCGCTGCGGCGGCTCGAAGCGTCCTGGGGCATCGGCGTGTGCTACCTGTACCGCCAGCAGTTGCCCGAGGTGCTGCCGTGGGCGCAGCCGGGCGCGCTGGCGCCGGGGAAGGATCGCGCCCGCCGCCCCAGCGCGGTGGTTCGCACCAAAACCGTGGGCGACCTGAGCATCGATGTCACGCAGGATGTGGAAATCTGGAACGCCGGCCTGATGGCCAATTACGGCTGGATTCTCGAACTCGACGAGGACAGCGCCCTGGTTCGCATGTACTCACCCCCCTGGAGCCCTGGCACGTGGAAGTTGCGCATCACATTCGAGCCGCGCTGAACCTCGCCGGCGCGGGGGTGCTGTTGCTGCTGGCGCTCGCGGGCGCGGCGGCACACGCCGACACAACCAGCCCACCCTGGCTGGAGGGCTATGCGGCGCGCTTCGAGTTGCAGATCACCGGTCCCGCCGACCGGGCGGTATGTCAATCCGCGCTCGCCACCCTGCCCACGGGGGGACTCTGCCGCGCGGATGCCGGGGACATCACGGTGCAGACCCCCGATGGCAAAGTGCTGCCGGTCACCATCCTTTCGCACACGCCGGGGCAGCACACGATCATTCAGTTTCCCCGGCAGGCGGGGATTTACCGCTATTTCGCCAGCGTGGGGCATCCCACCGCGGTCGGTGAACGCGGGCCGGGTCTGCCCGAGGGCCTGACGCTGGAGATTCGTCAGTGGGACAACCTGCCCATGGACGACTGGCCGCAGATGCGCGATGGACTGGCCAAAGCGCCCCTGCTCGACAGCTTTCAGGTGGCGGAGATCATTCAGTCCTCCAATCCCGCGCGGCCGAGCGATCCGCTGAACTTCTCGGCCTCGTACCGGGGCTATCTGCGCATCGACCAGGCGGGCCCCTATCGCTTTCTGGTCAACAGCGACGACGCCGCCTTCCTGTTCATTGATGACTTTCTCGTCTGTCAGCGTCCGGGCCAGAACCTCCCGCTGCGGGGCCAGGTGTCCGTGGCCGACACCGGCGGCGTGATTGAGCTGACCAAAGGCGTGCATCGCATCGAAGTCCATCATGCGGTGAGCAATCGCAACTCGGCGTACGGCCTGTGCGCGTTGATGTGGTTTCCCCAGGGCCAGAAAGGCGAGCGGCAACGCTGGGAACTGGTGGATAAAGAGCACTTTGTGCAGGCGGATCATGCCCGGGTGGCGCGGGTGCAGTTTGCGGCGGAGCGTCCCGGGGCGATTTTCGCGCATGGATTGGATGATTCGCTGACCACGCAGACGGGCATGAAGCTGTATCTCGTGCGGTTTGCCGCCCATGCCGACCCACTGCCCAGCGACGAACAACTGCACTGGGACTTCGGCGACGGGCAGATCGGCGTTGGGCGCCAGCCGCTGCATGTCTACTTCACCGCCGGCGACTTCACGGTCAAGCTCCGCGTGGGCGACGCCGGCCCGGTGTTTCAGCAGCGCGTGCATGTCTGGCCCAGCCCGGGCAAGACCAGCCCGTTTTCCCCGGGCAATGTGGTGGAATGGTTTGCCGCCCAGAATTGGCGCCAGGGCGAGCTGGACCGGGTGTACCAGATGTTCGACTTCCTGCTCATCTGCGACTACGCCCAGCGCTGGCCGTTGATGGCGCAGGTCACCGCCTATCTGCTCGAACAGAATGACAGCGACCCGCAACTCCGCGCGGACTTGTACAACGCCCGCATTGAAGCCCTGGGGCAGATCGGCCAGGCCAATGAAGCGCTGCAGGCGGCGGATCAGGCGATCGAACAATTCGCCCGGCTGCCGACCCAGCGGCTGACCCTGCAACTCGCCAAAGCCCGGGTGCTGCATCGCCAGCTGCGCGACCTGGGCCGCGCGGGGCAACTGTATGAAGCCATCATTGCCGAGCATCGTCGCCTGGATGATCCGCAACTGCGTCTGGCCGCCATCCGCTGGGGCGATGTCTGCTCCGACGCCGGCGACCAGAGTCAGGCGGCGCGCTGCTATCGCCTGGCGCAGACCCTCGGCGGCAGTGCCTACCAGACCACCGCGGTCACCGAAGCCATCAGCCGCGGGGCGCAGATGCGGGTGATCGAACAGACGCTCAACAAAGGCGATCTGCGGCAGACCATCGACCTGCTGCGCAAGCTGGAAATGCGGCAGCCCGAGCAGAAACTCAGCGGCCTATACCGCCTGATCGCCGGCGAAACCGCGCGGCTGACCGGCCGGCATGAAGACGCGCTGACCGATTATGAAGCGCTGCTGCGCATGACCCAGTGGGCCGGGTATCACGACCGCGCGACCTTCGGCATCGCCGACACCTATCGGCGGAAAACCGACCTGTCGCGCGCCCAGCAATGGCTCGACACCCTGCGCCAGACCTATCCCAACTACGGCGTCAAGGAGCAGCTCGATCAATACGCCAGCCTGCTCAAGCTCGCCACCGAACGTCAGGGACAGGGCGTCTGGCCCATGCAGGCGGTCACGGATGACTTCGAGCCGCGCGACGGCAAACCGCATGGCCCGATCGGGGTTTATCGCGTCGCGCCGGGGCTGGGGCTGGCGGGCGCCACCATCGGACTGATGGACAACCACGGGAAATACATCGGCTACATGGATTACGAATTGCCGCTGCGCAATCTCGTGCCCGGCGGGTGGTACTGGGTCGAAATGTGGTACCGCGAATCCCTGCTGCAGTCCCGGCATCGTTACTACGCCCATATTCACACCTACCTGCAGGATGAAGCGGGCAAAATGCATGACGGCTTCCACAACGAAGGCACGATGTACTTCCAACGCACCTATGGCCAGTGGCGGAAGTTCGGCTTCATGCACACCGCCCCGCCCACCGTCGACGGCAAACTGTCTTTTTCCCTTCGGCATAGCTGGGGCGACATCGAAGTGGACGGCCTGAGCATTCGCCGGGTCACCGACGCCCAGCATGCCGCCCTGTTCAATTTCATCGAAGGCGCCGGCCAGGAAACGGAGCCCAGCGATGAGTAAACCTTTCCTGTCCAGCCTCGGCGTCCTGTTGAGTTGCTGCCTGCTGTTGCCGGTTGCGCCAGCGCCGGTCAACGCCGCGGAGATTTACTCCAACGGCACCGGCGGCGGCGACTGGGCGGACGCCAGCACCTGGCGCGGCGGTGTGGTCCCCGGCCCCAACGACGTGGCGGTGGTGGCGCGCGAGGATGAGGTGATCTTCGCCCGCAACGATTCCGAGCAAACCACCTGCCTCGAATTGCATCTGGACCCGCGCGGCGTGCTGCGGTTCAAGCCCCGGGCGGGCAAAGTGGTCATGCAGGTCGCCGGCCCGGTGGTGTCCTATGGCGCCATTCGCATGGATGGCGCGCAAAGCGCCCAGGATGAGATGGGGTTCCACCTGATCGCCGAGAAGCCCGAGGAACGCAAGATCACCATCAAAGAGGAAGGCCTGTTCGCGGCAACCGGCTGGCCGGACCTGCCCGAAGGTCGGCGCAACGTCACCCTGCGCGCGGGCGCGCCGCTGACGGACCAGAACCAGGCCGGCGGCGATGGCGGCGTGCTGGCGGCCGGTGATGGATGCGGCCTGGATGTGCGCCATGTGCATGTCGACAACCTGCGCCTGGCGGGCAATGAAATCGACAACACCGGCGCGGAGTTCAACGAGCGCCTGGTCATCGAGCACAATCGCTTCACCCGCGACGCTTTGGTGACCCTGGTGCACTGCGACACGCCCACCATCACCAACAATGTCTTCCGCAAGCCCGAAGGCGGCTGGGTGCAGCCGGCGGCGATCCATCTGCACGCCTGTCCGCTGGCGGAAGTCCGCGACAATGACATCGAAGGCATGTACTACCACGGCATCCAGGGCAATCACAGTGCCGACGGCGCCGTGCTGCGCAACCGCATCACCAAGGCCTACATCGGCCTGGTCTGGACCCATGGCAACCTGATGGCGCAGGCGCTGCAAATCAGCGGCGCCCGCCATGGCATCAGCTTCAGCCATGGCGGCGGCGCGATCGACGGCCTGCTCACCCGCAATTGCATGCTGCCGCTGATCAAGGGCAACGGCGTCCTGCAGGTCAGCAATTGGATCGATGATGGCGAACGCAGCAAACACCAGGTCAGCGTGACGCAGGGCCGACTGGAACTGCTCAACACCAACATCCAGCCCGAGCAGGTCAAGGTGGACGCCAACGCCGCCTTGCCGGAGTCTGAAACCGAAGGCGCGCTGGTGCGCAGCCGCTATTTCCTCCTCGCCGCCGTTGCAGGCGATCCGCCACCCGGCGCGCAGATCGTGGTCGAACGCAAGGATTGGCAACCCCCGCGCCCCGGAGCCCAGGATCCCAACGTCACCAACAGCCCCGCACCCTTGTCGCGCATGCGGCTGACGCCCCTGCCCGCCACCATGCGCAGCCTGATCGTCACCGCCTGGCAATATGACCTGCAACGCCAACTCGTCCCCGCGCCGGCTTATCGCGTGCGGCTGGTCAAGTCCGCCGACGATCCGACCGTGCTGCGCGAAGTGGAAGTGACGCCCAACGACCAATGGTTCCGCGCGGCGCCCAATGAGCCGCAACCCACCGTGGAGTTGCAACCGTGAACTCCACGCCCATGACCTGCTTTTTACGTTTGATCCCGCTGCTGGCGTTGCTGCTGGCGCCAGGCTTTCCCGCCACCGCCCCGGCCCAGACGCGCCGCGTTGACTTTCCCCCCGCCGAGAGCAAACCCCCGCCCCCGGTCAAAGCCCCGCCCAAAACACAGGCCTCCGGCGAGGACACGGGCATCATTCCCGACTTCGGCCCCAGCATGCGCAAAACCCAGGAGCGCACGCCCCCCCCGCCGACCAACCTCACCGTCATGTCCAAGCTCAAGTATGGCGCCACGCTGGAGTACGTCCATCCCGACGGCACCGTGCAGAAATTCGAGCAATGGAAAAGCTATCCCGACGATGGCTATCGCCTGATGGCGGCAGTCAATGATCGCCTCAAAGACGGCAACAACTACCAGTACGACGTGCAGCCTCTGGCGGCGCCGGGCTTCGATCCCCTGCAGATTCCCCTGCTCTTCATGGCGGGCGACTATGACTTCGTCTTCACCGATCAGGAAGTGGCGAACCTGCGCAAGTTCCTGCTCGACGGCGGCACCATCCTGTTCAATGCGGCGCGCGGCCGGCCGGAGTTCAACCAGGCGGTGGCGCGCGAGCTGCGCCGCATCTTCCCCGGCAAGCCGCTGATGCGCCTGTCGCTGGATCACCCGGTGTTCAACGCCCGCTATCGCGTGCAGCGCACCATGGTCATGGTCAACGGCACGCGCTTCATGCGCCCGCCCATCGTGTACAGCATGGACATCGGCACCCGCGCCGCCGCCATCCTCGTGCCCGACGGCATGGGCGCCGCCTGGAGCAGTTCCGACTACCACCCCGCCGGCGCGCATCTCATTGGTGAATCCGCCATCCGTCTGGGCGTCAACCTCGTCGCCTATGTGCTGGGCAACACCGAGTACGGCCGATTTCTCGCCCAGGAGTTTCCGCTGTACGCCGGCCAGACCGCGCCCGGGGATGTGGTGCGTCTGGCGCTGGTCAAGTATGCCGGCAGTTGGAATGTCAACCCCGCCCTGCAGAACACGCTCCTGCAGGCGCTGCGGCAGAACACCGGCATCGATGTCGACTTCACCCCCCATGCGGTGGACCTGGAAGACCCCGCGCTGGCGGATTATCCCCTGCTGTTCATGACCGGGCACTATGACTTTCGCCTGACGCCCGAGCAGAAGCTCAACCTGGCGGATTACCTGCGGCGCGGCGG
Organism: uncultured Phycisphaeraceae bacterium; assembly: GCA_964605235.1. Classification (GTDB taxonomy): domain Bacteria; phylum Planctomycetota; class Phycisphaerae; order Phycisphaerales; family Phycisphaeraceae; genus CAZSBB01. Next base: position 60,023 of record CAZSBB010000028.1, read on the forward strand.
GACGCTGCTGGCGACCAATGCCGCCGGCCTCAAGCCGTTTGATGAAGCCTTCCGCGCCCAGATGGCGCAGGTGCTCCCGCAGGCGCCCCTGCTGGACTTGCCGCCGTCGCATGAAATGCTTGCCTCCGGCTGGGCGATGATCGATCGCGTGCAATACACCCCGCCCGCCCTGCGCGACGATCCCAACCTGGCGCAGCCCAAACTGCTGGTGGCGTTCCTCGACCAGCGCCCCGTCATCATCTACAGCCCGTTCGATTTGATGAGCGGCGTCAATCACGAATCCAATGCGTACGCCAAAGGCCTGGTGGATGAAGACGCCACCCGCCTGGTCATTAACCTCATTGCTTACAGCCTGTCGCACTAGCCCCCCGGAGCCGAGCATCGCATGAGCACTTCCGACACCAATCCCAACATCGCCCAGGTCGCCGAGCTGGCGCGCCAACTCAAGACCGAACTGGGCAAAGTCATCGTCGGCCAGGACAACGTGGTCCACGAGCTGATCGTCACCGTCCTGGCCGGCGGGCACAACCTGCTCGAAGGCGTGCCCGGCCTCGCCAAGACGCTGATGATCAACAGCCTCGCCCGCCTGATGGTCCTCTCCTTCAAGCGCGTGCAGTTCACCCCCGACCTCATGCCCTCGGACATCGTGGGCACCAACGTCATCGAGGAAGACCACAGCACCGGCAAGCGCGTCACCGTGTTCGTGCGCGGCCCGATCTTCGCCAACATCATCCTCGCCGACGAAATCAACCGCACCGCCCCCAAAACCCAGGCGGCGCTGCTCCAGGCGATGCAGGAACATGAAGTCACCTCCGGCGGCACCACCTACAAGCTCGAAGAACCCTTCTTCGTGCTGGCGACCCAGAACCCCATCGACCAGGAAGGCACCTACCCGCTGCCCGAAGCTCAGAAGGACCGCTTCCTGCTCAACACATTGATCGACTATCCCGCCCGCGCGGAGGAAACCGCCATCGTCGATCGCACCACCAGCACTTCGAGCGCCCAGCTTCAGCCGGTGTGCGACGGAGCGCGCATCGTGCAGATGCAACAGCTCATCCGCAGCGTGCCGGTGTCCGCGCATGTGACCAACTATGCCGTGGACCTCGTCCGCGCCACCCGCCCCACGCAGCCGGATGTGCCCGCGTGGGTCAAGGATCAGGTGAGCTGGGGCGCCGGGCCGCGCGCCAGCCAGGCGTTGATCCTGTGCGCCAAGTGCCATGCCGCCATTGCCGGGCGCATCAATGTCTCCTGTGATGATGTCCGCGCCATGGCGCTGCCCGTGCTGCGGCATCGTCTGCTGTGCAGCTTCCGCGCCGAAGCCGAGCACATCACCACCGATGACGTCATCCGCCGGCTGCTGCAGGAAATCCCCGAACCGAGCGATCGCTGAGCATCATGCCCGCACCGACCTCACCAACCTGGTTGCATAAGCTTGGGCCGGCCGCCGCCGACCTGCTGGCGAAGCTGCGCCGCACCGTGCAGCGCGGCCAACCCACGCTCACGCCCACGCTCAGCGATGACAATCCCAATCGCTACTTCGACCCGGACATCCTCGCCCGCGTCGGCTTCGATCCGCTGCTGGCGAAGCTGGTGGTCGAAGGCTTCATCGCCGGCCTGCACAAAAGCCCGTTCCACGGCGTGTCCGTCGACTTTGCCGACCACCGCGAGTACGTCCCCGGCGATGACCTCAAGTTCATCGACTGGGCGCTCTATGCCCGCACCGATCACTACTACATCAAGCGCTTCGAGGATGAAACCAACCTCCGCTGCACCATCCTGCTCGACCACTCCGCGTCCATGGCGTTCGGCACCGGCCAACTGACCAAATGGGACTACGGCTGCTTCCTGGCGAGCTGCCTGGCGTACCTGATGCTGCGGCAACAGGACGCGGTGGGCATGGGGCTGTTCGGCGCCCAGGCAGGCGCGCTCGTGCCCACACGGGCGCGCCGTTCGCACCTGCAGCAGCTCATGAAGGTGATGATCGATCACGCCCCCACCGGCGAAACCAGCCTCGCCGCCAGCCTCGAACAGATCATCGCCCGGCTCAAACGGCGCGGCCTGGTCGTGGTCATCAGCGATCTCATCGACGACCCCGACGCCACCCTCGCCGCCCTGCGCCTGCTGGGGGCGCATCGCCATGAGGTCATCGTCTTCCATGTCGTTGATCCCGCCGAAGCCGAGTTCCCGTTTGAAGGCCCCACGCTGTTCCGCGACATGGAGAGCGGCGAGGAACTGGAAATCGACCCCGGCGCGGTGCGCGAGCATTACATCCAACGCCTGGGCCAACTGCATGAGTTTTACGCCAAAGGTCTGACCGACGTGGGCATTGACTACCACCGTCTCGACACCCGCCAGCGCTATGACGGGGCGCTGCGGGCTTATCTCGACCGTCGGCGAAGGATGCGCGGCTGATGATTTCGTTGCTCGCCCCGGCTGCGTTGTTGGGTTTGTCGCTGCTGGCGATCCCGGTGATCGTCCATCTGTTTCAGCCGCGGCGCGTGCGGCAAACGCCCTTCTCCTCGCTGCGCTGGTTGCACCTGACCCAGCAGCGGCTGTCGCGGCGGATTCAATGGCACCAGGTGCTGCTGTTTCTGCTCCGCGCCGGCTTCCTCACGCTGCTGGTGCTGGCGCTGGCGCAGCCGCAGTGGCGCGGCGGCGGCGGCGGTGACGACGCCAGCGCCCGGGTGGCGGAACGCTTCATCGTGATCGATCACAGCGCTTCGATGCGCTACACCGAAGCCGACGGCCGGACCCCCTTCGCCGAGGCGCTGCGGTTTGCCGAGCAACTGGTCAAACGCGGCAGCCCCGGCGACCGCACCGCCGTGCTGCTGGCGGGGGCGCGGGCGACGGTCCTGCAGCCGCTCGACGAGCACGCCGATGCCGCCGTGCCGGAGCTGCGCCAGCTCGCGCCCACGTCGGAGCCGACCAATCTTTCGGCCGCGCTGCCGCTGGTGCAATCGCTCGCCAGCAGTCGCCGGCCCGACAGCCAGATCAAGGTGTACTTCGTCACCGACCAGCAGCAACAGGCATGGGATGCCGCGGCGGTGCAGGCGTTCGCCCATCAACTGCCCGGGCCCGCCAGCGTGCATGTGATCGACGTCGGGGCTCCGGCCCCACGCAACTGCTGGATCGCCGCCACCCGCCTGCGGCCCAATCCCGCGCGGCAACAGATGACGCTGGAAGTGGACGTCGCCGCCAGCGGTGACAGCTTCAGCCGGCGGGTCCGCCTGACCAGCAGTCAATCTGAAACCGCGCTGGAACACAGCCTCGAACTCGCCCCCGGCGGCCGGCAGACCGTGCGCTTCGAACTGGCGCTGCCGCCCAGCGCCGACGCGGCGGCGACCGCGCTGCAGGTGCAGCTGGAACCGGCCGATGTGCTGCCGCAGGACGATCGTGCGTATGTGCTGACCCACGAGCCGGCGGCGCCGCGCGTGCTGCTGTTGCATGATGCAGCGCAACCGCTGGCGCCGCATCTGCCCACCGCCCTGAAGGTGCTGGGCGCGTCCCGGCGCCGGCTGGCGCTGACCGTGCGCGACACCGCCGGCGTCACTGCTGATGAACTCGCCCACGCCGACGCCATCGTGTTGCTGCTGGGCGCGGCGCTGCGGCCGGGCCTGCAACAGGCGCTCGACGAACAGGTGCGGCAGGGCGCGGGGCTGCTGCTGTTCGCCGGTCCGGGCGCTGACGCCGCCATCGCCAATGCCGCCGGCCTGCTGCCCGCGCCTTTGGCGTCAAGTCCCGCGCCGGCTCCGGGCGCTGACGCACCGACCACCAACGTGCACTGGCGCACCCCCGCCCTGACGCGACGGCTGGACCCGCAGGTGGGTGACGCCGGACAGGTGCGCATCACCCGCGCCTGGCGTCTGGCGCAGCCGCTGCCCGCCGGCGCGCAGGTGCTGGCGCAGCTGGATGACGGCGCGCCGCTGATCACCGCCAGCCCCCTGGAGCGCGGCCGAGTGCTCACCGTGCTGACCGACGCGGGCGATGGCTGGTGGGACCTGCCGCGCCGGGCGGTGTATCTGCCATTTATCGACGCTCTGCTCGATGAGCTGCTGGGCGCGCCGATGCCGCTGCGGGTGGAACCGGGCGCGGCAGTCACGCTATGGCTGGACGCCCCGGCCGCTCCCGCCGGCGACGACGCCTCGCCGCCATTGCTCAGCCCGTCGGGAGAAGCCTTGGCGACAAGCATCACGCGCGTCGGGGCGCGTTGGCGTGTGTTCCTGCCGCGCGTGGATGAGCCGGGCGTGTATCAATGGCGGGGACAGCCGGTGCTGACGGTCAATCCCGCGTTGAGTGATGCCGACCTGACGCGGCTCGACGGCGACATGCTGGCCGCCATGTGGGAACCGCTGCCGGTGCAGGTGGTGCAGGCCCCCGCCGAGCGGGCGGCGTTGCTGGCGCAGCAAAGTCGCTTGTCGATCAGTCCGCTGCTGCTGGTGCTGGCGTGTCTGCTGTTGCTGGCGGAGATGTATCTGGTGCACAAGCTGTGCCCGCGCATCACGCCGGTGGTGGTGACGCCGCTGGTCCGACCGGGCCGGGGCGGGCGTGGGTTTCACGGCAGCAATGTCCATCATTCGGAGGCGGTGTAAGCATGAATCTGCTGCCTCCCCTGCGTCTGGCGCCGTTGCTGCCCCTGGGCTGGATTGTCCTGGTCACGCTGGCGCTGCTGGCGCTGCTGGCGTGGGGTTGCGTGACCCTGCGGCGGCGGCAGGTTCCGCTGCGCTGGATCGTCGGCCTGGGCGTGCTGCGGGCGCTGGGCGTGCTGGTCTTCACCACCTGTCTGCTGGGCCCGGTGCTGGAACACACCCGCACGCGGCAGATGCGGCCGCAGCTGCTGGTGCTGGCGGATGAATCGCGCAGCATGGCGCGCGACGGCTTGCTCTCCACCCTGGCGCAGCCGGTGCGCGACGGCGAACTGGGCGCCCACCTGCGCGAGCATTACGACGTGCACTGGTACGGCTTTGGCGCCAGCGCCCGACCGCTGCCCGCCGCGGAAGTGCAGCAGCTGGTCGCCGACGAGAGCCAGACCCAATTGGCGCAGGCGCTCGAGAGCGCCCTGCGGCATCACGCGGCGGTGGTTCCCGGCGCTGCCGAGGGCGCCAGCGTGCCCCCGCGCGTGCTGCTGCTGAGTGATGGGCTGGACCTGAGCCGACGCGACGGCAGCACCGCCGCCCGCCAGCAGCAGGCCATCGTGGATGTGCTGCTCCCGCCGGCGTCCGCCGGCGCCGACCACGAGCAACTGGAACTGCGCCACGTGCAGGCGCCCACCCGCGTCATGCTGGGCACGGAGGCCCGCTTTGCCCTGACCCTGACGCGCCAGGGCCAGACGCCCCGGCAAACCTCCGTCGTCCTGCTCGAAGACCAACAGGAAGTGCGCCGGCATCCGGTGACCTTTGAAGCCGGTCAGACCGAAGCCCGCATCCTGCTGAGCTATCGCCCCACCGCGACCGGTTTGCGGCAATACAGCATCGCCGCGCCCGACCTGCCCCCCTACACCGTCGCCGTGCAGGTCAGCGAAGCGTCGCACGATGTGCTGCTGCTGGAAGACCGCTGGCGCTGGGGTTTCCGCTACCTGCGCCGGGTGCTCGAGGACGACCCGGCGTACCACCTGACCGCCATGCTCGCGCGCGGGGGGCAGTCCTATGTCCACTTCGGCGAGCCGACCCGCCGGGTGAATCTGGCGGGTTATCCGCAGAGCGCCCAGGAAGTGGAGTGGTTCGACCTGATCGTGCTGGGCGATGTGGACCTGTCGCGCTGGCCATCGGAGCTGGCGCGGGGGATCGCCGCGGCGGTGAGCGAGCGCGGCGCGGGGTTGATCGTCATCGCCGGGCCGCGCCTGGGCGAACTGGCGCAGCACCCGGTGCTGGGCCCCCTGCTGCCGGTGTACGCCGACGCCAGCGCCGGCGAGCCGATCCCCGGCCCGATCCGGCTGCGGGTGACCGACGACCCCGCCGCCGCGGCGTTGCTGAGCGCCAGCCCGGAAACGCTGACCGCGCTGCGCAGCGAGCAACTGCCCCCGGTGAACGATCTGTATCCGGTGCAGCGCAAGCGCCCCGCCGCTGCCGTGCTGCTCGAAGCCGCCGCCCACGCCAGTGCCGCCGGCCCGCTGATCGCCATGGCGCAGCAGCCGGTGGGGCGCGGGCGGGTGCTGCTGCTCGCCACCGATTCGCTGTGGAAATGGCAGACCGAAGGCCCGCTCGATGAGCAGGGGCAGACGTTGCACCAGCGGTTCTGGCAGCAGGCGTTGCGGGCATTGACGCCGGTGCAGAGCGCTGCGGGGGCGGCGACGCTGTGGGTGAGCACGCCGCAAAGCCGGGTGCAGGTGGGCGATGCGGTGGACGTGTCAGTGCAGTTGCAGACGACGACCGCCGGGGTGGAGGTGCAGGCGAAGGTGGTGGACCCGGCGGGGCAATCCCACCCGCTGGCGCTGACGCCGCGACCGGGCCAGCCGGGGCAGTACGGCAGCACCTGGCGCGTGGCGCTGGCGGGACCGCAGCGGATCGAAGCGCTGGCGACACGGGGCAACCAGCCGCTGGCGGCCGGGGTTGCCGCGGTGCAGGGCATTGCCGCCCCCACGGAAGACGACCCCCTGCCGCCCGACCGCGCCCGCCTGCTGGCGCTCGCCCAGGCAACCGGCGGGCAGGTGATCGACCCCGCCGACCGCAGCACCTGGCCCGGTCAGGACGTGCCGCGGGAAGTGACGGTGACGGTGCGGAGCACCATCGACCTGTGGCGCAACTTCACCTTGCTGCTGCTGCTGGCGGCCTTGCTGGGCACGGACTGGCTGCTGCGGATGATGCGCGGGTATGTGTGAACGGCGCCGGTGGCCGAGCCACACGACCTGAACGAGCCCCGGCACCGGCGCAGGTGGATGATCAACTCATTCTGAACGAGCCCCGACCGTCAGGGAGGGGTTGTCTTCCAAGCGTCATCCCCCTGCGGCTTGCGCCGCCACCCCTTGCTCACGCGCGGGGCTCGTGGTTGAGCATTCTGACTGGCAGCGGTTGTCGGGATACCGGGTTGGTGGTGATGGTGGGGAAATGAAAAAGGCCGCCCCCCCCGGGGACGGCCTTTGGGTGATGATGGTGGCTGGGATCAGTCGATCAGGTTCGCGCTGTCAGCTTCGACACCGTGATTCACGAAGATCATCGCGGCATCACTGGTGTCTGCCTCAGCAAAGAGATTGTCATTGGTGTCGCTGTCGCTGCCGTTCTTGGTGGCAACAGTGGGATCAGCTTCAAAGGAAACATGGTTGTCATTCCAGCCCACGCTGCCGCGCCATTCGTCGGTATCAGTCGTGCTGGGGTTGGTATGAACCGACTTGACGCCCGTGCCATTGGCGATCGCGCGATCGCTGACAACGACCGCTTCGGTGTTGCTGGTTTCGCGCCATTCGTTGGCACGCTGCACTTCCACGGCCGGGGCAGCGGCGCCATCAGTCACCGCCAGCATGGCGTAGGAATAGTTGGTGCTGGCAACTGGACCCGAAGCCCACTCACTCTTGGTTTCGGACGGGCTGATGATGTATTCGCCGGTGAAGTAGTTGTCTTCCAGTAATTCCTTGAAGCGGTTTTGCACGTCCACGCCAACCGCGTCAGCGTCGGCCGGGACATCCGGAGCATCACCAGCAATTTGGTCCGCATGAGCCGCCGCCGGCTTGCCGCTGCTGTTGAGGCCGACGTAGTACGTGTTGTTGCCCTGGGCATAGAGCACGAGGCCCGAGTGGATGCCACGGACCTGGGTGCTGTTCTGCATCTGGCGGGCGGTCCGGCGGGCGGCGCCGAGGGCCGGCAGCAGGATGCCGATGAGCAGGGCGATGATGCTGATGACCACCAGCAGCTCAATGAGGGTGAAGGCCCGGCGGGCCGGGGGGGAAATGGTGTGGGTCATGGTACGGACTCCTGAAAATGGAATGGAATGATGCGGCCCGACAGGCACTCTGCATGCCGGGAATGGAAAACACGCGGGAAACTGCCGCCCGTGCACAGACACGAACGCCAAAAGTTTGTCGCCTGCCCGGCGACCTCGGGGGGATGGACCTCTCTGCTTCCCGGACAGGTGGGATAGGTAAAAGGTCGGGTATGGGCGGGAATCCGGCTATTCGCCGGAATGGGGGAATTGGCCGTGGAAATGAAAAAGGCTGCCCCGAAGGGCAGCCCAGGTAATCGGAGCAAGCTGGGTGGAATCAAGTGCCGGGGTCAATGAGCGTATCGTCCTCGTCGTACGCCATGGCGCCGTCATTGTCGTCGGCGTCGGCACCTTCATCAGCAAATAGATTGTCGTTCGTCTCGTTGGCGCTGCCGTACTTGGTGGCAACCGTAGCATCGGCTTCGAACGTCACATGGTTGTCATTCCAGCCCACGCTGCCGCGCCATTCGTCGGCTGTCGCAGTGGCCGAGGGATTGGTATGTACGGACTTGATGTAATTCGTGTTGTTGACGATCGCGCGATCACTGACGACCACTGCCTCGCTGTTGCTGGTTTCGCGCCATTCGTTCTTGCGCTGGAAGCCATCGGCATTGCCGGTGCCCAAGTTCACGATGCAGGCCAGAGCATAAGAATAGTTGGTGATATCGAGCGAGTCTGTGGTAGTGGCAAACTCCGTCTTGGTTTCAGACGGGCTGATCATATATTCGGCCGTGAAGTAGTTGTCATCAAATAGCTCACGGAAGCGCGTCTGCACATAATTTCCGGTGTCAGCGCCGGCAGCGCCGTCAACATCATCCTGCGCCGTGTTGCTTGCGACAACGACAGTACCAGTGGCATTCATGCCGGGGTAGTACGTGTTGTTCCCCTGGGCGAAGAGCACCAGCGCCGAGTGGATGCCGCGGACCTGGGTGCTGTTCTGCATCTGGCGGGCGGTGCGGCGGGCAGCGCCGAGAGCGGGCAGCAGGATGCCGATGAGCAGGGCGATGATGCTGATGACCACCAGCAGCTCGATGAGGGTGAAGGCCCGATGGGCCGGGGGGGAGATGGTGTGGGTCATGATGTGCACTCCTGACAATGGAATGGAATGAAGCAGGACGACACGCACGCTGCGTGCCGGAAATGGAAAACGCGCGGATTGCGGCCGCCCGTGCACAGACACGAACGCCAGGGGTTTGTCGCCTGCCCGGCGACCACGGGGGATGAACCTCTCTCATTCCCAGGCAGGTGGGATAGGAGAAGGGTCGGGTACAAACGCTGTTTCGACCATTCGCCGAAAGGGGGGAATTGGCGGATGGAAATGAAAAAGGCTGCCCCGGAGGGCAGCCCTGTGTTTACTGTTAGTTGGTGATGCTCAGGCACCGCCATCAACCATATCCGCGTTCACCGGGTCAGCCGTGGGGCTGCCGGCTTTGTAAACCATGGCGGCATCGTCATGGTTGGTCCCGTCGGCCTCTGCAAACAAGTTGTCGTTGGTTTCCGAACTATTGCCATACTTCGTATCGACGGTTTGGTCGGATTCAAAGCTGACGTGGTTGTCATTCCAACCCACGCTGCCACGCCATTCGCTGGCCGTAGTTGCGGGATTGGTATGGACCGACTTGATCAAGCCAGCCGTGGTGTTATGAATTGCCCGATCGCTGACCACGACCGCCTCGCTGTTGCTGGTTTCGCGCCATTCGGCACGGCGCGATGCTGTTCCACTGGGCACAGCGGCTCCATCAAGCATCTGCACGTGAGCCAGCGCGTAGGAATAGTTTCCCGCTTCCACCTGGCCAGTCGTCCATTTGGTTTTGGTTTCCGAAGGACTGATGGCGTACTCGCCGGTGAAGTAGTTGTCTTCCAGCAGTTCGCGGAAACGATATTGCACAGAGAGTGATGGATCGTCCCCGCTGCCGAGTGCCTGTTGGTTGGTGTAACTGTCAGTAGTCAAGTCCACAACAGCACCCTTGGCAGTCAGCCCGGGGTAGTAGGTCTTGTTGCCCTGAGCAAAGAGAACCAGCGCCGAGTGGATGCCGCGGACCTGGGTGCTGTTCTGCATCTGACGGGCGGTGCGGCGGGCAGCGCCGAGGGCCGGCAGGAGGATGCCGATGAGCAAGGCGATGATGCTGATGACGACGAGGAGCTCAATGAGAGTAAAGGCTTTGCGTTGCATGATGGATGGTTCCATGGAGTTCTAATTGGTCGAGACGAATTGCATCTGGTAGATCAATCGATGATGTTGTCGGCGACAGTTTCACCGTTTCCGGCGTAACACATGAGGGCGTCGTTTTCAGTGGGCGTCGTGGGTTCGGCAAAAAGGTTGTCACTGGTAGTCGAAGCAGAACCGAGCTTCGTATCAACGACTTCGTCCGCTTCGAAAGTCACATGATTGTCATTCCACGCTACACTGCCGCGCCATTCCTTGGTGGTGTTACCGGCAACGGGATTCGTATGCACGCTCTTGATGGCGGCTACGGTTTCGGAGCCAGACGCCTTGTTGTCGATGGCACGGTCGCTGAGCACCGGCGCTTCTGAGTTGCTGGTTTCGCGCCATTCGTTTACGCGCTGGCCAGCAGTCTGGCAGAGCATGGCGTAGGAGAAGTTTGCGTTGGTGATGTTGTTGGCAGTACCGCCGGCGTATTCGGTCTTGGTTTCGGACGGACTGATCATGTATTCAGCGGTGAAGTAGTTGTCGTTGAAAAGGACGAGGAATCGGTTCTCAACCGTGAGTGCCGCCAAGGTGGCATGTTCAGTTGTCCCGGCAGCTCCGGTAGCCGTATAGCCAGGATAGTAGGTCCCGTTCCCCTGGGCGTAGAGCACCAGACCGGTGTGAATCCCGCGGACCTGGGTGCTGTTTTGCATCTGGCGGGCGGTGCGGCGGGCGGCGCCGAGGGCGGGCAGCAGGATGCCGATGAGCAGGGCGATGATGGAGATCACCACCAGCAGTTCGATGAGGGTAAAGGCACGTTGAGTTGGACGCATGAAGGACGCTCCTGTTGGAGGTTGGGGTGCAACCTCTGACCGGGGCGTGCGGAGCGCGGGGGCGGGCGGGCTGCGGGGTTCGGGGTCTGCCGGTTAAGCCGCTACGGGCTTGCACAAATGGAATGAACGATGACAGGTGGATGGGCATGGCGGCTGCGCCATGCCGACGGCAGAACGACGAAACGGGCAGCCTCCAGCCGGTGACCGGCGACGCACGCGTTGAACCTGACCGGGATGAACCATTCATCCCGGGACCAAAACCGAGGCTTGACGCACGGCCCCCGACGCCGGGCGAACCGCTGGCCGGGTTGGCGGGGGGTGGTGCGACCACGGGAGGGACTCTCTCTGTCCGCACGTGGAGCGATCCGCAGGACCGCATCAGGGTTATCGTGGGAAATGGGGGTTGGAACAATTCACCCGATGAGGGGAAAGTAGAACGGAGATGGCGCGGCGGGGTGGGCGGCGGCTACCCGCCGACTGGCGTCGGCGGCGCGGAGGGAGCAGGCTGGCGTTGGCCATGCGGATGGGGGGCAAGAAAGGGGATAAGTACATTATTTTCGGTGCAAAATAATGTACTTATCCCCTTTCTTGCCTGCGGCTGCGCCGCAACCCCTTGCTCACGCGCGGGGCTCGTTGAAGCGGCGTCATAGGCGTTGGCCCTGGGTGAGCTGGGCGCATGAAAAAACCCAGGGGGTGAGCCCTGGGTTGAGTGGGAGGTTCAGTTGCTCGCGCAGTGCGCGGGGGGCGTTTACTGGGCGGCTTTTTCTTCGGTGGTTTCGGCGGGGGCGGGAGCGGCGGCCTTGGCGCTCTTGCGGCGCTGGGCGGCGAACTCCATGCGGCGGTTGGCTTTCTCACGGCGGCGGGAGAACTGGCCGGAGACCTGCGGGCCTTCCTCGTTGCCGACCAGCTGGAGGACGCACAAGTCGCCGCCGTCGCCCAGGCGATGCTTGCCCAAGCGGACGATGCGGGTGTAGCCGCCGGCGCGGTCGGCGAATTTGGGGCCGATTTCCTCCATGATCTTCTTGACCACGCGGGGGGCGTCGACCAGTTCGCCGTACTTGTTGCGCTGGGCGTTTTCATCCTTGTCGTTGCGGACCATGTAGCGGTCGCCCAGCGCCTGGATGATGCGGCGGCGGGCGGTGAGATCGCCCTTGCGGGCCAGGGTGATCAGGCGTTCGAGGAACGGCTGAATGCTCTTGGCGCGGGGGACGGTGGTGGTGATCTGGCCGTGGGTGAAGAACGAGACCGCCATATTGCGCCACATGGCGCGGCGGTGGGCGGTGTTGCGGCCCAGCTTGAACAGACGCTTCTGGTGTTGCATGGAAAAGTCTCCAGGCGGGCGGCAGGATTACTGCACGCCGACGCGCTCTTTGAGTTCCTCGGGCAGTTCCATGCCCAGATGCAGTTCGAGTTCGGACAGTTTGCGCTTCACTTCCCGCAGCGAGGTCTTGCCGAAGCTGCGGACTTTGAGCAGATCGCCCTCGGCAAACTGCACCAGGTCCGCAACGGTGGCGACCTTGGCGGATTCCAGGCAGTTGCTGGCGCGGACGGACAGTTCCAGTTCGCTGATGGGCATCTGCAGTTTCTTGATCAGTTCCTCATCGACGCGGGCGGCGGCGGTGGCGGCCTCGCTGGCGGTGGCGGAACCGAGCTCGAAGTACTGCACGAACGGGTTGAGGTGCTTGCGGAGAATCTTGGCGGCTTCGACCATCGCCATCTCGGGCGTGACGGTGCCGTTGGTCCAGATTTCCAGAGTCAGCTTGTCGAAGTTGGTCTTCTGGCCCACGCGGGTGTCTTCGACCTTGTAGCGGACGCGGACCACCGGCGAGTAGATGGCGTCGACGGGAATGATGCCGACTTCCTGCTCTTCATCGGGGTTCTGATACTGCTCGGAGGCGGGGACATAGCCGCGGCCCTTCTTGACCGTGAACTCGATGTCCATGTCCACCTGCTTGGTGAGGGTGCAGATGAGCAGTTCGGGATTGTGGATGGTGATGGAGGTGTCGGCTTCGATCAGGTCGGCGGTGACTTCACCCGGACCTTCCGCCGAGAGGCGCATGGTCTTGGGTTCATCGCTTTCCATGGAGACGACGAGGTTCTTGATGTTGAGGATGACGTCGGTGACGTCCTCGACAACGCCTTCCATGGAGCTGAACTCGTGCTGGGCGCCTTTGATTTTGACGGCGGTGACGGCAGCGCCTTCGAGGCTGGAGAGGAGGATGCGGCGGAGGCTGTTGCCCACCGTGGTCCCCAGGCCGCGCTCGAACGGCTCGATGGTGAATTTGCCGTACTTGTCGTTATTGAGTTCGGGATCCGGCACAACCCGGCTGGGCAGTTCCAATCCACGCCAACGGATACGCATGACAGGGCTCCGATACAGCAGATCCTTGGGAGAAGGATGAACCGCCGTCTTCACGCAACCGCGGCGCTGCTGAGCCGCGCGGTGCTTCTGTGACGGGGGCATGCCCGGATGATTCGAACCGAGCCGACGTTCCACCGAACGTCTGGCCGGATGTCATCCCCGCTGACGATCAGACGCGGCGCTTCTTGCGCGGGCGGCAGCCGTTGTGGGGGATGGCGGTGTGGTCTTCGATGGCGGTGACCTTGAGGCCCGACGCCTGGAGGGCGGTGACGGCGGACTCGCGACCCGAGCCGGCGCCGCGGACGCGGACTTCGACCTGGGTGACGCCGTACTTGCGGGCTTTGCCGGCGCACTGCTCGGCGGCGCGGGTGGCGGCGTAGGGCGTGCTCTTGCGGCTGCCCTTCATGCCGATGGTCCCCGCCGAGTCCCAGCAGAGGGTCTCGCCGTTCATGTCGGTGATGGTGACAATGGTGTTGTTGAAGGTGGCTTTGATGTGGGCGATGCCCCGAGCCACGTTCTTGCGTACTTTTTTCTGCTTCTTGCCCATGGTGCTCCTCGAAGTTGCGAGCGCTGCCGGGATGTCGGCAGCTCACTTCGGAATGGTTCCGATCCATCCCGGCGGGCGCCGCCGGGGGGATCCACAAGCGGACGACTGGTCCGCTTTACTTCATAGCCTTGACGCCCTTCTTGCCGGCGACGGTCTTGCGTTTGCCCTTGCGGGTGCGGGCGTTGGTGCGGGTGCGCTGGCCGTGCACGGGCAGACCGCGACGGTGGCGGTCGCCGCGGTAGCAGCGGATGTCGCGCAGGCGGGCGATGTTCTGAGCGATCTGGCGGCGCAGCCCACCTTCGACAACGAAGTTGTTGCCGATGATGTTGGTGATCTGGGCGACCTGTTCTTCGGTCAGGTCATGAGCCCGGATGTGGCCGTCGATCTGCGCTTCCTTGAGGACCTGCTGGGCATGCTTGGGGCCGATGCCGTAGACATAGCGCAGGGCGATGCGGATGGGCTTGTTGTCGGGAATGTCGACACCGGAGATACGGGGCATGTTGCTTTCCTCGGCAGGTCGGCGCGGAGCGCGCGCCGGAGTGACTCAACCACGACGCCGGCAGCGGGCTTCAGCCCTGGCGCTGCTTGTGCTTGGGATTGGTGCAGATGACGCGCACCACGCCCTTGCGGCGGATGATTTTGCAGTTTTCACAGATGCGTTTGACGCTGGAACGAACTTTCATGATCCACCTCAATGGGGCGGGCGTCCGCGGACGCCGGCTCATTGCCTTTGTTGCTCTCGACCACTACGCCGGCGGTCAGTGCCGGTAGATGATCCGTCCACGAGTCAGGTCATACGGGCTGATGTCGACGGTGACGCGGTCGCCGGGGAGGATGCGGATGTAGTGCATGCGCATCTTGCCGGAGATCTGCGCCAGGATCTGGTGCCCGTTGTCGAGTTTCACGCGAAACATCGCATTGGGCAGCGCGTCGACCACCTCGCCGTCCACCTGAATTTTGTCTTCCTTAGCCACTTTTACTGCGTCTACCGTTTCCGCTGGTTTGCCGGGGTTAACCGGTTCGTGCTGTTTTCCGTTGCAGGGGTTACTGACCGTCGGTGAGCGCTTCGGCGCCGTCCGCGGTGACGGCGACGGTGTGCTCAAAGTGGGCTGACCATTGGCCGTCGCGCGTGACGACGGTCCAGCCGTCGCCCAGGGTGGTCACCTTGTCGGTGCCCAGGTTGCACATCGGTTCAATCGCCAGCACCATGCCTTCCCGCAACAGGATGTCATTCTGCAACAACTCGCGGCTGACGAAGTTGGGGACTTTGGGGTCTTCGTGCATCTTCTGTCCGATGCCGTGGCCCACATAGTCTTTCACCACACCCAGCCGATTTTCCTCCGCATAATTCTGCATCAGCCGGGCGACCTGGCTCCACAGCCGGCCGGGGCGGATGTTTTCAATCGCGATCATCAGGCAGCGCTGCGTGACTTCACACAGCCGCCGGGCGTCGTCCGACACTTTGCCGACCATGATGGTCTGCGCCGCATCGCCGCACCAGCCTTCGAACTCCACTCCGCAATCCACGCCGACGATGTCGCCGTCCTGGATCACGCGGTCGCCGGCGATTCCGTGCACCACCTCTTCGTTGACGCTGATGCACAGGTGCGCCGGGAAACCTTCACCGGGGCGGTACGTGGGGTAGTTCAGGAACAAGCCCCTGGCGCCCGCCGCCGTAAACACTTCATACGCGGCCTGGTCAATTTCCCGGGTGGTTATCCCGGGCCGGCAAATCCGGCGGACGTGCTCATGCACCTTGGCGACGATTCGACCCGCCGCCCGCATCCGCTGGATTTCCGCCTTTGACTTGAGCCGAATGCCCATCCGTTGCTGTCCGTCCTGTCTCCGGTTTTGCCCCTTGGCCGGACACACCGGTCAGCGACGCAGAATCGGGAATCATACCATGCCGCCGGGGTCTTGCCAACTGGCCGGCGGGTTGTCGTTCACCTGTCTAGCGGTTGAGGCGTTTGCCGCGCCCGCTGCCGCCATCACCCAGGAAGCCCTGGTAGTTGCGCATCATCAGGCCCGCTTCGATCCGCTGCAGGAAGTCGAGCATCACGCTGACGGTAATCAGCAGGCCGGTGCCGCCCAGGAAGTTGGAGACCATCGGCGGGATGCCGAAGATGCCCGACACCAGGCTGGGGATCACCGCGATCACCGACAGGAAGCCGGCGCCGACGTAGGTGATCCGCTCCATGACGGTTTCGAGGTATTCCGCCGTGCGCGGGCCCGGACGCAGACCGGGGATGAAGCTGCCGGCGTCGCGGAGCTGGGTCGCCATCTCCTTGGGCTGAAACTGCACGGTGGTCCAGAAGTAGGCGAAGAAGTAGATCAGCCCGACGTACAACGCCAGATGCGGCCAGCTCGCCATGTCGTGGAAGTTGCGGCTCAGGAAGCTGATCACCTGGCTGTTGGGGAACACGCCGCCCAGGTAGCTGAACGCCATGGTCGGGAAGATCATGAGCGAGCTGGCGAAAATGATCGGCATGACGCCGCCGTGGTTCACGCGCAGCGGCAGGTAGCTGCGCTGCCCGCCGTAGACCCGTCGGCCGCGCGTGTGCTTGGCTTGCTGGATGGGGATGCGGCGCTGGCCCTGGGTGATGACGATCGAGCCGGCGACGACGATGACGAACGCCGCGGTCAGGAACAGCACCGTGCTGGGACCATAGGGCTTGTTGGCGGAATCGCCGGCGAAGGAGAAGCCGCGGGCGATCTGCATGACCGCCCCGGGCATCTGGGCGATGATGCCGGCGGTGATGATCAGCGAAGCGCCGTTGCCGATGCCGTATTTGTCGATCTGCTCGCCCAGCCACATCAGGAAGATGGCGCCGGCGGTCATGCCCGTCAGGCCACAGAACCAGAACAGGGTGCTGTCGGCATACTCGGGGTAAACCAGCTGCTGGGTGCGCAGGTACCCGAGCCAGAAGATCGCCTGCACAATGCTCAGGGGCACGGTGACGTAGCGGGTGTATTCCTGAATCTTCTGCCGACCCTGGGGGCCTTCCTTCTGGAGCTTCTGCAGCGCCGGGAAGACGGTCACCAGCAGTTGGAAGATGATGGACGAGGAGATGTAGGGCATGATGCCCAGGCTGAAGATGGTCGAGTGGGCGAGGTTGCCGCCGGTGAAAATGCCCACGAAGCTCATGAGGGTGCCGGCGGCGCCGCCGGATTCGGCGGACTTGTCGGCGAAATCGCTCAGGCGGGTCTGGTCGACGCCGACCAGGGGGATGACATAACCGAGCCGATAGATGCACAGCATCCCGAAGGTGAAGAGCAGCCGGGTGCGCAAGTCGGCGACGCGCCAGATGTTCAAGAACGCTTGCAGCATTGAATCAAGCCAATCCCAGCGCGGGCCCCATTGATCTCACACTCAGAACCAATCCGGCGGATCTTACTCGCAGGTGCGATGACGACTCAGGCAACCGTGGCGGTGCCGCCGGCCTGGGTGATCTTGTCGGCGGCGGCTTTGCTGAATGCCGCGGCGGTGATGTTGAGCTTCTTGGTCAGCTCGCCATGGCCAAGGATTTTCAGCGGCAGGTCGGCGTTGCGAAGCAGGCCCGCCTTGACCAGCATCTCGGCATTGACTTCCGCGCCGTCTTCAAACCGGGCGGCAATCGCCTTGAGGTTGACGGTGGCGAAGTCCTTGCGGAACGGCGCGTTGGTGAAGCCGCGCTTGGGGATGCGGCGGAAGAACGCCATCTGGCCGCCTTCCGCCGAGGCGCGGACCGAGCCGCCGAAGCCGCTGCGGGAGCCCGCGCCCTTTTCGCCGCGACCGGAGGTCTTGCCCAGGCCGGAGCCTGGACCGCGACCCAGTCGCTTCTTGGACTTGAACTTGCCGGCCTTGGGGGTGACTTCGTGAATCATCATGGCTGATCATCTCCTGAATCGCGTGCCGAGCTCATCGCGTCGGGGCGAATCGGGTTTAGCTGCTCTGTTCCGTACCGCCCGCGTTGGCATCGGTCGCGGTCGCCGTCGCGGCGTCGCCTCCCGTGCTGGCGGGTTCGTTGCTGCCTTCATCACGCCGCCCACCGCGTCCACCGCGACCGCCCCGACCGCCGCGACCGGCGGACTTCTGCCCCACGGTGTTGACCGGGGCTTTGGCTTTGGGTCCGCCGCTGCCCTTGGGCAGGAAGCGCGAGCCGGCTTCGATGATTTCTTCGACGTGGGTCTTTTCCAGTTCGAAGCCGCGCAGGGCTTCGATTTCGCTCTTGGACTGCAGCTGCCGCAGACCATCCAGCGCCGCCTTGACCAGGTTCTTCTGGTTGGTCGAGCCGTAGGCCTTGGTCAGGCAGTCGCGGACGCCCGCCATTTCGAGGATGGCGCGAACGGTGGCGCCCGCCTTGACGCCCGAACCCGGCGCGGCGGGAATGAGCTTGACCTGGGCGCTCTTGAAGCGACCGATGACCGGGTGGGGCACCGTGCCGTCTTTCAGCGTCAGGTGCACCAGGTTCTTGCGGGCGTTCTTCTGAGCTTTCTCGATCGCCAGCGGAGCGCCGGCGGCTTTGCCGTAGCCAATGCCCACGTTGCCGTGACGGTCACCGACCACCACCAGCGCCGAAAGGCTGAAGCGCCGACCACCCTTGACCACCTTGGCGTTGCGCCAGAGGTAGACGGTGGTGGATTCGAGCGACGATGAATCTTCCAGGAACTCTGCCATGGTCCTGCTGCTTCCGTAAAGGCGTGATACTTAGAATTCCAGACCGGCTTTGCGCGCCGCGTCGGCGACCGCCTTGATCCGGCCGTGATAGCGATAGCCGTTGCGGTCGAAGGCGACCTGCTTGATGCCCGCCGCCAGGGCCTGCTCGGCGAGAATCCGGCCAACCTCGCCCGCGGCTTTGATGTTGCCGCCGCTGGCGCTCTTGCTCGCCGCGGTGCTCGCCGAGACGAGCGTCTTGCCCGCCTGGTCGTCGATCACCTGGGCGTACATGTGTTTGAGACTGCGGTAGACGGTCAGCCGGGGACGCTGAGCATCGCCGACCACACTCTTGCGCACCCGCACCTTGCGTCGCGCCCGCCGTACTTGTTTGAGTTTCTGCTGCATGACTGATATCTCCACCGCGTCAAAGCCAAAGCCCACAAAGCCCGTAAACCCGTGAGGAAAAACTTCCGCTGGGAATATTTCCGGGGGAAATTTCCGGGGGAAACTTCCGGGGGGTTAGCCGCCGAAGGCTTTGCCTTCCTTGCGGATAATCTGTTCATCCACGTACTTGATGCCCTTGCCGTTGTACGGTTCCGGGGGCCGCTTGGAGCGGATTTCCGCGGCGACCTGGCCGACTTTCTGCCGATCGGCTCCGCTGACCTTGATGCGGTTCTGGGTGACTTCCACCTTGACGCCGTCGGGAATGTTGACGGTCTTGGTGTCCGCATAGCCGATGCTCAGCGCCACCTGCTTGCCTTGCACGCGGGCGGTCCAACCCACGCCATTGACTTCCAGCTCACGCATGAAGCCTTTGGTGACGCCTTCGACCATGTTGTTGATCTGGGCGCGGGTCAGGCCGTGCAGCGCGCGGCTTTCACGGGCGTCATTGAGTCGCTCGACCACAATCGACTTGGCGGCTTCGTCCACCTTCACCTGCACCTCGGGGCGATAGGTGAAGCTGAGCTTGTTGCTGCCGGCCTCGACGGTCACGGTGCGTCCGCTGACGGAGGCTTTAACCTTGTCCGGCAGAGCGATGGGTTTCTTTCCGATACGCGACATAGCAGAAGTCCTTGGTCAGTCATGCCCAACGGGCATGGCGTCAGTCAAACCGGCTTACTCCACGGAGCACAGCAGTTCGCCGCCGACGTTTTCCTTGCGGGCCTGGCGATCACTGAGCACGCCCTTGGGAGTGCTGACGATGCAGATGCCCAGACCACCGAGCGGGCGGGGCAGATCATTGACCTTGCGGTACACCCGGCAACCCGGGCGGCTCTGCCGCTGGATATGGTGGATGAGGATTTCGCCGCGCGGGCCGTATTTCAGGTCCAGCCGCAGCACCCCCTGCCGGCCGTCGTCGATGACGGCGAAGTCAGTGATGTAACCCTCTTCCTTGAGCACGCGGGCGATGCCAGTGCAGACTTTGCTGCTGCGGCAGTCGACGCGGGCGGCGGTGTTGGACACCGCGTTGCGGATGCGGGTAAGCATATCGGCGATCGGGTCGCTCAAAGACATTCGTCACTCTCCGAGGTTGGCGCGAGTCGGGACACCGCCCGTTCGCAAACCTTGATCTCTCTGGCGGTCAGCCCGGGGGGCCAAGCCGCGGTGAATCGGCAAACGGGTTACCAGGACGCCTTACGCATGCCGGGAATCTTGCCCTGGAGCGCCAGCTCCCGGAGCATGATGCGGCTGATCTTGAACTTGCGGTACACCGCACGGCTGCGGCCGGTGAGGGCACACAGGTTGCGCAGGCGGGTGGGGCTGGCGTCGCGGGGCAGAGTCTGCAGGCCGGCGTAGTCGCCGTCCTTCTTCATCTGGGCGCGGACGGCGGCATATTTGTCCACCGTCTTCTGGACACGCTCATTGCGGGTACGGGTCGATTTGCAGCTCATAGCGGATAACTCCGGGGGTGCTCAGGAAGCCTTGACGAAGGGCACGCCGATTTCGGTCAGGGCGAAACGGGTGCGTTCCTTGTCGCTGTTGCGGAAGACGAAGGTCACGTGCATGCCGTGGGTGTACTTGGCTTCGGCCATGTTGACTTCAGGGAAGATGCCCTGTTCGTTGACGCCGAAGGAGTAGTTGCCCTGTTTGTCGAAGCTGTTGGCTTTCAGGCCGCGGAAGTCCTTGATGCGGGGGATCGCCAACGCAAGCAGGCGATCGAAGAACTCCCACATGCGGGCGCCGCGGAGGGTGACCATGGCGCCCACTTCGTAGCCGGCGCGAACTTTGAAGTTCGACACCGACTTGCGGGCCTTGACCATGACCGCCTTCTGGCCGCTGATCCGCGCCAGGTCGCTGAGCACCTGCTCCTTGGCGACCGGGTTGAGCTTGGTGCCATCGAGCTGTTTGCCCAGGCCCACGCTCAGGACGATCTTTTCCAGCCGCGGCATGGCCATCGGATTGCTGATGCCAAACTGCTCCTTGAGCTTGGGCATCACTTCGCTGTTGTATTTGGTCTTAAGCCGGGGAACCATCGCCATCATCTCCTGCCGACGCGGCGCGTCGGGTGGGTTGCTTGCCATCCTCTACTCAGCGCGCCTTGCGCAGCGGGGCGCCCAGGACTTCACCGTTGCGAACCGCCACGCGGACGCGGCTGCCGTCGGCTTCCTGACGGATCCGCACGCGGGTGGGCTTGCCGTCGGCGACCGGCGACACGTTGGACACGTGGATCGCCATTTCCTTCTCGGTCACGCCGCCCTGCTGCTGCCGCTGGCTGGGCTTGAGGTTCTTCTTGCGGACATTGACGCCTTCAACGACGACCAGGTTCTGGCCCGGCAGCACGCGCAGGACCTTGGCGGTGGTGCCGCGGTCGCTGCCGGAGCGGACGTAAACCAGATCGCCCTTGCGGACGTGACGAATGCGGGATTTCTTCTGGTCGGTTGCCATTACAGACGCTCCTTGCCGCGGTCAGACGACTTCCGACGCCAGCGACACAATCTTCATGTAGTTGCGTTCACGCAGTTCACGGGCGACGGCGCCGAAGATGCGCGTGCCGCGGGGATTGCCTTCGTCGTCGATCAGCACCACGGCGCTGCGGTCGAAGCGGACGGTGCTGCCATCGGGCCGACGCACCGGGAAGCTGGTGCGGACGACCACGCCCTTGGCGACCGTGCCGGGCTTCATATCGCTGCCGGGCAGGGACTTCTTGACGGTGAGGATGACGCGGTCACCGACGGTCGCGGTGCGGCGGGTGAACCGGCCGCTGGCGGTGGAGCCGCCGAGCACGCGAATGATCATGGCGATCTTAGCGCCGGTGTTGTCAGCGACGTCAACTCTGGTTTCAGCTTGAATCATGGCCGTAATCCTTCACAACTGGACCTGCGCCGCAGCGCCGGTTCAGGCGATGGCTTTCTCCAGGACGCGGACCAGGCGCCAGTTCTTGGTCTTGCTGATCGGGCGGCACTGGGCGATTTCAACCTTGTCGCCGACGTGCGCCTGATTGTCGGGATCGTGCACCTGGAACTTGGTCTGGCGGCGCAGGATCTTGCCGTACTTGGTGTGGCTCTTCTGGTAGTTGACCTTGACCGTCAGGGTCTTGTCCCGCTTATCGCTGGTGACCACGCCGGTGCGGACCACGGTCAGAACTTTGCGGGCGGGGGTAGTCGCGGTGGTGCTCATAGGATCAGGCTCCCTTCGCCTGCAGTTGGCGTTTGCGTTGCTCGGTGAGCAGACGGGCGATGTCGCGCCGCATATTCTGCAACTGCCGGGGGTTTTCCAGTTTTTCGGTGACGGCCTGGCAGCGGAGCTCGTACAGCTTGCCGCGCAGGTTCTTGGCTTCAACCGCCAATTCCGCGTCGCTCATTTTGTGAGTTTCTACAGCTTTCATCATTGGCTCCACGACGGGGACAACCCCGCTCAGGCGTGACGGCGCTCCACGAACCGGCAGCGGAAGGGCATCTTGTGCGCCACCCGCACGAAGGCCTCGCGGGCGAGGTCCTTGGGCACGCCCGACAGCTCAAAGAGCACGGTGCCGGGCTTGACGCGGGCCGCCCAGTATTCGGGCTCCGCCTTACCTTTACCCATACGCGTTTCCAACGGCTTCTTGCTGATGGGCTTGTCGGGGAAGACCCGCACATACAGCTTGCCTTCGCGGCTGACAAACTGGCGGCAGGCGACGCGGCCGGCTTCGATCTGCCGAGCGGTCAACCAGCCGCCTTCAGTCACCTGAAGGCCGAAGTCGCCGAAGGCGACGTAGTTGCAGCGCGTGGCGTTGCCTTTGAGCTTGCCGCGCTGCTGCTTGCGGAACCGTACACGTTTAGGCATCAAGGGCATGTCAGCGTCCCTTACTTTCCATTACTTGAATCACTACCGACTTAGCGGCGGCCACGAGCACGGGGGCGAGCACCAGCGGCGCGCGACTCGAGTTCGCCTTCCTTCACGTCGGTGTACATGCCCTTGTAGATCCACACCTTCACGCCGATGGCGCCATAGGTGGTGAAGCTCTGGGCGAAACCGTAATCCACGTTGGCTTGCAGCGTCTGGAGCGGAATGGCGCCCAGACGAATGTCTTCGTTGCGGCTCATTTCATGGCCACCGAGGCGACCCGAGAGCATGATCTTCACACCCTTGGCGCCGGCGGTCATAGCGGTGTCCGCCTTCATCTTCAGCACCCGGCGGAAGCTGCTGCGCTTCTTGAGCTGCTCGGCGATCGACTCGGCGACGAGCTGCGAATCGAGGTCCGGGTTGTGAATTTCCAGGCAGCTGATCGAGACGTTGCGGCCGGTGAGGTTCTGCAACGCGTGGGTCAGCTCTTCAATGTTCTGCCCCTTGGGACCAATCACCAGACCCGGACGGGCGGTCTTGATGATGATCTTGAGCTCTTCACGGGTGCGCTCGATGTGGATGTCGGCGACCGCGGCAAACGGCGGGCGCCGATTGAGCTGCTGATCCAGGAACTTGCGAATCTTCTCGTCCTCGACCAGCAGTTCGCCATAGAGCGCCTTGGGGGCATACCAGCGCGAGCGATGCGCCTCGGTAATGCCGACCCGAAACCCGAATGGATGAACCTTCTGTCCCATGACTGTTCCTTCCGGCCCGTGGGGGGCGGATTGCTCCTGCTGCTTACCGCACGTCGACGGTGACGGTGATGTGACTGGTCCGCTTCTTGATCGGATGCGCCCGCCCACGATCCTTGGGCTGGAAGCGCTTGAGCGTCGGCCCGCTGTCGACCGTCACGTGGGTGACCTTGAGGCGACGCACGTCGACTTCCGCCTGGTCGGCGTTGGCGACGGCGGCATGCAGTGCCGAGTGGAGGAACGCCGCCCCGCGCCGTTTGCTCAGGCGCAGGATGTTGTCCGCCTGCTCCACACTCTTGCCGCGGATCAGATCCGCCACCAGGCGAATCTTGGTCGGGCTGATGCGGGCCCCGCGATGTTTATTGGTGTAAGGCATGATCGAAAACTCCTGAGCCGCCTACCGGCGACCCGTGCGGATGACGACTTAAACTGAGCCGGCGGCGCGCTGGGCCTTGGTGCCGGCGGTGTGGCCGCGGAACATGCGGGTGGGGCTGAACTCGCCGAGCTTGTGGCCCACCATGTCCTCGGTGACGAACACCGTGTGGAACGTCCGGCCGTTGTGGACCAGGAACGTGTGCCCCACGAACTCCGGCACAATGGTGCAGGCGCGGGCCCAGGTCTTGACCGATTCCCGCTTGTTCATCTGGGTCAACTTCTCCACCTTGCGGTAGAGCTTGAAGTCCACATACGGGCCTTTTTTGAGCGAACGCGACATCGCCGATCCTCTCGTGAATCTCTCGCTGCGTTACAGAGTCAACTGACCGTACCGCTTGCTGAAGCGGCGACGAATAATGCGCTTGTTGGACGCCTTGCGCGGGTGCCGGGTCTTGCCGCCCTTGGCTTGCAGACCAGTCTTGGAGCACGGCGGCCGACCGCTCTTGCTGCGGCCTTCACCACCACCGAGCGGGTGGGAGTTATGGCTCATCGCCACGCCACGGACATGCGGCCGACGACCCAGGTAACGGTTCCGGCCGGCTTTGCCCAGGCGGACCTGTTCGTGGTCGGCGTTGCCCACCTGGCCGATGGTCGCCCGGCAATCCACCGAGACCTGGCGGATTTCACCGCTGGGCAACACCAGGGTCGCCCACTGGCCTTCCTTGTTGGTCAAACGAGCGTAGCTGCCCGCCGAGCGGCACATCTCAGCGCCCTTGCCGGGCACCAGTTCGACGCAATGCAGGTTCAAACCGGGGGGAATGAACTTGATCGGCATGGCGTTGCCGGCCTTCGGCTCCACCGCGCGGGCGCCCGAGACCAGCTCCTGGCCATCGGTCACCCCCACCGGGGCGATGATGTACCGCCGCTCACCATCGGCGTATTCCAGCAGCGCGATGTTGGCGCTGCGGTTGGGGTCATACTCCACGCCGACCACCTTGGCGACCTGATCCAGCTTGTTGCGGACAAAGTCGATGCGGCGATACCGCCGCTTGGCGCCACCACCGCGGCATTCGCTGGTGATCTTGCCCTGGTGGTTGCGGCCGCCGGTCTTGCTGATGCTGCTCAGCAGGCTCTTTTCCGGGGTCTGCTTGGTCACCTCGGATTTGAGGTTGACCGAGCTGTTGCGCCGGCCGGCACTGGTTCGGTTGTAGACGCGAATGGCCATATCTAGCTCCAGCGATTCACCGTTCAGACCGTTGCTTTACAACCGCCTGAGGGAAATCCGGGGGTCAGAACAATTCAATCTTGTCCTCGGGGTGCAGTTGCACCACGGCGCGTTTCCAGTCGCTGCTCTTGGCCTGGCCAAACTTGGTGCGGTGGTACTTGCCCTTGCGCACCTGCGTGGCGACGCTTTCGACGCGAACGTTGTAGAGCGACTGCACGGCCGCGCGAATCTGCGGCTTGGTGACGTGCAGGGGCACTTCGAAGGTGTAACGGTTGCGGGCCGAACCTTCCCAGGTGCCCTTTTCCGTCAGCAGCGGACGCTTGATGATTTCAGTCGGTTGCAACATGTTCAGTTACCTTCCCCACCGCGGCCAAACTTGGCCTGGCGCTGCAGCCAGCCTTCGAACGCCGCCTTATCCACCAGCAGGTAGCGGCAGTTGAGCAGGTCGAAGACGTTGAGGCGATCAATCTGGGTCAGTTCCACCGTGGCGACATTGCGGGCCGAAAGCGCTTCGGGGCCACGGGTGTCCTGGAGGGCGAGCAGACAGGTGCGGTCAATCTTCAGGGCGTCGAGCAGGGCGTTGAAAGCCTTGGTGGAAGGCTTGTCGAACTTCAGGCCGTCGACCAGCCGGATTTCCTGATCGACCAGCTTGGCGAGCACGGCATTGCGGTTCGCCAGGCGGCGCATGGTGTTGGGCATGTCAACGCGCCAGGAGTGCGGGCGTTTGGCGTGGCCATGGCCGCCTTTGCGCATGATGTTGGTGCCCGCCGAGCCGCGCCGCGCCGAACCCGTGCCCTTCTGCTTGTAGAGCTTGCGGGTGGAGAAGGCGACTTCATGGCGGTTGCGGGTCTTGGCGGCGCCCAGGCGTTGATTGCCGTGGATGCGGACATAGGCCTGCTTGAGCAGAGCGGGGCGAATCTCGCCACCAAGCAACGCCTCATCGACGTTGAGGGTGCCGACCTGCTGGCCCTGGCTGTTATGGACGGGGACTTCGATCATAATCATTCACCTACGGCCCGCATAGCGGGTGCGTTTGGACGCCGCGGAAGGATCGTCGGAACGAGGCCCGCAGGCCGGTTCGAGGATCCGCGACTCGGTTTCCCAAGCCGAAATGCCGCGGCGTCGCAGTATCCGTTGCCGCCAGTGCTGCACGCGACGCGCGTCAGCACCAGACAGGACTTACGACGCCTGCTCGATCAACTTCGCCTTGCGCTTGTACAGCCGCTTGGCGGGGCGAATCTCCAATAAACCACTGTTGGGACCCGGGACCGGACCCTTGACCCACAACAGATTTTTCTCAGTATCGTGGCCGATGATTTCGAGGCTGCGGAGGGTGACCCGTTCCGCGCCCATGTGGCCGGACATCCGCTTGCCCTTCTTGGGGCGACCGGAGAAACCACGGTTGGTGGCGTGGCCGCCGATGGAGCCGGGCGAGCGGTGCTTACGTTCGGTGCCGTGCGTGGCGGGCTGGCCTTTGAAGTTCCAGCGCTTCATGGTGCCCTGGAAGCCCTTGCCCTTGCTGGTGCCGATGACGTCGACGAACTTGGCTTCAACCAGAGCATCGACCTGCAGCTTCTGGCCCAGTTCGTAGTTGCCGATTTCCTCGGCGGCGACGCGCACTTCGCGGTGATGCCGCATGGGGGCGACGCCGGCTTTGGCGTCATGACCGATGAGCTGCATGGTGGAGTTGCGGGGCTTGACTTCCTCAAACGCGAGCTGCACCGCATCGTAGCCGTCCTTCTCCGTCGTCTTGATCTGACTGACGAAGCAGGGACCGACTTCAATGACCGTGACGGGGGTATTGACCGCCAGCTCCACGTCGCCGCGGGTGCGGCTGACATAGATGCGGGTCATACCAATCTTCTTGCCAAGCAGGGCAATCGCCATCGTAAACCTCCCAGGGAACCCGTTTCGGGGTGGATCATGGCGTTGCGCCAGCGGATCCCAGTCCCTGTTTGATTCAGTTGTAAAAAAAGACGCAGCCCGCATGGGGCCGCGTCCTGAATATTTCCTAGGCCTTGATCTTCACAAACACGCCCGCGGGGACGACCAGACGGTTCAGCGCCTCGACGGTACGCGCGGTGGGGTCTTTGATGTCGATGATCCGCTTGTGGGTGCGGATTTCAAACTGCTCACGGCTCTTCTTGTCGATGTGCGGACCACGCAGCACGGTGTACCGCTCCACGCGGGTGGGCAGGGGCACCGGGCCCGAAACCTTGGCGTTGGTGCGCTTGGCGTGATCGACGATCTCCCGCGCCGACGAGTCGAGCGCCTGGTGGTCGTACGCTTCCATCCGAATGCGAATCCTGCCTGCGGACATTGCCATTTCCCAAGCCGGGGGTCTGTGAATCCAGCCTTGACCCAGACCACTCTGGACTGGGCAAGACGGAAAAGTGTACCAATTGAGGCAGGGCTGTCAAACGCCCCCTTTGCCGAACCCTAACCCCGGAGCCGGGCGGGGGAATTCCACCGTTTCTCCCCAACGCGCAGCGACCGGCGCGCCAGCAAGGTGTGCCAGGGCATGTTGGTGGCCGGCACTTCCGCTCCTGCGATGCCGACAAAGCCCGCCTGACGCAGCATTTGCCGCCATTGTCGCCCGGAAAACAGCCCGCAGACCTGCCGTTCGTGATGCCAGTGAATCCTGCCCCCCTGCCGCATCACGTACTGCATGTCCAGCGCGAACCGCGTTTTCCCCAGCCGACCCACCCGCACGTACCACCGCAGTTCCAACCCTCGATCCGCATCCTGACCGGTTCCGCCGGCACGATCGCCATCAATGAAATGCTCCGTTAAATACGTCGGCCCCAGCACCAGCACCCCGCCGGGGCGCAGGTGCGCGTAAGCCGTCCGCAACGCCGCCGTGACCTGCCGCATGCTCGTCAAGTGATCCACCGCGTCATGCAGCAAAACCACGTCAAACGTGCGTTTGAGCCGCAGTTTGCACATATCCGCCTGATGCAGCGACACACCCGGATTCAGCCGGCGACACTGGGCGAGCATCGGCTCCGACAGGTCGCATGCTTCCACGTCAAAATGCTGCCGCAGGTGCGACAGCGTGTGCCCCCCGCCGCAGCCCAGTTCCAGCAATTGCCAACGCCGACCCCGCGGCGCCGCGCCCAGCGCCTGCCGCACCAGCTTCCGCACCCCCCGCGCTTCGGCGCGATATTCCGCGGGCGGGCTGAGCACCGGCCAAAGCTCCGCCAGCTCGTAATACAGTCGGGGGCATCGGAATGAAGCATCATCAGCCATATGTCAATTGTGTAGATCCGGGCTCGCCCGGACAGCTTTGTTCACCATGAACGACGCAATATCCGATCTACCTCCGCAATCGCCCCGTCACAGCAGACTGATCGGGTCCACATCCACCGCGGTCCGCGCATCAGACACCAGCAAACGCTGGCTGCGCAAGCTCGCCAGCAGCTTCTGCAAACTGCTGGCAGCCTCCGGCGGGGGCGCGATCAACTCGATCTGCTGCCGATGGTAATCCGCCACCCGCGCAATGGGGCACGCCATCGGCCCTTTCATCCGCACCCGCAACGCCAGCCGCTGGTTCGCCGCTGTCAACTGTCCCGCCAGCGTGCGGGCGTATTCCACACAACGGGCGGGGTCGCGGTCGCGCACCACCAGCCGCGCCATCCGCGCCAGCGGCGGCAAACCCACCTGCGCCCGCACCGCCAGCTCCTGCCGGGCAAACGTCTCGTAATCGTGCTGTGCTGCCAGTTGAATCGTCGGGTCGTGAATGCTGAACGTCTGCACCACGACAACCCCCGGCTCGCTGGCGCGGCCCGCCCGTCCCGCCACTTGCGCGATGAGCTGAAACGTCCGCTCACTGGCGCGGAAGTCCGGCAGGTTCAACGCGGTGTCCCCACTGATCACCCCCACCAGCTTCACATTGGGAAAGTCCAAACCCTTGGCGATCATCTGCGTCCCCAGCAACACCTCTACCTCACCGCGCTGGAACGCCAGCAGCGACTGCTGATACTGCTGCCGGGAACGCATGGCGTCCGAATCCATGCGCTGCACTTTCACCTCGGGAAACTTGGTCGCCAGCTCTTCCTCCACGCGCTGCGTGCCCAACCCGAACAGCGTGACTTTCTTGTGACAGCTCGGACAGAACTGCGGCAAAAGCTGTTCGCCATCACAGTGATGACAGCGCACAAACCCGCCGGTGGGCAGCTTGCCGTCGCGGTGGTACACCACGGTCACGTCGCAATGCGGGCAGCCCATGATCCAGCCGCAGTTGTGGTCGGGGCAGGCGATGTAGTTGGCGTAACCCCGGCGGTTAAGCAGAAAAATCGCCTGGCCCTTTTGCCGCAGCGTGTGCGCCAGCAGCGTTTCGAGCCGTCGACTGATCAGATGCACGCCCCGGCGGGCGCGGCGTTCCTCCACCATGTCCACCAGTTGCACCTGCGGCAACTGACTGCCCGCCACCCGCTGGGTGATCTCCAACAGGTTGTAGCGCGGCTGATCGGTTCCGCGGCTGCCCATCCACGTCGCGTTGTGATAACTCTCCAGACTCGGCGTCGCGCTGCCGAGCACCACGGGAATGTTCAGGAGCTGCGCCCGGCGGACCGCCACATCGCGGGCGTGGTAGCGCGGCGCCTGGTCCTGCTTGTAGCTGCTGTCGTGCTCCTCATCGACCACGATCAGCAGCGGGCGCGAAAGCGGCGCGAAGATCGCCGAGCGCGCCCCGATGACGATCCGCGCCTGCCCCGCCGCGATGCGTTGCCACTGCTCGTGCCGCTGAGCGGGGGTCAGCGCTGAGTGCAGCACCGCCACTTCGCCAAAGCGCTTGCGGAAGCGATACACGGTCTGCGGCGTCAGGGCGATCTCCGGCACCAGCACGATCACACCCGCCCCCGGTTCCAGCGGTTTTCCGCCGTTTTCCAGCAGTCGGGCGATCAGTTGCAGGTACACCTCCGTCTTGCCGCTGCCGGTGACGCCGCGCAGCAGATGCACCCGGAAGCCGGCGTCACGCTGGGCGAGGACGGCATCCACCGCGCTGGCCTGCTCGGGGTTCAGTTCCACCTGGCGCGAGGCGGCGCCGATCTCCACCGCGCCCAGGTCATCCCACTGCGCCTGCACCTGACTGACCTGCTTAAGCCGGAGCAAACCCTTCTCCACCAGTTGCCGCACGGGGGCGACGGTGCGCGCTCCGGCACGATCCGCGAGCTTGCGCATGTCCATGGCGCCGACTGGTGCGCGGGGTTCGTCGGCATCGCCCGCATCATCAACCTCGGCGTCTCCCCGCCCTGCCGCTTCCAGGGCGTCAAGCACCCGTTGCTGCAGGGGCGACAGCTTGACGCCTGTTCGCGGAGCGTCCGCAATCAGCTCCACGTAGGGCCGCAGGGTGCGCCCGACGCCTTGCTTGACCGCCGCCGGGAGAATGGAAGCAAACGTCATCCCCAGCGGACAGCAGTAGTAACCCGCCAGCCAGCGCGCCAGCTCCACCAGATCGCCGGGCAGCCGCAGCGACTGGCCATCGCGCTGCACAATCGCTTTGACCTTGCTCGGGTCGAGTTCGCAGGGCACGTCCACCTGCATGACGAAACCCGCCACCGTCTGGTTGCCCCGGCCCAGCGGCACCTGCACGCGCTCGCCCGGCTGCAGGTCGGACAAGGCGGAGGGAATGGCGTAGGCCAACCCTTGCCCCGACAGGTCCACGCCGCGCTCGGGCGCGATCAGCGCGTAGCGCCGCGGGACCGCCGGATTAGCGGACGCGACGGGAGCCAGGGATTCGCCAAACAGATCGGACATCGGACCAGCGAGTGTACCGCGCGCCGCAGGGGGCTAAAAAAGGGGATAAGTACATTATTTTTATCAAAAATAATGTACTTATCCCCTTTTTTAGCTCCGCCCCCCAGCAGACGATCGTGATTTGACGATGTGCCAAATACAAAACATAATGTACCAAATATGGCACATCCGGCTGAACAGCCTGATCCCGCCCCCGCCCTGACGCGCGGCCTGCGCCTGCTGCAACTGCTCCAACGCGAAGGCACCTGCTCGCTCGAACAACTCGTGCGCGCCAGCGGGTTTCCCAAATCCTCCGTCGCCCGGCTGATGACCGCCCTGGTGGGCTGCGGCGCTGCCGACCGGGATGCCGCCACGCTGCGCTATCGCGCGCTGCTGCACCTGCTGCCCCCGAAGGTGGACGACCAGCGCCTGATGCAACTGGCGACCCCGCTGCTGACCCGCGTGGGACACGCCACTAACCAGGCGGTGGAACTGCATCGCTGGGCGGGCGGGGTGCTGGAAATGATCGACCGGCAGGAGCCCGCCGACGCCGTGGTGCAGGCGGTCGCCCGGGTGGGTTGGCAGCGTTCACTGGATGAACTCGATGCGTTGACGCAAGTGGTCCGCGCGTTTGTCGACCTGCCCCCGGCCGCGCAGATGTGGTACTGGTCGTCGGGCCGGCAGTATCCGGTGTCCGTGCGCCGGCTGACGCAACAGCTCACCACGGTGCGTCAACAACACAGCGCGATGGACCTGGGCATCAATGAGCACGGCGTCCGCCGCTATGCCGCGCCGGTGCTGCATCAGGAGCGTCTCGTCGCCGTCATCGCCATCGCCCAGGCGTGCACGCCCCATGCCGCGCAGGAGCATGCGCCCTGGCGCGAGTTGCTCGTGCAAGCGGGGCGCGAGCTGACGGAATTGCTTGATCCCATGGCGGCTCAACCTGCATTTTCCCCCAGCAAAACCCGGAGTTCCCATGCGCATTCTCTATCTTGACCTCGACGCCCTGACCCCCTCGCACCTGAGCTGCTACGGCTACCATCGGCCGACCTCGCCGATGATCGACCAGCTCGCCCGCGAAGGCACCCGCCTGACCAACTGCTACACCAGCGACGCGCCGTGTCTGCCCAGCCGCACCGCGTTCTACTCCGGCAGATTCGGCATTCAGACCGGCGTGGTGGGGCACGGCGGCACCGCGGCCGAACCGAAGCGGCAAGGCGCCTGCCGCAACTTCCGCGACTGGTTCGATGAGCATGGCCTGGCGCGCCAGCTCCAACTGGCCGGCTACCACACCGCCATGGTCAGCCCCTTCGGCCAGCGTCACGCGGCGCACTGGTTCTACGCCGGCTTCAACGAAATTCACAACACCGGCAAAGGCGGCATGGAATCCGCTGAGGAAGTCACCCCCGTCGTTTCGCAATGGCTCAAGCAGAACGCCAACCGGGACAACTGGTATCTGCATGTGAACTTCTGGGACATTCACACGCCGTACCGCGCGCCTGCTTCATTCGGTGAGCCGTTCCAGGGCCAACCCGCGCCGGCGTGGATCACTGATGAAGTGCTTGATGGCCATGTCCACAAGGCCGGCCCGCACTCGGCACAGGACATCGGCATGTACAGCGATGGCAGCCCCGACCGTCACCCGCGCACCGTCGCCCGCATCACGGATCGCGCTACGCTCGAACATTGGATGAACGGCTACGACACCGCGATCCTCTACGTCGATCAGCAAATCCGCGGCTTCGTCGAACAGCTCAAACAGGCGGGCGTGTACGACGACACGCTGATCATCATCAGCGCGGACCACGGCGAAAATCAGGGCGAACTGGGCATCTACGGCGAACACGGCACCGCCGACCAGGGCACCTGCAACATCCCCATGATCGTGCGCGGCCCGGGCGTCAAAGCCGGCGCAGTGGACCACGGCCTGCATTACAACGTGGACTTCGCCCCCACGCTGATGGACCTGCTGGGACGCAAGAAGCCGGAGATCTGGGACGGGCAGTCTTATGCCGCGCTGCTCCAGTCAGGTCAGGACGCCGGGCGCGAACAACTGGTCGTCAGCCAGTGCTGCCATGTCTGTCAGCGCTCGGTGCGCTGGGACCGCTGGCTCTACATCCGCACCTGGCACGACGGTTTCCATCTGTTCCCGCAGGAGATGTTGTTTGATCTGCAGACTGACCCGCATGAGCAACACAACCTGGTGGCCCAGCAACCGGCGCTGTGCCGGGAGGGCGCGTGGCGGCTGATGGACTGGCACGACCAGCAGATGCACAAGATGGCGAAATGGTCGAGCGATTCGGTGGACCCGATGTGGACGGTCATCCGCGAAGGCGGCCCGCATCACGCCAGCCTCGGGCATGGCCATCCCAAGGCGGACGGGCTGCGGCAATACATTGAACGGCTGGAACAGACCGACCGCGCGGCCGGCGCTGCGGCGTTGCGAGAGAAGTACGCGGCAGCACTCTAACGAGCCCCGACTGTGAGGGAGGGGTTGCTTTCGCTGCGTCACGCCGCTGCGGCTGCGCCGCAACCCCTGGCTCACCAACTTTATGCATCACGCCGTTTGCCGCTGCCGTTTGGCGATCAGCCAAT
>CAZSBB010000029.1:0-89130 GCA_964605235.1 uncultured Phycisphaeraceae bacterium
CGGATGCGGCCGACGTTCTGGTCCAGGCTCCAGCAGCAGCCGAGGTAGTCGGGCAGGTGCTGCTTCCAGTCGCCTTCGGCGCCGTCGAGGTCGCCGGGCGTGGGGTAGCGGGCGAATCGTTGCTTGCTGCCGATCGGGCCGACGTAGCGGGCGAGGTCATTCTGATGATGCGGCTCGATGTAGGAGGTGAACAGGAAGAACGGCCTGCGGTCATCACCTGCGCCGTTGCGCGTCGCGTAGCCACGCAGATAGTCCAGCACGAAGTTGGTGGTGCAATCGACGCGATAGCCTTCAAAGTCCACGCGCCTGCCATCGCCGTCGAACATGTAGCCTTCGTATCCGTGGCTGGTGAATTCCAGCGTGTCGGCGGCGAGCCAGTGGTCGCGGTATCCGCCGCGCCGCTCAGGCGGGACGGCCCTGGTGCGGAAGTTCTCCGCGGGGTCTTTGCTGATGGCGTTGTTCGAGGACAGATGCCACTTGCCGATGTATCCGGTTTCGTAGCCCGCATGGTTCATGCAGCCGGCGATGGTGACGGCATCGGGTCGCAGGGCGTAGCCGTTGGTGACGCAGCCGTTGGCGGTGGCGTAGAGCCCGGTTTGCAGGCACGCCCGCGCCGGGCCGCAGACTGGCTGACAGGTGAACGCATGGCGGAACAGCGTGCCTTGCCGCGCCATGGCGTCGAGATTTGGCGTGAGGTTCAACTGCGTGCCCAGCGGCTCGCCGTACGCGCCGACGGTGTCCCAGCGCTGCTGGTCGCTCAAGATGAAAAGGATGTTCGGCCTAGTCTTCATGTCACGCTCCCTGCCGGGTCAATCACCGGCTCTCGTTCGCCCGCCTCGACCATGCGCCGCTTCAGCCTCACCGCCAGCTCCGCGCGCACGTCGCGCAGGGCCGGGTCGCTTACGCGGTTGTCGCGCTCGTGCGGGTCGGCGTCCAGGTCGTACAGGAACTGTTCCACGTAACGCTCCGCGCCGGGGGAGTCCTTCGTCGTGCCCGGTGCGATCGCACAATATTTCCACCGCCGCGTGCGGATCGCCCGGCTGATCTGCCCGGCACTGATCTGCACGAACATGTCGTCACGCCAGCCGGCGGCATCGCCACGCGCGAGTGGTTGAACGGCGCGGCCCTGAAACTCACGCGGAACAGCAGCGCCGCCGGCCGTCAGCACCGTCGGCGGCAGATCGATCAGGCTCACCAGTTCATCAACCGTATTTCCGCCGTTGAAGCCGGGCCCGCAGGCAATCAGCGGCACGTGGATCGACGCTTCGTGGCATGACCGCTTGTACCGCTTCTGCCGCGTGCAGAAGTGCGAGCCGTGGTCCGCGGTGTAGATGATCACGGTGTTCTCCGCGAGGCCCAGCAGATCGAGTTCCGCGCGGATGCGGCCGACGTTCTGGTCCAGGCTCCAGCAGCAGCCGAGGTAGTCGGGCATCTGCGTCGCGGCGTCCCCGCCCGCGCCGATCAGGTCGCCGGGCATGGTGAAATCGGCGAAGCGCTGCTTGCTGCCGATCGGGCCGACGTAGCGGCCGAGGTTGTTCTGCTGGTGCGGCTCGACGTAGGAGGCGAACAGGAAGAACGGCCGGTCGTAGCGCCGCACGTACTGGTCGCGCAGGTAGTCGAGGATGAAATCGGTGGTGCGGTCGACGCGATAGCCTTCGAAGTCGACGCGCCTTCCCTGCGTGTCGAAGAGAAAGCCTTCGTGGGCGTGGCTGGTGTATTCGTAGGTGTCCGCCGCCAGCCAGAAGTCGCGGTACCCGCCGCGGCGCTCGGGCGGCACTGCACACATGCGGAAGTTCTCCGCGTCGTTGGGGTTCGTGCCGCGTTTGTCGTTGGACGCCAGATGCCACTTGCCGATGTACCCGGTCTGATAGCCGGCGTTGCTCATGCAGCCGGCCATGGTGGTGATGTTCTGCGGCAGGGCGTAGCCGTTGTCGAGGCATCCACTGCGCGAGGCGTAGAGTCCCGATTGCAGACACGCCCGCGCCGGGCCGCACACCGGCTGACAGGTGAACGCATGGCGAAACAGCGTGCCCTGCCGCGCCATGGCGTCGAGATTCGGCGTGAGGTTGAACCGCGTCGCTAGCGGCTGGCCATACGCACCGACCGTGTCCCATCGCTGCTGGTCGCTGAAAAGAAAGAGAATGTTCGGCCTGTTCAATGCATGTCCGTTCCAGGCGACTAACGCCAATGGCTGAAATCACGCCCGAGCATCTTCTCAAGCTCGGCAATGTCGTCCTCGAAAACGTTGCGCAGCTCCGCGCGGAAGTCAGGCGTCATCCACCGCGCCGGGTCGGCCGTCGGCGGGGGTTTGTTGATGTCCTCGGCGATTCGGCTTGGTGTGATGCTCGGCTCAACGCCCATGAACTCAAAGAACCGGTTCAGAAACTTCTGATCGTTCGCCACCAGGTCGTCGTAGATCATCACCAGCACGCGATCGGGGCTGAAGTACCGGTACAGCCGCTTGAGCAGGTAGGCGTAGTACCCCTGTCCGCACCAGATGCCGAACCACTGATGCCCGTGGTGGTGCAGCACGAAGTCCAGCGGCACGCCGATGCCGTTGGCGGGGTCGTACTGCCGCGTGGGTTTGAGATGCTGATGCGCCCAGTTGAGAAACGCCCGCTCCACCGGATTGCGCAGCGTGAGCGTCAGCTTCACATCAGGCAGATCGCGGGCGATCCGCTCCAGGGCAGGCTCCCAGACGAGATAGGAATTGCTGAACTCAATGCTCGCCTTCTGACCGGCATAGTCGGCGAAGTAGGTCTCGCGGTACCAGTCCAGCCCGCGGTGGTAATGCACGGTGAAGAAATTGACGTTGTCCGGCGACTGCGGCACGTAAACTTCGGGATGCTCCTTGCACATGTTGAAAAGCCAGGACGAAGCCGCCTTGGCCACACCGATGTGCAGGAACCCTGGAAGGACTTGTTGTGTCATGGAAGCGGAAGTTACGACTTGTTGGCGCGTGGGGCAAATGCGGTGGGAAAATCCCGGACGGGTCAGAGGCGATGTTGTGGCAAATAGCCCACAAAAATCAGTGCAGTGACATATCGATCACAATTACCCGAACGTCAATCTGCTTTTTCTTGGAGAGCTCATCCGCCTGCACTTGAAGGTCATGCCGCGCCGCGTCGATCGTGGGCCAGCGCGGCTTGTCTGCCTTTTCCATTTTGGGTGCTTCCAGCCAGGCGACCACGTAAACCCCGGCATTGGACGACAACGTCGACATGTATCGCTCGACGAGTTGGGAACGCAAGTGTGTTTTCGCCTCGCAATTACATGACCGTTTAACTTCTACGGGAACACAAATCTTGTGGCCGATGGAGGTCCCGGATTCGGGAACAGTCAACAGGATATCAGGCTCTTCTCCGGGGTCACCATCGTCCTTCTTGGGAATCGGGAATATAAGGGGTCAGGTTTCATTATTTCATCCGCCGCCCGCTTGGCCCAGCATGGGACCTGTCCCGTAATCCCCGTCAACCCGTTCTGAACGAACCCCGACCGCCAGGGAGGGGTTGCTTGCCAAGCATCAACCACCCCGCGGCGGCGCCACAACCCCTTGCTCACGCGCGGGAACTCTTGCTCTGGAACCAGCACATGGACAAGGTTTACCTGTCTGACATCCCCGCCGCCCGGCGCGCCCTCGAGCAATTGCAGGTGGATTTCGCGGTGCTGGAAGAAGCATAAGGTGTCAGGATGATTTGAAATTCAACCTGACACCTTATTCTGGTCCAACGCCGTTTTGAGTCGCATCAGGCTATGATAGTCAGCGCAGCGTACAGGGCATGGAGACCGTTGGTCGCACAGTTTTGGACTGTGAACGTCGGCGAAAGCCCGAACTACCCCTGTACGCTGCTGTATTTCCAGATGATAAAAAGACCGGCTGGGGTTCTCCCCGTACCCGTGGGTAAGCATAAGGGGTAAGCATAAGGTGTCAGGATGATTTGATATTCAACCTGACACCTTATTCTGGCCTGGCAGTTGGATATTTCACCACCAAGACACCAAGACGCCAAGCAAAACCAGCAATCTCTTGGTGCCTTGGTGACTTGGTGGTTCACCATCCTCAGAGCGAACGCCCCGCCCGTTAGCGGGGAAGGTACAATTATTGATCAATGGACCAATCCCGCAATTTCGACAGAGCATGTCAGGATGATTTGATATTCAACCAGACACCTTATTCTGGCCGAGACACATGAAATTTCCACATCGATGGCGACTTCCCCTCCTCGCCCTGACCTGCCTGGGCATTCTCTATCTCGCTGGGTACAGCTATGTTCGCAGCAGACATTACCTGGTCCACTCCAGCGGATTCGCTGCGGGCACAATCGACAATCACCGCATCGCTGTCGGTGATCTGGGGCTGGGTTTTAATTCTGCTTATCGAGTTGCGGGCCTCAGCTACTGGGTCTTCACGCCCCTGCGCTGGCTGGAAACGGGCTATTGGTATTTGCGCCACCCGGCGGGGCAGTCTTGGCCATATGGTGGCAACCGGCCTGATCCACAAATGCAGTTGACCGGCGAGGGCCGTATTGAAAAATAGGATGGCTGGTTGAACGTCTGCTGCCATATTCATCCATGATGTCGATGGCGTGCCAACTGACCTTCGCTCGGAGACCTGCAGCATGGACAAGGTTTACCTGTCAGACATCCCCGCCGCCCGGCGCGCCCTCGAGCAATTGCAGGTGGATTTCGCGGGGCTGGACACCCGCACCGACTGGCGGCGTCTGCGGGTGGGGCCGCTGCTTCGGCATGTCAGGACGCTCCAGCGTGTGCTCGAAGCACCGGAGTTTGCCGGCGAAGTGGCCCGGCTGCGGCGCGGGGTGTCCATGTTCCGTGCGGACCTGGTCTATCTCCGGGAAAATATCCAAGCCTTGCAAGCCATCGTCGCGCACGAACGCCAGCGCAGCCGGCGCGGAGCCGGCAGCGCCCAGGCCCGTCGACGCGCGAAGTAAGCGCCCACCTGATCCCCCCTGGCGCCCGATAGCTGGCAACGGATGAAGCACGCCTGGGGCATCCCCTGCAGCGCTCTCCCGGATCCGTCCACTGGCGATCCCCCCAACCAGATCACCGCCTCCCCGCAGCCTGCAGGCGCTGTCGTGCGGGGCCGGCAAAATATCTCAACATTTGAACTATAACATCCCCCGCAGCGCCAAACCCGCCCCGGAAGCACGACGATTCGCCAATTATCCCGGATAAACTCCTGATTTCTTCGCCACGGCGTTTAGCTCAAAATTTTCATTTTTTGCGATAATTGGGTTCACATCGCGTCAATTCCGGGTATGCTGGAGCCTGTTGGGAGTCGAGCGCATGTCCACGACCACATCCCCTACTTCCGCCCCGTCGACTGCTGCGGTCATCAAGCAGTTGCTGCGCGCCAAGCTCGGCCGGCAGTGGTCCGTGGGCGATCGCCTGCCGCCGGTCAAGGAACTGGCGCGGCAACTGGGGACCGGGCAGTTCAACACCAATGTGGCGATCCGCGAACTGGCGTCCGAAGGCCTGCTCGAGTCCCGCCAGCGTCGGGGCACGACCGTGCTGCGGACGCCCCAGCGGCTGGACGCCAACAGCGCTGAACTGGACCTGTCGGACCGGCGGATCACGCTGGTTTATGAAGCGATGCCCGAAGGTTTCATTCAGGAGATGATTGAAGGCTTCCGCACGGTGATGCGTGCAGCCGGCGCGGAGATTCGCGTGTCGCCCTATCCCGCCTGGGACAAGCAGCGTCCACACCATCAGCTGGAGTTGTCGCCGCTGGATGATGCGATCGTGCTGTTCAATCCCACGCTGGGGCTGTCGTGCATGCCGGACCCGGACCAGTTGGTGTCGGTGATCACCACCGCCGGGCACATGCCCGTGGAGCGGCGGACGCGCTACGACATGGTCAGCGTCGACGATCGCAACGGCGGGCAGATCGCGGGGCGGCTGGTGAAGGAACTCGGTTGCCGCAAGCCGGGGTTTGTCGGGCGGGCGGTGTCGGCGGATCGGTACGACATGCTGTCCACCTTGCGGCTGGGCGGGTTTGAGGAAGGCTGGCAACAGTCGATCGACCCGCAGCACCAGATCATGGGCATGGGCTACAGCCTGATCGCCGGCAGCAAGGCGTTTCGGCGTTACCTGCGGATGACGGATCAGCCCGACGCGATTTTCTGCGCCTCGGACGATCTGGCGATCGGCTTCGCGGTGGCGGCGACCTCGCATGGCTTGCAGCCGGGCCAGGATTTCCAACTCATTGGTTTCGACGGTCAGGCGCGCGGGCAACAGCTGGGGGAAAGCGCCCTGACCACCATCAAAGTGCCGGCCGCGGAAATGGGGCGCCGCGCGGCACAACTGCTGATTGAACGTTTCGCCGATCCGGATCGGCCGGTGAATCGGCTGCAAATGGAATGTGATCTGCTGCGTGGATCAACCACCCGAGCCTGAACTCTCTGGAGCTCCCCCCATGTCCCGTCGCCAAGCTTTTACGTTGATTGAGTTGCTGGTGGTCATTTCCATCATCGCCCTGCTGGTGGCGATCCTCCTGCCGGCGCTCGCCAAAGCCCGCGCGGCGGCGTATGCCTCCAAGTGCCTGAGCAACCTGCGGCAAATCAATCTCGCCAGTGCTGCCTACACCGCCGACTGGCAAGAGCATTATCCCAACTACATCGAAAACTTCGCCGGCGCGCCGCAGAGCGATTCGGGCACCGGCGAGTACTCCTACTGGGCCCATCGCCTGACCATCGGCGGGCACATCGGCAATTACACCACCTTCCGCTGCCCCGCCTACATGGCGTACCCCGGCCGCTTGCCGCCCACCGGCGGCCCCGGCGTCAACGACACCTTCCAGGGCTGGGTGCACACCAATGCCGACGGCACCGGCAACGCGGGCGTGGGAAGGTTCCGGCTCGACTATGGCACGCCCATGCTCGGCGCCCTGGAAGTGCGCAAGACCGTGCGTCAGCCTTACCTGCGCACCACCAACCTCGAAACCCGCGCCTACGGCAAGCCCACCTCCAAATTTGCCCTCGCGGCCGAGGCCCGCAACCTGCGCAATCGCGTGATGATCATGAGCGTCTACTACCTGACCTGGGGCGGCCAGACCGAACGCGACAAGATCATCAACGCCACCGCCGATCCCATCAACCACCCCACCACCGACACCACCGCCTACGCCTTCTCCACCCTGCATGCCTATGGCAGCCACATCCCCATGGCGGATGGTCATGTCGAACACTACGGCCGGGATGACATCATCAACCTCAAGCCCTTCTAACCGCTGATCCACTCCTGCAATGGCTAAATCCCAGCTTAAAACCGTGGTCGTCGGCACTGCGCTGCTGGCGCTGGCTGTCACCGCCTGGCTCATGAACCGCTCGACGGTTCCCGGCGAAGCGCCCGTCGGCTACTACTTTTATGACCTGAACGACGGCACGCTGTATCCGGTGGCGTCCAACGTTGACGCGCCGGCGGTCGCGCCCTCGGGCGGTGAAGGCGTCTATGCCGCGGTGTTTGCCTGTCATAGCTGCGCGGATGCGACGGATCGCTTTGTCGCCTACCTCTCCAAGCGCAGCGCGGTGTACCTGCAAGCCCAGGTGGTGGGCCGGGAACTCACCAGCCAGGAAGCCGGCAAGTCCACGCTGTATCGCGCGGTGGAAGGCGGCGAATGGATGACCGAAGACCAGCCCCGGGTCAAGGAACTCTTCGCCATCCCCCAGCAGCGCTGCGGCGAAAATGCGACGCCCATTGTCTGCCGCCCGGAATGAACCGGCATTGCGTTGCGGTTTGCCGCAGCAAGCACCAGACGGCTGGCGGGCCAGAAGTCAATTGAACTTCATGGCGAACACATCCGCGTCTTTCAGCTCAAACCGCAGCCGCACGGGCTTGCCCGCCCACGCGCTCAGGTCGCGCTGACCCGCCCACGTCACGGTGCGCGCCAGCTCGTTGCCGAAGATCTCATCGCACTGCGCAGCACTGAAGCCGTCCACCGGCACGCCGTCGAAATCCTGCAGCTCCACCCGCAGCACCCCGGCCGCGCTGGTGGCGTAATTCAGCTCCAGGCTTGAACCCGTGAAGGTGAAATGCTTCGTGACGACTTCCCCACCGCCATAGCCCGCGTGCAAAGCAGCAAAGCGATCCAGCGGCAGTGAGAACCGGCGAATGTGCGCCGACGGCTGGGCGTAGTTGTGCGAAGCGTAAATCGACAGTTCCGTCGCGCTGGTCTGCAGAATGTTGTGCCCGGCATAGTTGGTCCGCGACACCCAGTTCTCATAGCCGAGCCCCGCGCGGAGATAGCTCTCCATGAACGTGCGGTCGAAAACGTTCCCGCCCCGGCTGGTCATCAGCACCGTGTCGGACGTGTCGCTGGCGTAGCCGGGGTACACGCCGATTTGGTTGGCGACTTCATCCGACATCGCCTTGCGGCCCTTCATGAAGCGGGCTGCCAGGGCGATGTACAGATGCGGAGCGCGCGGATAAGCAAACGTCTGTGAAGTGTAAAACTGCTCGGCAAAACCGCCGGCGTATTGCATCTCCACCGGCTCCGACCAGTTCAGATAGTCCGTGCTGGTCGCCCGGGTGATCCGGCGAATGCCCGCGCGATTGGTGCGGTAGTAGCTCACATAGCACTGTTCCAGCTCGGACCAGAAGCTGATGTTCTGCGAGTCATACGCCACCTTGTTGGTGACCACCGGGAACACCGGCTCGGCGCGCATCGGCTCCCAGTGATAACCATCAGCGCTCATCGCCGCGTGCAGCCCGGTCGACGACATCCCCGCGAGCGCTTTGAAACGCTGGCACTCGAAAATGTCGGTGCGCGGGTCCAGCATCGGGGCGAAGTTGCCGGCGTACATCGGCAGCGTCGCCACCACGTTGTTGGGCTTGGTGCCGCGCACTTCAAACAGTTCCAGGTCCGGCCGGCGCCAGTGCACGCCATCGCTCGATTCAGCGACACAGGTGCAGGCGCGGTCGAACTTGTTGCTGTTGTCCTGCAACGGCCAGCCGCGGTAGTACATGCGGAAGCCCAGCGCCCCGCAGTCCAGCACGGTGCCGGAAAAACTGAAAGCCCCCTCCCACGGCCGATCGTGAAACAGCACCGGCCCCTCATCACGCGGGCATTGCAGCCGCAGCTCAGCGCCGTGCAGCGTGTCCAGCAGAAACCGATCAACGAACAACTCACGACGTGATGCGATAGCAATCATGGCCGTTGTGATGCCTCAACTCGTGCGGGGAAATGGAGTCCAAACCACCAGGCGCGAGCGGAGTATAGCGGTCAAATATCTCAAGCGAGCATGGACAAATCAGCAGGAAAATCAGCAGCAGCGGCAGGCAGGTCATTCCCCGCGAAGCGAGGGAAACTCAAAGCGTTTGAGCAGCCCGCGCTGGTTGGCGGCGCCCAGGAACCGGCTCAGGCCGCGGTACATCTTGGCGTTGGGTTTGGTCTGGCCCCAGCGGGCTTCGGCTTCCCACTGCGTGTTGCAGGGCATCGCCAGCATGTCCATGAAGTGGTCCAGCACCACCAGCCCGGCACGCAGGAAATCCTCGTTGCCGGTGCGCTCGAAGCCGATGGCGAGCATGACCGGGCTCATGAAGCTGAACACCGGCACGTCGCCTTCACGGATGGCGTTCCACACTTCCTGCCGAAGTTGATTGAGCAGCGTGTCGAGCCACTGGGCGACATCTTCGCGCCCGGTGCAGCGCTGGTAGCGGTCGATCGCTTCGACCATGCTGAAGTAACCAAAGCCGTTGTCGATCATCTGCCGTTCGAGCGAGCGCCCCGCGCGCCCGGCGGACAGATTGACCGCCCCGGTGAAGCCGGCGCGGTCGAAGCTGACCAGGTAGTTGACGATCTCATCGCACTCGCCGCGGTACTGGTCATAGCCCAGTTCGAGCAGGCACACCAGGGCGAGCAACCCCCAACCCATTTCGCGGTCGAAGCCCCACTGCCGCATGGTGGGTTCGTGGTTGTTCTCGATGATCTTGTCGCCCAGGGCGAGGCAGACTTCCTCGGCATCGCGGTCGCCGGTGAGCACGAAGTATTGCAGCAGGCCCTGAGTCCAGAAGTGGCTGGGGTACGCCCCGGTGGTGTGATGGTGCGCCGAGTGCGCCGGCTGGGCGCGGTGATGCCAGCGGTCGTCGTTGTAGGCGAGGAAGTCGATTTCGACGGTATGCCGGGCAAACCAGCGCAGCATGGTCGCGTAGTCGCCGCTGCCGGTGCGCATCACTTGCGTCGCCAGCGCATGCACGATGTCGTATTCATTGTTGGTCCACACCGGCTCGATGAACGGCAGCATGCTTGGCGGCAGCAACGTGCCGCTGATGCCGAAGTTCGTGTAGGAGCGCGGCAGCTCCGGTGCATTAGGCAGCCACTCGAAACGGTTGGGAATCCCCGGATAACCCAGCGAGTAATGCGTGTCGACGGTGTCGCCCAGGTTCCATTTTTCCGCGGGCGTGTTGAGCTGACACAGCCGGTCGAGTAGCCGACTGAAGCGAATGTTCACCCCGGGCTGATGCGGCAGCACGCGGGTCAGATCGAAGGCTTCCATGGCGGTCAGATACTGCGGGCACGGCTGCG
This sequence comes from uncultured Phycisphaeraceae bacterium, assembly GCA_964605235.1. Lineage (GTDB taxonomy): Bacteria > Planctomycetota > Phycisphaerae > Phycisphaerales > Phycisphaeraceae > CAZSBB01. Next base: position 10,541 of record CAZSBB010000029.1, read on the forward strand.
CCCGGCCGGAGGTCCGGGGGATCGAAAGCAGGCCCGGCAGCGCGCGGTGGTCGGGCAAGCCTTCCGCCCCCGCCAGCGCCAGCAGCAGCGTCTGCTCTTTTCGCCGCCCCTGCGGCCAGGTGGTGCGGTGGCCGGCGGGAATGAGGTCGTAACTGAGCCAACTGCCTTCGCTGCGCAGCTGGTTGGGGCGCGTGGCTGACATATCCACCAACTGCGCCGCCACGGCCGCGTGCGTGCCTTGCAGTACGAGGTAGTCGCCGGTCGCGATGGTGGGTGCAGCCAGGTAGTGCGCGTACTCTTCCTCATCGAGCAGCATGGCTGGATCGGCGACATGCACGCGCGAGGAGGTTTCATCAGTGATCAGTGCGACCGGCGCGGGGTTGAGCACTTCATGCGGCTTGTAGTACCGACCATGGCTCGGCTGAAGGAAACGGCGCGTCGGCTGCGCGCCGACTTCCCATTGCCCCAGCAGGCTGGCGCGTTCAATGTCGTAGTGCGACACCCCGGGCGTCAGATGGCTGAGCATCCAGTCGACGCGCAGGGTGCGTTGCTGCGCCCATAGTTCGACGGTCAGACGATAGCTCAGGGAGGGATGATCGCCCTGATACACCAGCGAGCCGTGGATCTCCGCCTGCACGCGCAATGGGCCGTTGCGCACGAGGCGCACCTTCCGCTGCGGCTGATCGGCTTCGTGATGCACGATGCCCTTGCCGGTGACGACCTGCGGCCAAAGCGCGCCCAGCGGCTGCCCCGCCAGCTCAATGGTCACCGGCTGCGCGCCACCGGCGTGCAGATGCACCACCAGGTCGCCGGTGCGCAGGGTCGCGCCTTGATCGGTGCTCGTGCCCAGCGCTGCACCCGACAGCGGCGCAGCCGGCTCCAGAGACACCGCGCCGCTGACGGTCGGCAGAAAGGACGCTTCAAGCCATTGCTGCCCCTGGGGCGTCACCGGCGTCAGGGCATGCACCTGCACCGGGAACCGGTCACCATCGGGGGTGATGGCGACAGCGCCGGCGAGATACTGCGCCGCCTGCTGCGCCAGCACGGGGAAGCCGGTCACTGCCGGAAGCCCGCCGGGGGCTGCGGCATGAACCAGCAAACGGGGCACGGAAACGCTCGGGGTTGAAGGCGCGGACATCTATCACCTTCCTTTCCGCCGCCATTATGCACAACGTTGTTTACCGTGCACCACCTCCCGGGGGCTGAACGTCGCCGAGACCACCGCGTCCGCCAGCGTCTGGAGGGCAAGCGCCAGCCCGAATCTGTAAAATACTGTTTTGTTTGTTATAAATTTCAATGTTATTATTTGATAAACATATATTTATAATTTTCAAATTTCGAGATTTGTTTTTATTTTGAAAATGTGAACCGGTTGCGTACCATGAGAACCCAAGCTGGGAGATTCCTGCATGGCATCATCGATTCTGGACGTCGCCCGGGAGGCACAGGTTGCGCCGTCGACCGTTTCCCTGGTCATCAACGGCCGGCAGCATGTGAGTGAGAAGACCCGCAGGCAGGTCAAGGCGGTCATTCGGCGGCTCAACTATCGCCCCCGCGCCACCCGGCAGACGCTGAACCTCGCGGTGCTCTACACCCGCAACATGATCGTCAACGGCGCCCTGGCGGAATACTGTCGGCAGTGGATTCAGGGCATCCGCGACGGCGTCAAAGCCGAGCGCGCCCAGGTGAGTGTGTTTGCCGGCGAGCCGCATGTCGATCAGGACCTGGTGTTCAAGCAGAGTCTGGACGCCCAGGAGTACGACGGCGTGATCGTCATGGGCGCCTATCCCAAAGACGGCTACCTCGAACGGGTGCTGGCGACCCCCACGCCGGTGGTCGTGTTCAACCGCCGACCCCGGCACGCCGAGTTCAGTTGCGTCTGCATTGATTACTACGGCGCTGCCCGCCATGTCGCCCAGCAACTCCACGAACTGGGGCACCGCAAAGTCGGCCTGTTCACCCCGCGCGGCGATCGCTTCCCGTCCAGCGAACTGCGCCAAGGCTTCATCGACACCGTGGCGGCGCACGCCGGCATGACGCTGGCGCTGGACGTGCAGGCGCCGGAAGGGGAAGTGCCTGACGCGTTCTTCCAGCAGGCGGTCGAGCGCGCGCGGCAGGCGGGAATCACCGCGCTGTTCTCGGGCGACCCGGCGGCGGTGCGGCTGTGCAACCATCTGCAGGCTGACGGGTGCGAAGTGCCGGGCGATCTGTCCATCGTCGGCTTTGACGACATGGGCCTGCGCACCCAGCGCGGCCAGCGCGTCACGTCCGTCGGCTATGACAAACACATCATGGGACGCCTGGCGGGGCAGATGATGCAGACCCTGCTGGGCATGGGTGATCAGATCGTGAATCAGGTCACCACCGTCCCCGCCAAACTGGTCCAGGGCGGCACCCTCGGGCCCGCTCCCGCTGCTCCTTCGGTGTGACTTGTCCCTCCAGGAACCCGACCGATGAACCGCAACCGCCCCGCCTTCACGCTCATTGAATTGCTGGTGGTCATCAGCATCATCTCACTGCTGATCGCCCTGCTGCTGCCCGCGCTCAGCGCCGCCCGTGATGCCGCCCGCAATGTCTCGTGCCTGAGCCAGACGCGCCAGCATGTGACGGTCATGTTCACCTTCGGGCAGGATCACCAGGACTACGTCGGCGCCAACCTCGCCGAGCGCAGCGTCCCGCCGGGCGCCACCGCGCCCAGTTCCGAGCAGACAAAGTTCGACTACTGGCATTACCTGTATGACCCCTATCTCAACGCGCCGGTCACCGTCACCGGCGCCAACGCGCTGATCTGGATCTGCCCCGCTCAGGAACGCGGCCAGGTCGGACTCGACCCCATTCCCTTCAGCCGGGCGACCACCTGCTATGCGGGCAATATCTGGGCCTCCGGCTCCGGGCGCAATGCCGGCAACATCGGCGGCTATCCCTGGGACAGCAAGAGCTATCGCTTCGCCGACTTCATCAAACCCTCGACCAAGCTGCTCTCAGCCGAGAAATACAGCTCCCCCGAAAGCAGTTCCACACATTCCATTTCCAAGTTCACGGGCTACGGCTCGCAGGCCGGTTCGCTGTTTCTCGAACACCCCGGCCACACCATGAACATCACCTATGCCGATGGCCACTGCGGCAGCGTGAACAACGAAGACCCCGGCATGGGCGGCAGCGCTGGCACCACCTATGTCGCCAACGTCGGCTTCCACCAACTCTGGAATCCGATCTATCCGTGAGCATCCCCGGCGCCAGCGCTTGCGGCAATGGTGATCCGATTCGCCGTGCTGAACGAGTTGATGACGTTGCGCCAGCTCGAAAACCTACCGCCTCCGTGCAAGTGCAGCCCGCGCGGGTTGTGTGCGATTTCTCAGGAGTTTTCCATGTCCTTCCCCCGGCTGGCCCCCGTGGCGATCTGCTGCCTACTCATGCTTACTTCCACCTTCGCTTGTGCTGATCAACCGCTGCGTGACTTTGAGCGCATTGTGGTGGCGCCCGACGCGCTGCCGGTGGCGCGCCATGCCGCTCAGGAGCTGGCGGAATACGTGGGGCGCATCACCGGCACAGCGCCGCTGCCCATCGTTTCCACGGAGGATGTCGCGGATGCACGCAATTCCGGGGGTTCCGGGGGTTCCGGGGGCTCCGGGGGCTCCGGGGGTTCTGGGTTGTCGTTTTACGTTGGCCAGACCGCAGCGGAGCTGGCGCTGGGGCAAGCGCTCCCGGCGTGGCAGCGCGAGCAATGGATGATCAAATCCATCGACGCCGGCCTGGTGCTGGTGGGTCACGATGGTCCCGGCGGGGCGCTGTCCACGCGCGTTCCCGCCGGCACGCAACTGGCGGTCTACACGCTGCTGGATGACTATCTGGGCGTGAAATGGTTCTGGCCCGGCGCGTTTGGCGAGCACGTGCCCAGCAACGCCGCCGCCGTGATTCCCGCGCTGGATCGCCAGGAAACGCCACGCTACGCCATTCGCATGTATCTGACCATGTACGGCCGGTACTTCACCCCCACCATGCAGGCGGAGCTCCGTAAATGGACGCGCCGCACGCGCCAGGCGTGGACCCTCAAAGCCGTGTTCGGCCATAGCTGGGAAGGCGCGTTCGAGATGAAAAAGAAGGGCGACGAAAACCCCTTCATGCGCGATCATCCTGAATGGTTCGCACTGGTCAACGGCCAGCGTCAGATGCCGCAGATGTGCACCACCAATCCCGAGGTCATCGACTTCATGGTCGAGCATGTCCTCAAGCAGACCGATCTGGACATCTCCAGCATTTCCCCCAGCGACGGCGGCGGGTTCTGCCAGTGCGATGAAACCACCAAGAGCGCTGCCCATCGGCAGGCGGGCGCGCCGTCGTGCACCAGTCTCGATGTGCCGGGCATCATGAGCTACGACAATAAAACCGTGCAGCTCACTGATCGCATGATGACCTACGCCAACGCCATCGCCCGGCGCGTGCGGGAGCGTCAGCCGGACAAGGGCGTGGGGATGTTCGCCTACACCTTCTACAACCGCCCGCCGCTGCACATCCAGCATCTGGAGCCGAACCTGTATCTGTCGTTCGTGTTCCAGGCCCAGTCGCATCTGGACCCGGCCGTGCGCGCCGAATGGGTCGAGCTGATCCAGGGCTGGCAGAAAATCGGCGCGAAGATGATCGTCCGTGAAGGCTGGGGCAACCATTACCTGCTGGACCTGCCCTTCCTGCACCCGGCGCAGATTCATGAATCGCTCTCCACCGCGGCGAACATGGGTTTCATGGCGGCCTACGGCGAAGGCAGCAAGGCGTTCGCCACCCAGGCGCCCAACGCCTGGGCGATCACCCGCACGCTGTGGGAGCCCGGCCGGGACTATGCCGCGATGATGGACGACTTCTACACCACCGCCTACGGCCCGGCGGCGGCGCCCATGCGCAGCTTCTTCGAAACCTACGAAAACGCCCTGGCGAACCACTGGGCGCAGCGCCGCTTTGTGATGGACACCCGCCTCGTTTCCTACACCAACCTCATCGTTTCGTGGAACATCCTGTTTCCCCGCGAAACCGTCGCGCAGGCGCAGGCATACCTCGATGAAGCCGCCAACCTGCTGAGCGCCCACGCCGCGGAAAACCAGGAGTATCGGGAGCGGGTCGCCTTCCACCAACTCGGTCAGCGGTACACCGCCACCATGCTGGAGCTGATCGACTGCTACCGACAACTGGCGGAGCTGGGCGTGACCCTGGAGTTCTTCTCCACCGCGGTGACCGAGCCACGCTATGACCCGCCGCTGCGTCAGAAGCTGCTCCAGCGCGCCTACGAGCTGGGCGAACAGCGCGAGGATCTGATCCTCGCCCAGCGCGACTGGGCAGCGCTCGACGAAGGGCTGTACGCCATCACCAACGACCTGAACATGCGGCAATGGCACACGCGCGTCAAAGAGCTGCTGGAAATCAAGCAGCCCACCCGCATCAACCGCGAATTGCTGGCGGCCATGGTGCAGACCGCCGCTCCCACCGCGGATGACGCCGGCGTCGACAGCACGCCCAACGCGCCCCGGCCGGCCGTCATGGGCGCCGGCAAAACCAGCAGCCCCAGCCCGGCATTTCGCAACACGCCCACCTGGGCAACTGATTCCGCCAGTGCCGCGGGCGCGAAGGACAAACCCCTTCTGCTCCTGGGCGAAGGCTACGGCCGCGCCGAACGCAAAGCCCTGATCAAGGAAGTGCTGGAACTCGATTACCTCCGCTATCAGGACGGCGGCGACTACACCTCGGCCCAGCAATGGCCCGCCTTCCGCGTGGTGGTGCTCGCCGGCCCAGCGCCCAAACTCACTGAGCCGGCGGAACTCGAAGCAGCGCGCCAGTATGTGCACGACGGCGGACGTCTGCTCCTGCTGGGCACCGCCATGCGCACGTTTGATGATCTGGAACCCGCGCAAATCCACTGGCTCGGCGCCCACACCTACCGCTGGCTCAAGGCTGGCTCCGTCGCGGTCAACCCGCAGCATCCCGACGCGCTGACAGCCGACACTCCCGCGCAGCAGATGTTTGCACCCGCCTACGCCGTCGCCGAACTGTTCGACCACGCCACGCCGCTGGCGACCTGCAATGACCTGCCGATCGCATTCGTCAGTCAGCATGGGCAGGGCCGGGTGCTGTTCATCGGGCGCGAGCTGTTTCGCCTGCGAATCGCCGAGCAAAAAGCGGGACAGCAGCTTGGCGGCGAGCAACTGCGCAACTGGCTGCGGCGGCTGCTGAAGCCCAGCTCATGAAGATGCCGTGGCCACACCTGGGGCGCTGCGTCGGCGCGGCACGATGCGCGTGAAGGCCTGGCGGTTGCGTAACGATCGGGGAGGATCAGCCGGCGGGCGGCAATCCCAGCGCCCGGCGCCAGGCGGCAAGCTGGCCCAGATGCTCGGCCTCATGGAACACCAGCAGATAGGTCAGCGCATACTGCGTCGTACCGAAGGGCTGGACCCAACGCGCCAGGCCCGGCGGGGACACCAGCGTCTTGGCCGTGGTGTCGCGCAGCGCCGCGGCGATCCGGGCATGACTGGTGCAGAATCGTTCCAGCAACTCACCCTTGCCGGGATACCGTGACAGTTCGGCGACGGGCGTTGAACCGGCGTCATACTGCTTCGCCAGGGCGTGCTGGCCCGGATCCGCCACCGGCTCTCTCCGCGCCAGACTCAGGATCGCCGGGTGATAATGCAGCAGATGCGCCAGGGTCCACGCGGGATGATTCACCACCCCGCCGGGCTGCGCGGCCATCTGCGCGGCTGGGATATCCGCCAGCAAGGCCTGGGCGTGCGCCAGATTGATCTGAGCGCCCGCCCGCAGGATTTCAAGAGCGGTTGACATGGTGCGCTTCTGAACCTTTCATACCGGTGGCCTGACGTTCCATCCCCTCGACAACTGGAGGTTCTATGTCGCTGCTCGATCGGCAATACTATCGGCTGTTGCTGCTGGCGGCAGGCCTGGGCGTGATGGTCGGCGTCAGCGGCGCGACCTTCAGCCATGTCTGGAAACTGACCCATGGCTGGGTGTGGGCCGCCCTCGAATCACCCGCGCATCGGCTCTGGCTCAGCGCCGCGGCGGGCTTGCTCATCGGCTTGCTGCTGAAGGTTCTGGGCGATCCCGGCAACATGGCGACGATCATCTCCCACTTCCACCGCGCCGGCGGGTTGCCGCTGCGCGACAACCTGCCGATCCAGCCAGTCTCCATCATCGGGCTGGTCGCCGGGCAGAGCGCCGGCCCCGAGGGCGCATTGACGCAGGCGGGCGGGTCACTGGGCGCCTGGCTGGCGCACCGGGTCAAAGCGCCGGCGTTGGCGCGCATTCTCACCCTGGCGGGGATGGGCGCCGGCTTTGGCGCGTTTCTGGGCGCGCCGGTGGGCGGCGCCCTGCTGTGGCTGGAAATGCTGCATACCCGGGGCCTGGAGTACTTTGAAGCCATCGTGCCCACGCTGGTGTGCAGTTGCGTCGGCTACCTGGTCATGCTGCTGCTCGTCGGACACGGGGTGGTGCAACCCTGGCATCTGCCCGCTCCGGTGGAAGCCAGCCCCTGGCTGCCGGCGCTGGCGATCGGGCTGGGGCTGGTGTGCGCCGTTGCCGCCCGGGGTTACGCGGGGATTTTTCGCGGCGTCAAACGCCTGCTGCGCGGCGCCCGGCTGCCGCTGGTGCTCGAAACCACACTGGCGGGAGTGCTCATCGGGTTGCTCGGTTACGCCTTTCCGCTCAGCTATTTCTACGGCAGCGCGGAGATCCCACAGGTGATGGGCGCGGCCTTGCCGCTGCTGGCGCTGACGGGTTTGCTGCTGGCGAAAATGGTGGCGGCGGCGGTCACCATCCATGGTCGCTGGCAAGGCGGCTTGATCATTCCGCACATGCTGATGGGCGCGGTGCTGGCGCAGATCATCGTGACGCTGCTGCCGTCGGCGCCGCCGATGCTGACGGTGATCTGCTGCATGGCGGCCTTCAACGCCGCCGCCACGCAGACGCCGCTGTCCTCGGCGCTGATTGTGTTGGCGCTGACCGGCGCTGGCGCGCCCGTGCCGGTGTTTCTCGCCTGCGTCACTGCATTCCTGGCGGCCCATGGCGTGGTGGTGATCGAAAACAAACAGCCGCGCGCCCAGCCGCTCAACTTCCATCTGGAACCGACCGAGCCTGGCATGGTGGCGTAGTGCCGCACCGCAGGGCCGCAGACCATCGGCACACAACGTCAACCGTTCCGTCATTCTCCCCGCTGGCACCGGCTACATTATGGCGCAGCATTGAACCCATGCTTCGCCCCATCCCAAGGTCAAACCATGCACTGTTGCGATCACATGCGTCACCACACCAGCCGAATGTGCGAAGACCACGACAATCCCTTCGGCTGCCCCGACTACGTGATCTTCTACTCGCGCACCTTCGACGAGTATGGCCTGATCATCCACGACGGCGGGCAGGCGTCCTATCCCATCCACTTCTGCCCCTTCTGCGGCTTCAAACTCCCCGCCAGCAAACGCGACCAGTGGTTCAAGGAACTGCACAAGCTCGGCTTCAAAGACCCGCTGGGCGATGACTCCATTCCTGAGGCATACCAAAGCGATGCATGGTGGCGCGGAGCGGAGAAAGGCTGAGTGCAACAATACAGGCATTGGATGCAGGCAACAGCTATCCTCGCGGTCAGGCCGAGGCTATCGAGCTCCGACTCATCATGATCCAACCCCCCGCTCCGATCTACTGTCGCAAGTGCGGGTACGACCTGAGCGCGGGTCCGCAGGCGGTATGCCCGGAATGTGGCGAAGGATTTGATCCACACGATCCGGATACGTTCAGCCGGCGCTCGCGCCCGGCGCCACTGCCCTGGCGCAACTATCTCGCCCTGCTGCTGGCGGCCGTCACGTTGCTGCCCACGCAACTGGCGGCCCTCAGCGCAGCCCTCGCGCTGGCAAGTCTGTACCTGGCGATCATCGGCTGCAAGGATGGTCCGATCACCCCCTCGGTGCTGGCGATCATCCTGGCTACGCTGGGTTTGTTCATGCAGGGCGCAGCGGTTTGTGCGCTGCTGACTGCGCCTTGATGAATTAGTCCATTCACGTGAACCGATATCGGAGTTGAGAGAATCCGCAGATGACGCAGATTCACGCAGATGAGAGGCAGAGGGATCCGGAGACGTACGCCATCATTGGCGCGGCGATGGCGGTGCATGCTGAACTGGGGTGTGGGTTTCTGGAGGCGGTTTATCAGGCTGCCTTGGAACGAGAATGGCTGTTGCGGATGATCGAGCATCTCAAAGCATCAGTCTTACACAAAGCCCTGCTGATCAATTTTGGCGCTGCCCGCCTTGAATACAAACGGCTGGTCCTTAATCTGCGTTCATCTGCGTCATCTGCGGATGCACGAGCATTCCCTGGATGACACACATGGAAATCAGTTGGCCTGCTCCCCCGAAGGAAGACCCATGCCGACAGCGCTCCACCTTCTCGTGGCGACGCCGGATCCCTCGTGATGCTTCGATGCGAATTCACTGGACGGATGCAATGGGTTCCTCTGGCGATTGCGACAGCGCTGCTGGCGGAAATCTGCCGGTGGCGAGCAACTCACGACGCCGCTGGTTTGTGCTGACTAGACCTCTTCACGCATGGTGAGGATTACGGGCGAACTGATGGCTGGTCCTGACGGGTAAGCTCTCTGGAGAAATGATGGCATGAAGACGGCAAACAATTGGACCACCCGGAAACGACTGCGACGCCTCCTGTGGATCACTTCAGCGGCACTGGCGGGGCTGTTCATGCTGTGCTGGATGGCGTCTTTTGACTACGCCATCGGATGCACCATGCCCCTCTCCGGGGATGACAATCAGCATGTATTGGTCACAGCACGAGAGGGCCGGCTGGAGTTCACCCAAAACTGGGGCACCCTGTTTCCCAATCCGGGATGGTCGGCCAGCGTCTACTCACTCCAACCCCTGCGCGAGCTGGTGGAGGAGTATCAGGAGCAGGGGTTGCCACGTGAAATGTTCCAGGTCAGGCCCGCATTCGAACGGTTTTCCGTCTTCAGCACACATCCAAACACCGGCCAGACATTCGGAGCTGCTGGCATAAGGCTGCCGCTCTGGTTGCCGGTGTTGTTGTTGGGCACGTGGCCATTGTTCGAATTGTTCCTTTGGTGGCGTCAACGCCGACATAAGCAACTCCATCCATTGCTTTGCGAGCAGTGCGGATACAGCCTGGCAGGCATCAACAACTCGACCTGCCCGGAGTGTGGCTTTGCTTCCACTCGAATCGAGATCATCCGCAGATGACGCAGATTCACGCAGATGAAAGGCAGAGGGATCCGGAGACATACGCCATCATTGGCGCGGCGATGGCGGTACATGCTGAACTGGGGTGTGGGTTTCTGGAGGCGGTTTATCAGGCTGCCTTGGAACGAGAATTGCAGTTGCGCGCTATTGAATACACGCGCGAAGCGGAATTGCCGATTTACTATCGCGGTGAGCAGCTCAACGCCTGCTACAAGGCTGATTTCGTCTGCTACCGATCGGTCATCGTTGAACTGAAGGCTCTGAAACAACTCTCAGGGGCTGAGGAAGCGCAGGTCATCAACTATCTCAAAGCATCAGGCTTACACAAAGCCCTGCTGATCAATTTTGGCGCTGCCCGCCTTGAATACAAACGGCTGGTCCTTAATCTGCGTTCATCTGCGTCAACTGCGGATGCCCAAGCATTCCCTGGATGACCCGTATGGAAATCAATTGACCTGATCCACGTGAAGGAGTGACATGCCGACCGCGCCCCACATTCTCGTGCTGATGACCGACGACCATGGCCAATGGGCGTCCTCGCCCTATGGCGCGACGGACCTGCACACGCCTTCGATGCAGTTTCTGGCGGATGAAGGGGCGCGGCTGGATCGGGCGTTCACCCCGTGCCCGGTTTGTTCGCCGGCGCGGGCGTGTTTCTGGACCAATCGCTTTCCCTCCGGGCATGGCGTGCATGACTGGATTCAGGAGCGCGGCGAGGGCGGCGAGCATCCGGGCATCGGACATTTGCCGCATCTGGCGCAGCGGTTGCAGGCAGTCGGCTACCACACCGGCGCGTGCGGCAAGTGGCACTGTCATCGGCCGTGGGTCAAGCCGACGGGTTTCGATCATTGGTTCATCAGCGACGGCACCAACGCCCGCTATGGCAAGCAGCCGTATTGCGATGGGCAGACGGTGCATCAACTGCACGGGCATCAGCCGCCGCTGACCACGGCCGCCGCCTTGCGTTTTCTGCAGCAGCGTCCCAGTGATCGGCCGTTCTTCCTGTACGTGGGTTACACCGACACGCACAGCCCGTTCTCCGGCAAAGCGCGCCGGCTGGAAAACTGGTATCGCCAGCGGGAGCTCCACAGCGCGCCGCTGGAACCGATGGCTGCCTGTCATGGTGAGCCGAAGATGCCTGCCCCGGAAGGCGAGGAACGCCGCGATCGGTTGGCTGCGTATGCCGCCGGCGTGAGCATCATCGACGAGCATCTGGGGCGGCTGCTCGATGAGCTGGACAGTCAGCAGTTGCTGGATCAGACGCTGGTGATTTACACCGCGGATCATGGGCATAACAACGGGCATCACGGGTTGTGGCTCAAGGGCAACGGAACCACGCCGCAGAACTTTCTGGAGGAGTCGATTTTGGTGCCGAGCCTGCTGCGTTGGCCGGGGCGGATTGCACCGGGGCGCGGGCATGACTTCCTGGCGGATCATTGCGACCTGCATGCGACGCTGCTGGACGCCGCCGGGGCAATGCCGAGCGAAGGCGTCAGCCCGCGGGAGGTGGGCCGGTCGTATCTCTCGCTGCTGGGCGCGGCGTCGAACGCGGAAGCAGCGCGGCGTTTCAAGGCGTTCCAATGCGGCGAGTACGCCAACGCGCGGATGATCCGCACGCCGACCGCCAAACTGATTCGGCGCTACCCCGGCCCCAACGGCCACTTCCGCGATGAGTTTTATGACCTGACTGCCGACCCGCGTGAGACGTGCAATGTGATCACGGAAGCGGGTCATGCGGACACCATCGCGCACCTGGATCAGCAAATGCAGGCATTTTTCGCGCAGGTGGAAGACGAACGTCCCGGCAGCGTGGGATTGGATTTCGCTCATCTGCCGCGACATAACCCCGATGAGCCTTGGCGGCGTCCGCTGGCGCCCGAGGCGCAGGCGCTGCTGCGGTGAGTTGCCGGCTGCTTAAAACCGATACTCCACGCCCAGCGAAATGACCTGCCGACGAAAGTCGAACGCCGGCAGCGTGGAGTCGTTGCGCGTCAGGCTGTATTCCAGCAGCAGGCTGGTTTGCTGCGCCAGGGGCAGGCGCAGCAGCGTGGAGCAGGACAGTTCCAGATCCCGACGTTGGCGGCCGAACACGCTGTCCACCTGAGCGTAGTCGCGCCAGGCGGCGGCCCCCACCACCGTGAGCGACACATCCTTGAGCGGCAGCGGCACCGGCCAGGTCCAGCCGACGAAGACGCGGTGGCTGTCGTAGTCATAGTCGGCGCCCTGAGCGAAGTTGCGGCCAAAGGTGTAACCCGCCTGCAGCGTCATGCGCTCCCACGGCAACTGCAGCGTCGGCGTCACGCCCAGCGTCAGGTCGTGGCTGTCGCGGTCCTGCGGCGTGTCGTCCTGATTGCCCTGCCCCAGAAAGTTGAGCCAGGTGTGACGCATGAACACGGTGGTCGCCAGTTCATCGCTGAGCACCACGGTGGCGGCCGGCGTGGTGGTGATGCGGGTCAGGAACGAGCGCCCGTCGAGCAGCAGATGGTCGGCCGCGACCTCCAGCGCCAGTTGCCAGGGCACCTCGGCCGCCATGCCCTGCGTCGTCAGGCGCAGGTACAGCAAGCTGTCGAGCAGATCGCCCTGGGAGGCGGAAAAGTTGATGGTCTGGAAATGCCGATAGCCGACGGACACCTCCACCGCGCCCGCCGTCGCCAGTTGATATTGCAGGTTGGCGTTGACCCCCAGCCCCGCCGAGTCCTGCTCGTTGACCAGCACCCCCAGCACGGCAGCGGAAGGCGCGACGTTGGCGTTGTCGTCATACCGGGCCGCCAGCCGCACAAAACCCGACAGGCGCTCTTCCAGCGCCTGCTCCGCCAGCGAAGCCTGGAAGGACTCCGCCAGACGGGCGGCGGGCGCAGCTGGGCTTTGACTGGCGTGCGCTGCAAACTGAGTGGTGGCGGCCCGACGCAGCCCCAAACGCGCCAGGGCGATGCCTTGCGCCAGTTGCGTGGTTTGCCCGGTGGCGGGATCAGCCGAGTCCACCTGGCGCAGCGTGCGGTACGCAGCGAGGAATTTTTCGTCCTCGAAATAGGCTTTGCTTAACCATAGACGGGTGCGTTCCAGTTCCGGGTCTTCCGCCACCAGTTGCCGCAGGCGCTGAGCCGCCAGGCGCGGTTGATCCGCAGCGAGGTACAGCCGCGCCAGCACATAGCTGGTTTTGAAACGCAGCGTCCCGGCGGCGTCATCCTGTTCCAGCAGCGCGATGGCTTGGTCGGTCTGGCCCAGCCCGTGCAGCGCCAGCGCCCAGCCGGCTTTGGCGTCGGTGTTGGTTGGATCGACCTGCACGAGGCGCTCGAACACCTCGGCCGCCTGCGTGTAGTCGCGCTGCTGCAGGGCCGCCCACGCCAGCGTGGTGAACCGGGCAGTAACCGCCTGCACTGATGCGGCGGCGGGCGCTTCGTCGGCCAGGAGTGATGGAGCGCTCAGCAGGAGCGTCAGCGCAGTGATACCCAATCTGGTCAGGAGTTGGTGCATGCGTTTCCGTGGGGGCGCTGGTGGAGCGCGGGTGAAGGTGCAGGTTGGATCAGTTGGTGCCGGTGATCTGGCAGGTGCAGATGGTGCCGTCGGGCAGCGTGACGGTGATGTTTGACAGCGCCGAAGCGTTGGGGCCGATGCTGGTGGAGGTGGTTTGATTGGTGGTGGTGGCCTGGACGTTGATGAGCGCCCCGACGGTGCCGCCGAGCCCGGTGATGGCGGCGAGGTCCAGACCCGCGCAGTCGATCACCGCGTTGTTCAGGCCCGCAAAGGAACCGCCCACGATGTCCATCAGCAGCGCGTAGTTGCCGCCACCGAGGTTGGAGATGGCTTGAATCTCCACCGGCCCATTGAGCGTGACCAGCGTGCTGCCGCCGGGGTTCGTCAATCCGCCCGCCAGGGCGTTGTCGAGTGTGCCGTTGGCGTCGGGGGGTTCGACGGGGTTGGTTTGCGAGGTCACCTCGGAGCCAAAGAACTGCGTGGGGGTGAAGTCCACCGGCGCGGGGTCTTCGATGATGGTCTGGGGAGCATTGGCGCGGGCTTCGCGCTGGAGGCGCGCCAGCTCGTATTTGGCGATGGAGAGCGCCTGGCTGCGCCCGCGCGCCTCTTCTTCCAACCGCTGCCTGGCCTGGGGATCGCGGGTCTGCGCCAACTTCTTGAACAGGTCCGCAAGGGCTTGTTCGAGAAATTCCACCAGCTCTTCCTGGCGCTGGATGGGATCGCCCAGCAGTTGCGCGGCGTCGATGCCAGCCTTTTCCTCGGCGGGCGCTGGCGCCGGCGTCTGGTCGCCAGCGGGTTGCTGCTGGCGCTCGCGCTGTGCCTGATTCGCAGCCAGCGCCTGGCCCCGCCCAAACAGTTCCGCCTGCAGGCGTGCTTGTTCCTGCGGATCGCTGGTCTGCGCCAACTGCTGATTCAGGCGGTCAATCTCAGCTTTCAGAAAGTTGATGGTGTCCTCGGTTGACGGGGAAAAGTCATCCGCCAGTTGGAAAGTCTGATCGCCGACGGTGATTTCAATGCCTTGCTTCTCCCCGGCAGGTTCGGGTTGCGGGGGACGCACGGGGGCGTTGTCCGCGACATTGAACACCTGCGGGGCAGGTTGATCCGCTTCCGCCGGCGGCGCGGCCGGGGTCTGGGCGTCAATGGCGCGGAAGGCGTCGTCAATAACCGCCAGTAGCCGGGGGCTGACGCGCTGACGAAGCAATTCCTCCAGTTGGGCGATCAAGGCGTTCGCCTGCGCGATCTCCGCCTGCTGCCGTTTGATGTCCGCCTGAATCCGGGCGTCATCGGGCGCTTGCGCCAGCGCTCGCTGCATGGCCGCCAATTCCACTCTGCCCAGGTCGCGGTCAAAGGCGGCCTTGCCGATCTGCTCGCGGATCGCCTTCACCTCCGCCCCCTGCACGGTTTCCAGCAGCTTCTCAAACGCGGCATCGACCTGCTGGACCTGCGGGTCATCGCCGCCTGCTTCCTGCGCCCGGCCCAGCGCCTGATTCAGTTCATCAAGCAGAAAGCCGGCGGCGCAGGGCGCGGTTAGCCCCAGCGCCAGCACCCCGGCGGCAAGGCGCGGCTGAACATACAAAAACAACCTGGTCACCGGGCGGGAAAACCACATGCCATGCTCCTGGAAGGACTCGGTTTCACAGCGATCGTGTGGGCGTAAGCTAGACCACACCCCCCCGGCAAAACTTGACCGATCGTCCAAAAGCGCTGGAAATAATTCGCTGCTCCCCCGTCCTCACCAGCGCGGCAAACGCCCTTCCTGCCCCCGCACCACCGGCAGAAAATAGGTCGCGGAAAAGCCCCGGCGCACCGCCCGCAGCAGCCGCCACGGGCGCAGCAGGCTGCCCGGCGGCAGCTCGTAGCGATCCAGCGCGAAAGCCTCCGTCCACACCCGCTGCTGCGCGGGCACCCACTGGTAGGCAAACACTTCCCACTGGCGAAAGTGCTCGTCCATGGAACCATTGACCGTCAAGGCGGCATAGCGCCCGGCGGGAATGTTCATCACCCCCACCGCCCCGGAGCCGTGGAACTCATCCGACTCCGCCAGGGGAATGCAGGTGTCGTAGCGCACCCGGCCGTCGACGGTCACGCGCGGATCGTCGTAGTACATCCCCCACGCCTGCCCCTCACGCGGCAGCCGGCGGGTCAGCGTCGCCCACGCCAGCATCTTGATCCAGGCGTACACCACGCGCTGATCAGGCGGGACCAGATGACGCATGTACGCCACGCGCTGAGCGGGCAAGGTCACGTCCGTGACTGTCAACTCCGCGCTGCGGTCGGCAATGGGGGTGAAGCTCCCCGGCGACAGGGGCGTGTCGTGATGCGTCTGCGTCGGACTGGCCAGGTAAACGCTGGGGCGCGGCAGCTTCCGGTAGCGTGAAGGCGTGACGCTATAGGCGCTGCGAAAGGCGCGGGTGAAGGCTTCATGGCTGTCGAAGCCGCAGGCGAGTGCGATGTCGGTGACGTTGGCGCGTGAGCTGATGAGCATGGCGGCGCCGCGTTCAAGTCGCAGGCGACGGATGTAGTTGTAGACGGATTCGCCGACCTTGCCGGAGAACACCGCCGCCAGTTGGGAGCGGGACACGCCGGTGTGGTTGACCAGATCATCCAGGCCGATGGGTTTGGTCAGGTGTTGTTGAATGAAGCGGAGCGCTTGGACGGCGGTTTCGCAATGCCGCGCCTGCGTGCCGCCGCAGTGCTCGGGTTCAACGATGGTGGTGACGGCGGCGGCGTCGGGCATGAGCGTGTTGCCCAGGGTTGGAGCTTCATGGCCAGCAGATGGGAGCATGATAGCCCAGTGTTGCGTGCCGCCCCATGAAAGCACCTGAGATGCAGCGAAAATCCCGGGGGCTGGGGGCCGGGGATCGGGGACCGGGGAACGGCCAGTGGCGACGGTAACATAACGGGCATGACAGAGCGTCGGCGTGCTGCCCCCCTGCTGTGGTTGTGCTTCTTGTCGTGGCTGTTGACCGCACCGGCCATGGGACAGGACGCCGCAGCCCCGCGCTGGGAGGAACTGGCGTCGCTGCCGGTCGGTGCGTTCGATGCGGCCGGTGTCGTCAGCGGACAGCAATTGGTGCTCATCGGCGGCATTGGCCAGAGCGGGCAGGCGCTGCCGTTCATCCAGCAATACGATCTGGCGAGCAACCGCTGGCATCTGGCCGGGGCGCGGTTTGCCCAAGGGCGCTTCAACCCGGCGGCGGTGACTTTGCGCGACGGCAGCGTGTTGTGCTTCGGCGGCACGACCGGCGCAGCCACGGACTTTCGCCATCAGCAGGCGCTGGCGCAGGCGTGGCGGTATGACCCGGTGGGTGAAACGCTCACCGCGCTGGCGGAGATGCCCCATGCCGTGGGCGAGCCGGCCGCGTGCGTGTTGCCTGATGACCGGGTGCTGGTGGTGGGCGAGCGCTGGGCGCAGTGCTACAACCCGTACGACAACACCTGGGCGCCGCCACTTGAGCTGCGCAGTCGGCGCCGACAACACGCGCTGGCGCTGCTGGCGGATGGACGGGTGGCGGTGGTGGGCGGCGTGATGCTCAGCAGCATTGAAGTGGTGGACGCAGCGCGGGGCGTGAGTGAGCTGTGGCCGGTGCGTTTGCCCCAGCGTCTGGATGACCTGCAGGCGTTCCCCCGCGCGGATGGGAGTTTGTGGTTGCTGGGCGGGCAGGACGGCGACACTGGGGACACGACCGACCAGACATGGATCGTCAGTGCCGATGGTCGCACGCTGGAGCCTGGGCCGGCGCTGGGGGTGGCCGGGGGCATGGCGGACCATCGGCTGGCGCGGGTAGGGCCTTTGCTGGCCATGGCTGGCGGGGAAAGTCAATCCCAAGGCAAGGATCGGGAACTCTCGGCTGCGCGGATCGCCGACCCGCGCACGCTGACGGTGTGGAAGCTGCCCAACCTCCCGATTGCCCAGGACGACGCGTGTTTGCTGGCGGTGGGGCACGACCTGTACATGATCGGGGGCTACCGGGTGGCGCCGGTGCTGCTGGGCCTGCTGCCGGCTCCGACCGCCAATCGGCAGGTGTATCGGCTCCGGATTCCACCAGAACGGCTGGAGTAGCTGGCCGGGAAATGCCCCCGCCGCTGGCCGTGGGCCTTTGACGCCCACCGATGGCTGGCATATTCTCAGTCATCGGTGTTCTGCTGGTGCATGCACGGGTCTGGAACAAGTGCAGGGAACGTTGTCGCCCCTGGCTGGCGGGGCATAAATCCCCACGGCGGCCGGTGGTTGCCCGGGGGTGAGGTTTTTTCCCCATGTCCGCGTCCAAGCCGCCAATTCGTCACGCCAACTTCCGGCGGTTTTTTGTGCGTGGCTTATCCATTTTGCTGCCCACGGTGCTGACGATCTGGATTCTGATCGCGGCTTACAACTTTGTGCAGGTGCGGATCGCCGAGCCCATCAATGCCGCGGTGCGCACGGGGCTGGTGCTCTGGTCGCCCTGGCCGGTGGTGGTCGAAGCCGAACGTCTGCAAGCCAGGCAGGACCTCGCCGGCGACGACCGCGCAGCCTGGATGGCGGCCGGCTCATCGGAACAGTGGCTCGAACGCCACATCAAGCGGCAGAAAGTCCGGCAGTGGTGGGAACGCTACCAATATGGCGCGGACCTGATCGGCCTGGCGATCGCCGTCGTCCTGATCTACACCGTGGGCCTGCTGCTGGGCAGCTTCATCGGGCATCGCCTGTACGCCCGCGGCGAGGAGTTGCTCAAGCGGCTGCCCCTGGTCAAGCAGGTGTACCCCGCCCTCAAGCAGATCACCGAATTCCTGTTTGGTTCGGAAGAGCAACTGCGTTTTTCGCGCGTGGTGGCGGTGCAGTACCCCCGGCCGGGCATCTGGTCGGTGGGGCTGGTCACCGGGGACACCATGCAGACCATCCAAAAAGCCGCCGGCGTGCCCTGCATGACGGTCTTTATTCCCAGCTCACCGACGCCTTTTACGGGGTATACCATCACTGTTCCGGTGAAAGAGACGGTGGACCTCCCAATCACCATCGAAGATGCGTTAAGATTTGTCGTCAGCGGCGGCGTGGTGCTGCCGCCCAACGAAGCGCCTGCCCGCGGCAATGGAGAGCCGCCGGCTCCGCTGCGTAGCCCGTCTGGAGACCCCCTCGCGCCCTGATCCGGCGCTCAAGGAAGGATTGCCCCATGGAGATCGCTGTCAGCGCCCGTCACATGCAGCTCACCGAACCCATCCGCCAGTATGTGGAGGAGAAGTCCGGAAAGCTGCCGCGGTACTTCGACCGGGTGACCGAGATCAGCGTGGTCATGGACAAGGCCGAGAACGACAACATGGAACTGGAAATGGTGGTCGCCGCCGAGCACACCGATCCGTTCGTGGTCAAGGTGACCGGGCCGGACCTGTACGCCCTGGTCGATGAAGCCACCGACAAAATGGAACGCCAGCTCAGTCGCCACAAGGATAAACTGCGCAACCGCAAGCACGCTCACTAAGCGCCCTTCCCGTCAGCGCCGTGTGACCAGGATGACCCTATGAAACTGCTCGACTTTGTTGTTTCGGACGCCATCAACGCCAACCTGCAGGCCACCGAGCGCGACGACGTGATCGCCGAACTCGTCGACGGCCTGGTCGCCGCCGGGGCCACGCCCAAGACCCTGCGCGCCGAGCTGATCAAGCTCATCGTCGAACGCGAGAGCCACGGCTCAACCGGTTTCGGCAAAGGCGTGGCGGTCCCCCACGTCAAGCACGACAAGATCAAGAAGATGGTCGCGGCGGTGGGCATCAGCCAGAAGGGCGTGGACTTCAACGCCCTCGACAAGGAGCCGGTCTATTCCATCGTGCTCCTGCTGTCGCCCAAGAGCAAGCCCGATGAGCATCTGCAGGCCATGGAGAACATCTTCTCCAACCTGCAGAAAGACACCTTCCGGCGCTTTCTGCGTCAGTCCAGCACCACCCAGGACGTGGTCGAACTGCTGCAGGAAGCCGACGGCCAGCAGCTCGCCAGTTGATGAACCCCGCCATGACCGCATCGGAAACCGTGCGCATCCGTGTCACCATCAGCAATCGGCTGGGCCTCCACGCCCGGCCGGCGATGGCGTTTGTCGACACCGCCAGCGGGTTCAAGAGCGACATCCAGGTGCACAAGGGCACGCAGAAGGTCGATGGCAAAAGCATCATGCAGATGATGATGCTTGCCGCCACCAAGGGCACGGAGTTGGAAATCGTCGCCAACGGCCCCGACGCCCAGGCCGCCACCGTGGGCCTGCGCGAACTGGTTGACCGCAAGTTTGACGAAGACTGACCCCCGGCCCCCCCGGAAGTTTTCCCAACCCGTCGCACTGACGCCCACGCCACCCGTCGCACTGACGCCCAACGCCACCCGCCGCTCACCCGCCTCAACGAGCCGGAAGCGTCAGCGACGGGCAGCGTCAACCTGTTGCCGTGCACCACCGCAAACCACACCACGCCCCCCGGCAATTTCCCGCGCGTACTCGCCTCACCACGCCCAACCCGTCGCTCACGCTTCCGGCTCGTCAGCTCTCCTGTCTCCTGTCTCCTGCTCTCCTCTCTCCTATCTCCTCACTGACTTCACCACCGCCGCACGCTCAGCGCCCACCCTTTGCATGAACGAGCCGGAAGCGTCAGCGACGGGCAGCGTCAACCTGTTGCCCCAGCGTCCAACGCACACCACACCACGCCCCCCGGCAATTTCCCGCGCGTGCTCGCCTCACCACGCCCAACCCGTCGCTCACGCTTCCGGCTCGTCAGCCCTCCTGTCTCCTGCACTCCTGCTCTCCTGCTCTCCTACCTCCTCACTGACTTCACCACCGCCGCACGCTCACCGGCTGCGCGCTCGCCTGGCCCAGCATCGGCCCGCGCCGGAGCGTCACCAGCAACACCTGCGGCGGGCAGCACACCCGCAGCGGCAACTGCACCTCCCCCACCCCGCGCGGCAGCAGACAATACGTCTGCCGTTGCCGCAGCAACCCGGCGCTCAGCGCCAGCGGCAGGTCCGCGTGGTTGATCAGCGCCTGTCCGCCGGGCAGGCGAATCTGCCCCCCATGCGTGTGGCCCGACAGCATCACATCCAGCCGCATCTCCGCGGCTATCGGCAGCCAGTCGGGATAGTGACACAGCAGCATCCGCACCGGCTGCTCGTCACGCGCCAGCTGCGGCGGCGCTGCGCCCACGGCGCCGGCTTGCGCCAACGCCAGCGCCACCGCGTCGGGGCGCTCGATTCGGCCGCTGTGGGCGCCCAGCAAGGTCAGCGGCAAGGCGCCCACCTGCTGGGCGTCATGGTCCAGCCAGGTGATCGGCAGCGCGCGTAATTTTTGTTGCCCGGCCGGCGTGTCGTGATTGCCGAACACGCCGAAGCAGCCGAAGCGCGGGCGAATCTGCCGGCACAGCTCGCCCATCACCTGCAGCGCAATTTCCTCGTCGCCCTCGTCGGTCATGTAGTCGCCCGTGAGCAGCGCCAGGTCGAACTTGCGTTGATGCAGCACAGCGCCCAGCCGCGCATAACGTTTGCTCGCCCGCGTGATGTGCAGGTCGGTCAGATGCACAAAACGCAACCCATCCAGGGCGACGGGGAGGTGCGGCAGCGGCAGTTCGATTTCCTCAATCACGGCAGCGCGGTTCCGTTGGGAGGGGCAGGTGCTCCGGGCATGATATCGCCCCCCGCAGCCGACGGTTCCAGCGGTGCGAGCGCTGCCCGGCGCCAACTTGCCCCCCTGCGGGCGGGCGGTATGCTGCTGCCTTTCGCGGCCCAGTGGTTCGGGTCGCCCGCTGGCACTCCTGTCCACATATTGAAATGGGTTCCCATGCCGCAGCCGACGCTGGACACCATCGCCACCCCGGCGCTGGTCATCAATGAAGCCGTGGTGGACGCCAACCTCGCCCGTTTGCAGGCGTACGCCAATCAGCATGGGCTGAAGGTTCGCCCGCACACCAAGACGCACAAGTCCCGGCTGATGAGCCGCAAGCAGGTCCAGGCGGGCGCGGCGGGGCTAACGGTCGCCAAAGTCGGCGAACTGGAAATCATGCAGCATGAGCATGACGACCTGCTGCTGGCGTACCCGGCGCTCAATCCGCAGCGCACGACGCGCGTCGCCCAGATCGCCCGGGAAAAGACGGTGCATGTGGCGGTTGACTCCGCGCTGGCGATCGAGCAGCTCGCCGCCGCCGGTCGCGCTGCCGACAGCGCCATCGGCATCCTGGTGGACTACGACGTGGGCATGCACCGCACCGGCGTGCAGACCGCGGCGGAAACGCTGGCGCTGGCGCAGCTCGTCACCAAAACCAAGGGCGTCCGCCTCGACGGCCTGTTCTGCTACCCCGGCCATGTGTCCTCGCCCATCAGCGAACAGGTCGGCAAGCTGCAGGCAATCGACCAGATGCTCAAGGGCGTGCTCGACCAGTGGCGTAAGCAGGGCCTGAACACGGGCATCGTCTCCGGCGGGTCCACCCCCACCGCTTACATCTCCCACCATGTCACCAGCTACACCGAAATCCGCCCCGGCACATACATCTACAACGACCGCGGCGTGTGCGACGGCGGCTGGTGCAAGGAATCCGAATGTGCCGCCTACGTGCTGGCGACCGTGGTCAGCGATGCGGTGCCCGGCCAGGTGGTGCTCGACTGCGGCGGCAAAACGCTGACCTATGACCGCGTGTACTTCGTCAAGCCCGTGGAGAAGGACTTCGGCCGACTGCTGGATTACCCCGGTGCGTTCCTCGGCGGCGTCAGTGAAGAACACGGCAACGTGAATCTCAAGGAAGCGGCGAAAAAGCCCCGGCTGGGCGAACGCGTGCGCGTGCTGATGAATCACATCTGCCCCTGCGTGAACCTGCAGGACAACGCCTGGCTCATCACCACCAGCGGCCAGTTGCAACCGCTGCCGATCGACGCCCGAGGAAAACTGTCATGAGCAAGAAGAAAACCGGCAGTAAAGGCAAAAACACCAACGTCAAAGTGCCCGCCACGCTCGCGGCTGCGGGCAGCGCCAGCACGGCGCAGGATCGGCTGCGCGGGTGCTATCCGGTGTTCCAGACGCCCTTCAATGATGACCTGTCCATCGACGCCGGCACGCTGGCGGCGGAGATCGACTGGATGTACGCCCAGGGCGTGCATGGCATCGTGATGGCGATGGTGTCCGAAACGCTGCGCCTCGACAGCACCGAACGCCAAGAGCTGGCGGAACTGGCGGTGCGGCTGAGCAACGGGCGCGGCGGCGTGGTGATTTCCGCCGGCGCGGAGTCCACCCCGCTGGCGGTGCGCTACGCCCAGCATGCCCAGAGCATCGGCGCTGATGCGGTGATGGTGATCCCCCCCGTCGCCACGGGCGCCAGCCCCGATGAACTGTTCGCGTACTACAGCGCCATCATCGAGGCGGTCAGCATTCCCGTGATCGTGCAGGACGCCAGCGGCTACGTCGGCAAACCCATGGGCATCGACCTGCAAGCCAAACTGCTTCATCAGTATGGCCAGCAGGTGATGTACAAACCCGAAGCCACGCCGATTGGCCCCAAGCTCAGTGAGCTGCGCGACGCGACCAACGGGCAGGCGCGGGTGTTCGAGGGCACCGGCGGCATCGCCATGGTCGACAGCTACCGCCGCGGCATCATCGGCACCATGCCCGGCGCGGAAGTCTGCTGGGCGACCACCGCGCTGTGGAACGCGCTCGAAGCGGGCGACTGGAAAACCGTCAACGCCATCAACGGCCCGCTGGCGAACCTCATCAGCCTGCAGACCAGCCTCGACGCTTTCCTGGCGGTCGAAAAACATCTGCTGGTCAAGCAAGGCGTCTTCCGCAACACGCTGGTGCGCGGCCCGGTGGGCTATCGCCTCGACGACGAAACCCGCCAGGAAGTGGACCGCCTGTTCGACCTGCTCCGCAGCGTCACCCCGCGCCAATGAAAATCAGGTTTCACCACAGAGACACAGAGAACACAGAGAACAATTCAAATTTCGGCATGAAGGAGTGAGCCGGAAAACTTGCCGGATTTCACTCCGCTACTCACTCTGTGTTCTCTGTGCCTCTGTGGTGTACTGTCTGGGATTTGCCCCTACGACTGGAATGAGGTTTGACCTGGAACCGGACCGATGATTGTTGATGTCCACTCGCACGCCTGGCTTTACCCCCAGCACTTCGGTGCGGACTTTCGCCGGCAGGCGATGGCGGCACGCGCCGGCGTTGAAGTCGATCTCACCGTGCGCCTGGCGGATTACCGCAAGACCGCCACGCTCGCGAAAGGTCAGCTCAAGACCATCGTGTTCGGCGGCAAAGCCCGGCTCAGCGATCTTTATGTAGACGACCACTACGTCGCCAAATACGTCAGTCAGGCCCCCAAAGACCTCATCGGCTTCCTGAGCGTCGACCCCACCGAGGAGGACTGGTACCGCCAGCTCCGTGAAGGTCATGAGCAGCTTGGCCTGCGCGGCATCAAGCTGCTGCCGATGTACGCCGGCTTCGATCCCCGCGCTCGTCGGCTCGATCCGCTCTGGCGTTATGCTGCCCGCACCGGGCTGCCGGTGCTGCTGCACACCGGCACCACCTTCATCCGCCAGGCGCCGCTGAAGTTCACCTTGCCGCGCTTGCTCGACGACGTGGCGGCCCGGTTCCCCGAGGTCAAAATCATCCTCGCCCACCTGAGCCATCCCTATGAGGGCGAGTGCATCGTCACCATTCGCAAGCATCCCAATGTGTTTGCCGACATCAGCGCCCTGCATTACCGCCCGTGGCAACTGTTCCACAGCCTGATGCTGGTGCAGGAATACGGCGTGTGGGACAAGGTGCTCTTCGGCACCGATTACCCCTTCACCACTGTTGATGCGACCATCCGTGATCTGCGCACGCTCAGCGACCGTTGCGGCAACGGTAAGACAGCGGCGCTCGATCCGAAGCAAATAGAGAATCTCATTCAGCGCGACAGCCTGCGCCTGCTGGGACTGTCCTAAGCCGCTGATGCTGACCCAATTCAGCCGGCGTTTTAACCGCAAAGGAAAAACCATGCGTCCGTCCCAGGTCAAAGCCAAGCTGCGCAACAATCAGGCGGTGGTGTTTTACTGCCTGCACTTCACGGACCCCTCGGTGTGGGAGATGACCAGCCTGCTGGGCTTCGACTGCATCTGGTTCGACATGGAGCACCACAGCCACAACATGGAGACGGCGACCGCGCTGTTCCGGGCGGCGCGGGTGGGCGGGTCGGAAGTGATCTGCCGTCCCGCCAAGGGCGAGTTCATGCGCATGGGCCGCATGCTCGAAGCCGGGGCGCACGGCATCCTGTACCCCCGCTGTGAGAATGCCGCCGAGGCGCGCGAAGTCGTCCGCTGGGGCAAGTTCCATCCGCTGGGCGAGCGCGGCTTCGACGGCGGCAACCCGGACAATCCCTACTGCGCCATGCCCATGCCGCAGTACATCAAGTTCGCCAACGACAACACCTATCTGATGGTGCAGGTGGAAGATCCCAAGTCGCTGGAGAACGCCGAGGCGATGCTCGCGGTCGACGGCATCGACGGCATCATGCTCGGGCCGGGCGACTTCACGGTGCTCAGCGGCATCGCGGGTCAGTTCGACCATCCCAAGGTTTTCGCCGCGCTGGAAAAGCTCGCCAAAGCCGCGAAAAACACCGGCAAACACTGGGGCTGCCCCACCGTGCCCGTGCTGGTCGACTGCATGAAAGCCAACGGCGCCAAGCTGTTCTTCAGCGGCGCTGACCTGACGGTGCTCAAGAACGGCCTGATCGCCGACCGCACCCGTCTCGAAGGCTACGGCGTGACGTTCAATGACCAAATGATTGCGGCCGGCAACGGCTACCTGGATGCAAAGAAGTAATTCATGACCACCCCCAAGCATCATGTCCTGATCATCGGCGTCGGCTCCATCGGCGAACGCCATCTGCGCTGTTTCCAGAAGTCCGGCCAGGCGACCGTCGGCCTGGTCGAAACCAACGAGCAACTGCGCCGCACCATCGTCGAACGCTACGGCGTCAAGCAGGCGTTCACCAGCATCGACGCCGCCCTGGCGTCCGACGTCGCCCCGCGCTTCACCGCCGCGGTGGTCTGCACCCCGGCGAACCTGCACGTCCCCATGGCGCGCCAGCTCGTGGAGGCCGGCCTCGATGTGCTGGTCGAAAAACCCTTGAGCACCAGTGAAGCTGGACTCACGGAACTGTGCCAGCGGGTCAAGGAACTCCAGCGCACCTGCACGGTCGCCTACACCTGGCGCTCCATGCCCGCCCCGGCGGCAATGCGGCAGGCGATTGCTTCCGGACGCTTCGGCAAGCCGCTGGTGCTGAGCGTCACCGGCGGGCAGCACTTTCCCACCTACCGCCCTGCTTATGCCTCGACCTACTACGCTCGGCATGAAACCGGCGGCGGCTGCATTCAGGACATGCTCACCCATCTGGTCAACCTTGGCCAGTGGCTGGTGGGGCCGGTGACCAGAGTGGTTGCCGACGCGGCGCACCAGAAGCTGGCGACCACGCAGGTGGAAGACACTGCGAGCCTGATCACCCGGCATGGCGACGTGCTGGGCACTTTCACGCTCAATCAGCATCAGGCGCCCAACTGCATCACGGTGACCGTGGTGTGCGAGCGCGGCACTGTGCAGTTCAGCAGCACCGAGCAGAGCTGGCGCTGGATGACCGAGCCCGATACGCCGTGGCAGAGTGAAAGCTTCGGCGCGCCGGAGCGGGACACGTTCTACATCAATCAGGCGGTCAACTTCCTGAAGGTGGTCGACGGCGAGCTCGAAAACTTCTGCACGCTGGCCGAAGGCTGGCAGACGCTGCGCGCCAATCTCGCGGCGCTGCAGAGCTGGCGCGAGGGCAAGTGGGTGGAGCTGGCGCCGGTGACGGCATAACCGACAGACAAGACAGGCTGGCAATTCGTAACCAAGGAAATGTTCACATGGCTGATTCGACTGTGTTTGATCAATTCCGCCTGACCGGCAAAGCGGCGCTCATCACCGGCGGCACGGGCTGGCTGGGGACCGCGATGGCGCAGGCGCTGGCGCAGGCGGGCGCGAGCGTGGTGATAGCCGGACGCGATGCGGCGCGCTGCGCTCAGGCGGCCAAGGCGCTGCCGACGGTGGATGGCGCCAAGCATCATGGCGTGGAACTGGACCAGATGGATGAAGCAGCGCTCAACGCCGGCTTCGACCGCGCGGTGGCGGCGGCGGGCCAGCTCGATATCCTCATCAACAACGGCCTGGAGGCGTGCGGCAAGGATCTGACCAACGTCACCTTCGCCGAGTTCGCCCGGCATCAGGCGAATAATGCCGCCTACTTCTGCCTGGC
Source organism: uncultured Phycisphaeraceae bacterium (assembly GCA_964605235.1). GTDB lineage: Bacteria > Planctomycetota > Phycisphaerae > Phycisphaerales > Phycisphaeraceae > CAZSBB01. The sequence continues at coordinate 37,524 of CAZSBB010000029.1, forward strand.
GCGCCGGCTGCACGATCATGTCGTGGGCCGCAAAGCCAAAGGCTCCATCGTCAACATCGGCTCGATGTACGGCCAGGTCGGCTCCTATCCCGAAGCCTACGAAGGCATCTGTGCCGCCAGCCCCGTGGCGTACCACAGCCTCAAAGGCGGCACCATCCACATGACCCGGCATCTGGCGGTGTACTGGGCGAAGCACGGCGTGCGCGTCAACTGCCTGAGCCCCGGCGCGTTCCCCAATGACAGCAAAGTCACCCCCGAACTGCCCAAACGGCTCAACGCCAAGTGCCCCATGGGTCGCATGGGCAAACCCGAGGAACTGCAGGGCGCCCTGCTGCTGCTGGCGAGCGACGCGGGCAGCTACATCACCGGACAGAACCTCACCATCGACGGCGGGTGGACGGCGTGGTAGCAGGTTGAAGCGCCGGTGCGGTGGCAGATTGCGACTCAACCCCCGGATTCGGCTGCGCCTCATCCGCGGCTTGGGGCTCCTCCGTTGCTGCAGTAAATTCAAATAAAAAAGCTCGGCGCGGTGAGGCGCCGAGCTTTTTTGTTGGTGTGTTGGTGTGACGCTGCGCGAGTTACGCGGCGCGCTGCCGGCGGCGGCGCGGCAGGATCGCCAGGGCGCCCAGCGCCAGCAGGCTCAGCGACGCCGGCTCCGGCACGGTCGTCAGGTAGTCCTGGGACTTGCTGTTGGTCAGCACGAAGAGCTGCGTCTGCTCGGTCCAGGTGCTGTTGGAGATATTGGTCAACCAGCTGCTGGCGATGTTGTACACGTCGTTGGTGAAGCTGTTGAGCGTATTGATCTTGAAGTTGCCGGACCCGAAGTTCAGCACATTGTCGATCGCCATCTCCCAGATGATCGCCTGGAACGCGGCAGCTTTGCGGGTGCTGGTCTGCGAATCGGTGAACGCGTAGTGCCAGAGGGTCTGCAGCGTGTCAATTTCGGAGGCGGTGAACGCGGCGTAGGTGGTGAGGCTGCCCAGTTCGTAGGGCTTGCCCACGGTGTCGGGCGGGTTCTGGCCGAAGGTGATGCCCTGGTTGGCTTCGAGGCAGTAGGTGACCAGGGACTGGAAGCCCCCGCCGTAGTCGGCTTCGAGATCGAAGGTGCCCGTGGTGATGTTGGTGAAGCTGCCGCCGTTGGTGGTGGCGCGCAGGCTGCTGCTGTTGGTGCCGGGGACATAGAAGTCGGGGGTCGCCGCGGAATCGCGGACGTCCACGCTGGCCGCTTCGCTGGCGCCGGCGAACAGACTCAGAGCAGTGACGACGATGATCGCGCTGAACAAGTGACGCATGGGGTTTCCCTCCTCCGGGCCCGGGCGACGTCAGCCTGTCGCCGGTGCCGTGTGTAACGGTGCGTAGCCAAGTAACTGGCCCAAGCAGACCTCCACTGCCGGCACAAGCAAATTCAGGAACCCAAAAGTCGGCTATCTCTGCACCGATTGCCGTCACAGCCGTCACCGCTGGCGCAATCACACCGTCAGATGGTGTGCTCCCCGCGCCCATCGCACCCTGAACACTGTTTCCGCCGGACCCGGTGGGTCTGATTTGGAGTTATTCGGCCCTGACGACCGATGGAAAGCCCATAAGTGGATGTGGCGGTTCGGGCTTTTTGCTGGGACGAGATGAAATCATGATGGAACCGACCTGGTGGCTGCTGGCGGCGATCGCTTCGCCGGTGACCTGTGGCCTGGTGTCACTCTTACTGCCGCGTCGCGCGATCGCCGGGCGCGTGGCTGTCGCCATCCTTGGCCCGGTGCTGGCGCTGGCTCTGCTGGGCAGCTTTGTCAGCGCCCATGGCGTGCACTTCACCCCCGACCCGGTGATGTGGATGCCCACGCTCAAGCTCAACCTGGCGTTCCATCCCGATCAGCTCGGGCTGTTCTTCGCCTTCCTCGTCGCGGGCATTGGTCTGCTGATCGTGCTCTACGCCCGCGCCTACTTCGGCCCGGACGCCGACAGCCTCTATCGCTTCTATCCCTATCTCCACCTGTTCATGACCGCCATGCTCGGCGTCGCACTGGCGGACAACACCATGCTCCTGCTGCTGTTCTGGGAGATGACCAGCATCAGTTCGTTCCTGCTCATCGGCTGGGAACGCGACCAGCCCCAGGCAGTGCGCAACGCCATGCAGGCGTTCATCACCACCGCGCTGGGCGGGCTGGCGATGATGGCGGGACTGATCATCCTGGGCGTGCACACCGGGGAGTGGACCTTCACCGGATTGCTCGCCCACGGCATTACCGCCAACCCCCTGACCACCACGGGATTTCTGCTGATTTTCGTGGGCGCGGGGGCGAAGAGCGCTCAGTTCCCGTTCCAGTTCTGGCTCCCGGGCGCGATGGCGGCCCCGACGCCGGTGTCGGCTTATCTGCACTCGGCGACGATGGTGAAGGCGGGCGTGTACCTGACTGGCCGGCTCTGGCCGATCCTCGCCGCGGCGCTGCCTGCCTGGCCCATGGTCGTGGTGCCCATCGGTGCGCTGACCATGCTGTACGGCGCGTTCATCGCCTTGCAGAAGTCCGATCTCAAACAGATTTTCGCCTACACCACGGTCAGCCAGCTCGGCCTATTGATGTGCATGTACGGGCTGAGCCATTACACCTACGAGGATCAGCCGAACCTGATCTGGGACGTGACGCAGATTCTCAACCATGCGCTGTACAAGGCTCCGCTGTTCATCCTCGCCGGCGCGATCGGGCATGTCGCCAGCCGGGAGTTGCCGGAGCTGCGCGGGTTCTTCCATCGCGGGAAGACCGAGCGCATCATGGCGTTCGTGATTCTGGCGGCCGGCTACGCCCTGGCGGCCGGGCCGTTCACGCTCAGCTTCTCCGCCAAGGAAATGTTCTTCTATCAGATCTATCACGCCCTGGAATCCACCCACGACCCGCGCTTCTGGCTGCTGGTGCTCATGGGCATCCTCACCGGCATGTTCAACGTCGCCATCTTCATCCGCCTGGCGCGCACGCTGCTGGCGAAACCTGAGCACACGCACGCGCATGGGCATGGGCATGGGCATGGGCATGGGCATGGGCATGGGCATGGGCATGGGCATGATGACCACCACGGCGCGCATGGTCACGGCGCCCACGGCCACGGCGACCACGGCCACGAAACCGGCGTCTGGCCCGCCTTCCTGTGGATTCCCGGGGCGGTCATCGTCTTCTTCCAATACCTCTGCGGCATCGTCCCCACCGCCTACGACAAACTCTTCGGCTGGCTCGAGCCGAGCATGGAGCACTACCACTTCCACACGCACATCGGCCACCTGCCCATGCTGTGGGACGCGCACCCCGGCCTGCCCCTGTACATGTCGCTGATCGCCATCACCCTGGGCCTGATCGTCGGCTTCTCCAACCGCCTGTTCGTGCATCGCTATGACGATCCGTTCGACCACGCCTACCCCGGCTTCTACGCCGGCGTCACCAAAATCGTTGGCCCCAACGCGTTCGCCATCGTGCAGACCGGGCACATGCTGTTTTATGTCTGTGCCGTGGCTTTCGTCACCATCCTGCTGTTCCTGTACACGATTGACTTCAATCCGCTGACGCTGCAATGGCCTGCCGGGGCGCTGCTCGAACCCTTCCATGCGCTGCTGTCGGGCTATCTGCTGACCGCGGTGGTCTGCGTCGCGGCGGTCATGCTGCCGGTGGTCAGCGATCGCGCCAGTCGGGTGCTCATTCTGGGCACGGTGGGTTTCTCCGTGACCGGCGTGTACTTCCTGTACAAAGCCCCCGACCTGGCGCTGACGCAGGTGAGCATTGAAATCGTCTCCTTGATCCTGTTCCTGCTGGTGCTCGCCCTGCTCCCGGACCAGAAGCCGCAGCCCCAGCGGCTGGTGGGCGTGCGCCTGCTGCTGAGCGTGGGCGTGGGCCTGGTGTTCTTCTGGCTCACGCTGACCTGCGCCACCGCCACCCGTCCGGTGATGCCCTACACCACCCATGAGGGCGCGCCGCTGGCGCACCTGGGCGAATATTTCCTGCGCAACAGCTATCGCGGCGTGGACACGCTGGCGGTGGCGGAAAATGACGTCTACGGCGGCGTGGTGCGCCGGCACGGGTTGGACAAGCATGCCGCGCACGGCGATGGGCACGAACCCGCCGGGGCGCCGGCAACGGTGGACCTGCATCCGGGCGGCGGCGGCAACAACGTGGTCAACGTCATCCTCGTGGACTTCCGCGGCTTTGACACCATGGGCGAGATCACCGTGCTGGGGCTGGCGGCGATGGGCGTCTGGACGCTGCTGCGGCGCCATCGCGGCCGGCTACGCCAAACCACCAGCGGGCCCGGCGACGCCCACGGCGATGCAGAACTGCCCGGCCCGGATCCGCACGACCAGGATGACCGCGCCTCCGCCCCTACGCCTTCGGGAGCTCACTGATCCGATGCACGACGAAAAAAACCATCCCATGAGCACCGTCATCCTGCGCACCGCCGCGCGTTTCATCGTGCCGCTGAGCCTGGTGTTTGCCGTGTTCATCTACTTCAAAGGGCATCAAACCCCCGGCGGCGGCTTCGTCGCGGGCCTGGTCACCGCGGTCGCCCTGGTGGTGCAGCGCATGAGCTTTGGCGCCCAGAACCTCAACCAACTGCTGCCCTGCCCCGAACGCGTGCTGATCGGCATCGGTTTGACGCTGGCGCTGGGCACCGGCGCCGGGGCGCTGCTGTTCGGCCTGCCGTTCTTCACCAGCAGCCACGGCTACCTCCACCTGCCCCAGTCGGCGGGCGGCTCCTACGACTTTGAATGGGCGACCGTCATGGCGTTCGACCTGGGCGTCATGCTCGTCGTCGCCGGCGTGGTGGTCGGCATGATCAACGGCTTGTCGCGCGAACTGGAATAGAACCACAGCAGAATATTCACCACCGAGACACAGAGAACACTGAGAAATACATGAGATGGACCACAAGCAGTCATGCATGACAGAACTCTGTGTCGGCTTCACTCTGTGCTCTCTGTGCCTCTGTGGTGACAACTGCATGATTGAATGGCCATCGCCTAGGAACTAGCGGAAAGCAAGCGTATGAGCATCCTCACAGCCATCATGGTCGGCGTGCTGTTCGGCGCGTCGCTCTACCTCATGACCGGACGCGAACTCAAGGGCGTCTGCATGGGCGTCTTTCTGCTGGGCCACGGCGCCAACCTCGCCATCCTCGCCGCCAGCGGATCGCCCGTGGGCAAGCTGCCCCCCGTGCTGGCGGAGCATGTCGCCCTGCCGCAACTGGTCGATCCGTTGCCCCAGGCGCTGATCCTGACCGCCATCGTCATCGGCTTTGCCGTGCAGGCGTTTCTGCTGACTTTGCTGGTGATCACCTGGCGCCGCAATCAGACCCTGGACCTGGATGAACTGGCGGGTGAAGCCGACGCGCATTGAAAACAGTTTTTCACCACCGAGACACAGAGGACACAGAGAAGGAACAAAGGAGCTGAACGGTGAAAAAACGCATCAGGTATTCGACTCTGTGCCAGCTTCTCTCTGTGCTCTCTGTGTCTCTGTGGTGACTGAATTCTCGGCTGTAAGTTCCAACCTGGTTTCGCAGGAATAGCGTGCATGAATCAGCATTACATCATCTTCTTCGTCCTGGTCCCCATGGCGGCTGGCATTCTGTGCCTGTTCGCCTATCGCTGGCGACAGGTTCAGCGGGTCATCGGCCTGCTCGCGCTGGGGCTCGATCTGGCGCTGGGCGTCTGGGCGCTCTCCACCATCGCCGGCGGAACCAGCGTGCTCGTCTCCCAGATGGGCAACTGGCCAGCGCCCTTCGGCATCACCATTGCCGTCGACGCCCTCTCCGCCCTGATGCTCACCATGGCGGCGGTCGTCTGCCTGGGCGTCTACATCTACAGCATGGGCCAGTTCGACGACAACCACGAAGGCGCTTTCTTCCATCCGCTCTTCCATCTGCTGCTGTTTGGCGTCCAGTGGAGCTTCGTCACCGGCGACCTGTTCAACCTGTTCGTCGCTTTCGAAATCATGCTGATGGCCAGCTACGCCATCTTCTGCATCGGCACCTCCACCGCGCAAATCCGCCAGGCGTACAAGTACGTCCTGCTGAACCTGTTTGGCTCGACCCTCTTCGTCACCTGTGCCGGCCTGCTGTATGGCCAACTGGGCACGCTCAACATGGCGGACCTGACGCGCCTGGCGCTGGCGGGGGAACTGACCCCCGGCAGCTATCCGGTCATCGTCATGCTGCTGCTGGTTTTCGGCGGGAAAACCGCGATCTTTCCGCTCTGGTACTGGCTCCCCGACACCTACCACACCCTCCCGGCGGCGTTGGGCGGGTTGTTTGCCGGCCTGCTCACCAAGGTCGGCGCGTATGTCATGCTGCGGGTCTTCGTGATGATGTTCGGCGCCGATCCGCACGCCGCCAACCTGCTGGCGCCGATCATCCTGCTCTCGGCGGGCGTCACCATGTTCCTGGGCGTGCTGGGCGCCGTCAGCCGGCACAGCGTGCGCGGCATCCTGGCGATCCACATCATCAGCCAGGTCGGCTACATGCTCATGGGCATCGGCCTGGCGATCGCCGCCGGCGTGGTGCTGGAGAACCGCATCCTCGCCGCCGCCGGCGCCACCTTCTTCATCATGCACAACATGGTGGTCAAGTGCTGCCTCTTCCTGTGCGGCGGCCTGATGCAGGAACATGCCGGCAGCGATGATCTGGAAAAAATCGGCGGCCTGCTCCGCCGCGCCCCCTGGCTGGCGACGCTGTTCCTCATTGCCGCCCTGTCGCTGGCGGGCTTGCCCCCGCTGTCGGGCTTCTTCGGCAAATGGGCGTTGGTCGTGGGCGGCGTGCGCAGCGGGCATTACGTGGTGACCGCCTTCGCCATCATGACCAGCATTCTCACCCTGCTGTCGATGCTCAAGATCTGGAGCTACGGCTTCTGGTCGCCGGCGCAGGGCGTGCATGTGCAGCGCCCCTTCCGCAAAGCCCGGGTCGCCGGCGGCATGATGGGTATCGGCCTGCTGGTGGTCGCGGCGCTGAGCATGGGCCTGGGCGCCGAAAGCTATTTCAAGCTGTGCCTGAAAGCCGGGCAGACGCTGGTGCAGCGGACGGATTACGTGACTGCCGTGCTGGGCGCGCGGGGTCTGCGCGGCGCGCCGACCGAAACTGCAGAAATCCCGGCTGAGCAGCGCCTGGCGCAAGCCGCCCAAGTGGAGCACTGAGCATGTACGTCTACCTGATGATCAATCTGCTGCTGGCGGTGTTGTGGATGCTGATGTGGGGGCTGTTCGACATCTGGTCCCTGCTGGCGGGTTTCCTGATTGGCTACCTGTTGCTGGGGCTGATGAGTCGCACGCTGCCGCAGGGCCATCGGTACGGCACCAAGGTGTGGAAGCTGCTGAGTTTTTCGGTGTATTTCATTCGCATCCTGATCAAAGCCAACTGGCAGGTCGCCCGGGAAATCATCACCCCCGGTTTCAGCATGACGCCGCGGTTTGTGCGTTATGACGTGAGCAACCTGACGCCGATCCAGATCACCTCGCTGGCGAACGCCATCACCTTGACGCCGGGCACGCTGAGCGTGGACATTCTCGACGATGATCGTTTCCTGCTGATTCACTGCATGTACGCCCAGGACCGTCAGGCCGCCATCCAGGAGTTGGATGAGCTGCGCGATCGGCTGCTGGAGGAGGTCTTCCATTGAATACGTTGCTGGCGCAAATCACGGAACTCAACGCCGCCGGGCGCTGGTCGGGCACGCTGCTGATGCTGACGCTGGACGTCTGCATCGTGCTGGTCATTCTCGCCATGCTGATGTGTCTGCTGCGGGTGATCCGCGGGCCGCATCTGGCGGATCGGGCGCTGGCGGCCGACACGCTGGCGGTGGAACTGATCGGGTTTGTCATCCTGCTGATGATCCGCCTGCGCACCAGCATGTTCATCGACAGCATTCTGGTGCTGAGCCTGCTGGGTTTCGCCGGCACGGTGGCGATGGCGCAGTACATCCTCCGCCGGCATGAGCAAGGCGCCGCGCCCGCGACGCGCGGCGACGCCGACGTAGCCGCGGACACGGCCTCGGCCGGGGAAGGGAGCTAAACCATGTGGAATATCGTGCTCGATCTGATCATCATCGCGTTCATCCTGTTCGGCACGTTCTTCATGTTCCTGGGCGCGCTGGGCCTGGTGCGTATGCCGGATGTCTACCACCGCATGCACGCCTCGACCAAAGGCGTGACGCTGGGCATCTCGGGGCTGCTGATTGCCGGGGCTTTGGCGCTCAGCACGCACCCCGACGCCAACCTGGTGAACACGATCACCAAGATGGTGCTGGTGATCGCCTTCCAGTTCATCGCCAACCCGGTGGGCGCGCACATGCTCGCCAAGGCCGCCAAGGTCGACCAGGCGCCGGTGTGGAGCGGTTCGCTGTCGGATGAGCATCATGAGGCGTGAGGCGGTCGGTGAGGCCGTTTTTTGCCACGGATGAACACGGATGAACACGGGGGAGAGATATGACAGGGATGAAGAGCGGACAGCATTGGGGGATGGGATCATGCGCTGCGCGCTGCGCCACGACGGACGCCCCGGGATGAGCTGCAGGCGAATGCCGGGGATCCTTCCAGCAAACGGGTCCAAACAGCGCTGACGCGCAAACATCAATCTTTTTGAGCAAACCGCCGCGCAGCCCCCGTCCCCCGGCAGTACGATTGCCTGTCCGTCATGACGCGCGAAATCCGCCTGCTTTACGCGTTTCACTTCTTCAACAGCCTGGCGTTGACCGTGCTGGTCAATCCGCTGTTCGTGGACAAGCTGTTTCTGGTGCTGGGGCTGAACCTGGCGCAATTCGGCGTGGTCAAGGGCGTCAGCATGTGGTTGCCGCCCATGCTGAACCTGCTCATCAGTCCATGGCTGGTCCGGCTGAATCAGGAGCACATCGTCTGCGCCCTGGCGTGGCTGCTGCGCATTTTCGCGCCCGCCCTGATGCTGGTGCTGCCCTGGTGGACCCGCGACCAGGCGTGGCTGACCGTGGGCTTCACCATCATCCTGATCGTCAGCAGCTTCTTTCCCATCGTGGGCATCAACACCATCACCGCCCTGTGCAAAGCCCACATCCCGCGCACGGAACTGGGCCAGCGCATGGGCATGATCACCTTGCTGTGGAACCTGCCCTACTACCTGGCGGCGATCCCCTGCGCCTGGTGGCTGGATCGGCAGGTGGGCACGGTCGAGCAGTTCCTGCAGGCGATGATTCTGCTGTCGGTGCTCACCGGCGTGCTGCAGTTGCCCGCTTCGGTGTTGATCTGGCGCATCGGGCGCTGTCCGAGTTCCCAGCAGGCGCGCGTGGCGAATCTGCGCACCATTGTGGAACCCTTCCGCGATCGGGCTTTTCGCAATCTCCTGCGTTTTGTGCTGGTGATCACCGCGCTGGGCGCGACCGTACAGGCGTTTATCGTGCCGTTTGCGGTCGGCGGGCTCAGGATGTCGCTGACCACCATCTCCACCCTGGAGGCGATCATCTGCGGCGCGGGCGTGCTGCTGATTCCCTGGTGGGGTCGCATTGTCGATCGGCACGGCGGCCGCAATGTCCTGCGGCTGTGCGTGCTGGGGGTGGGGCTGGCGTTATTGCCGTTAAGCACCGGGCAACACTGGGCGGTGCTCCTGTTTGCCGCGCTGGCGTGGCGCATCGGCACCGGAGTGTTCGGCTTCGGGCTGACCCTGGGCCAGCAGGTGCTCACCCTTGCGCTGGCGAAGGAGGAGCGCAGCTACGTATACATGTCCGCCGCCAGTTTCCTCGCAGGCTGCGGCTGGTTGCTGGGCAGTCTGGGCGGGGGCATCCTGCTCGAATGGCTCCGCAGCCTGACTTTGCCCGAGCATCCTACCGCGCACTTTCAGATTTACTTCACCTTCTGCGGCCTGGGTTTCCTGATGGTCGGCCCCCTGCTGACCGCCCTGCGCGACGGCCGACGCCGCATGGGCCCCGTGCTGCTGATGCTCGAGATGTACCGAACCCTGCGCTCCTGGACCACCCGCTCGCGGTGAGGGCAGCGGACTGAACCCCCTTCGCGCAACCTTTCAAGCTGCGCGCGGGGATCGGCCGATAATCCGCATACGTCGCATTCCATCCTCAGGCGCAGCCGATTGCATCATGGCGGAAATCCTCGACCAGTCTGAAGTCGACGCCCTGCTGGCGGCCGTGGACAGCGGCGAGCTGGGTTCCCAGGAATCCGAGCAGCCGCGGCTGATCCTCACCTCCCCGGCGCGGGGACGCCAGCTCCACGATGTGGAGATTCGGCCCTACGACTTCAAACGCCCCGAACGCGTCAGCAAAGACCAGATGCGGGCGCTGGAAAACCTGCACGAAGGCTTTGCCCGCAACTTCGGCGCCGGGCTCTCGGGCTTCCTGCGCACCATCGTGGAAGTGAACGTCGCCAACATCGAGCAGATGACCTTCAGCGAGTTCACCCACGCGCTGCCCAATCCCACCTGCTTCAACCTGCTCAACGTCGATCCGCTGGAAGGCAACATCTGCCTGGAAATCAGCCCGCTGATCATCTATCCGATCATCGACCGTCTGCTGGGCGGGTCCAACGCGGACCTGTTCATTCCCCAGCGGCCGATGACCGCCATCGAGCTGCGGCTGGTCAAGAAAATCCTCGACCGCGGCACCACCGCGCTGGCGGAAGCCTGGGCGAGCATCACCCCGCTGACCGTCGAGCTGGCGGAAACGGAAAGCAACCCGCAACTGGTGCAGATCGTCCCGCCCAACGAGGTCGTGGTGGTGGTCGGATTCGAGCTGAAGATGGGCGGCCGGGCCGGCACCATGAGCCTGTGCATTCCCTACAACGTCATCGAGCCGGTGATGGAGAAGCTCGCCAACCAGACCTGGGCGGCCTACAAACGCAATCGGCGCGATGAACGTCTGCGCACGCAACTGGCGCATCGGCTGGACCGCGCCCCACTGGTGGTTTCCACCGAGCTGGCGCGCACCACCATCAAGCTCAGCGATCTGCTGAACCTGGAAGTGGGCGATCTGATCACCACCGACAAGCCTGCGGCCGCCCCGCTGGTGCTCAAGATCGAGGGCAAGCGCAAATACATGGGCAACATCGGCCAGTACCGCGGCAACCGCGCGTTCAAGGTGGTGCGCCCGCTCAATCACAAAGACCGGGTGTGACCTGACCCATTGACCTGAGCTTGCGTGTCGAACCCTGGCGTCTGCCGGAGGACGCTGTTTTTTTCGAGCAGGGAGTCACTCATGTCCCCCCGCCTGCATGGCGTGCAACCTGTCCTCGCCAGCCGCGACGTGGCCGCGTCGGTGCGGTACTACGTGGACCGGCTGGGATTCAGGCTGGTGTTTCAGGATGATCCCGCCCACCCGCGCTACGCCGGCGTGCAGCGCGATGGCGTGGAACTGCATCTGCAATGGCATGACGCTGCCGAGTGGAAGCCCGGCGCGGATCGTCCCAACTACCGCTTCGTGGTGGATGATGTCGACGCCCTGCATGCCGAGCTCACCGCCCGCGGCATCACCGAGCGCATCACCCCGGTGTCCAACACGCCCTGGGGCACCCGCGAGTTCCATGTGCAGGACCCCGACCGCAACGGCCTGCAGTTCTACCGCGGGTTGTGATCGGTCAGCACGTTGCACTTGCTTACGTGCAACGTTTGGCGACCCGCGCCCCATCCATTACAGTGCTGCCCGCATGGCTAAAAGCACCGCTAAATCACGTGCCGCGCGGAAGCGCGCCAAGGATAAACCCACCCTCGCCCAGCGGGCGGATCGGCATCTGCTGTATCAGCAGTCAGTGCAGGAGCCGGAGGTCGAAGCCCGCTTCTTCGCCCGGACCTACCGCCAGCATTTCGGCAGTGAAGCCAGGTTCCTGCGCGAAGATTTCTGCGGCACCTTTGCCGTGTGCTGCGAATGGGTCAAGCGCGGCAAGGACCGCACCGCCCTGGGTGTGGACCTCGATCCCGATCCCCTGGCGTGGGGCATCGAGCACAATCTCGCCCAGTTGCCTGACGCAGCGCAGCGGCGCGTGGAACTGCTGCAGGACGACGCCCGCAAGCAGGTCGCCCCCGGCGCCGATGTGCTGGCGGCGCAGAACTTTTCCTTCTGGATTTTCAAAACCCGCGCCGAGGTGCGCGAATACTTTGCCGCCACCCTGGGCAACCTCGCCCGGCAAGGCATTCTCGTGCTGGACATGATGGGCGGCCCGGAATGTCTGGTGGAGAATCAGGTCGACCAGCGCCGGGTGCGCGGCTTCACCTATGAATGGGAGCAGGAACGCTTCGATCCCATCACCCACGACTGCCGGTTCCACATCCACTTTGCTTTCCGCGATGGCAGCCGGCTGGATCGCGCCTTCACCTATGACTGGCGCATGTGGAGCATCCCGGAAGTGCGTGAACTGCTGCTCGAAGCCGGCTACGACCGCGTGGTGGTTTACTGGGAAGGCGCCGACGCCAAGGGCGAAGGCAACGGCGTCTACCGCCCGCGCCAGCACGCCGGCTCCGATCCCTGCTGGATTGCGTATATTGTCGGCGTCAAGGATGGTCCCAAACGCAAAGCTTGATAGGCGGCTCCCCCGCTCCGCAAGCGGCACTCTGGTCAAGGCGGCATCTTCCCATGAAATTCCAAGCTCCCCGCGGCACCCGCGATTTTTACCCGGCCGACGCCGCCTGGCGCAATCACCTGCTGGCGGCGTGGCGGCGGGTCTCCATCCGCAACGGTTTTGAGGAAGTCGATGGCCCGGTCTTTGAATCGCTGGACCTGTACAAGGTCAAAAGCGGCGAGGGCATCGTTTCCGAACTGTTCCATTTTGAAGACCGCGGGGGGCGCGGCCTGGCGATTCGGCCGGAGTTCACCCCCACGCTGGCGCGCATGGTCGCCGAGAAAGCCAACAGCCTGCCGCGCCCCATCAAGTGGTTCTGCGTACCCAACCTCTGCCGCGCCGAACGCCCGCAGCGGGGTCGGCTGCGCGAGTTCTGGCAGTGGAACTGCGACATGCTCGGCATCGACAGCCTCGACGGCGACGCCGAGTGCATCTTCACCCTCGTCGACCTGCTGCGCGAGCTGGGCCTGCAGTCTCAGCATGTGAAGGTGAAAATCAGCCATCGCATTTCCGTCCGGCAAATCCTGCTGCGGCTGGGCGTCGCCGACGCGCAGCTCAATGCCGCGTTCGATCTGCTCGACCGCCGGGAGAAGATGGAGCCCGAGCAATTCCGCGCGGAAGCGACCAAGCTGGGGTTGGACGAGGACCGGGTGGAGCGCTTCGAGCAGACCATTCGCCGCAAGTATCCCAGCGGCGACATCGAACACCTGGCGCGCTCCATCGGGCTCGACGACGACACCACCCATGACCTGCGCGAGCTGGATCGTCGGCTGCAAGCCTTCGGCCTGGGCGACTGGTGCGAGTATGACCTGGGCATCGTGCGCGGGTTGGCGTACTACACCGGCGCGGTGTTTGAAGTCCATGAAACCTCCGGCGCCATGCGGGCGCTGGCGGGCGGCGGACGCTACGACCAACTGGTGGAACTGTTCGGCGGCCCCGCGATGCCGGGTGTGGGCTTCGGCATGGGCGATGTGGTGCTGACCGACGTGCTGACGGACAAGGGCCTGCTGCCCGACGATGTGCTGCCCGCCCCGGATGTGTTCGTCATCGCCGCCACCGACGCCGGCTCAGCACACCTGTTCCCCACCATTGCCCAGCTCCGCGCGGCTGGGCTGCATGCGCGCTTCAGCTACAAGACCACCCGCAACGTGGGCAAGCTGCTCAAGGATGCCGCTGGCTGCCGCGCCAAATTGGCGTTGATTCTGGACGATGCGGCAGCGCAGGGCGAAGCCCAGGTCAAAGACCTGACCAGCGGCACGCAGCGTGTGGTTAAGCTCGCGAATCTGCCTGCCGAACTCATGTCGTAGGAAATTCTCGCAAAACACCACAGAGGCACAGAGGACACCGAGAGCAAGCGTGCGGTGCTGGCTTGGCCGCAGGATGTTCCCGCATTCTCGGTGAGCATTTCTCGGTGATCTCTGTGTCTCTGTGGTTGCTGTTCTGTTGAGATCGTTTCCAGCTCATCGACTGGCTGCACACAGACCAGCTTCACCCCTGCCGCCACGCGCTGGGGTTGCGGCCGGTGTGCAATTGCACCTGACGAATCAGGCTGTGCACGGTGCCAAACCCCGCCTGCGCGGCAATCGCCTTGAGCGGCAGACTGGTCTGACGCAGCAGCGCCACCGCACGCTGGGTTTTCTGCGCCCGCATCCACGCGGCCGGCGGCGTGCCGACGCGCTCGTGGAAACAGCGGGTCAGATGCTCGCGCGAACAGCCCGCCTCATCCGCCAATGTTTTGAGCGACCAGTTGCGCTGCGGCTGGGCGAGCATGCGCTCGATCGCCTGCTGCACCGGCGGGAGTTCCGCCATCTGCCGCTGCTGCGCCAGTTCCAGCAGGTCCAGCACATACAGATGCAGCGCCCGGGCAATGGCGCTGGCGCTCACCCGCGCGCTGGGCTGCGCCATGCCCTGCAGATGGATGATCCGCTCCGCCAGCGGATGGTCCAGCCCCAGATGCAGCACCGCGCCATAGCGCGAACGCAAGAGGTGCAGGTGCTCGATCAGACCCGCCCCCTGCAGATTCACCCAGCGACAACTGTACGGCTCGGTGCGCGGATGCGGGCTGCCGTAGGTCGTCGCCTCGCCGTAGCGAAACAGCAGCAAATCCCCGGGGCCGGCCCAGATCGGCGGCTGCGACTGAGCGGTGAACGCCACCTGCCCCGTCAAGGTCAACTGCAACACCACCTGCTCGGCGGGTTGCCGCGTCTGGTTGTCGAAGTGATACACCCGCCCGGCGGGATAACTCTGATGGCCAAAGCCTTCGATCCGCCACAGGGTCCGCGGTTGCAGCAGCGGCAGTTCCATATCACAAAATATACATTAGATATCACAACCTCGCGCTGTCCAATCCTCCATTTACAGCCATAATGACATGCTCGATCACAAACCGCCACCCGCTGGCAAACCTGGCACAGGAACCCCATCATGCCCACCGCGCCCACGCGAAAGAAAACCACCAAAGCCACCCCTGAGGCTGCGAAGATCGGTCACGCCGCCCACACCAAAGCCGCCGACTCGCAGAAGGGCCTGCCCGGCGAAATCCTCCGCCCCATCGTCATCACCTTCATGGGCGCCGGCTCAAACTTCTGCTCCACCCTCACCCGCGACGTGCTGCGCATTCCCGGCGCGGAAAAACACGGCGGCGAATTCCGGCTCTGCGACATCGACCCCAAACGGCTCAAGATGATGCACAAGGTGGTGCAGACCCTCATCGACAAAATGGGCTTGAGCAAGCAATGGAAGGTGCGCTCGGGCGCTGAACGCCGCAAGCTCCTGCCCGGCTCCACCTATGCCGTGTGCTGTGTGGAAGTCTCCGGCGTCGCGTGCGTGGCGTACGACAACGACATTCCGCTCAAGTACGGCATCGACCAGTGCATCGGCGACACCGTCGGCCCCGGTGGTTTGTTCAAGGGTCTGCGCACCGTGCCGGTCTTCCTGGACATCCTGCGCGACATGGCGGAACTGTGCCCCGGCGCGATCATGCTCAACTACACCAACCCCATGAGCATGCTCTGCCTCGCCGCCGGCCGCGCGGTGCCGGAGGTGCAGGTGGTCGGCCTGTGCCATTCGGTGCAGGGCACCAGTCATCTGCTGGCGCGCTATGCCGAGGTGCCCTACAGCGAAATGGACTGGGACTGTGCCGGCATCAATCATCTGGCGTGGTTCACCAAGCTGCGGCATAACGGACAGGACCTGTACCCCCGGCTGATCAGGAAATTCCAGGCCGAGATCGCTGCGGGCATCAAGGAAGCCCAGGCCGGCCTGGCGCTGCACGACAGCACCGACGGCACCATGATGGCGCAGGTCAAGAAGTACCAGCAGGAAGACCTGATCCGCAAGGACATGTGCGTCAACTTCGGCGCCTTCATCACCGAGAGCAGCGGGCATCTGTCCGAGTATCTGCCTTACTACCGCAAGAGCGACGCCGGCCGGCAACTGCTGCGGCTGTGCTACCACGGCGGCAGCCGGTTCTATGCCACCAACTGGCCCACCTGGCGCCAGCGCGCCGACGCTCACCGCGCCAAGCTGGTCAGCGGCGAAGAGCAGATCAATCTGGATCGCTCCTGGGAATATGCTTCGTGGATCATCGAAGCCCGCGAGAAGGACAGTCCCTTCCGCATTTATGGCAACGTCATGAACGCCGCCACCGTGCCCCAGGGCCAAAACCGCGGGCGGAGCTTCGGCGAAGCGGGCAAGCTCATCACCAACCTGCCCGGCGACGCGGCGGTGGAAGTTGCCTGCATGATCGACCGCAACGGCGTCAACCCCACGCGCTTCGGCGCGCTGCCCGCGCAGATGGCGCACATCTGCGCCTCCAACATGGCGTTCTTCGACCTGGCGGCCACCGCCATCATCGAGAAGAGCAAGGAGGCGGCGGCCCACGCTCTGATGCTCGATCCGCTCAGCGCCGCCGTCTGCACGCCCGCGGAAATCCGCGCCATGACCATGGAACTGTTCAAGGCCGAGAAGGAATTCCTGCCGGGTTACAAATGAGTGATAGCTCCCGGCGGAGGGGAGTTGTGGGTCAGGGGGGAAAGGCGAGTCCGGCCGGCGCGACCATCAATTGTTCGCGTCGGCCGGCTTGCGTTCCCGCTTGAGCAGCGCGACGTGTTCGGCGGCATGCCAGACGCCTTTGCCGCGCGACTGGTGCGCCGGACGCAACCGCACGAAATGCGTGCCGAAGTCCTCGGCAATCTCATGCACCTTGGCGGTCACATTGTCGGAGAGAATCCGCACCAGGTCCCCCACCATCACGGTCTGCCCGCCCTGGTCCATGGCCGCTTCCATCGATTTCATCACCACAACCTTCCGGCTTGCTCAACCACACACAACCCGCCCGCGCCCACAGCGACACGCGGGACATAGGCAATCCTAGGCGCGCAGGTCGTCGAAAATCCAGTGAGCGCGAGATTCGTGCTTTGTAGGTCCGGACTGGCCCGGACATGACTACCACACAGCGCCATTTTTGTCCTGGCCAGCCCGGCCCCCGGATGGCCTACAGCAGCGCCGCCAGCGCATCCCCCACCGCGCGGGTTAATCCAGCGGGAAACGCACCGTTTCCACCCACAAACTTCTGGTTCAGCTCCAACTCCAACCCCGCATAATCCGCATCGCCAAAACGTCGGCGCAGCCAGGTGGTCAAGCCATCGGCGGCGCCCCGGTAGGGTTGGTTGCGGCGGACCTGCCAGGTTTCCAGCCACGGCAGCATGGCGCTGACCACCGCGCGCTCGGCATGTCGCTGGGGGTCGTACAGCAGGCCGATCTCCACTTGCCGTTCGATGCCGTCGAACACCGGGGTGAAGGAGTGCAAGCCCACATGCACCACCCGTCGGCCGGCGCGCTGGGCGGCGGCGATGCACTGCTCGACCTGCTGCCGATGCGGCTGATAGTGGGCGGCGAGGATGTGCTGGCGTTCCTCGGCGGGCAGCGGGCGGGTGATGAAAGAGAACAGGTCGCGGTGATGTGGCGAACGGTTGAGTTCCACCAGCAGGCGCGTGGTGGTGCTGGCGATCAGCGGGCAATTGAGCCGGCGCGCCAGCTTGCGTCCCAGGCGCAGCGTGCCGGGGTCCCAGCCGCGATGGCTCGCCAGCAGGTGGACATGCTCGGCAAACAAGGGCGCCCAGCGTCGGGGCACGCGGTGGCCGCCGTGCTCACAGGTCAACAGCAACAGTGGACGTGATGCGGCCCGGCCCATGACGGCTCCTGCACGCTAAACGTCAAACACGTGCAACTCGGCGGCACACCGCGCGAGTCGGCTGTACACGCCCCGCAAAGCCGTGCGCTCAGGGGTGTGCGGCAACGCGCGCAGCAGCCGGCGCGCCAGTGGGCCATGCTCCAGCAGCGCATCGAGTTGGAGCGGATACGCATCCACATCCGGCTGTCCCAGTTGCCGCGCGCTCTGCACCAGATGCCGCCACAGCTCACCCGCCGAGCAACTGGAGCTGCGGGTGTAGCCGAACATTTTGAGGTACGCCGGGTCGTCGATCACCGCGGCGTCAGCGTCCCGAATACAGCGTTCGAGCAGGTTCGCCAGCGGGTCCACCGCCCACGCCTGCTGGGACGCCAGATCGCTCCACTGCTCGGCCGCCAGCAGTTTGAGCGTGGCGAGAATGGCGGAAGCGACGGCGAAATCCGCGCGGGGGCACTCCTGCACATCCAGCACGCGAATCTCAATGGAATAGCGCTGAAAGCGGGCGATCGCGCCGCGGGCGTTGACCCATTCGTCCTGCAGCACGCCCTGGGGATCATGCGGCGCGACATCCTGATACACCTGCGCCAGCAGCGCGTGGTAGTCGTCCATGCGGAAGACTGGCTCAGGAATCACGCGCCCGGTGATGCTGGGAATCCGCTGGCAGTTGTGGCGGTACACCTCCAGCCGATTGTCCAGCAGGCCGGTGGGCTGACCATCCATCACCGGCGAGCTGGCGGCCAGCGCGGGCATGATGGGCATGAGCAGCCGAATGGCGGCATGGAGCCGGCCGAACTCGTCGTCATTGCTGAAGGGCAGGTTCAGATGCAGGCTCTGGAGGTTCGACCAGCCGTGGCCCTGGCAATTGAAGATGCGGTCGAAAGCGTGATAAATCTCGGTCTGCTCGTGGTCCCACAGGCGGGTTTCGCGGTGCGGGTCCATCCACGGGTGCATCGCGCCGGGCAGGATGCAGGCGTTGAGTTTGGCGAGGTGCTGCTGGGCGCGGGACAGGTGGGCTTCAAAACGCTGCGCCCAGCCGTGCAGGGCGGGAATCGGCTCAGGGGTTTTGAACTCGACCACATGCTGGACCAGTTCGTTGGACCAGCCGATGTCGTCATAATCAAACCCGGAGGTGGGGCTGCCGTGCTCGGCGGCGAGCAGGTCGGCGCACACCGGGCGCACATCGAGCGTCTGGCGGTCGACGATGCCGTATTCCAGCTCGACGCCGACGACTTCAAACAGTCGGAACCGAGGCTTTGCCGCGGGTTCGTTTGGTTCCGTTGCCGGCGGCGGCGCGGAGGGCTTCGATGCGCCGGACGAAGGATTGGATGATGCGGTCATAGAGTTCGTCCTTGAGATGTCCGTCCTCGAAGCCGGCGTCGAGGCTGGGGTTGTCGTTGACTTCCATGACCACGACCTTGCTGCCGATCTGTTTGAGGTCCACGCCGTAGAGCCCATCGCCCATGAGCCGGGCGGCTTTGACGGCGGTGGCGATCACCTTGGGAGGCGCTTGCTCCACCGGCATGGTGATGGTGCGGCCCCAGTCGTCCTTGCCGTCTTCGGTGTCCCGGCGAATCTGCCAATGCTTACGCGCCATGAAGTATTGGCAGGCATAGATCGCCTGCCCGTCGAGCACGCCCACGCGCCAGTCGAAATCCGTGGGCACAAAACCCTGGGCGATGATCAGGTCCGAGTTGTCCAGCAGTTCCTCGACCTTCTGCGCCAGGTCCTCGGGCGTCTCGGCTTTGACCACGCCGATGGAAAACGCGCTGTCGGGCTGCTTGAGCACGCAGGGCAACCCCAGCTCTTTGGCGATCTGGTCGGCGTTGTCCTTGTGCACGATCATGGTCGGAGGGATCGGCACCTTGTGCATGGTCAGGCATTCCGCCAGGAACACCTTGTTGCAGCAGCGGGCGATGCTGGTGGGATCGTCCATGACCGCCATGCGTTCGGCCTCGGCGCGGCGGGCGAAGCGATAGGTGTAATGATTGACGGCGGTGGTGGTGCGGATGAACAGGGCGTCGAACTCGCCGAGCCGACCAAAGTCGTCGCGGGTGATCAGTTCCGTGCCGACTTCGGCGCGTTCGGCGGCTTCACGGAACTTGCGGATCGCCGGCTCATCTGAGGGCGGGTGCTCCTCGGTGGGATCGACCAGGATCGCCAGGTGGTAGCGATACGGCTTGGTCGCCCGGCCGGACCACTGCCGCCGGCGGAAATACTCGGTGGCGGCTTCGATCACCGCGGGGCGATGGCTGTCAGGAATTTCACTGCCGCTGATGGCGCGAATGCTCTGGAGCTGCCAGGTGTGCTTCTTGACGAACGTCACCCGCAGCATGGGGCATTGGAACCGGCCAAAGAGCTTGAGGCCCAGCGCCCGGTCGCGTTCGGCGAGGGTGCGCCCGAAGTAAATGCTCAGGGTGAACTCGTTGCTCTTGATCGGCCGCAGCGTGCGCTGCATGAGCTGGTCGAGATCGTCGGCGACGGCGCGGGAGAGCGTGGCGCTGCGCAGATCCTGGATGGTGACGATGTCCGGCTGGGGGTGATGCCGACGCGCTTCCGCCAGCAGGGACACGTAGTAACCCAGGCTCTGGTAGGCATACGAACGGCAGAGGTTGAACACGCGGGTGTTCTTGAGCGCGTTGTATTTGGGGTCGGTCAGGTACTGCCGCGCCGCGACCACTTCCACGCCGGGGATATGGACCGGCCAGTTTTCCTGGTTGTTGACCACGAGCAGAATGGGCATGTCAGGCGCCGATCGTAGGAGGCGGAGTCAAAATCAGCAGCTTGGCGTCGTAGGTCACGATGCCCAGCAGGATCGCGCCGATGAGGCGCCAGATGTCGACTTCATAATAGTGACTGCCGGCAGGATTGCCGGGCATGGGTTTGGGAGTGGGGTCGGCGATGCTCACGCGGGTCAGGTCGTCGCTGATGCCCCGCAGCACGACAAAGTGACCCACCGGCTCGCCGGCGACGTCGTCGTCCTGACAGTTCTCGGGACGCTCGCGCATGGAGCGGTAGAGCCAGGTCTGACTCAGGCCGACGATGATCGGCGTGCGGGGGCGCAGCAGGTCGGCCAGCAACTCGGGCCGCAAGTCTTCCATGAACAGCTTGCCCCCGAGGTCGAGGTAATTGACATACGCTGCGCACGCCAGCCGCATCTTGTGGCCACGGTGGGCGCGGCGCTGGGCGTCGAGTCGCTGGCGCATGTCCGGGGCATTGGGCCCGAACCAGGTGGGATCGAAGAGCTGGAGATTGCAGGTGTAGATGGTCGCCGAGTAGCCCCGGGTCAGGGCGTCGAGCGCGAGCATGACCGCCAGCGTGCCGCCGTCGGGGTTGCGGGTGATGGAGTTGACCACTTCCTCAAAGGACAAGTCCAGCCCGAAATGGTGGTACAGACTGTGCAGACACGACGGCCCACAGGTGGTGTCGTTGGGCTGCGGCGTGATGTGGAAGTCAATCAGCGGGGGCATGGGTTAAGCACTGGTCCGACCCGCCAGCGGCGTGTCGGGATGGCGAATGGGGCGATATTCTACCGAGTGTCAACCGTTGCGGAAGGGCCGGCAATGCCGCTGCTGATCGACTGCTACAACCTGCTGCACGCCCCCAAGCCGCCGCCGCTGGCGGGATTGGACGCCGCCGGTCTGTGCTGGCTGCTGGCGCGCAGTCGCTGGGCGACGCAGGGGGTGACGGTGGTGTGCGATGGCCACGTCGGGCCGCTGGGTTTGACGCAATCGCCCGAACCGAGCATCGAGCTGATTTACAGCGGCAATCGCAGCGCTGACGATGTGGTGATTGATCTGATCCAGGCCCACAGCGCCCCGCGCCGGCTGACCGTGGTCAGCACCGATCGGCAGATCCGTGCGGCCGCACGCCGGCGTCGCGCCCGCGCGGTCACCGCCGCCGAGTTCATTGGCGAGCTGACCCGCCTTGCCGTGGCGCTGCAACAGCGGGGCACCAGCGCGCCGGCTGCGTCACCGGGGGATGCGCCCGGGCTGAGCACCAGTCAGTGGCTCCGCACGTTCGGCTTCGCCGAGGAAGCCCGGCAGGCGGAGGAGGACCGTCGGCACCCCACCCGGCGGTCGGAATTGACCGATGACAATGAGGCCGCGATTGATGAATGGTTGCGCGGACAGGTGGATGGTGAGTTGACGGACGACCCGTGAGCTTCGTGGCGCTCGCACAGCGAGCCCTACCAATGGCGCGCTCGTCGGGCGGCTGTGCGAGCGCCGGCGGATTCCAGTTCACCGCGGCATATCCGCCTCCACCACTTCGCGCGGCAGCAGCAACTCATCCACGCTGCGCGCCAAACTCGGCGGCACCGTCAGCAGCCGCCGCGCGCCGCTGCATTTCACGAACGCCCACACCTGCCCGTCCTGCCCCGCCGACACAGGAATGTCGAAGAACCCCGCCCCGCTCATGCTGGTGAAGTTGAAGCGCTCCTGCCCGGCGCCGTCGATCACTTTGCCCGATGGGTGGCCGCAATACCCCGCCACGCGCTGCGTGCCGCGCGGCACGTAGAAGCACAGCGTCCACGCCAACGGATAACTGATCGTCGCACCGGCATCGCTGATGAAGGTCAGCGGCAGCCCCGGTTCCCACAGCACATTGGTGCGATCCCCGCCATCGGACAGGTCGATGCGGTGCAGCCCCGCTTCCCGCGCAGTCAGCTTCACCTGCCGCGGCTCCCCATCCGGCGGAACCCGCGCCTCATCCAGCAGCGTGTCGTCGGCTTCGCTGGCGGGATACAAGCCGATGCGCACGTCGCCGCGGTCGCGGTAATGCTTGATGAGCCCGCCGGTGACGGTCAGTTCCAGCGGCTGCGCAGGCGACGCAACCCACACGTAAAACTGCTGGCGATTCTGCGTCCCGCCGCCAAAGGCGCCCAGCTCGATGGGCGCGGTGAGCTTGAGCGGCGTCGCGGGCGTCAGGTCCAGGCTGTAGGTCCGGGGAGTGAAGTTGAACAGCGGATTATTGGCGATCCCCTCCCGCGTCCACTGCTGCACTTCCGCAGCGGAGACCGGCGTGGCGTCGTACCAGGGATTCTCCGTGATCTTCACCCGGTAACTCACCTCGTCCGGCTGGGTCACCCGGCGGTCGATCCGATGCAACTGCCGATGAATCTCCCGGCTGTGCACCATCAGATAGCTGCGGATGCGCAGCACAAAGCGCATGAAGGTCTCAAACGCCGCCTGCCGGGCTTCGCCGTCGGCGGTGGTGTAGTCCTGGTACAGCTCCACGTAACGGGTGTAGATCAACAGGTCGGTCAGCCGGGCGCGCACGGCGTCATCGCTGGTCAGGCGCCAGGCGTCATCCAGATGGCGATACATCCGCCCCACCAGGTCGCGTGACATCAGCGGACGGTTGTCGCCGTCGATCAGGTCGTAGAACGCCCGCATCGGCGCGGCACAATCAGGAAAGCAATCGGTGATGAACTGCGTGAACAGCGCATCGGT
Source organism: uncultured Phycisphaeraceae bacterium (assembly GCA_964605235.1). Classification (GTDB taxonomy): domain Bacteria; phylum Planctomycetota; class Phycisphaerae; order Phycisphaerales; family Phycisphaeraceae; genus CAZSBB01. The sequence continues at coordinate 60,713 of CAZSBB010000029.1, forward strand.
CTGGGCCGTCGCGTCGACATCCCACAAGCAACGTGCGACGTTGAAATAGCCGAAGCCGGCGGGCCCCCAGTTGCCTTCCGCTTCGCCCACAAACAACCGGACGCCGGCGTCGCGCAGCAGGGGCAGCGTCTGCCGGGCGTAGCTGCGTCGCGTCGCTCGACCGGTGCCGGGGCGGTCCCACGACCACTGCACCACGCCCAGGTATTCATAGGTTCCGAGCATGTGCCCGCGCTCACCCCACATTTTCAGCAGCTCTTCAAAGCGATACCCGCCGCGCAGATAACCATTGGCGACCGTCACCACCACACGCGGGTCCACCTGCACCCGCGGCGGGGGCGAATGCTCGCCATAGGCGAGGATGGCGACGAAGCGCGGCGCGGCGGCATCCGTGTTGACCGCCTGCGCCACCTGCGACGCCAGCGTGTAGGCGCGATCGCTGGGCGAACCCATGGCTGCGCAGGCGTCACATTCGCACCAGCCGCCGCCGTCGGACGGTTCCATCGGCACGCCATCGGTATGCGGGTAGCGGGTGAACCAGCCTTTGGCCCAGTCGATCACCAGCGCCCGCAGGTCGGGATTGCTGATGCAGAACTTGTTGCCCTCGCGCTGGCGCGGCACGCGCGCGCCTTTGATCAGCGCCAGGTATTCGGGATGCTCGTCAAAAAGCTTTTGCTGTTCGTGCACGATGCGGTCATAGATGTGGCCGGTGGCGAGGTGGAAGCCGCGCCCCAGCCGGTTGCGGCGCTGCCATTGCAGGACCGGCTCCTTGTCGTAGTCGAAGTAACCCCCGCCGGGCCAGATGGTGCGATCGAGGAAGCTGGGGCGCTGCACTTCATCCAGGTCTAGTTGCAGCGTTGTGTGCGTCGGCACGATTTCCCAGCGTGAACCGGGCAGGTACTGGCGATGTCCCAGGCGATACAGCACATCCCACACGGCATGCGGCGCCGCCTGCTCGGTGGCGCCGATGAGCCACAGGCCGTGGGCGTCGGTGCGCAGGAGGTATTCCTCGCGCCGGCGCGGGTCCTGGCTGTCGAGTTGGTCAGCGCCCACCGCGCCGGCGGGCGTCCGCCACTGTCCCACCACCCCCAGCCGGATCGCCGGGGCGGCGACCTGCTCCCCCGCGCTGGTGGACAGAGCAAACGTCGCCCCACTGAGTTTTCCCAGCATTTCCGCCAGTTCGCGTGCGGCTTGGCGCAAGGCGGGGCTGGCGTCGGCGGTCACCACGACCTGCATGCGCGCCTGCCCTGCGCCCGCCAGTTCCAGCGGCGCAGCGTGCAGGGGCACAACCAACGACAAACTCAGGACAAAGGACAGCCACCAACCGCAGCGGTTGTTGCTCATGATCGGATTCCTCAGGCAGGTCGAACTACATCACGCGCCCATCGCCGCCGGCGGATGGACGCCAGGTGAAACTCATCGCCACGGTTTCATGGCGCGGCGGGAGATCGCGTTTGCGCAAGCGTTCGAACAACCATTGCTCGGCGAGGTTCGATACCTGTTCGTCATAGCGCGCGACGCTCGCCAGCGGCGGGTCCAGATGGGCCGCCACCGGCACGTCGTTGAAGCCCACCACCGCCACCCGCTGGGGCACGCTCAACTTCACTTTGCGCAGCCAGTGCAGCAAGGCCGCCGCCTGATCGTCATCGGTGCAGACCACCGCATCGAAAGGAAAGTCCTTGCCTTTGCCATGCTGGCGCGCCAGTTCGTCCGCCACCTGGTCGACGTAGGTGGTGTCGTCGAAATCGAAGGGTTCGAGCACCAGCGGGCCCGGGTTGGTCAGGCCGTGTTCGTGCAGACGCTGGCGCAGGGCGTTGATCTTCAGTTCGTTGGCGTTGCCCACCGTGAGAATGCCCACGTGGCGCCGGCCGGTGCCCACCAGGTGGTCGGCGATCTCGCGCATCGCCTGCTGCCGATCGTGGTGAATCAGGTCGAACCGCACTTTCTCCCGGCGCGGCGACACCAGCACCGCGGCGGAGAACTCGCCGAGCACCTCGACCACACGGGGATCGTCAAGCACATTGCCGCCGGTGTAGAAGATCAGGCCGTCCACCTTGCGCTGGAGCAGGTCCAGCAAAGCGCGATGGCTGAAATCGCGGTCGCGCAGGTGGTCGGTCATGTGCGCGACATAGCCCCGTCGCGCCAGCCGGCGCAGCAGTTGGTAAGCGATGGCGGCGTTGGAGGGCGATCCGCCCAGCGGCCAGAGCATGCCGATGGATTTGGTCGAGCCGCCGCTTAACCCACGCGCCAGATAGTTCGGGACATAGTTGAGCTGCTTGGCGGCATCCATGACCCGCTGCTGGGTGTCGCGGTTGATGCGCAGGTCGTCGCCCCGGCGGTTGAGCACCAGGCTGACCGTCGAAGGGCTGACCCCCGCCAGTTGAGCGATCTGGCTGGTGGTGACCTTGGCGCGGGAACTGCTGGAACGCGTCATAATTCGATGCTAAACCGTATTAGCTTAGATGTCAAGCTCATGTCGGCGTCGAGCGCCGCGAGGGTCGCGCCGCGACAGGATCAATGACCGGCTTGCCGCGCGTGGACACATGATAGACACTGACGGACTACTCTCGCCACCTCAGGAGCCATACATGATTCGCCCGCATTGCCGTGGTCGTCGACTGAGCTTCGCAGGGACCGTTGGGTTGCTGGTGTTGCTGCTGACGTCGTTGGCGCACGCCAAGCTGACGCTGGCGCCGCTGTTCACCGACGGCATGGTGCTCCAGCAGCAGAAGCCGGTGATCGTCTGGGGTCAGGCGGACGCCGGGGCGACGGTGACGGTGAAGCTCGCGAGCGACAGCGCGACCGCCACCGCCGACGCCCAGGGCAACTGGCAGGTGAAGCTGCCGGCGCGCAGCGCCAGCGCGGAGGCGGTGCAGTTGGAAGTGACCGCCGGGAGCGACAGCGTGACCCGGCAGGATGTGCTGGTCGGTGAAGTCTGGTTGTGCTCCGGGCAATCGAACATGCAATGGGCGGTCGCTTCCAGCAATGATGCCCAGAACGTGCTGGCGAACGCGAACGATACGCTGCTGCGGCTGTTCCATGTGTCGAACACCACCGCGGTCGAGCCACAGTTTTCCGTCGGCGGGCACTGGCGTGCCGCCAGCGCCGAATCGGCGCAGCGTTTCAGCGCGGTGGCGTACTTCCTGGGGGTGAATCTCCGCCGCGAGCTGAACGTGCCGGTGGGCATCATCGCCAGCAGTTGGGGCGGCACGCCGATTGAGGCCTGGACCGATCCCGCCTTGATGGCAGCCAATGAAATCACCGCGCCGATCCTCGCGCGTTGGGAGAAGGAGTTGCCCGAGTTCCCCCAGCGCAAGGCGCAACACGACCAGGCCATGGCGCAGTACAAGCTGGATCTGGAAGCCTTCAAGCAGCGCGAGGAAGCGCGCAAACAGAAGGCGGCAGCGGCAAGCGCCCCGGCATCGGCGGATGTGGCGCTGGAGGAAGCGGGCCAGGCCAAGCCCGCGCCCGCCGAAGCAGAAAAGCCGCCCGTAGCTCCGCGGTTGACCTCCTACGCCCCGCAAAGCCCCCACCGTCCCGGCAATCTGTACCACGCCATGATCCATCCGCTGGCGCCCTACAGCCTGCGCGGCTTCACCTGGTATCAGGGCGAATCCAACGCCACCCGCGCTTTCCAATACCGCACCCTGCTGCCCATGATGATCGCCAACTGGCGCACGCGCTGGCAGGACGACGGCCTGCACTTCGGCATCGTGCAGCTAGCGAATTTCCGGGCGCCCAGCGCTCAGCCGGAAGATGCGCAGTGGGCGCACCTCCGCGATGCGCAATTGCACACCCGCATGACCGTGCCCCACACCGGGCTGGCGCTGGCGATCGACATCGGCGACGCCAAGGACATCCATCCCCGCAACAAGCAGGAAGTCGGCCGGCGCCTGGCGCTGTGGGCCCAGCAGACCGTCTATGGCCAAGCCATCGTGGGCCAAAGCCCCCTCTATGAAAGCATGACGGTCAAAGACGGCAAGGCCATCGTCACCTTCACCGAGGTTGGCGCGGGGCTGCAGGTGCGCGGGCAAGGCGAATTGCAGGAGTTCCTCCTCGCTGGCGAAGACCGCAAATGGGTTCGCGCCCAGGCGAAAGTGATCGCCCCCAACCAGGTGGAAGTGTGGTCCGAGCAGGTGCCTCAGCCCGTCGCGGTGCGTTATGCCTGGGCCACCAACCCCGATCAAGCCAATCTGGTCAACAGCGCCGACCTGCCCGCCAGCCCGTTCCGCAGCGACGACTGGCCCGGACCGACCGACAACAATCGCTGATCCTCCGGCTGACCGTCACGCTCCTACGTACCGCGCATACACCGCGCGGGCGAGCGTGGGATCGTCCGTGCCCTGCACCAGCGCCCGGCCATCGCGGAAGATGGTCAGTTGATACGTCTGTCCGCGCTCGGTGATGCTTGCACGCAGCAGAAACGCATTGCGCTGCACCGGGCCGTGCGCAGCCAAGCGCTGCGCCAGTTGCTCGAAGTCCACGCCACCTGCAACCGCCTCCCCCGCGCGGCCGGGCAGCAACTGGACGGTGTTGCGGCCGCAGAGCGTGGTGGTGCGACTGACCGCCTGACCAGCCAGAAATTCAAACTGTCGCCGGCCGCAACAGGGACAATCCGCCCGCAGCGCGCCGCCGACATCCACCTGCCGCAGCGCGTTGTCCCACAGGTCAATCGTCAGCAGACTGCGGCGGACCGCGGCATATTCGCCCAGCAGAATCTTGAGCGCTTCGGCGGCCTGCACGCTGCCGATCACCGCCACCGCTGGCCCCAGCACGCCGGCGGTGTCACAGGTCGCCGCGCTGCCGGCGGGCGGCGGAGCGTCAAACAGACAGCGCAGGCAAGGCGTCGCGCCCCCCTGCTGTTCCCATGCCGCTGTCCCCTCCGCCGAGCGCGGCAAAACCGCCACCGTCATGCCATGCGTGGCGACCGCTCCGCCATACACATAGGGAATGCCGCGCTGCACCGCGAAGTCGTTGATCACGAAGCGCGTTTCAAAATTGTCCAGCCCATCGACGATGACATCCACATCCCCCCCCAGGTCGGCGATGCTCGCCGCGTTGACGTCGGCGATGTGGGCTTCGATGGTGATGGCGCTGTTGACCTGCGTCAGCCGCAGCCGCGCCGCTTCGGCTTTGGGCACGCCGGCGGCCACGTCGGCTTCGGTGTACAGCGTCTGCCGCTGCAGGTTGGTCAGTTCCACGAAGTCACGGTCCACCAGCTTCAGTCGGCCCACGCCGGCGCGGGCGAGTTGATCCGCCAGTGTCGAGCCCAGCGCCCCACAGCCGACCACCAGCGCCGTAGCGGCATGCAGCCGCGCTTGTCCGGCAGAACCCACCGCGGGCAGCAGCATTTGCCGGTGATAGCGGGCGAAATCGGCGTCCATGAGCGCTTTCCAGTGCAGGGAAAGCGCCATTGTACGCGGTGAGCTTACGCCGGCTCGCGCGGCGGGCCTTCCCTGGCGGGGTCATAGTTCCACATGGTTTCCATCACCGTGCGCACACTGGAGAGCAAGGTGCCATCGTTGACCGAGCCGGCGGTCGCCACCACCAGGCCGCGGGTTTCGCGGGCTTCCCACAGGTCGCGTTTGATTTCATAAATGATGCGCGCGGTTTGATTGCGCATCATGGTGAAGGGCGCGATGGTGCCTTCAACCACCGCCCGGGGCATATGCCGGCGAATGTCGGCAAAACGCACGTTGGGGCCGAAGTTCACCCGGTTCATTCCGGTCTGCGCCAGCAGCGGCAGCAGATGGCCCATGTCCGAATCCGAGTGCTGGTAGCGCGGATGCGTCGGCTCGGGGGCGAAGCGCTCGTACATCGCCTGCAGGATGGGCTGAGCGAAGAACGCGTACATGTCCGGAGTCAGCAACGCGCAGTTGTCGTCGGCAAAACTGAAACCCGGCCGGCGCAAATCCGGCGCGGTGCGCTGCTGACAGATTGCAAAATAACGCAGCATGGTCTGGAGCAGCACATCCCGGAACCGGGCGGCCAGCTCCGGCTCATCCATGATGAGAAAGAGCAGGTTTTCCGTGCCGTAAATGCTCGTCGCCAGCGTCACCGGCCCACGCTGATGGCGCGGCAGCGTCGGGCGAAGGCCATGACGCTCATACACTTCCTTGCAGCGGGCGTCCCAGTCGTCCGGGAACATCGCCGCCTCGATATCCAACTTCTCCACGCGATCCAGCAAGGCAGACAACTCCGCAGGGGTGTGCGCCGCTTCGAGCAACCACCAGCTTTCGCTCTGCCAGACGTAGGGACATTCGAACAACTGTCCCAGGAGCTTAAGGCTCGGCAACTTGCGGGTGGGATCGAAAGCTTCCTCACTGACCCAGTGCCGGCCGATGATTTCATCCGCTCGACGGTTGTATTCGCGCACGCAGCGGACGGCGAAGTCATAGTCCTCGTGAATGCGCTTGAGGTCGGATTCCAAACCCAGTTCGGCGAAGATGGCGTCCACGCCGATGCCCATCCCCAGCGCGGGGCGCTTAATCTCCGGGCTGAAGGGTTGCGCCAGCGCGAAAGCGTTGTCCTGCCAGAACTGTTTGAGATCCAGGGGACGTGACATGGTTACTCCTTGTACCGGCCGAATTCCAGACAGGCTTCATACATCGCCTGCAGATTGGCATCGGGGCAGCATGGGGGCAGGTTGTTGCCTTCGCGGAGCATGAACCGTCCGCCGCGCATGACGCCGCTTTGCATGATGTCGCGGGTGCGCCGGTAAACCTGATCGGCGCTGCCGTGCAGCAGGAGGTCGATTTCCGTGCCGCCTTGAATGGCGACATCGGGCCCCAGCCCACGGCGCAGTTGGCCATGATCGACGGGGAAGCCGGTGTCGAAGGCTTCGACTTTCAGTTCATCCCGGATGGTGGGAAAGAGATGAGTCGCCCGGCCGCACATGTGCATGGCGCGGACGCCCTCGGTAGCGCCGGTGTCGAACAGCCGACGGTGCCAGGGCAGGATCATTTCGCGATAGGTGTCCACCCCGATCATCTGGCAGCAGTCATCCGCCAGCCACGCCGGCAGGGGAAAGTCCGCGCCGTAAAGCTCACGGAAAGCGCGACGGCGATGGACCACCGCTTCACTGACGAAGCGCAGCAGGCGCTGGGCGTAGTCGTCCTCATCGAGCAGTTCCAGCAGGAAGCCCCCGCCGCGCAGGTTGCAGGCGACGGTCAGCGGCCCATCGGTGCCAATCGGGGCGAAGGGCGAGATTTTCACCGGGCGCCCTTCAAACCGCAGGTCTTTGGCGATGCGCTTGAGTTCCTCAGTGAAGGCGAGGTACTTCCTGATGAACGGCAACTCCAGCGGGCGGGTGATGTCCACCTGGAAGATGCGCTCGCGGTCGTCATCAGGAATGGCTGGAACCGTGTCGGGCACCTGTCCGGGATCGTAGTGCACCTGCGCGCCCAGACAGGCGGCGTCGTACACGTTGTAGACTCGCGTGCCGGATTCCCAAACCTCCGGCAGCGCGGTCTGGTTGTCGCAGAACCGGTTCAGGTGCGTACGGACATAGAGCTGGAAATTCAGGTCCACCATCAGATGGGTGTAAGGATCTTCCGCCGCTTGTTCGAAGGTGTAGCCCTGCACATTCCAGCGCGGGTCCAGCAGATAGAGCCGGGCGTTGCCGATGAGGGTCATGGGCACGCGCGTGGGCTGGTGGGCGTGGTAGGCGTCCCACACGGCTTGCTTTTCGACATCGGTTGGAATGGTCAATGGCATGGATGAACTCCCTGTCAGGGCGCGGCCACACGCCAAGGCGCGGCCGCGAACCCGAAGGGGATCCAGCGTGCGGTCGAACCTTCGACCCACGCTGCGGCCGCCGGTTTATTTGAGCCAGCCGGTGAGCTGCGCCAGTTGTCGGCAATACTCCACAAAGTTGGGCCAGGACACGTCCGACGGCACGCCGTGGTCGCAACCGGGGATGTACCCCCCGGCCGCGATCGCCGGCGCCAGCCGGTCCATTTCACGCTTGAGCACGTCGCCGCCTTTGGCCATCGCCCGCTTGTCCACGCCGCCGCTGTACGCCATGCGCGTGCCCCAGCGCTGCCGCAGGGCGGGCAGGTCGTTGCCGGCGGCAACTTCCAACGGGCTGTTCCAATGCAGGCCGGCCTCCAGCCAGACCGGGATGAGGCTTTCGATGTAGCCGTCTGAATCGACGCCGTACACCGGCACGCCCGCTTTTTTGCACACCTGGCCCCAGGTGCGCCAGCAATCCAGCAGGTGCGTGCGGCTCATGTCCGGCCCGATCATCGGCTTCTCTTTGTACGCCATGTCCTCGTTGACCATCACGTAATCCGGCGTCACGTGGCGGAACAGCTTCTCGAGCATCCGGGCACAGTAGTCCCGCCAGAAGTCAATCATCTCCTGTGCGAAGTCCGGGTCGTCCAAAAACAACATGCATAGATTTTCAAACCCCAGCCATTCGCGCAGTTGCCAGAACGGGCCGGAGAATGTCAGGCCGATCACGTAATCGCGCTGCGCCCACTGCGGCGCGCGCTGGGCGATGTCCGCCGGGAAGCGGGCGGGATCGTCGGGGTCGTAGCGCCGCTTCATGTCGTCCCAGTCCGCGCGCGACTCGACGGGACATTTAATCCAGCTGCGGGTGACGAAATCCGGCGCGCCGCGCAGATAGCTGGGGTCGAACTCCTTGCCGATCTCGCAGACGTTGCCCTTCCAGTCCTGCACCACGCGGGAGTTGGGGCGTTCCTCGACGATCTTTTCCTCGAACTCCGGGATCATGGTCAGCGTGATGCCCAGGGGCACCTGCGGCCGGGTCTGCACCGCCGGCAGGCCCAGCAGTTGACGCACATACATCACGGGATCTTTCGCGTCAGTCGGCAGGCCCTGCTGGCGCCAGTTGCGTCGGGTGGACTCCCGACCATGCCCGGGCATGAAGGGAATACGATCAGGCTTCTGAAAGGTCAGAGTGGCGACAAAGCGCTCGCGTTCGGTCATCATGGCAAACAACTCCTGGCCGCATCAGCGCGGCTGGCTGAAGGTGCCATATCATCGGATATATAAATCTGTTGAACATCGAGAAACTGAATGACGGGATGGAGAAAATGAACATGGACGCCCCGGATGGGCGCCACCCTCGCGCCGGCTGCGGGCGCGCGGTCGGCAGCCTTCGCCTCCGCAGACGGATGGCAATCGCCCCGAACCCGGCGACGTGATGTCACCGACAACGCCCGCCAACCACACCCGACAAATGCTCTCTCCGTGCCTCCGTGTGCTCCGTGAGAGACGCTTCCCTGAATTGCCGCGCTGCCAGCAAGCACAGGGCCAGGCGCAAACAAAAACCCCCGCGGGAGAGACGGGGGTTCGGGGGGAGATTGCCAAGAGCGCTGCATACGCTCAGGGAGGGAGTCAGGTTTCAGGCGGCTTACGCCTTCTGCTTGGCGGCAGCCGGCTTGAGCAGTTTCTTGCGGGCTTCGAGGCACAGGCCCAGGCCGATCAGGCCCAGACCCAGCGTCGCGCCGCCGCCCTGGAACGCCACGCCGCCGTTGGGATTGACCGCAGTGAACACGATCGCACCAGCCACAAAAGTCCACGCCACCAGCGAGAGCAGAAATTTCATGTTGTTGCCTCCAACCCAGTCTCTTATGCGTTGATCATTGACCCGCTGCAAACAAACGATTCGCAGGCGGTGGAGGCAAATTGCATGATGCGGGATTGTGCAGATTCCCAGCGGGTCCGGTAATAACCGCACCGCGGCGGGCGCCGGTGTGATTGCGGTTGGCGCGGGGTGAACAACGTCACCCACCCACTGGCGTGGGCGGCTCGGATGGCGCTGTGGATGATGAAAATATCCGCGCCGTCGCCGCCCGTCGGCGGGTGGCATGTGCCTCGCGCAGCAATCAATCCAGACTGGCGAGGAAGCTGTCGGGAATGATCGCGTCATACACCTGCGGCACGCCCACCATCTGATCGCTGTTGTAGATCACATGGCGGTTGTCGGCCGTGAGGTAGGGATGGGTGTGCGTGCACTGGTTGCCCCCGCCGGAGGCGTAGGTGTGTTCCACCAGCGTGCGGTACTTGCCCGTCTGCAGATTGCCGACCACCAGCGCGACATCCTGCAACTTGCCATCGGGCCCATGCAATCCCCGGCTGTGCGAGTCGGCAACGAAATACTTGCCGCAGCGCGAAGCGCTGACGTGGTTGAACCGATGCTCGGGCGCCTTGAACACCACCGGCTTATCCGCGCCCGGCTCCACGATGAACAGATTGCCTTCGGGATACCGGCTGTCGAGCTGCCAGGTCTTCCAGTCCCACGCCACCGAGACCAGCGCTTTGCCGGTGTCGGCGATGAAGCATTCGTGGCCGGTGGTGCGGGCGGTGTGGGGATCGCCCACCGGGTAGTAGCGTTGGTTGGAGCCGTCGGCATCCAGGCAGAACAGCCGCACACCCCTCGAGGTGACCGCCTGGGGCACGGTGCCATCCATGAGCATCTGGGTGCCCACGTTGTGCTGCACGAGAATCTGGCGTCCGGTGATGGGGTTGAATTGCAGGTGCGAGTTGGTGATCTCGGGATGCTCGAAAATAACCTCGACCTTGCGTTCCACCAGGTCGACGCGCTCGATGGCGATGGTGGCGTAACCGGGCTTGCTGCCGGGGCGCAGGTTGGGGCGGATGATGTAGCGTTGATCGGGTGAGACGGACGACCCGCCGCGCGACCCGCCGTCGCCGGTGGAGAAGGTGAAGGCTTCCTTCTCCAGGGTGTTGAGGTTCAGGCGCATGAGGTCGCCGTTGAGGTTGTAGTAGTAGACCAGTCCGGACCACGCGGCATTGAACACGCCGCGCACGCCGCGGATGCGATCGACCATGCCGACGCGCAGACGCTGCAGATCGCCCACCAGCAGCAGGCTTTCATCGTCGAAATGAAAATCCCGGCTGCGGGCGATGACCACGCGCTGGCCATGCGGGTCGGTGTACGGCTGTTCGCCGTAGATGTTGTTGCTGATCATTGCGCCACTGGTGAGTGAACGGATGATGACGCCGGTCTGGGGATCAACGTAACGGTCACAACCTTCGGCAGCCCATTTGACGGTCATGGCATTGGCTCACAGCAAGAGGTCGGCAGCATCGACTGCCGCGATGGCCGGGAAGATAACGTTTCAGTGGGCGTGAGCAAATGGTCGTCGCGCCGTGCCGATGCGTGTTACGTGCCTGCGGTCGGGGGCGGCGACGCCAGGCTGCGGAAGAGCTGCGTCAGCCGGCCGGTGAGCACGGGCTTGCAATGTTGATTGAGGATATGGGCGCGGCCGGCGGCGCCCATGCGCTGGCGGCGCGGGGCGTCGTCAACCAACTGACACAACGCCGTGAGCCAGCCATCGGGATCGGCAGCGCAGTAGCCGCGGGTGCCTTCGCCGCCGGCGACCACGTTTTCGTCCACCGCCGAGCCGACCCACGCCATGCCGTACGCCATGTACTTGAGCACCCAGGGCGAGGTGCGGGCCCGGGTCCAGACCGTCTCGGGCATGGGACCCAGACCTATGTGACATTCACGCAGCGCCGCCGCCTGCTCGGCGGGCGTATCCGCGCGACAATCCACCCGCAGCGGCGCCCAGTCGCTCGGGTCCATGCCGATCACCCGCAAAGTCAGTTCGCGATAGCGTTGCCCCAGTTGCCGCAGCACGGAAGTGAGCATCGCCACCTGCGTGGAACCGTTCTTCCCGCCCAACCACAACATCGTGGTCGGCCCCGGACGACGCTCCAGCGGCGGCGCTGCTTCCTCCGCCGGACAGTCGATCGCCATGGGTTGCAGTTGCAGCCGCTCGCAATACGGCCGGGCGAGTTCCGCCAGGAAATTGCTCGCCGGGAGCGCCACATCACAGCAGCGCAACATGCTGGCGAACCGCAAACGTCGAGTGACGCTGCGCTGGCCGCCGTGCCGCGCGGAGTAAGGCAAGGGATCGTCAAAGTCGAACACCAGCCGGCGCGCCCGTTGCCGCAATCGTCCGAGCAACCAGGGCGTCAACAGGTGACGATGCCACCACACCACATCGAAGTCGGTGAAGCGATCAATGAACCGGCGCTGCTGCAACCAGCCCGACGGCAGCACCGCCGTCTCCACCTGCACGCCCTGCTCCGCCAGCGGCGTGAGGAACTGCACCACGCGCTGCTGGAAGCTGTCCGACTCGGGTCGCCGGGTCACCGCCAGCACCCGCACCGCCGGCGGCGCTGTCGTGGGCGTGTCAGTCACAGGGATGATCCTCTTCTCGACCACGCGCGGCAGCACCGCTCACCCCGACCAGCTAGCGCAGCGCCGCAAACCATGTCCGCAGTATATCTGCTGCACCGCCGCTGCGCTCACCGCTCCAACGCCGGCAACGGATCCAGCACGCCCAGAATCGAGTCCAGCTTATACGGCGCGGAGTACAGGCTGCGCCGAACGAAGGTGCGCTGCTCAGGCAAACCGTACAACTGACCCAGGAAATACACGCGGTCATCCGGCCCCACCGCCACCCCGGTCACGTCCTGCATCCACCGCCCCTGCTGATCCTTGAGCACGCCCAGCCGCCGCACCTGCCCGGTTTCCAGATTCACCGCCCACAACCGTGTGGTGCGGTAGCGGCTGTGCGTCACATCCACGGGCAGCCAATAGACCTCCGCGCCCCGGCGAATCACCTGCCCCCAGTTGGGCACCGGATAGTGCTTGACCTCCGGCAGCAACTGCGCCACCCGCACCGCGGCGCCGGTCTCCAAATCCACCTGCGCCAGCAGCGCCGTCTCCTCATTGAACGCGTAAAGCCGGGGATCGTCGGCCGACTGATTGAGCACCCATTCCCACTGGTTGCGCAGCTTGCCATTGCGCGTCAGCGTCACCGCATCGCCCAGGAGCGCGCGCACGTCCAGCGTGCCGATGGCGGTCAGCGCCTGCGTCTGCGGGTCGTAGCGCATCACGTCCGCAAGCGGCGGCAGGTCGGGCGGCGTCTGCTCCGTGCGCGGGCGCGTCAGCGGGAAGTACACCTTGCCGTCCGCCGCCACATGAATGCAAACGGGCGCCTGCGGCCAAGGCAACGGCGTCAGCGCGCCCATGCCGCCGCCGGGCAAGATCGGCAGCGTGTACCAGCGTTGGTCCTTCTCCCAGTAACCCCGCCGCAGGTAAAGCTGGCTGTGCAGCGGGTCCGCCTGAATGCCGAACAGCGACAGCTCGTTGGGCAACGGATTCCCCAGCATGGTGAACGTATTGCTTTCCAGATTCAGCGCCAGCAGCGGCGAACCGAGATGCTGGTTCGTTTCCTCGCTCATGCCCGGAAACCGCCGGTTGCCGTAGAAAGGGTCCTGGCCCAGGAAGTACAACCGTTGATTCATCTCCACCGGCATCGTGTGCACCATGTTGGGCACGTGCCCCGGCGCGGTGTTGCCCGCCAGTTCATCGAGCATCCCCAGCATGGTCACCTGATCTGTGGTCGGGTCATAGCGAAACAGCGGCGAACCCAACTGCGGATGATGCGGCATCGACGCGAAGTACACCTTGCCATCGCTGGCGCCGGCAATGCAGTGGTAGCCGCGATCCGCCTGCGGGGCGAAGTCATACATGCTGGCGATGGTGCGAAAAGTCGTCGGCGGCTGCGGGTCCGGGCCGTACACCAGTTCCATCGCTTCACGCCCCAGTTGCGTGGCGTGCTGCAGGAGCGGCGACTCATATCGCTGCAAGGCAGTGATCTGCCCATCGCCCGCCAGCACGAGAATGTCACCCGGCGCGGTGATGCGCAACTGGTAGATGCGCGACAACGCGCGTCCCTCGCAGGGCGCCAGCGGGCCCAAATCCACCGGCTCCGTGCCGGGCAGCCACACCGTCAAACGCGCTGCTTCACCGTCACGCCCGTCCTGCGCCCAGGCGATGAAGCCGTCGGTCAGGTGCATCTGCTCCAGCCGCTGCTTCAGCGCATCGTTCCCTCCGAACAGGTCCGGCCGAAGCCCCGACGCGAAGTGCCAGATGCGCGGCCAAAGGTCCACCTGATGCAGAGCCAATTTCTGCACCGGCATCGGCGCCGCGCCGTCGAGCTTCACCTGGTCGCGCTTGTGGCTCCAGCAGAAGCGCAGCAACTGGTCGTGCGCACTGATGGCGAACTGCACCGTCGGGTCCAGTGAGTTCCCGCCGTGCAGCTCACGGTTGCCGCGGTACAAGCTGCGCAAGCCCGGATCCGTCGCGGCATACACCGCCGGATCAATCTGGTCCGACGCCACCGGCTGGGCGGGTGCATCGCTGTCGAGCGCTTTGCAATGCAGCACGCCGGCGGCATCGCGGTAGAACAATTGCTTGTTGATGGCGACAAATCCCCGCAGTTCCGCCCCGCCTTCAATGCCCAGAGGAACCAGGCGCGTGGGCAGCACGGCATAGAGGCGGTAAAGCACCTGCGCGCCGAACAACTGCTCCGCCAGCATCAGATAACCCGGCTTCTCGTCCGGCGCTGCGAGCCAGACTTGGCCCGACCAATGCTCGTCAAACTTCACCACGCCCCAGCCAGGTTCCAGCCCGCCCAGGTCTTTGCCCTCGCGGAGCACATGCCCGCCGGGGGATTCCCATGCGCCCGGATGGTTTGCCGGGCGGCGCGCGGGACTCGTGCCCAACAGATCGCCGGCTTGTCGGGATGCGGTGATGCGCTGCCCTGCCCGATTGGCGCGGGTGGGCTGGCTGCAGGCGGTGTTCACATCATCAATCAGCACCACCGGCTGCATCCGGGCGACGTCGAGAGTCACCCATTGTGAGCCGCAGGTGGGGTCGATCGGGTCAAGGTTGAAAGTCAGCGTCTCATAGCCACGCAGTCTGCTGCCCGCCCAGGGCCACAGCGCGCCGGTGGTGTTGCCGGTGTGCGTGTCCCGCGCCACCACGACCTGATCGACCAGTTCCGTCTGCACCACGGGCTGAGCGCTGCCCGGCACGACGCACAGAGCCATCAGGAGCCACATCGACACCATGCCGCTCCAGCGCTGCGGGAGCCTCATGCCAAGCCCTTTCGTCAAGACGTAAAAGCATTGTAAATCAAAAGGATTTGTTGCAGTCGCGGCCCCGGGAATGATTGCGGTTTGGCGACAGGGCATTACAGTTGTGCTTCATGTCCACGCATCCCAACATTCTGTTTCTGATGAGTGACGAACATCACCCCGACGTGCTGGGTTACGCCGGCAATAGGGTGGTGCGCACGCCGGTGCTCGACGGCTTGGCGCGCGACGCGGTGGTGTTCGCCAATGCTTACACGCCCAGCCCCATCTGCATTCCCGCGCGGCAGTGCATCGCGGCCGGGCAGTTGCCGCGCACGTGCGGCGCGGAGTGCTATGGCGATGACCTGCCGCCCTTCTCCATGACCTGGGCGCGCCGGCTGTCCCAGTTCGGTTACGCCACGGTCTGTGCGGGCAAACTGCATCACGATGGCGCGGACCAGATGCAGGGCTGGACCATGCGTATCGGCTCGGACATGAACGTCACCCCGCGCTACATCCCCGGCTGCGATGCGGCGAGCTATCAAGGCTTCAAACATCCCTCCAGCTACGGCAGCCGGAGCGCCGCCGGCGAGGTGGTGCGCGCCGGCGTCGGGCACGGCCGATACACCCACGACCGCGACGCCCACGCGCTGGCGGGAGTCAAGCCATTCATTCGTCATCACTTCAATGACGTCTTTGCCGACAAGCCATCGCCCGACCAGCCGCTGTGTTTGAAGGTCAGCTTCAATCGCCCGCACTTTCCCTATCTGACGACGGAAGACAAGCTCAATTACTACCTGCGCCGGGTGTCCACCTATGTGGAGGACATCGACTTCGAGCATCACGCCTTCAACCGTCAGCGCGTAGTGGTCGGCCAGGACGTCACCGAGCGCGACATTCTCAAAGCCACCGCCGCGTACTACGGCATGATCGAGGAAATCGACGAGGACTATGGCCAGGTGCTGGCGGAACTGGAACACGTGGGTCAGAACCTGGACGACTGGTGGATCATCTTCACTGCCGACCACGGCTCCATGCTCGGACAACATGGCGTGTGGCTCAAAGGCAAGTTCTACGAAGGCTCGGTGCGCGTGCCGCTGCTGATCCGCCCCCCCCGGTCACTGCGCCAGCAATGGGGCATGACGGCTGGACAACCGCGCGTGGTGCAGCAGAACGTCAACACCTGCGACCTGTTCGCCACAATCTGCCAGATGGCCAATGTGCCTTTGCCGGAGCTGGCCGACACCGTGCATGGCCGGGGGCTTGACTCCCGCAGCCTGTTCCCGCTGCTGCAGAGCGCTGGCCCCGTAGCGGACTGGAACGATGAAACCATCAGCCAGTTTGCCGGCCGGGAGCTGATGATCAAACGCGGCGCCATCAAATACATGTGCTTCGACAACGCCCCCCAGCCGGCGCTGCGCGAGGTGCTGTTTGATCTGGAAGTTGATCCGTCGGAGCGCGTGAACCTGATCGGAGAGGCGCGGTATGCGGGATTGCTGGAAGGTCTTCGCGCGCGGAGCGGGGAGTTGGGGTTTGGGGAGAACGCAGCGGGGAAGTATGTGAATGCGGGGTATGGGTGAGTTGCCTTCCTGATATATTCGGGGTGGGGAGCAAGCGGGCAATCATGATCGTAGCCATACATGCCATCGAACTGATGTAAACTCATGGATTCGATTATGACGAAACGACTATCACCAGCTGCTATTGTTGCACTGAAAGAAGCCCTGTGCCATATCTACTGGTATAAATCTGATCTCCGTAGCTTCCTTCAACAATCCGTCTCGAACACTTCCGTCCTGACGACGCTGAATTGGGGTAAGTATAAACGGCTCATCATTGCCGACCTGGTCGATTACCTTTGCCGTAACCAGGAACAACATCTAGGCGATTTGATTCGCCTTGCCCACGCAGTATGCGACTTACACTCATTCAATCACCTGGCACTCCTAGAGGACGGAAAACAGAAAGAGCAGCGCGCTCGTGAATCCGTCAACCAACTCCGCCAACTCGTCCAACCCCACCAAGATATTGCGGTTGAAATTGATGCCATCGCCGAGCGACGACGCCAACAAGCCGAGAAGCTGCAAGCAAATCAAGCTATTCGTGACAAACTCAATGACATCAAGGCCAGGTATATGACCTTAGTCACGTCAACAAATAAGCAAGCGCGCGGCTTTGACCTCGAGAAGATCATGTACGATATTTTTGAGCTTTTTGATCTTGATCCGAAGGCATCTTTTCGAAACACCGGAGAACAAATCGACGGCGGTTTCTCACTCGAAGGAACCGACTATTTGTTCGAGGCAAAATGGCTCCAAGGCCTCATCGGGGCAAAATCCCTTGATGCATTCGCCAGAAAGGTCGAGAGGAAACTTGAAAACACATTAGGCGTTTTCATGTCTATAAACGGGTTCACCACGGACGGCGTGTCCGCGCATTCGTCAGGAAAGACCAGCATTATCCTCATGGATGGCTCTGATCTCATGGCTGTTTTCGAGGAGCGAATAGATTTTGTAAGCCTACTACTTCGAAAAAAACGACATGCAGCTCAGACCGGGAATATTTACCTTCGCATACATGAAATACTAGCCTGAAATATCGCGAGATTTCATGGACACACTGGGTTACAGTTTATGTTAAAACTGAAAATCAGCTACTCCAATTGAGACTGCTTGTCATCTCACCTGCCCAGCGATATCCAGAGCAAGAATCGCACTCGGCGGACCATGCCCAAACGAGGCACAATCGCCTCCCCCACGAATTCATCATGAACTCGTGGAGCGTGCGCTTCGGTGCAGTCGAGCGCGTTCGTGCTGGAGATGGGGAAAGCTGGCCCGCCAGGACAGGAACTATCGCGGGATTCTTTGGGGAATAGTGCAAATCTCCCATTAAGCGCTGCAAAATCCGGTGCAGTCGCCGGTGCAACACCGCCAGACCACCTGCTCCATGAGCTAATCGACCTGTGGCCGACGCTGCAGCCTGCTGAGCGGTTGGCGGTGGTTTCGATTGCTCGTCGGGCCAAACACCACGGGGGACGCCATGAGCGAAGCTGAACCCATCGGGGTTGTGGTTCGTCGGGTCTTGCGGTCACTCACTGCCACCCCAGGGCAGGGGGCGGCGGCGAGGTGGAGGGTCGGCGGCGAAGCCGCCGAGGGCCGGAGCGAAGCGGAGGCCCCGCAGCGGGAGCGAGCGAAGCGAGCGACTGCGGAGCCCGACCATGCCGAGCCGAGGGCGGAGCGAGCGAGCCGCCAGGCGAGTGAGCGAGCGGAGCCCGGCCCGTCCCCCGTCGCGTTCACCATCAAGTCATCTGACGCCAATGAAAAAACCGCACAGTGCTACCGGTCAAAGTCGGCACTCGTGCGGCGGCCCATCTCCCGCAAAGGGAAGAAAGGAATTGTGTCGTGAAGCATAGCACAGACTGGGTAAGTCACCATCTCCATTTTGCCGCCGGGGTCGTCCCCCTGCTGCTGCACACGCTACGGTACTCCCGTTGGCGGTGTGTCCTGATCGCCCAGCACAAGGCAGCCGTTCGCCTTCACCTGGAGCACAGCGTCACGGGTGCCCGGCTACTGGTTGCGGTGGGCGGCGTGAAGCGCAAGGACCATGACCAGCAGCAAAGCCGGTTCGCCATCCCCAATCGGCCAAGCTGGCGGCGGTCGTTCTGTCACCTGCAGGAAAAGCTGTTCCTCGGCCTGGTCCCGTCGTGGCTGCGTCCTGGCTGCACTTCGTGCGGGAGGGTGCTGCCATGAGCAAGCGACAGACGACGGCAAGCGGTCACGGTCCGATGCCGACGCACTGCGGCGGCTCGGCCGGGGCTGCGTCGCCGGTGGTGGCCCAGCAGGTGGACGCAGAGCAAATCCCGCCCGGTGGCGTGCCTGAGGCCGCGTTGCCCATAGGGGGGGCTAATAGTAACACCCCCCCTTCAAACAACCATCCGGGGTATAGAGTCACAGTGGACACAGTACGAATCGGCTTCGGGGTGCGGTGGACTACCAGCACCTGGGACAAGCTCAGTTTCATCCTGAACGAAGCCAAGCAAGCGGCTCAGTCGGTCACCGATGGCAGCGAACACACCTTGACCATCGGCTCCCATGTCTGGCGGGTCCTGCCGCGTGGGCTGCGAGCGGGTGATGGGCATCTGGTGGCACAGTTCGCATTGGAAGCTGAGGGCGTGGTCTATGCCGTGGCGAATCGACAGAACCCGGTGGGTGATACGCCAAACGTGATGGTCTATGCCGGGGGCGTGGCCTGCATGCAGAATGCCGGGGACATCTACAGCACCATTCGCGCCCGCGTGGCCGGGTTGGGTGGTGCCATCCTGTGGGATTGTCTGAGTCGGATCGACATTGCCGTGGACCTGGCGGATTGGCCGGTGGCTGACTTCGCGGCGGCGGTGCGGGAGCGGCGGGTCATCAGCCGAGCACTCAAACGCTGTGAGTTCGGTTTCTTCGAGAATGGCACCCATGCCACGGGCGTTAGCTTCGGCAAGTCTCCGCTCATGATCCGGGCCTATGACAAGCTGGAAGAGCTGCGGCATGATCCGGTGAAGCGTGCTTTGTGGGTGTCGCGGGTGTGGGGTGGCGAGCCAGCCGGGGACGTGACGCGGGTTGAATGCGAGTTGGGGCGGGACACGCTCAAGTCGCTGGGTGTCCGCACCTGGGCGGCATGGTCAGCCAAGCGGTCCAGCGTGTGCGAGTACGTCTATGGCAAATGGTGTCGCTGGGTGAATGAGTCAGCGGTGGGCAGCGGGCATCAGACACGGGCCACCGAGTCGGAGCCGTGGCAACGCCTGCGGGCGGCTCTGCGGGCATCGTGGGGCTTTGCAACGCCAGCGGATCGCCTGATGCTGGAAGGTAATGCCCAAGTCCGGGAGTTGGTGAATCAGGCGTGGGGCTGTCTCGCTGGCGCCATGGCCCACCTGGGCACCGTGCCCGATAGCCGGTCAACATGCCTGCATCAGGCCCGGTTCCTGATTGAGAAATGGATGCCGGAAGTGGAGCATGTGGTCACAAGGGTAGCCCGCCGGACGCTGCAACTGAGCGGCGGGGGCAGGTCCAGATTCAGCATGAAAGAAGCGCGGGCGTTGGCGCGGGATGCGATGGGGGGTGTGGAATAGTCGCGGATAAGCACTGATCGCGCCAGCAAGCCCACCTTATCGAACACTTTGCCCCGGCCACAGGGCGAACAACACAGTGCAACTCTTGCATTGATGCGTCGTCGCAAGAAATTGAGCAGTCCAATACAGTAATGAAGGATTGACAAGTCTATTCTTAACCATACGATACATTCATGTGCTATTGGAATTTCCGGGCATGTTGCACGGATAATGGCGCAAATAAATCATAGTTAGGCCACGGAGAAAAGCCGATGGATTACATGCTTCTCATGTTCTTCGGCCTCATGATTGTCAGCGCGATCGCATTGCGAGTATTCCTTCCAAACTACTTCACACGTCGCGCTTCGCCCCATAATCAGCGTCGCGTGCAGGAGTTGGCTGGTTACGTTGGTGCAGTTGCATTTGGTCTACTGGCGTGGTCGGGCGAACCGACTGCTTGGCTTGCCGCTGCCGCGATGTTTGCAATGGGCGCAACCAGCTCAGCCAAACGTGCCAAAGAGGCCTAACCATGCGTTGCAGTTGACGAGCACGCGAGCGACAATGGTCTTGTTCCCGTGGGTCGCCGGTGGGTCGTTCCCGCTCGCGGCTCGCAACTGAACGCTTATCCGTTAGCTCGCCAATTATGCCTTACCACGAATACGCCATTCCGATCGTCACTTTCATCCTTGGCGTAATCGCCACCCCTGTGGTTGCCTCGCTGGTTCGCCGGTATTTTGATCGCCCGAGGCCCCGCATACTTGTCACCGATATCTCTATGTCAGCGGCGTCGGGTGCTGACGACACGCCCGTTCAGCTTGACTATCGCTTGCGCATTGCAGAGAGTCGAAACTTACTTCTGCCGTCACTGGATGATGACCTCACCGTAGGAAAAGTGCTCACCTTCATTGATAAATCTCGCTATACATTGCAAATGCATAGCGAACTTATCACGCATCTGCGCAAGCTACGCGATGAGCCGAATATCACAGATCCAGCACTATCAGTCGATGACCAACGTGTAGACTTAATCCGTCGCTGGACCCAATACAGCCATGCGCTTGAAATCCTTCAGCAAATGGCTTTATCACAATGCCTGGATGAAATGCCCGATAGATATATCAAACCACATCCTGACGAATGGAAGTCTGGCGAACGCTCTTTCATTCATCTTAGCCCCAGTACCGGGTTTGTTTTGTCAGAAATCAACGAGGACGCGGAGTATTCACGAGTCAAGGCTGAGAAAGGCGAAGAAGACGCTCGACGGTACAAACAGGCTGTGCATTTGACGAATATCACGCGGCGCTTCTGGATATACTTGGACCATACAGATCTTCGCTGGATGTTCTCGAAGGTGCTATCGGTTGCCGAGAATGTTAAGAAGGACGCTGAACAATTCTTGTTGGAGCTGTCTCAGGTTATTGAGGCAGCCTCACCAGAATTCCTGCGAGTCCAGGCTATGGTGGCCAATGATGGACATCGATCATTCGCAATTCGCCCTTTTTCATACCTTTTGATACCAGCGGGAGAACTCTCTCAAGGCTTTATTACTGTCCCGCTATCTACTGAAGGGACTACCAGTGTTGCGGCATCTCCAATCACGGTCACGGGCAATAGCGCAAGCCGGGTATCTTTTGTTTCCGAGGAGCCATTAGCGTTGTTGACCATACGTGACGGAACCGGTGATGGGAAGATCAGTGGCGAAACTATTCGCAACTTATTTCAGAGCAGGGTGCTCGCGTGCCGCGTAGGTTTGGCCATTATTGGTTTCGGCATGAAACAGGATCGTCTAGTAATATCTGACCCAGTGAACTTTGGTAGACCTGCAAGTGATCGCTTGAAACAGCGCTTAGCCGCTACTCTTGAACGGCGCACATTGAAGGCGAGCTAACCACCGACTGCAGTTGACCGGTGAAACCCGCGAACAATAATTGAGTTGTCGGTTTGGAGCCCCCTCCTGCGGGCGGCCGGCAACTGAGCCTTTTACGTTACCGCCTCAATCCAGAACCCAGTAAATATGCTGGCCATTTGCTCCCGCCGAGTGAATGGCGGGTTGACACCACATCCATTTGCGGTACGATGTCATAAGTAAAGGATCGTAAATCATGCCCGAGAAGGTCACCGTGTCGGCCAAGATTGACGAAGCACTGGACGCCCGCATCAACGTTCTGACGGAACGAGTCGGCTGGTCCAAAAGCGAGTTGATCGCCCATTGCTTGGAATACGGTGTCCGTGAGGGCGAGAAGTTTGCCGACCGGATCGAAGGCCCGGTGCTGGGGCATCTGCTCCGCATGGTGTTCATGCTCGACGCAGATGACCCGGCCCAGCGAAAAGCGTTTGATGAAGTGGTCAACCATGTCCGTGATTTCAAAAAGCGGAGAAATGCGAGCTTAAACAATGCGTGAAAATGGATGGATTCCGAGCGGGCAGACAGCAGCCATGGGCGGCAAGCTGCTGCTGAGTGTCAAAGAAGCCGCCGCCCTGCTGTCGATCTCAGTGCGTCAAATCCAGAAGCTGACCAACGCGGGCATGATCGCTTGCCGGCGGATTGGGCGTCGTGTCCTGTACACCCGCCAAGCGTTGGAAGCGTACGCCCTTCAACCTATCGAGGTGGACCATGGCCAGCATCGCCACTGAGTCAGGCGGTCGGCGGGTTCTCCAGTTCATCGGCAACGATGGACGGCGACGTAGCCTTCGCCTGGGCAAGATGTCGATGCGGGACACCGAGGTGGTCAAGCAACATGTTGACCACCTGCTCAACGCTCAAACGACCAACACCCCCGTCAATCGGGTGACTGCCGCGTGGCTGGCAGGTTTGCCGCCCAAGCTGCGGGACCGGCTGGCAAAGGTGGGATTGGTCGAGCAGCAGAAGCGGGCGACGCTGGAAGCTTTCATTGATGACTACATCGCCCAGCGAACCGACGTGAAGCAACTCACGCTTGAGGCTTACCGTCACGGCAAACGGTGCCTGCTGGAATGCTTTGATGGCACCCGCGATCTGCGGTCTTTCACCAAAGCTGACGCCGACCGATTCCAACGCAAGCTGAAAGACGTTTACGGCCTATCACAGAACACGGCAAATCGACGGTGCGGGATCGCCAAGCAGTTCTTCAAAGCTGCCCTGGACGATGGCATCATCGAATCAAACCCATTTGCTGGCTTGTCCTGCACGGTGCGAGGAAACCCAGCCAAATTCCACTACGTCACACGAGAAGAAGCCGCCAAGGTACTCGATGCTTGCCCGGATGCGGAATGGCGATTGCTGTTCGCCCTGGCTCGCTTCGGGGGCCTGCGGGTGCCATCCGAAGTTAGCGCCATGACCTGGGACGATGTGGATTGGGACCGCAACGCCATGCGGGTCACGTCGCCCAAAACAGAACGCTTTGAAGGCAAAGCCTATCGGCTGGTGCCGATCTTCGGCGACCTGTTGCCGTGGCTGCGTCAAGCTTTCGAGTTGGCAGAGCCGGGAGCGGTGCATCTGGTCAAGCGATCCAGCAAAGCCAACCTGCGAACCCACCTGTCACGCATCATCACCAAAGCAGGTCTGGAGCCGTGGCCCAAGCTGTGGCAGAACTTGCGGAGCACCCGCGAAACTGAACTGGCTGAACGCTTCGCCATCAAGAGCGTAAGCGAGTGGATCGGCAACAGCATCAAGGTCGCATCTGAGCACTATCTGCAAGTCACAGATGAGCAATTTCAGGCGGCGACGGAGTTCGGAAAAGCGCTGCAGAATCCGGTGCAGCACGCGCACGCAGGCACGCGCAGCCAAGCGCACCGCCAACGGCAAAATGCCGTTTTTCCCGAGGATTCGCATGGTTGCGCTTTGGTGCAGTCGAGTGCGTTCGTGCTGGAAATGGGGAAAGCTGGCCCGCCAGGACTCGAACCTGGAACCTCCTGATCCAGAGTCAGGCATTCTACCAATTGAACTACGGGCCAAAGATGGCGGACATGCTATCGGTGTCGGCGGGCAACGTCAAACGGCGGCAGGACATGCGCAGCGGTGCGGTGACGGCGGGTGGCAGGTTGTGGTTTTTCTGAGCCGCCGACGCGAGTCGGCGGGTAGAGGCGGTGGGCTGGGGCGCTCAGCGAGACTTGTCCCGGCTGGTTCCAGTGGTTCCGGAGGGGGATTCCGGGAGCCCTGCCCCCCGATTTGGCATTCCGCAGCAGGATCGGTATATTGTTCGGCTCGCTGCAATTCGGGCGTGTGCTCCCGGCGCGGCTGGAGGTTTATAGCTATGGCGAAGAAAAAAGAAATCGACAAGCAGTTCAAGATCCAGGCCCCCGGCGGTCAGGCGACCCCCGCGCCCCCCATCGGCCCGGCTCTGGGCGCCAACGGCGTCAACCCCGGCCAGTTCATTCAGCAGTTCAATGAACGCACCCGCGCCCTCAACGGCAAGGTCGTCGGCTGCGTCATCACGGTCTACAAGGACCGCAGCTTTGAATTCGAAATCAAAGCCCCCCCCGCCTCCGTCCTCGTCCGCGACCTGATCGGTGCGGAAAAAGGCTCGGGCGAGCCCAACAAGAACAAGATCGGCAAGGTGTCCGTCGATCAGCTCCGCAAGCTGGTCGAGGAAAAAGGCAAAGAGCTCAGCGGCCACACCGATGACGCCAAGATTCGCACCCTGGCCGGCACCGCCCGCTCGATGGGCATTGATGTCGAAGGTCTAGAAACCCTCAGCACCAAGTAAGCCCGGTGCTGTGCTCAGCTCCGCTGTTGGAGCCCGGCCCACCACGAGCCGCGATCGTGGCAGAATGTTCCGCCCTTGCTGCGGAATGCTCGAAAGGACAGGACGATGGCCCTGATCAAAGGCAAGCGGCTCAAGGCCGACTACGCCAAGTTCAATCGTGACAATCATTTTCCCCTGCCCACCGCGGTGGAAATGGTCAAGACCTTCAAGCAGGTCAAGTTCGACCAGTCGGTGGACATCTGCGTGCATCTGGGCATCGACCCCAAGCAGGCGGATCAGAACCTGCGTGGCTCGCTGTCGCTGCCGCACGGCATCGGCAAGTCCAAGCGCGTGGTCGCCTTCTGCTCGGCGGACAAAGTCGCCGACTGCACGGCGGCGGGCGCGGTGGAAGCGGGCGGCGAAGAACTGGTGAAGAAGATCGAAGAAGGCTGGATGGATTTCGACGTCGCCGTCGCCAGCCCGGACATGATGCGCGTCATCAGCAAGCTCGGTCGGGTGCTCGGCCCGCGTGGCCTGATGCCCTCGCCCAAGAGCGGCACGGTGACGCCCAAGGTCGCCGAGGCGGTCAAGGAATACGCGGCCGGCAAGGTCGAGTTCCGCAATGATGCGGGCGGCAACATTCACGCCTGCATCGGCAAGCAGAGTTTCGACGCCCAGAAGCTGGTGGACAACGCCCAGGCGTTCATTGCCGCCCTGGAGCGCATGAAGCCGTCGACCGCCAAGGGCACGTACATCAAGAGCGTCACCCTTTCGGGGACGATGACCCCCGGTGTCAAAGTGGAAATCGCCGCCGCCGCTGCGGAATAAGCCCCCCTCGGCTGGACCCGCGCCTGGTGCAGGCGCGGCCGCCGGCGAAGGAACCCCATCATGAGCAAGCCCATCAAGAGCCTGATCAAGAAGTCCTACCAGGAACGCTTTGGCGACCTGAGCGGCGCGGTGTTGATCGACATCCGCGGCGTGGACTCCAACACCAACAACACCATCCGCGCCGAGCTGGCGAAAAAAGAAATCCGCGTGGCGGTGGTCACCAACAACCTCGCCAAGGCGGTGCTCAGCGAAACCGACCTCAAGGGCATCGAGAAACTGCTCGAAGGCCCCACCGCACTGGTGTACGGCGGGAGCAGCGTGGTCGCCGTCGCCCGCGAGCTGATCGAAAAAGCCAAGGCCATCACCAATCTCCAGGTCAAGGGCGCCATCATGGATGGCCAGCTCTTTGGCCCCAACGAGATGGAAGCCCTGAGCAAGTACCCCACGCGGGAAGAAGCCCAGGCCCAGGTCATCCAGGTCATCCTGGGGCCGGCCGGCCAGCTCATCAGCGCCGCCACCAGCGCGGGCGCCAACATCGCCAGCCTGCTCAAAACCATCGAGGAAAAGCTGGAAAAAGGCGAAGCCATCACCAAGGTGGCGTAAGGTTATCGGTAAGTCGTAAGAAGAACACCACAGAGGCACAGAGGCACAGAGAGCACAGAGCCGGCAAAAGAGCGGCAATTCAGTTGGATGTCTAAAAACGTCCTCGGTGAAAATTTTCTCTGTGCCCTCTGTGCCTCTGTGGTGAAAACTGGTTTTGGAATGCCCGAGATGTATCGCGCCACCGCGCGTTGCGGCGGCGCTGTTTGGAACGGAACTTCCGCTGTTCGCCTGGCCCCGCAGGGGTTAAATGCTCGACGGTCGAGCACCACGCGACTGCCAAGTCAACCATGGGAGTCTGTGTTATGAGCGAAGGTAAAGAATTTGATGCCGCCATCAAGGAACTCGGTGACAAGATCGCCGGCCTGACCCTGAAGCAGGCGGTGGACCTGAAGGATTACCTGAAGGAAGCCTACGGCCTCGAGCCCGCCGCCGGCGGCGCCGTCGTCATGGCTGGCCCCGCGGGTGGCGCTGCTGAGGAAGCCGAAGAGAAGACCAGCTTCGACGTCATCCTCAAGAGCCCCGGCGGCAACAAGATCCAGGTCATCAAGTCCGTCCGCGAAGCCACCGGCCTGGGCCTCAAGGAAGCCAAGGACCTGGTCGACAACGCGCCCAAGCCCGTCAAGGAAGGCATCGCCAAAGACGAAGCCGAAGCCCTGGCGACCAAGCTCAAGGAATCCGGCGCCGAGGTCGAAATCAAGTAAACCTCTGCTCCCGGGCGTTCCGCTTCAGGAATGCGCCAAACGAGCCATCACCCAAGGCCGCGCGTTGATGACGCGCGGCCTTGGTTTTTTTATGCGCCCATGTGTCGCGCAGCGGCAGGTGCAGGTAATGGTGCAGGAGGACATCGCTCTGGGAGAAGCCCTTGCGCTCGCTCAGCGAGCCCTACAGCAACGCCATGGCAGGGCTCGCTGTGCGAGCGCAACGCGGGCCGTTGATTCACCATGCCATGCTGAGAGGCACCCCCATCGCACCTTGCGCCGGGCGGGTGCTGCTATCCCCAAAAAAACAACCCAGGCCGTGAAGCCTGGGTTGGGGTGTATTGCGTTGGCTGTGGTTCTCGTTTGCGCTGCGGAAGATTCCCCAAAGGAAACTTCCGAGGGCCGACTCCCGGGGTCCGGGGGGGCCAATAGCCACTTCCGGGGGGCCGGGGGTCCGGGGGCGGTTTAGCGCTTGGAGAACTGGAAGCGGCGACGGGCGCCGGGCTGGCCGGGCTTCTTACGTTCCACTTCGCGGGAGTCACGGGTCAGGAAGTCGTGCTCGCGGAGGACCGGCTCGAGGCTCGGGTCGTACGCCATCAGCGCGCGGGCCAGACCCAGCAGGACCGCGCCCGCCTGGCCGGTGAAGCCACCGCCGGAGACGTTGACGAAGATGTCGAGTTTGCCCAGGGTGTTGGTGGTCTTGAGCGGAGCGCGGACGCCTTCGCGGTCGCGCAGCTCGGTGAAGAACTGGTCCACCTCGCGGTCGTTGACCTGGAACTTGCCATCGCCGGGCCGAATCCGGACGCGGGCGACGGCGGATTTACGCCGGCCGGTGCCCCACCAGTAACCGAACTTGGCGGGCTTTGGTTCCGCCTGAGGCTTTTCCGCGGTGGCCGTGGACGTTTCAGTCATGTTGCTTCTCGTGAAAGGTCGCTGTTGCGTGGTTCAGTGGAGTTCGTATCACTTGTCCGCCCGAGCGACCATTCGCCCGACGGGAAATTTTCGGGGGTCCGGGGGTCCGGGGGTCCGGGGGGGGTTACAGGCTCAGGGCCGTGGGTTGCTGCGCCTGGTGCGGATGCTCGCTGCCGCGGTAGGACTTGAGCTTCTTGAGCTGATGGGTGGCGAGCTTGTTCTTGGGCATCATGCGGCGAACGCTGCGTTCGAGCAGCAGTTCGGGTTTGTTCTGCAGCATCCAGCCGTAGCTGCGCAGCTTCAGACCATCCGGGTGGCCGGAGTAGCTCTTGAAGTGCTTCTGTTCGAGCTTGGCGCCGGTGAGGCGGATTTTGTCGACATTGGTGACGATGACGAAGTCGCCCACGTCATGGTGCGGGGTGTAGGTGGGCTTGGTTTTGCCCATGAGGATCATGGCGATCTTCACGGACAGCCGGCCCAGCACCTGGTCGGTGGCGTCCACCACCACCCAGTTGCGTTTGACTTCATCATTCTTCGCCAAAGTGGTCTGCCGATTCATGTTTCACCTTTCCGCCTGCCGCGGGGCAAATCGAGCCAAATAATGTAGCCGACTGACGCTAAGTGTCAAATGCGCCTCCCCCCGTGTCGCAACCGAAGTAGAAGTGTCCCCTTATTCAACCGAGTAGAACTGTCCCC
>CAZSBB010000030.1:0-85185 GCA_964605235.1 uncultured Phycisphaeraceae bacterium
ACTTCGGCGAGATCGCCATGATCTGGCGCGGCGGGTGCATCATCCGCGCCCGCTTCCTGCAGAAGATCAAGGAAGCCTACGACCGCGATCCCAAGCTGGCGAACCTGCTGCTCGATCCCTACTTCAAGAAGCAGATCAAGCAGGCCGAAGCCAACTGGCGCAAGGTCGTCGCCCTGGCGGCGCAGGCGGGCGTCGCCGCCCCGGCGTTCATGAGCGGCCTGGCGTACTACGACAGCTACCGCGCCCCGGTGCTCCCCGCCAATCTGCTGCAAGGACAGCGCGACTTCTTCGGCGCCCACACCTACGAGCGCACCGATCAGCCGCGCGGCAAGTTCTTCCACGTCGACTGGCCCGACCGCAATCGGCCCCAGCTTGAGATCAAGTAAACCCCCGCGGCAGCAAAACCAAACCCGACCCAACCCCCGGATCAGCGCCCAGCGCGTCCGGGGGTTTTTCGTTGGGGCTTGACGCTGTTTCCCGGTCGCCGGTTCACTCCACCACTTCCAGCCCGTCCGCCTGTGCGATCGCCCGCGGCACCAGCAATTCCTGCGGGCTTTTCGCCCAGATATTGGGCACGCTGTAGAGGAACGGGAACGCAAACCCGTTGCCGGTGAAGTGCGCGATCGTGCCGTCTTCGCCGGGTTGCAGTTCCACGCGATGCGTCGCCCGGGCGCTCACATCGACCGTGCGGCTGGCGGTCGGTCGGCTGGGCGGAAAGCCCTGATACAGCGTCAGCGTCTTGCGGTTGTGGGCGTCGTACACTTCCAGGTCGAGCTGCTTGAGGCCCTTGGGAATGTAGAAGTAGGCGGCGGTCTGGGTGTGCCCGGCGATCGGCTCGTTGAAGCACAAGCCGGTGCTGCTGGCGGCGCGGCCGGTGGCGGGGTCCAGGTCCAGCGGCGCCAGCATGGCGGACAATCCCGCCCGCCCGACTTCAAAGCGATAGGTCCCCGCCGCGGGCGCTTCGACTTCCACCCGCACCACATGCACGTTGCCCTTGCGCCACGGTGCTTCGGCCTGGTGGGACGCCAGCGCACTCATGTTCGGATCGAGGAACGGCTCCCACTGCCGGCGCTGCGCATCCCAGCGATCCGCGCCGTAGCTGACGGTCTTGGCGTGGTAATACTGCTGACGCGGATCGTCCAGCGCCGGCCAGAAAATGGTGAAGCCGATCCTCGCCCCCGGCTGCGCGGCAAAGGTGTAAAAGTGCACCGGCGGCTCCAGCGCACTGTTGTAGACGAACGGCTGCTGCGGCCCCGGCGCGGCGAACTGACGCACCTGCACCAGATCCAGTTGATCCACCTTGAGTGCCGGCGTGCCGTCGGCGAGCGTCTGCTGGGCCCACTCATTGACCGGCTGCAACGGCCAGGCCGCCACGATGGTCTGCCACCACGCGGCGGTTTCCTCCGCCGTGTAGTGCGCGGGGCCGGCGGCGATCTCCGCGCCGGCGGCCTGGGCGGGGTCATTGGTGTTGAAGAACTTGCGCATCACCATGTGCATTGCCGTCATGTACGACATCTGACCTTTCCAGGCGAACGTCTTGAACGCCGGATTGCCCGGCTTGGCCTGGTCCGTTTCGGTCAGGTAGTAGAACAGCCAGAATTGCTTGAGATCATCCAGTCGGCGCTGCGCGGCGGGCTCCGTGGCGGGGTCAATCAGCGCGTCGGCCTGCTGGATGCAGTCAATCGCCTTGGCCCAGGTATGCGGCCCGTTCACCGGATAGTTGCGCGGCAGCATCAGGTCGTAGTACTGCCGCATCGCCTCCCAGCCCCGGCCATACGCCAGCCGCAACCAGCGCTCACGCAGTTGCGTCAAGCCCGTTTCCCCGAGATTCACATCCCACAGCGCCCGACTGAGCAGGTAGTAGCCCAGTCCCATTTTGCCGAAGTTGAAATCGACTTCGTAATTGAGGGCGCGAATGCCCGCGTCATACGTCTCGCGCAGGTCCTGGGCAATCGCCTGCGGATGGGCGTCGAAACCCGGCACAATGCCCGCGGCCGTGCCGTCCCAGAAATAGCTGAGGCTGATGATGCGGTACTCGCCTGACGGCTCGCGCGGCAGCATGATGGAGAATGCCTGCGCCGCCTGATGCTGCGTGCGGATGTCCTTCCACGGCCCGCGCCCGCGATGCTTGGGATAGCCCGCGATCATCAGCCGAATGCGCTGGTCCAGATTGAAATGCGGCGGCACGTCGTGGTAGTTGTAGCAGTACAGGCTCAGCCGCAGCAGTTGCTTCTTGTCGCGCCCGGTGCGGGTGACGCGCTCGGCTTCGGGGCGGCTGTCGAGCCAACGGTCATATTCGCTCAGCAGCCAGTTGTTCAGCGCGTACACCTGATCCGGCACGGCGTCCCCGTCCCAGCGTTCGGTGGGCTGGTCCAGGCCGAATTGTCCATGCAGCACATAGGGCGCGTTCAGCGGCTTGCCGATCTCCTGACGGTACTGTGGATACCACTGTTTCTGCCGGGCAAGTTGGGCGAAGTCGTTGTAGCCGCCGCCGTCTTCGGGATCGGTGCCGAAGATGAAGTTGTCGTCGGGGTTCTTCTCGAAATGCTTCTCGCTGGCGTCCTGCAGGCGGGCGAGGATGAGCTGCCGCACCCACGGCAGAGTGAGGTCCAGACTCATGGGCAGGCTGGCGAGATTGCCTTCCTTCCATTCGTTGTTGCGCACGACATACACCTTGCCGGCCGCGGGGTCGGGCGCGGCATCGGTGTTGATCCACAACTCCAGCCCGGCCGGGGGCGGGGTGGGACGCGCGGCATCAGCGCCCAGTTGCGCCTGGGCGAGGAAGCCTTCGGTGGTCTGGTGTTCGAGCATGTACGCCACGGCGGCTTTGTGGTACGCCTGCAGCGCATGGCCGGGGAAATGCGGCATGGAATTGGTCAGCGTGCGACTGGCGACCCGCCAGCGTTTGTAGCTGACTTCCACCGGCTCATCGCCCTCGGCGAAGGTCATCTTGCGCCCTTCGCTGAGCGTGCCCACGCCATAGCTCTGCCCGGTGGTGGCGCTCAACGCGCGAATGAAAAAGCTCGGCCGACCCGCCCGCTGCACGTTGAACGTCAACGCCCGCTGCCGATAGTCCGGCACGTGGGTCCAGTTCGGCCCCATGCCCAGCACCACGTAGTCCACCGTCTCCAGCAACTCCGCCGCCGCCGTGGGCAAGCCATCGATGGTGTTGGCGATCAGCCAGGTCTGCGTGGGCGTGGTGCGGATGAAGAACGCTTCGCGGTCGTTGTACGCATTGGAGCCGTCATTCCGCAGGGCGCTGACGACTTCCGGGTCGTTGGCGACCGCGGCGGGCAGGTCACGGCGCAGCGCCAGCACAATGCCCGGCTGCGGGTCGGCGGCGACCACCACCGGCAGGTCCACGCCGGTCATCCGCTGCACCCCTTCGCGCAGGAACACCACCGCGTCGCGCATGAGCCCTTCATCGGTGCCTACATAATTGCGGAACTTGCGCGCCCGTTCCCACTCGAACCAGGCGCCGTCACGCGGCTGCAGCACGACAATCGGCTGCGCCCCGGTGGGAGCGGCAGGGTCCGCCACGACATACTCATTCGCTGCTGCCTGCGTGGTTCGCGCCGGCATTCCCGACAGCAGCGCCAGCAACCATATGCAACCCACCGTTCCGACGCGCAGCGATCGCAGCATCACCAGTTCCTTTGTGCAAGCCATGGCGGAAGCGCCAGTCACGGGCATCATCGCCAACCACGGAAGCATAGCGCGGCGGACTCGCTGAAAATTCACGATGGGGAATCGTGCGGCACGCAGCTCACGCCAGCGGACAAGCAGCGGCAAGGCGGCTATGATGGTCGCCCCGGCCACGCCGGCTGAGCTTGAACCATCGACACGCATTCTCCAACCCCAAGGATTTCCGCCATGACCGAACGCGCTGCCGCCATCACCTTCAAAGGCAACCCCATGACCCTCGTCGGCCCCGAGTTGAAAGTCGGCAGCCAACTGCCCGACGCCGCGGTGACCGGCAATGATCTCAAGCCCATCACCCTGGCGAGCTTCAAGGGCAAAGCGCTGATCATTTCCAGCGTGCCCAGCGTGGACACCCCGGTGTGTGATCTGCAGACCAAGCGGTTCAACGAGGAAGCGGGCAAGCTGGGCGACAAGGCGGCGGTGCTGACCGTCAGCATGGATTTGCCGTTCGCTTTCCGCCGGTGGTGCGGGGCTGCCAACGCGACCAGCGTGGTCACCGGTTCGGATTACAAGGATCACAGCTTCGGCACCAAGCTGGGGCTGCGGGTCAAGGAACTGGGTCTGCTCGCCCGCGCGGTGATCGTCGCCGACCAGCAGGGCAAGGTGACCTACGTGGAAGTCGTCAAGGAAGCGACCGAGCATCCCAACTACGACGCTGCCCTCGCCGCCGCCCGCAAGCTGCTGTGAGCGCCGGCGCGGGAGCCGCGCCATGTCCGAGCCATCCTCGGCCCCATCCCCGGAAGCTGCTGCGCATATCGACGTCGGCATTCACGCTGGCCCGGTGGAAGTGGTGACATTGCCCTGGCCGGGTGACTGCGGCGCCGAGGGCGTGTTCCTGGGCCGCACTCGTCAGGAAACGCATCCCGAG
This sequence comes from uncultured Phycisphaeraceae bacterium, assembly GCA_964605235.1. GTDB lineage: Bacteria > Planctomycetota > Phycisphaerae > Phycisphaerales > Phycisphaeraceae > CAZSBB01. The sequence goes on from CAZSBB010000030.1 coordinate 4,571, forward strand.
CATGGGCCGCTGCGGGAGCTGCGCTACGAGATGTACGAGCCGATGGTCCGCACGCTGCTGCGCGAAATGGCGCAGGCGGCGGCAGCGCGCTTCGGCTGTCGCGCGGTGCGCCTGTACCACGCCATGGGCACGGTGGCGCCCGGGCAGGCGAGCGTGGTGATCCAGGTCGCCACGCCCCATCGCGGCGAGAGCTTCGCGGCCTGTCGTTACCTGATCGACCGCCTCAAGCATGAACTGCCCATCTGGAAGCGGGAAATCTGGGAGCGCGGCGAAACCTATGTCGAAGGCTGCTGCGCCCATCACCCCGACGAACCCGCATCATCCCCGGGCCAAACCCGGGGCTAATGGTTGCAATTTCATCCCCATTAGCCCCCGGCTCTGCCGGGGGATCCGGCTCGGCCCTGCCGGATGATTTCTGTTGGCGCACCCGCGCCACACATGACTACATTGATGTCATGAGCAAACGCCAACCCACCCCCGCCAAGCCGCGCACCAAAACCAACCCCGGCCGCGAAACCAACGCCCAGCGTCTGGAACGCGCCGCCCGACTGCTCAAGCAGCTCAAACAGCTCTATCCCGACGCCCACTGTGCGCTGGACCATCGCAACGCTTTTGAACTGCTGGCGGCGACCATCCTCTCCGCCCAGTGCACGGATGTGCGGGTGAACATGGTCACGCCCGACCTGTTCGCCCGCTATCCCACGCCGGCGGACATGGCCAAGGCTGCTCCCGAGGATTTGGAAGCGCTCATCAAATCCACCGGGTTCTACCGCAACAAAGCCAAGTCCCTGCGCGGCATGGCGCAGCGCCTGACCGAACACCACGCCAGCCAGGTCCCCGACACCATGGACGAACTGCTCGAACTTCCGGGGGTCGCCCGCAAGACCGCCAACGTGGTGCTGGGCAACGCCTTCGGCAAAAACCTCGGCGTGGTCGTCGACACCCACGTCGGCCGGCTCAGCCAGCGCCTGGGCCTGACCACCCAGAGCGATCCCGTCAAAGTCGAGCAGGACCTGATGAAGCTGTTCCCGCAGGAAGACTGGGCTTTGCTCAGCCACCTGCTCATCTTCCACGGCCGGCAGGTCTGCAACGCCCGCAAACCCGCCTGTGAAAACTGCAAGCTGGCGGGGGATTGTCCGCGCGTGGGGGTGGAATGAAAGCCGCAACCGCAGGACTTGTCGCTGTACCAGCAAGCGCTGACGGCGTGCGAGATAAAAAAGGGGATAAGTACATTATTTTTTAATAAAAATAATGTACTTATCCCCTTTTTTATCCCGGCTTCGTTCCCACTTCATCCAGCACCGCGCGCACCACGCCCGCTGCGTCGATGCCGTCGCCTGCCGCGGCGTAGTTCAGGATCAATCGGTGCCGCAGCACGGCCGGCGCCATCGCCGCCACGTCTGCCCGGCTGGGGGCTTCACGTCCCGCCAGCGCGGCGGCGGCTTTGCTCGCCTGCACGAGATACTGCGTTGCTCGCGGGCCGGCTCCCCAGGTCACGTACCGGCGGGTGATCTCCGGGGCATTGGACTCGCTGGGGCGCGTCGCCCGCGCCAGCGCCACTGCATACTGCACCACCGGCAGCGCGGCAGGCATCGCGCTGATGAGCTGGGCACACCGCGCCACCGTCGCCCGCGTGGCCAAGGGCGTGGTCGGCTGCAACTGCGCCTGGGGAGGCAGGGCTGCGATCTGTTCTTCGTGCGTGCTGGTCGGGTAATCCATCCACAGGCTGAGCATGAACCGATCGAGCTGGGCTTCGGGCAGCGGGTACGTGCCTTCCTGCTCGATGGGGTTCTGGGTGGCGACCACCACAAATGGCGCTTCCAGCGGCAAGGTGCGCCCGGCGGTGGTGACCTGCCGTTCCGCCATCGCTTCGAGCAGCGCCGCCTGCGTGCGCGGGGCAGCGCGGTTGATTTCATCCGCCAGCAGGAGATGGGTGAACACCGGGCCGGGGACGAAGCGCATCCCGCGCTGCCCGGTCTGCGGGTCCTGATCGACCAACTCGGTGCCCAGAATGTCGCTGGGCATCAGGTCCGGGGTGCACTGCACGCGTTTGAACTGCAGGTCCAGCGCCCCGGCGAGTGTGCGCACCAGCAGCGTCTTGGCGAGCCCCGGCACGCCCACCAGCAGCACGTGACCCTGACACAGCAGCGCCGCCAGCAGCGGCTCAATGATGTCCTCCTGCCCGACGATCACCTCATGCAGACGCTGCCGCAGCCCGTTGGCGTGCTGGGCGATGGCGTCGAACGCTTGCAGATCATCAGCGACAGGCGCGGGCGTGCTCATGGGCTACAGGATAACAGTCCCGCTGCGAATCCCGCACGCTGTTTCTCCCGTTACGCTATGGCGATCATGAACGAGCGCACGCAGCGACTGACCCAACTCGACCAGGCCCACGTCTGGCATCCCTTCACCCCCATGCGGCAATGGCGCCAGCAGCCGCAGCTCATCATCGACCGCGCTGAAGGCGAATGGCTGATCGACACCGAAGGCAACCGCTACCTCGATGGCGTCTCCAGCCTGTGGTGCAACGTGCATGGCCATCGCGTACCCGCCATTGATGACGCCATCCGCGCCCAGCTCGATCAGGTCGCCCACACCACGCTGCTGGGGTTGGCATCGCCGCCGAGCATTGAGCTGGCGGCGAAGCTGGCGCACCTCGCCCCGGGCAAGCTCGCCCAGGTGTTCTACTCCGATGCCGGGGCGACGGCGGTGGAGGTCGCGTTCAAGATGGCGGTGGGGTACTGGCATCATCGCGGCCGACCGGGGCGCTGTCGCTTCATCGGCATCGCGGGGGCGTACCACGGCGACACCACCGGGGCGATGTCCGTGGGCGTGAGCGAACTCTTCCATCGCCCGTTCCTGAGCATGCTTTTTCCCACCTACTTCATGCCCGCGCCTGATGCGCCGCGTGCGCCGGCAGAGTTGCTGGAACGCTATGACGATCCGCAGCACCCCGCGCGCGATGCGGCGGGTCGGGCCCTCTGGCCCAGCGAGAATCCTGATCTGAGCCATGCCCTGCGCGAGCACTGTTTATCAGAGCTGCGCCGGCTGCTGGAGCATCATCAGGATGAAGTCGCGGCCGTGGTGGTCGAGCCACTCATGCAGGGCGCTGCGGGCATGATCTGCCAACCCCCCGGCTTCCTGCGCGGCGTGGCGGAGCTGGCGCGCGAGTTCGGCGTCCTGCTGATTGCCGACGAGGTGGCGACCGGCTTCGGCCGAACCGGCTCCCTGTTCGCCTGTGAACAGGAAGATGTGCAGCCCGATCTGCTGTGCGTCGCCAAGGGACTCACCGGCGGCTACCTGCCTCTGGCGGCGACCCTCGCCACCCCCGACATTGCCGCGGCCTTTGAAGGTGAACTGCACGAAAAACGCACGCTGTACCACGGCCACACCTACACCGGCAACCCGCTCGCCTGCGCGGCTGCCCTGGCGTCGCTGGACCTGTTCGCACAGAACCACCTGCTGGCGCACATTCAGCAATCCGCCCAGCTCATTCACGAACACCTGCACCCGCTGCGCGATTGCCCACACGTGCTGGACATCCGCCAGCGCGGCGTCATGGTCGGCATCGAACTCTGCCGGGATCGCCAGTCGCGCCAGCCGTTCGACTTTTCCCGCCGCACCGCCGCCGCGGTGTGCCACGCCCTGCGCGGGCAAGGCATCCTGCTGCGCCCGCTGGGCGATGTGCTGGTGCTCATGCCGGTGCCCGCGATGCGCCACGACCTGCTGGCAGGCATGGTGGACGCGGTGGTCAGCACATTGCAGGGGTGGCGGTTCGACTAAAGCCGGATGATGGTTCAAGCAAGCTCAACGCCAAGTTACGATCTCACCATCAGTATCAATGCGGCGACATTAGCTCTCTCGGCGGCATGCAGGCGGACGGATTCTCAAAGTTCTCTCCGTGGCTCTGTGTCTCTGTGAGAGAAACTCTTCAGCAAATACCAGAAAATCATTTTTCTCACAGAGACACAGAGCCACGGAGAGAAATGATCAATAGCCAGTCGTGTCTCGGGCTCGCCAGCCCCATCTCCGGGTGATTCCGGGCGGTTCCGAGGGGGGGCGGTGATTGTTTTGTCCATCATTTGGCGGGGGGCGTCATTTGCGCCGGTGGCGAGCCGTTTTATCGTGCTGCACCGTGTAAATGCCGACGCGGTTCGCGTTGGTTTTGGACCAGGTGGACTTAACTCAGGAGCAACCCGCCATGTTGACCGCCCAACAGGTTGAGCAGTTTCAAACCAATGGTTTTCTCAACGCCGGCCAGGTGCTGGATCTCGCCGACGTGGAGGAACTGAGCCAGGACCTTAATCGCATCATCGAGAAGGGGCCTGACGGTTTTGCCCCGCATGAAACCAAGCCCGTGCTGTACCGCAATCTGTCGGGCGATCCTGAAAAGATGGTCTGGCAGATTGTCAACATCTGGGAAGCCTCCCCGGTGTTCGAGCGGCTGATCCATCATCCCTTCATCGTGCGCACCATCGCCCAGCTCACCGGCTTTGGCGACCTGCAGGTGTGGCACGACCAGGTGCAGTACAAACCCGCCAACTACGGCGGCTGCACCTACTGGCATCAGGACGCGCCGCTGTGGCCCAGCGTGGAGCCCATGAGCGAAGTGTCGGCGTGGATTCCTTTCGACGACGCGCTGGAGGACAACGGCTGCATGTGGATGGTGCCCGGCTCGCATCGCTGGGGCAATTGCCGGGATTACTTCGGCACCGACATCGTCCCGCAGGAACTGCCCGGCTTCACGCAGATTGGTCAGAAATTCACCCCGCCCGCCGACGCGCCGATTCAGGACATCAAAGCAGTTCCCTGCCCGGTGCGGCGTGGCGAGGTGCATTTCCATCACGCCCTGACCTGGCATGGTTCGCCCAAGAACTTCAGCAATCGTCCCCGCCGGGCGGTGGCGATTCACTACATGACCAGCGAAGCGCACTTCACCGGGCGCGATCACCCCATGCGGCAGTTCATCAGCATCGGCGTGGGCGAGTCGATGCGTAATGCCGGCGCGCACTTCCCCATTGTCGCCACCGATGGTGAGCCGACCCCCGCGCCGCAGCATTGCTGCGCGTAAGCACAGCGGCGGCGCGTGGTCCTCAATCCTGACTCCTTCAACCCCCAGCCGAGGGTGGCTGGGGGTTTTTATTGCTGCATCGTGCACGGCGCCCTCACGGCGTCAGTTGCACCCGGACCTGCCCGGCATTGAGCTGCGCAGCAGTGAAGTTGAGCGTCACCCAGCCGGCCGCGGCACGCGGGAGCGGTTGCCAGGTTTCACCATCGACGGTCCACCGACCGGCGTGCGCGGGCAGCTCCACCACGGCGTCGCTGTTGCCCAGCACCACCAGCGTGCCGTCGGCCTGGCGCTGCAAGCCCACCCAGCACGCCAGCCGCACCGTGTCCCCCGGCCCATATTCCCACAGCAGCAGTTGGTTCTGCGGTGCGAACGCCGCCGCGTCGATGGCTTCAGCGCTGGTGATCGCCATCTGCCCCAGTGAGCCGGCGGAGGCTTTCCAGAAGCGGTCCTGAGCGGCATTGGTGACGGTCCAGTTGTGGTTCTCGCCGTTGGACGGACTGGGCACGACGGGCTGGTCCGCTTCGACGATGCGTTTTTCCTGATCGATTGCTTCGACCCGGCCCACATAGCGCTGCGCGCCTTCCGTCACAACAATGGTGGTGCGCGCGGGCTGCTCCCCGGCGGCAATGCTTCGCGTGGTGTAGGTGACCATGCGCTGGCTCGAGCCGATCTCCAGTGTCTGCGGCCCACCGAGCGCGGGCCAGTCGGCATCGAGCGTGAAGCTGCGGCCGGGGTAGTCCACCGCCGCGATTTCGCCGCGGTACTCGCGCTGGGGCAGGGTCAGCCGCACGCTGGGTGTGTCGAGCAACGTGCCGCCGGCGAGTTGGGCGGTGCGCAGGCCTTGCTCATCGCGGCTGACGAAGGCGTACTCGCCGGCAAACCGGCTGCGGGCGCGGGGGACCTGGCGTGTCTGCTCCGGTCGGCCGTCCGCCAGCACCAGATCGTGTTGACCAAAACGCGTGTCGATCGCCAGCGCCACCGCCTGCTGGGCGTCGGCTTCATTGTGGAGGATCGGCAGACGGTCGACCTGTTCGATGAACGGCTCGCCGGCGTAGGGTTCGACCACCGCGGCAAACACGCTGCCTTCGCGGCTGGCGGGTTTGATGACGCTGATGCAGGTCATCTGGCTTTCGATGTTGGCTTGTGTGGTCGCGGCCGCGGCGCGCTCGACGGCTAAGCCCTGCGTGTCGGTCAGATGCAGACGCAGGAACTTGCGCGGCGACTGGGGATCGAAATCCTTGCCCAGCATCCGCTGTTCGCTCCCGGCCGGGGCGCTGCCGTCGGCGGTGCGCAGTTGCCGCCAGGTCGCCACCAGCGTGGCGGGCGCATTGGCGCGGTAAGCGGTGTCGGGCGCGGCGGTGAACTTGCCGAACATGATGTCCGCGGGTTTGGCGGGGGTCTGGCTGGTGGCGTTCCATTCGAACTGGTCATCGACCATGGCGTGAAAGTTGTAGCGGTGCACGCCGTTGGCGCGGCCGCGGTTGATGTCGATGACATAACTGCTGGCGGTGCGCGCCACGGGCGGGAGTCCGCGTCCGGGCAGTTGCTGGGTCAGGGGCAGGGGTTGGCTGCCTTCACCTTCATCGACATCGATCAGTGCGAGCTGGCGCTGGGTCAGCCGGCCGTACCACTCAGGGGCATACGCCTGCGCCAGCAGGTAAGGCGCGCCGGGGAGATCGCTGAGCGTGCGCACCCAGGCGGGGCGTTGGTTGTTTTCATCGCCATAGGTGACGACGTTGTGGACGCAGGCGTAGCCGCTGGCGGGTTTGGTGTAACCGGGACGTTGGCCCAGGTCCACCACCAGTGGCAGGCCGTGGGCAGCAATCTGCAGATCGAGGCTGTCATCGTGGGCGTGGCCGATGCCGCGTCCGGTGCGCAGGAACGCGCCGCGCCGGAAGCGGTAGTCGTCATGCTGGCGTCCACCTTCGAGCACACCCGCCCAGTTGGCGACATACCGGCTGGGTTGGTCGAGCCAGGGCAAACGCCGCACGGCCGCGGCGGCCTGCTCGATGGCGCGCCATTGCTCGGGGTGGTAGCTGCTGGGTTTCGCCAGCACGCGCAAGGCGGCGGCATACGGCGGCTCGCCGGTCCAGCGCCAGCCGCGGTCGTACAGGTCCACCGTATTGGGCAGCAGCGAGCCCACCGCCTTGTCCGGGCCGGTGACGTCGCCGACGCGCAGGTGCTGCGTGCCGGCGTAATGCACCAGCGTGGGCCAGCGCGTGGCCGCGAGCACTTTCGGGTAGCGGCGGTCATCGACCAGGCTGTAGCGCGGATTGCCGTTGGCTTTGAGATAACCCTCCAGGCCGGACGCCACGCGCGAAGCGTTTTCGCCGGTGGCGTAGAACGTGGAGCCGACGAATTCCGGCCCGCCGCGTTCGTGGCCGGTGACCAGCAGATCGCCGATGCTCGCCGGGGGCAGGGGATAGACAAAGGTGCGCGCGAACTGCCATTGCATCCAGGGATCGGTGAACTGCGCATCGCCCAGCACCGCCGCCACCCGCGCGAGGTCCACCGGGCCGGTGTGGTAGTGGTAGCGCATGATCTTCTTGGCGGTGTGCTGCACCAGGTAACTGTCGAAGAACGCGATCACATCCCCCGGCGACTTGATCCACGGAATGAACCGGCCCAGCGAATCCGCCAGGAACTGGTTGTCCTTGATCACGTCGAACAGCCGATCGTAGTTTTCCGTCAGGTCGGGATAGAGCGTGTACCAACTGATGAAGAAGCCCACGGTTTCCCGGCGTTGGGTGCGGTACTGGCGACCCCACGGCCCATTCCAGTGGATGACCGCGCCCAGCTCGTTGGCGCAGTCCAGGCCGGGGTAGTCGTAGACGAAGCGCGCCAGCGCCACCAGCGCGTCATGCAGCGCCGGCTGATATTTTGCTTCCCCAGCCGCCAGCCACTCGCTGCCGCGCAGGCCGACGTTCTGATACAGCCGGCTGCGGGAATCCAGCGCGATGCCCAGCGGACAGTAGAACCAGCCGGTCTCCGGGTTGTCGGCATCGGGTTGCGACAAGCCCAGACCGTCGTCCGGGAAAGGGAACGGCGCCGGCAGGGGTTTGCCCGCGGCAAAGTCGGCGGCGGTGTATTCCAGGTTCAACTGGTTGTTGCGCAGGAACACGCGCAGGTCGTCGTTGTTGTGCTTTTCGATCCAGCTCTTCATGGTCAGCGGGTCCACCCATTTCCCGTGCTGCTGCTCAATCTGCTCGACGGTCTGTCCTGACTGGCCGGGGCGCGCGCGGGCGCTTAAGCCGCCCTGGCTGCCGGGGCGCAGAAAAAATGTCCATTGACGGTTGAGCAGGGCGAGGCCGTCCCAGATCGCCTGGTCGCGCGCCAAACGGGCGGCGCGCTGGCCGGAGTCCGCCTGGATGCCCTGGAGATAGTTGGTGTACAGCGCCAGTTGCTCCGGCGTCGCCGGCTCGTTGCTGCGCTGCTTGATCGGGCGCACCTCGATGCCCGTCAGCGCGTCGTCGAGGCTGACTTCGCGCACCAGCAGGTCCACCTGGCTGGCGTCCTCGATGGCGAGCTTCGCATGGTAGGCACGCGGCTCGGCGGCGTGGAAGTAGAACTCGATGATGCTGTAGAACTGATCGATGTAGCCGATGCGGTTGCGGTAGACGCTCACCTGGTCGGCAGCGCGATCGTTGACCGTGCAGCGCACGAAGAGGTCGCGCCGGTAGGGTTGGAACTGCTCCGTCGGCACGGCCGCGATGACCCGCAGGCAATACATGCCGCGCGGCAGGCGGCCCAGGTCGGCGTCGAAGATCGTGTCGCCCCGCTGCAGGTGCAGCACCTCCACCGCGGGCTCGGTGTACTGCGTGCGTGTGGGCGGGTTGAAGCGGGGCACAATCCACAAGGGGGCGGCAAAGCTCGAAGCACGGTTGGCGGTCGCCCCCGGCAACTGGGGAGCGATCCACCGCCGCACCTGGCTTTGCCGATCGAACATGCTGCGGATCGGCAGATACTTGAACATGTACGCGCGGTAGTGCTCGACGCTGCCCTCGGTCAGTTGCCGCTGGGGGGGGCCAAAGCCATTGAGTCCCGCAGCGGGAATCGCCCCGGGATACCCCGGCTTCTCGCCATGCCAGGTGGGATATGCGGGGAGCACCATCCCCGCCAGCGGACCACCGACCTCCCATTGAATGGGGGAGTTTTCGGAAACTTGCCCGCCCGCAGCTGTCGCCAATACCAACCCCGCCCAAACGCTCAAAAGTCCCGCCAGGGCCTGGCGTCGGTGTGGCGTCGGTGAATAAGCCCAGTGTGCAGAGGAAGCTGTGCAACGTTCGGCCGCGCGCGTTGGAACTGCAGCACCACGACGAAAGCTGGGAAACGACATGGTTTCTCCCCTGTTTGGAGAATTAAGTTTAACTAACTAAATTTTATCGCCGTCTTCAGGTGGATACAAGGGGTTATTCCCAAGCCTGGGGGTAGCGGAGGTGGGGACAAGCCCGGGGGTATCCGGGGGCAGCCGGGGGAAACCGGGTGGCATCCGGGGGGCATCCGGGGGGCAACGGAGGGGCAACCGGGAGGGGGGCGATCATTCGAGTATCAGGACTCATAACCCCAGTGGACCTGGTCTGTGGTCGATGAGTCTGGACAGGTTCTGATGCTGCGTCTACATGCACTCCCGCCGGAGGTCATTCATGCGCTTGAGCATTGCTGGTCGATTGACACTGGGCCTGGTGGTGGCTCTGGGTTCGCTGGGCGTCATGTCGGGTGCGGTGTGGTGGAGCGTGCATCAGGTGGATGAGCTGCGCGTTGAGGCGGCAGCGGAGCGGGAATACGCCGACGTCGCGCGGGCCTGCGCCCTTGACCAACTGGACTGGATGCGCGCGCTGCAGCAGGCCCTGCTCGCCAACGTGACGACGATTCCTGTGGCGCTGGACCCCAGCCAGGGCCAGTTGGGTCAGTGGCTCGGCAGTGCGGAGGTGGCGGCCCTGCGCCAGCACGATCCGCAACTGGAACAGACTTTCGCGCAGATCACTGTCGAACACCACAAGCTGCATCAACTGGCGGGTGACGTCAGCCACAACTGGCAAGCCCGGCATGAACTGCTGATGGAAACCGTGCAGGCGATGCGCCAGACTCAGCAGGTGTGGAACCAGAGCCTGGCGCTGGCGGTGCTGCGCGAGGAGCGCGAGCCGAGCCTGCAACTGGATCCCACCCGCACCAGCTTCGGGTACTTCGTCGCCAGCGCGCAAAGCCGGCAGTGGGCCGCTGCGTTGCCCGCTTATGCCCAGGCGATGGAGAAGGCCTCCGCGGCTCATGCCGCGCTGTTCGCCGGCGGGCGCGATGTGGTGGAACTACTCGTCGCCGGGCGCGGGCGCGAAGCCCGGGCGGTATACATCGAGCATCTGGTGCCGCGCACCACGAAGTTCAACGCTGCCTTGGACGAAGCCTTGGGGGCCGAGCAGAACATCCTGCAGGCGCAGGAACAGGCGCGCGTCAAGTTGCGCGAGCAGATCAGTCCACAGTTGGAGACGGTCCGCGCGTTGCTCACCGCCCTGCACCAGCGTTTGCAGGAACGGGAGCAGGAGGCCGGGCGCCAGGTCGAAGCCCGGCTGGCCGCGCTGCAGCGTCTGGACCTGGTGCTGCTGCTGCTGGGCGGCTTCACCATCGCCCTGGTCACCCTGAGCGTCAGCCGCGGCATCGTGCGCAGCGTGCGCCATCTGCTGGCGACCTTTACTCAGCTATCCGAAGGCAATCTCACCGCCCGCTGTCCGGAGCTGGGTCGTCATGAACTGGGCGCTGTGGGCCATGGTGTCAATGACCTGGCGCAGAATCTGCAGGAAACGCTCCAGCAGGTGCAGGAGGCCTCCAGCCAGGTGCACGCCGCCGCCGGGGAAATTGCCGCCGGCGCCCAGCGCCTCGCGGAAGGCGCGTCCAATCAGGCCAGCTCCGTCGAGGAAATCACCGCCTCGCTCGAGGAACTGTCCGCCATGTCCGGGCGCACCGCCCAAAGCGTCGGCCAGGCCCGGCAGACCTCAGCCACTTCCACCGCCGCCGCCGAGCAGGGCAATGCCGCCATGACGCAGATGGTGCAGGCGATCTCCCGCATCAAGAGCACCAGCGACGAAACCGCCACCATCATCAAAACCATCGACGAGATCGCTTTCCAGACCAATCTGCTGGCGCTCAACGCCGCCGTGGAAGCCGCCCGCGCCGGGGACGCCGGCAAGGGCTTCGCCGTGGTCGCCCAGGAAGTCCGCAACCTCGCCCAGCGCAGCGCCGAGGCCGCCAAAAGCACCGCCCGCCTCATTCAACAAGGAGTTCGCAGCGCTGCCGACGGCGTGCAGCTCAACGAACGCGTCAACCAGGTCCTGACGGAAATCAACCAGTCCACCGGGCAGGTCAGCACCATCATCAATGAGATTGCCGCCGTCGCCACCGAGCAGAGCGAAGGCCTGACTCAGATCACCGCCGCCATCGGCGCCATCGACCAGACCATTCAGGGCAATGCCGCCCACAGCGAGCAATCCGCCGCCGCCGCCGAGGAAATGAATCGGCAGGTCGAAGCGCTCAACGAACTGGTCGGACGGTTTCAGTTGCGCTGAGACACGCGGGCGGGGTCATGTCATGGCGCTGGTGCAGCGCATGCTGCCGAATTACTGCGGCACTTCCACCGCCAGCGCTTCCGGCGTCGGCTCAAACCAGCGTGCCGGGTCCAGCGCCAGGATCAGGCGATCGGTTTTGTTGGGCAGGTTCTGATACACGCCGCGCGTGTCCACCCACAACCCGTCGGCAGGCACCGCCGCTTCCATCGGCTCCTTGCCGTCGGTGCTCGCCAGCAGTTCCCGCAGGTCCGCCGACAGCAGCGAACCGGGTGACGCATGGGGCTTGAGGCTCACCGGGCCGCCGGGTTGGTTGCCGCGCTTGGTGAAGAAGCGCGTGGCGGTCGCCTGACTCCAGTAGCCCATCACGTACACCTCCTGCGGCAGATCCGTCAGCGGCGCCATGATGTGATCGCGCGGCACATCGCGCCCGCCCAGGAAGATCACGTAATCCCCCGTCTGCCCGTCGGCGGGAACGGTGTACGCCGCGCCGGGACCCGGGGGCGCCATTTCATGCAGCACGACCTGGCCATCGGGCGCCAGCACATCCAGCGGAATGCCCGGCTCGCGAATCACGCCCTTGACCTCAATGGTGAACGGCCCGTCGGTCGCCTGCCGCACTATGCAGCGCGTGCGATTGCGGTCGATGTTGGACCCGCCGATGGGCAGCACCTGCTGTCCGACGACTTTGCCCAGCTTCCCGCCGGAGGGATTCTGCTGTTCGCTGGTAACTGCCGCCATGACCCGCGGCAGGTACAGCAAGTCATCCGGCACCGCGCACAGCGCCATGCGGTCGCGTGCTTCCAGCGTCAGCGCCGTTCGGGTGAGCAGGCCCAGATTGCTCAGCACCAGCGCGTCGGTCGCCCAGCCCTGGCCGGGGTCCTGCAGACTCGCCAGCGCGAAAATGCCCGCCGGCGAGTGGCCCAGGAACGAATTGTGCAGGTTGCTTTTGGCGTCCTGGCGGCGCGCTGCCACGGCTTCCAGCAACTGCTGCCGGGCGTGCGGATCGCCCGAGAAATACAGCAGATTCTGCAAGGGCAGCCCCCACACGCGCTGGTCCTGGTAAAACCGTTCGACGCATGGCCCGATGTACGCCAGCAGGCGCGGGTCGTAGGTCAGTTGGTACAGGTCGATCAGTTCGCCCAGCGCGTTGTTGTTGTCCCGGCCCACACCTAACCGCATGGGCAGGTTCTTGTTGCTGCGATCATCCAACAACGAGTGCTGCCACTGCGTGACGAGGATTTCGCGCACGCGCAGATCGCCGGTGAGGTAGTGCCAGAGCAGGTGGCCGTTGTACGTGGTCAGATGGCCCAGCAGGGCGTGGTCGCCGCCCCAGGCGACAAAGCCATTGGTGTGCCGGGTGGAGCCCAGCACGCGCACCTGGCGCGACCAGAACTCCTGATGCGGATAGCGCTCGTCGGCGTGATGGATCAGCGCCAGATCGGTGACTTGTCGCCCGGTGCTGACCCCCAGGTCGTAGTAGTCGGGATCACCGCTGCGGGCGTAGTACAGCCAGGGCATGTAGGGTTCGTAGTGATGCCCCGCCGAGTACAGGCGGTAGGGGTTCCAGTGGCTGTGGTCGTCGTAGCCGTTGTGATGCCAGAGGCGGTACAGGAACATGCCGAACTCTTCGGTGTAATCCTGTATCGCGGTGTAAGCGCGAATGGTCCGCCGGGCGACGTCCTCCAGCGGCCCGAAATTCTCCGGGTCATACGGATGCACCGGCCCCAGCGCGCCGGAACTGGCGAGCCAGTCGGGATGCGCCAGCGCATGCGGCTGCTGCTGAAAACGCGCAGCGAGCTGTCGCGCGGTCGTCACGCTCTGGGCTGGAGAAAAGGTCAGCAGGATATCGCTGGTGATCGCGGCGCCCATGGCGCTGGCGTGCACGCCGCCCATCGCGGTGCCGCCGGCGTGGTAGATGCCGGTGGACGGATCATCCGCCAGCTTCATCACCGTAAACAGCGATTCCCAGGGAAACTTCAGGTCCAGCTCCGAGCCCTGATGCGCGAACCAGAGCTGGTGGTACCGCGCCGGCGCGTAGGGGTCGATGCTCGGATCAGTGCGTCCATGCGCCGGCCAGACATGCAGCCGCAGTTCCCCGGGCAGGGCTTCAATTTCCTTGGGAAAACGCTGCCACAGCTCGCGCAGCGAAACCCCCAGCGTGCCGGCGGGCGTGGTGACGTACGCATTGCCCGCCGATTTTTCCCCTTCATGGAGCACCTGTCCCGCGCCGGTTTCCACCGCGAAGCGATGATGCCGATGCTGAATCAACCGCACGCCCTGGGCCGGCACCGCCGCGGCAATCGGCTCGCCGTCGAGTACGTCAAAAGTCGCTTGCTGAGCACCCGGGGTCGGCAGCGCCAAGCCCATATCGCGCAGCCGGACGGTGTAGCTGTCGTAGGTGATGATCCAGGTGTGCAGCACGCGCACGCTGGGCAACCCGCGATACGCTTCGATCCGGGTGACGAAGCGACACAGCCGCTCGGTCGGCAGCGTGTAGCTCTGCTGCTCGCCGGTCGTGCCTTCCTTCACATACCAGCCGGCGGCGCGCACCACCACCCGCAGCGGGCCTTGCTCCTCAATCGTCAGCTCCGTCTGGCGGTCCTCCGCAGCGCGGTACACCGCGCCTTCGTGATCGACGAGGTAAGGCCCAAACGTCTTGCCGCTGGTCAGCAGGGTTTGGCCGGCGGGGTCGACGACTTCATCAATGAGATTGAAGCCCTGGCGATGTACGGTGAACGCGATGGCGCCGGTGTCGATGCGCAGCCCGTTGGGAACTTCGCGCACCGTCAGCGGCGCAGCCACGGGTGTAGCTGAGATTTGGTCGCCGAATTCCAGGAAGTAGGGCGTCTGCTGGCGGTCGGGCCACCACGCCGGCGCAGCGGAGCTTTGCAGGTCCACGCCCAACCAGCGGATGCTGGCGTTTTCGTGGTAATCCCACTTGCCGCGCACGCAGAGCTGGGCGGGAACCGGTTGCCCGGCGGCATCCACCACGCGCACTTTGCTGATGTCAGCCAACGCGCCTTTGGGAAACGGCACGCCAAACGTCAGCGGCGCGGCAAAGCCGGCGTCATCGGCCTGGATGCCCGTGGGTACGATCAGCGGCACGCGCCCGGAGGTCGCCACTTGGGGGCCAGCCCGCAGCGTAAACTTGCCTTGCTTGCGCTCAACGGATTTTTCGCCGTCGAACAGCTCCGCCTGCACGGCATATTCGCCGGGGGTGAGTGAAGCCAGCTCGAAATCAATCACCGCCATGCCGTCCGCTAGCGCCGCGGTGCCCTGGTGAATCGGCTTCTCCGCATGGGTGATTGACCAGCGCGCCGTCAGTGTTGCCGGCGTCTGGCCGCGCCCCGCCTGCACCGCCAGCACCACGCGCCCGCCCAGATCCTGCGGCACATACACCGCGCGTTCCACGGCCAGCGTGAAACTCGCGCTCGGTTCCACCTGTTCCCAGGCGACGGACTGGACTTGGACTTGTGCGAAGCTGGTTGCGGCCAGCATGCCCAGCAGCCAGAGCACTGCCGCGCGGCGAAAGGTTACGGTTGAAGCGCTTGCCACCACTTGACGGCCTCCAGGCGCGGGTCGGGCGCGAACCACCGCTGCCGATCAAACACCAGATACGCGCCTTCTTCCACGCCGAAGTAAAACGTGCCGTACGGCTGAAATTCGTACCAGACGCCCGGCTGCACCTTGGTCGGCGCCAGAATCACGCTGCCTTTGGGCTGGCCCTGCGTCTTCCCATCCGCCAGCACCGTGTCGCCCTGCAGCACGCGCACCGCGCCATTGCGGCTGTAGAAGCTCACCTGCTCCTGCCCCGGCGTGGTTTGGAAATACATCCGCGCGGTGGGGCGCGCGGCATAAAACGTGTGACCATACGTTTCCAGCGGCAGGTCGGTCAGCGGGAGATTGAGCAGCGCGATGTCGCTCTGGAATCCCACCACGACCAGCCGGTAGTCGCCGGTGACGCCGTCGGGCGGCAAGGGGATTTCGAGCGGAGCGTCGGCCGGGCGGAGGCCGGTGGGGATGTGGCGTTGGAGCAGGATTCGGCCGGCGGCGTCATGGATGATCACATAGCACCCCGCCAGGGACGGCGTGCGCCCACTGATCCGCACATGCCAGAGCTGGTCAGTCTGCTCGCGCAGGTAAGCCGCCTGAAAGAACAACTGCTGGTCGGTCATCTCGCCCGGCTGAGCGTGGGCGGGGAGCGCCAGCGCGCCCAGCAGCACGACGAGGAGCCAGCGGATTGCGCAGCAGATTTGCGCCAACGGATGCGAATGACGCGACGGCAGCACGGCAGCAGCAGACATGGCGATATCCATCATCACAAAGCGAAATGAAACCAGAGGGCGGAGAACGCGGGCGGGCTTGGCGGGAGTCAGTCTCGTTTGATGCCGCGCAGGGTGCCGACGATGGAGCCGAAGCCGCCGTTGGCGCCGCCGTAGGGATCGGGGCGCTGGTACTGCCGGCGTTCGCCGTGGCCATCGATGAAGACGAAGTTCGCCGAGTCATCATGGCGGTAGGTGTAGGGACCGGTGGGGAACACGTAGAGGGTGCCGGTGCCAGCCAGGTCATTGAGGCCCAGGCGCCAGCGTTGCACCCAGGGCAGGGTGGTGCCCAGGTCGATGCTGGTGGAACTGACGCGCATGCGGTTCTGCCCGCCGGCGGTAAACATGTAAATATGACTGTCCCCGCCGAGGGCGGTGACGCTGGAGGTGATGACATCACTGACGCGCAGCGGCGTCCAGCCGGAGGTCCAGGAGCCGCCGGTGAGAGTGCCGGCGAAGTTACGGTAGCCGACCACTTCCATGATGGTGGCGTAGTGACCAAAACCTTTGGCGTCGACATTGGCGGTGGCGGGATCGAAGCCGGCGGCTTCCGGGCAGTAGCGGCTCATGCCCGTCTGGGACAAGTCGCCAAACGTACCGACGCCGGAGATGCTGACCAGACGCACCGCCGGCATGTACCCCAGCGCGGTGTAGCGTGCGAGCCAGGCGATGTGCGTGTTGGCGGGGTCGCCGGGGTAGTTGAAGGTGTGGATCGCAATGGCGTCGTCCTGATCGTTGGCGTACATCCCCTGCATGACGCCCAGTTGCCGCAGGTTCGACAGACAGATGGCGCTGCGCGCCGCCGCCCGCGCTTTGCCCAACGCCGGCAGCAGCAGCGCGATCAGAATGCTGATGATGGAAATCACCACGAGCAGTTCAATGAGCGTGAAAGCACCGCGGCGGGGATGACGCACCATGGAAAGCTCCTGAGCTTGAAGGACGAGACATGCTGCTGTTCACGACAATGATACAGTTGTGACACAGTATTGCAAGGGTCAAATTGCGCTGGGAAATGAGAAATTTCGCTGATAATAGCCCATCATGCTTGTGGTGGGCCATGCCATTCGCTACCATCTGTATCACTTAAGCATCGGTTTGTGTATCACTGACGATCCTTATGGTTCCCACCGCTCCTGTCATGATCGACCGTGCCCGGCCCCTGCGCGAGCAGGTCAAGCAGCGTTTGCGCGGCGTCATCGATGGTCGCTACCGCACGGGCGATCGCCTGCCTTCAGTCCGCTCGCTGGCGCGCACGCTGCGCGTCGCGCCCGGGACTGCCTACAAGGCGATGTGCGAACTGCAGGACGAGGGTGTGCTGGAACTCAAGCCCCGGCGCGGGGTGTTCGTCAGCAACCTCGGCGGCGGCGCGCGGGTGGGGGCGCAGGCGTCCGCAGCCCGGCCGGCGGCAGGGGCGCGGGTGGCGGTGCATCTGGCGCTGAGCAATCAGTTTGCCGCCGGGATGTATGAAGGCTTCGCGCTCCAGGCGGCGCAGCATGGCTTGCAGTTGGAACTGGTCCCGGTCATGGGGCCAGCCGACTATGGCTCGCCGCCGCCGCCCACCCAGGTCATGCCCGCCGATGTCGCGGTGCATTTCAATCCTTCGCTCAATCAGCCGCTGCTGTCCCGGCCGGACCAGCTCATGATCATCGTCAGCACGTCCGACGAACTGCCGACCCTGCAGACCCAGCGTTTTGATGTGGTCTCCGTCGATCACGAACTGGGCGGCTGGCTGGCGGGCGATGCGCTGCGGCGCGCCGGTTGCGAGCAGGCGTTTTACGTCGGCGTCTATCAGGATGACGCCCGGCAGGGCCGCATCTTCCGCGGCACGGCCGCCAAGCGTCTGGCGGGGTTGGAGCGGGCGTATGGCTACTCGTTGCCGCATGCGCATCTGAGCTATCAACCGAACTACGGCGTGCCGCAGGGCATGGACGCGCTGGAGGAATACCTCCGCCTGCCCCACCGGCCACGCGGCGTGTTCTGTGCTTCCGACGAACTGGCGCTGGGCTTTGCTTTAGGCGCGCAAAACCACGGCCTGCTGCTGGGACGCGATCTGCACCTGATCGGTTTCGACGGCCAGCAACGCCCGCAAACCCGGCTCGGTTATCCGCTGCCTTCGGTCATCGTGCCGGTGCAGGCGATGGGCCAGCGCGCTGCCGACCTGCTGGTCGAACGGCTGGCGCATCCCGATCAGTTGCCGCGCCGCCTGCTGCTCGGCTGCAGCCTGCGCTTCGATCCCCAGCCGCCGGCGGAAACCGGCTGAGTCGTCGGCGGTTGCCACCGGCGTGCGGGCGTTTTCCCCGGCATTTCCGCCGAATGAGTGAGTGTTGCCATGGTGTCAGTGCCGTCGGCCGATTGTGCTGTTGACGCCGACCAGCCGCGCGTTGTGCTGGACCTGTTGCCCAACGCCCGTTGCGTGCGGCACAGCGAAGGCAGCTTCATGTCGTTGACCGATGGCCGCCTGCTGTTTGCCTACACCCGCTTTGGCGCTTCCTCGCATGATGACAGCGAAGCGTGTCTGGCGGCGCGCTGGTCCACCGATGGCGGACTCACCTGGAGCACGGAGGACGACATCCTCGTGCGCGAGCCGGGCAAGAACGTCATGTCCGTTTCGCTGCTGCGGCTGGCGGATGGGCGCATCGGTTTGTTCTATCTCATCAAGGACAGCCGGGAATCCTGGCGCGTGCTGTGGCGCACCAGCAGTAACGAGGCACGCAGCTTCAGTGCCGCCCGGCAATGCAGTTGTTCGCCGGGATTGCATGTGCTCAACAACGACCGTGCGGTGGAACTGCGCAGCGGCCGCCT
Organism: uncultured Phycisphaeraceae bacterium; assembly: GCA_964605235.1. Classification (GTDB taxonomy): domain Bacteria; phylum Planctomycetota; class Phycisphaerae; order Phycisphaerales; family Phycisphaeraceae; genus CAZSBB01. Next base: position 23,320 of record CAZSBB010000030.1, read on the forward strand.
GGTGCTGCCGGTGGCGTACCGTTCCCCGAACGAAGGACGTATGGTGGATGAGGAAATGATGACCTGCCTGCTGTCGGATGACGCCGGGGAAACCTGGCGCCAGAGCCGGGTGGGGCAGCGGGCGCCGGGGGTGTGGACGCAGGAACCGCTGGTGCTCGAACGCTTGGATGGCAGCTTGTGGATGCTCTGCCGCACGCAGGTGGGTTGTCAGTACCAGAGTGAATCCTTCGACGGCGGGGAAACGTGGAGCCCATTGACGCCTTCGCCGTTTACCTCTCCGCTCTCCCCTGCGAGCCTGCGGCGGATTCCCGCCACGGGCGATCTGCTGCTGATCTGGAACAACGTGCAGCATCAATGGACCAACGACTGGGACACCTTGCCGCGCTCGCCGCTGCATGCGGCGGTGTCGCGCGATGACGGGCGCACCTGGTCAGCGCCCAAGGTGTTGGAGAGCGATCCCAACCGCTGGTTCTGCTACGTGGCGATGTGCTTTCTGGATCACCACGTCCTGCTGGCGTACGGCGCCGGCACGGGCAGGACGCATGCGCGCCTGGGGCAGCAGCGGCTGACGCGGGTGCCGATGTCGTGGTTTTACGACGCTTGAAGTTTCGCGGCTGAACGCAGCCCGCGCGTGATGGATCAATCAACCGCCGGTGAGCAGTTTTTACGGGAGTGCGACATGCAAGAGCAGCGTGGCAAGACACAGGTGCGCCCGGGCGGCGCGGTGCGGATTTTGGGCATGATGCTGGCGGCGGTGTTGGCGCTGGGCGTCACGCGCGTCCGCGCGGAAACGACCACGCGCACCGAGCAGCGCGACGGGCAGGACTTCATGGTGCTGGAAAACGCCGCCGCCCAGGTGGTGGTGCAGCCGGCCGCCGGGGGCGCGATCGTGTCCTACCTCGACCGCGCCAGCGGCGTGGACTACGTCGCCAAACCGGTCAAGCCCGGGCGCGTGGCGTATGGCTGGAAGGATGTGACCTCGCTGCACAGCATGGACCCGTCGACCAAATGGTTCGGCGCGCAGCCCTATGAATGCCGCTTTGCGCAGGTGGACGGCAAGCAGGCGATCATTGCGGTGTGTGAGCGGTCGCCGGTGCGGATCGAGCGCACGATGGCGCTGGACAACGAGACCGCCGAGCTGACGGTGACCATTGTCACCACGAACGTTGGCGCTGAGCGCACCACCATCTGGCCGCGCTGGCATCCCTATTCCCGGTTGGGTGACGACAAAGCGCTGCACTCGGTCGTCATCGCGCCCGAAGGTCCCGACGACGGCAACGCCGCCGGCTTCCGCAAGATTTTCGTGGGCCAGGGCTGGGATCAGAGCTTCACCGTCAAGCACGGCTTCTGGCTGGCGGCCGACTACCGGCGCGAGTCGGGCTTGTGGATGACCTTCGACAAGCACGAGGTGCCGGTGATCTCGACCTGGAACGACTACAAATTCTCCCTGCATCCGCAGCGTGCCTCGGTGGTGCTGGAACTGCTGCCGCTGGAAATGTCGCTGGCGCCTGGCGCGTCGACCCGGCAGCGCTTGAGCTACATTCCCTTCACCCAGGCGGACGATCCGGACAAGATGTCGCTGGGCGTGCTGGCGGATGAAGCCGAGCGCGCCGCGGCCCGGACGTTCCTCAAACGCATCAAACCCAATCTGCACATCGTCGGCCCGTACACCATGCAGCCCCAGCCGATCAGCGGCGGCAGCGTGGAGGATCAGAATCGCTTCGCCTTCAACCATCGCCGGCGCGACCGCGCCGGTTACGCCGACTGGGGCTTTGCCGACGGCATGATGGAAGTGGGGGCGGATCAGAATCAGCCGGTGCGCATGCGGCATTTCGTGGGCTTTTTCGACACTGTCACCGCGCCGGTCAATGTGGAGTTCCGCCTGACGGTCACCAACGCGCTGGGCGAACGGGCATTCACCCAACGCTGGAACTACGCGCTCAATCCGTTCATCGCCCCGCAGGCGAGTTTCCGCAAGGATGCCGTGCTCGAATCGGTCCCCGATGGCTGGCATCAGGTGGAACTGGCGGTGTACGCCGGCTCGGACAAGCAGCCGCTGCATCGGGTGGTGGAGCACCGGAAGTTCATCGGCCACGCGCTGCCGCAGGCCGCCGCCGCGCGTGCCGCCGCGGGCCGGGCGGCGTGGATCAATCAAGAGCCGGCGGTGGTGACCTACCTGCGTACGCTGGAGCTGCCCGCCGTGACCGAGCGCACCGCCAAGGTGCCGGTGGTGGTTGAGGAAGCCGGCGGCCTGGCGCGGCAGAACTGGCCGGTGTGCGTGGGCGTGCCGCTGGCGGCCGGGGTGCTGGCGCGCGACGCCCAGGTGGTGCTGCTGGACCCGCAGCAGAAACCCATTCCCGTGCAGACCGCCGTGCAGGGCACCTGGCGCGACGGCAGCGTGAAATGGCTGCAGATCAACTTTGCCGCCGACGTGCCCGCCGATTCCTATGTGACCTATCACCTGCAGCTCAACGCGCCGGCCGGGACGCCGGCGGGCGCGAACCTCGCCAGCGAAAAGGATGGCCAGATCGTCATCAACACCGGCGCCGGCACGTGGACCAGCCAGCAACTGCTGGACCTGTTTGGCGCCGACGGCCTGTGGTGGACCAACAGCCATGGTCAACGCTCGCTCTTCCAGGTGAAAGGTGACAACGCCGGCGTCGCGCTGGAGTCCAACGGCGCGCAGCGCGCGGTCATCAAAGTCACCGGCTGGTACACCCATCCGGATCGCCAGCGCCCCGTCGCGCTCGGCGAGCTGCGCTTCGAGTTCCATCGCGGCCAGCCGTGGTTCGAACTGCATCACAGCGTCACTTTCACCGGCGAACCGTGGACCGAAAATCTCGGCTCCTACGGCGCGACGCTCAAGCTCCCGGGCAGCGGTTACACCACCAGCGCCATTGACCTGGATGGGCAAGCCGTGGAGAAGCCCGGCCCGCTGCTGCTCGATCAGTACAACGAAGACCTGGCGCTGCTCAAGCAGGGCGATAAGCTGCTGGTGCGCGGCGCCAAGTCGATCGGCGTGGTGCGGATGACCGGCTCCAGCAACGCCACGGTGTACCTGCGCAATGCGTGGGAATTGCACCCCAAGCGGCTGGAAACCAACCCCGCCGCCGGCGTGGTGACGCTGCACTACTGGCCGGCGTTTGCCGGGGACCAGGTGCTCACCCCGCGCGAGGATGGCTGGCTGCCTTCGAGCACCACCATGCAGCATCTGGGCGTGGGCATGAGCCGGACGATGCACATCGTGATCGACCCGACGGGCCAGTTGGAGGTCGCGCAGGCGAACGCCTGGCGTGAGCCGGTGCTGGCGATCATTCCCCCGCGTTATGTTTGTGCGACCGATGCCTTGCTGCACCTGCGCCCGTATGACCCGCAGGTGCTGCCGCAGGTGGAACACGCCATCGCCGAGGCGTTTGAGTCCTATGAGCTCAACCGCCAGCTTCACGGCTGGTATGGCCAGTGGGTCTGGGGGGCGCTGCCCAACACCTATCTGGTGGATCAGAAACGCTGGGCGAACTACGGCCGGTATGCCTGGATCCTCAACGAACAGGACATCGTGCATGCCCCCTGGCTGGCGTACTGGCGCAGCGGCGATCGGCGGTACTACCACTTCGCGCTGCGGAACAGCCGGCAGCTCATGGAAGTGTCCACCATTCGCCACACCTGGATCAGCCCCGAGAGTCTGGGCATGAGCCGCCGGCATCACGAATGCCTCTGGCTGGGCGCGGGTGACTTCGGCCATTCCATGCTCGATCCGTTCCTGGAAGACTTCCACGCCACGGGCTATCAGCCGTCATGGGAGGCGGCGGTGCGCATGGCGCACGGCATGTCCGAGCAGCGGGCGGGCACGTGGCGCTACGTGAGCAATCCCATCGCCGGGCTGTCGCGCATGTACCTGGAAACGCAGGACCCGTTCTACCTGCAGCACGCCAAGCGCATCTGGGTTGACGTGGCGTACCCCGATCGCGCCGACTGGTGGGTGCTGGACCACGGCTCGCGCATGGCGCTGTATTTCTCCCAGGTGGATGCGGACTTCCACAAGCAGTGGGCCGAGATGGCGCTGCGGGAAGGCGCCCAGGCGCGGTTTCCGCACCTGGACACCCAGGCCCGGCTGTACCAGCAGACGCGCGACCCGCGCTATGCCCAACTGGGCGCGCAGACGATGGAGAAACTGCTCCGCGAATATCTGGGCGCCGCCGCCGAGCCGCTGCGCTGGTCGACCCCCACGATCACCCAGCATGTGCTGGCGGGCGTGCGCGAGCTGATGTACGCCGACCCGGCGTTCGCGAACAAGGACGGCGGCGTCAAGGCGGACACTCAACCCGCCAGCCCGGATGCGGGGATGTCGGACTGAAAGCTCACGCCGGCAGCGGTCGGGTGAATGGAGGTCGACTGGCGCATGGCGTCGCCGGCGATTTCGCCGATAATGCTGGCATGCCCTTTTTGTCCTCCCTGTTTGAACGGCTGCAAGCCTGGATCACCCAACCCGGCACGGAGTTGACGCGCGCCCAGCGCTCGGCACGCTATGCGGTGAACCTCGCCACGCACTGCGCCCGGCAACTGCGCCGCGACAACGCCCCGCAGATGGCGGCCGCGCTGACCTACCGCACCATCTTCAGCCTCGTGCCCACGCTGGTGCTGTTCCTGCTGGGCTTCCAGATGTTCTATGGTCTGGAGGACATGCGCGACGGCATCCAGGATCGGGCGTTCCAGTTCTTCGGCTTATCCGCGCTGACCTACGACACGCAGGACACCCAGGCCGGCGAAAAAGCGGCGCTCAGCCAGGAAGCCGCCCATCAGGCCGCGGTGCAGGCGGATCCCGCCGTGCCTGCCGCCGAAGGTCCCGCGGCAGCGGATGAAGCTGCGGAGCCCGAGGTCCAGGGCAATGGCGCGGTCAACGCCCAGTCCCAGTTGCGGGCGAGCATTTCCTGGGTGCTCAATGACCTGACCACCAAGCTGGCGGAAAAACGCGACGAGGTCAGCTTCAAGAGCATCGGCGTGGTCGGCGGCACGCTGCTGGTGTGGGCGGCCCTGGCGCTGGCGGTGACCGTCGAGGGCGCGTTCAATCGCATTTACAACTGTCCGACCGGCCGGTCGTGGGTCCGCCGCATTACGGTGTATTGGGCGGTGCTCACGCTTTCGCCGCTGCTGGTGGGCATCAGCCTGTATGTCGTGGGCCAGGTTAGGGACAGTTCGCTGTCCTCCTCACTGGGCATCGTCAACGACCTGCTGGCGTTCCTCAGCCGGTTCACCAGCTTCCTGATGAGTTGGATGCTCTTCGGCCTGCTCTACCTGCTGATGCCCAACACCAAGGTGAAGCTCAAGGCGGCGCTCATCGGCAGCTTCGTCGCAGCGGTGCTCTGGGAACTCGCCAAGTGGGGCATGGGGCTGTACGTCACCAAGACGGTGCCCTTCGCCAAGGTCTATGGCACGCTGGGCCTCATCCCGCTGTTCCTGTTCTGGCTCTACGTCACCTGGTTGATCGTGCTCTTCGGCCTGGAACTGACCCACGCGCTGCAGGTGGTCAATGATGGCCGGCTGCGGCGGCAGGAGGTCGAAAATGATTCCGATCAGTTGTGCGACCCCGGCTGCGTATTGCCGCTGATGGTGCAACTGACCCAGGCGTTTGATAGCGGACGCGCGTGCAACGTGGAGGAACTGGCGGATCGGCTGCGGCTGCCCCAGCGCACGGTCGATCGCCTGCTGGCGGCCTTGCGGGGGGCGCACCTGGTGCATGAAGTGGAGCGCGACGACGAGCCGGCCTACGCCCTGGCGCGCTCGCCGGGCAAGATTGCCGTGGCGGATCTGCTGGATGTCGCCGAACAGATTGGCCATGAGCAGCGCCAGCGCACCGCGCCGGAAGCGGGCAACCCCGGCTGGCGGCTGCTGGATGAACTGCACGCCGCCCGCCGCGCGGCAGCGGCGGAGCGCTCGCTGGCGGAGGTGGCGCGGAGTTGACGCATGAGTCCGTCAGTTGGTTTCACAAGCAACAGACGACATATCAAGTATCGGTAAGTCGACTGCTTACGCCGGCTGTGATCCCGGTGTGACTCCTGCGCTAGGCCCCGATATCCTGCCCCTGGCGTCCATGCTCGCGGAGCCCCGGCCATGACCGACAACCTGCCTGACCAGCCCGCACCAACCCCGCCGCCGGGTGGGCAACTGCTGATCTACCACGATGGCGCTACCCGCCTGCAAGTCCGTCTGGACGGGCAAACCGTCTGGCTGACTCAAGCCGCGCTGGCTGACCTGTATCAGACGACCAAGCAGAACATCAGCCTGCATATCCGCAACATTCTGTCTGAAGGCGAGTTATCCGCAGATTCAGTTGTCAAGGATTACTTGACAACTGCCAGCGACGGCAAGCGCTACCGCACCCAGCACTATTCCTTGGACATGATTATCGCTGTTGGCTATCGCGTCCGCTCCGCGCGCGGTACGGCTTTCCGCCAGTGGGCGACCGCCCGGCTGACTGAATTGCTCGCCAAAGGCTTCACGATGGATGACGAGCGGATCAAGGCGGGCCGCACGCTGGGTGCGGATTACTTTGATGAACTGCTCGAACGCATCCGCGACATTCGCGCCAGCGAACGGCTGTTCTATCAGAAGATCACCGACATCTTCGCCACCAGCATCGACTACGACAAAGACCATCCCACCGCCCGCGATTTTTTCGCCACGGTGCAGAACAAGCTGCATTTTGCCGTCCATGGCCAGACTGCCGCCGAGATCGTGGTCCAGCGCGCTGCGGCCGACAAACCCCACATGGGTTTGACCACCTGGAAGAACGCCCCGGCTGGTCCCATTCGCAAAACCGACGTGGCCAGCGCCAAAAACTACCTGACCCATCAGGAACTGACGGAACTGAATCGCATTGTGGCCATGTACCTGGATTTTGCGGAGGACCAGGCCCACCGCCGCAAGCCGATGCACATGGCCGACTGGATTGCGCGGCTGGACGCCTTCCTGCAATTCAACGAGCGGGACATCCTGACCCATCCGGGCCAGGTTTCCCATGTTGTCGCCGAGCGCACCGCCCTGGCCGTCTTTGAAAAGTACGAGATGCAGCGGCGCGAACTGGAAGCGGGGCGGGACTCGGACTTCGATCAAGCCGTCAAACGCCTCACGAACAAGCCCCGGCCGGAGGGATCGGCGGAGCCGGGAACAAATCCCTGACCGCACCTGTCGCGGCCGGGGCGGGGGCAGGTTGCCAAAGCAAGCGCAGGTGCCGTTTTGTACGAGCCCCGCGCGTGAGCAAGGGGTTGCGGCGCAGCCGCAGGGCTGGGCGTGGGGTCAGCAACCGCTTGCTGACGCGCGCGGCTCGTTAAGCAAATGGGTACATGCGTTTGCCTTGGGCAGCTCTCCCATCTCATTGCAGTTGCGCCCGCCGGTTGCCGATAATTGAAACAGACCGATTCACGTGTACCAGGGAGTGGTATATGCCCGCCGCTGTGCCCGACCGCCCGCGTTGGCGCACGCCCTTGCTGGGGATGCTGCTGGCGTGGAGCCTGATCGTCAGCGGGGCGGCCCTGATGCAGCGCATCAACGACCGTACGCTCGGGCCCGCCCTGGCGCGCGGCGACTGGCAGGCCCCGCGCGGGGCGATCCCCGTCAAGCTCATCCGCACCGACGCCGGCTGGCAACTGCTGCGCGACGGCCAACCCTACTTCATCCGCGGCGTCGGCGGCACGACCGCGCTGGAAGAACTTGCAGCCCGCGGCGGCAACTCCATCCGCACCTGGGGCGCCGACGGGCTCGATGAACTGCTCGACGCCGCCCACCGCCTGAACCTCACCGTCACCGTCGGCATCTGGCTGGGGCACAAGCGGCATGGCTTTGACTACACCAACACCGAACACGTCATCAAACAAACGCAGCAGGTCCGCGACACCATCCTCCGCTACCGCGACCATCCCGCGGTGCTCATGTGGGGACTGGGCAATGAGATGGAAGGAGAAGGCGACAACGCGGCCGTGTGGCTGGCGGTCAACCAACTGGCGCAAATGGTCAAACGCCTTGACCCTCACCACCCCGTCATGACCGTGGTCGCGGAAATCGGCAGCCAGCGCGTGCCCCACATGCAACAGCTCTGCCCCGACATCGACATCATCGGCATCAACAGCTACGGCGGCGGCCCCTCGCTGGGCAAACGCTTCAAACGCGCCGGCGGTGTCCGACCGTACATCATCACCGAGTTCGGCCCGCCCGGCCCCTGGGAGGCCGACACCACCGAGTGGGGCGAACCCATCGGCATGAGCACCACCGCCAAAGCCGAGCACTATCGGCAAACCTACCAGCGCTCCGTGCTCGCCCAGCCGGGCCTGTGCCTGGGCTCCTATGCTTTCCTCTGGGGCTGGAAACAGGAAGGCACCGCCACCTGGTTCGGCATGTTCCTGCCCGATCACAGCCGGCTCGAAGCCGTCGACGCCATGGGGGAACTGTGGTCCGGCCACGCCCCCGACAACCGCTGCCCGCGCATCGCCAACCTGCGCATCGAAGGCAGCAATCAATGCGCTGCCGGCTCCGTCGTGCGCGCGCTGGTGGAGCTGACCGACCCGGAGAACGACACCCTGCGCGTGCAGTGGTTCCTGCGCGAAGCCGCCAAGGAATACGTCACCGGCGGCGATGCCCAGCAGCCCAACCGCGAATTCCCTGAAGCCATCCTCGCCAGCGATCACACCGGGTGCACCTTCCGTCTGCCTGACGCGCCGGGACCCTATCGGCTGTTCGTTTACGCTTATGATCCCGCCGGGGGCGCGGTGACCGACAACGTCTGCGTGCTGGTTCAGGGCTCCGCGCTCGATCCCGGCGTCAACGCGCCCGCCCCAGCCGCGCCGTGAGGCCGCCCCCCAATCGTTTCATCCATATCTTCCGCATCCCCATCCATTCACCACGGTGGCTGACGGCTCTACCATTTGTGGGTCGCTGCCTGCTTATCCTTCCCTCTGGATCATGGCCAACATGCGGATCGTCTATATTGACATCGACAGTCTGCGCCCCGACCATCTGGGCTGCTACGGTTACAACCGGCCCACCAGCCCCCACATCGACAAGATCGCCGCGCAGGGCACACGCTGCAATCATTACTACTGTTGCAGTTCGCCGTGCCTGCCCTCGCGCACGGCGCTGGTCTCGGGGCGCTTCGGGTATCGCAATGGGGTGACGTCCAACTTCGGCGCCGGGGCGCAGTTCCATCTGCGGTGCGGGGCGTATGGCGGCCCCCGGCCGGACAACATGCTCCTGCCGCGGCGCCTGCGCGAGCTGGGCCTGCACACCGCCAGCGTGTCAAACTTCGCCGATCGGCACGCGGCGTACTATTTCATGGCGGGCTTCGCCGAGTTCATCACGCCCAACCTCAAACGCGGCGCGGAGACCGCCCAGGAGGTCAATGAAGCCGCGCTGCGCTGGCTCGCCCAGAATGCCGACCGGGAGCATTTTTTCCTGCATGTGAATTACTGGGACGCCCATCGCACCTATCAGATGGACCCGAAGTGGACCGACCTGCTCAACAACACGCCGGTGACAATTCCCTGGCCCGATGACGCCGCGGCGGCGGAGATGCACGCCCGGCTCACCGGCCCGTTCACCGGCTCGGGCCAGTTCAAGAGCGGCCAGAGCACCACGCCGCTGATGCCCAATCAGGTCGCCAATCGCCGCGATTTCGAGCACATGATCACCGGCTACGACACCGCCATCGCTTATGTCGATCACCACGTCGGCCAAATCATTGATCTGCTCGAAGCCCAGGGCCAGATGGAGCAGACCGCCATCATCATCAGTGCCGACCACGGCGACGCCTTCGGCGAGCATGGCATCTACGGCGACCATGTCTGTGCCGACGAGTGCATTCATCACGTCCCACTGATTGTCCGCTGGCCCGGCGTCACCGAGCCCGGCTCTGTCGATGACGCGCTGCTCTACAACGTCGACCTCGCCCCCACGCTCTGTGCGTTGCTCGGTGGCGAGCCTGCGGCCGATTGGGACGGCTCTTCATTCCACGAGAACCTCGCCGGTCGGCCGGGCCTGCAGCGCGATTACCTCGTCTGGGATCACGGGCTGTACACCTTGCAACGAGCGGTCCGCACGCGCACCCACCTGATGATCCGCACCTACGACAACTACGGCTACGCGGGCTTCGATCCCGTCGCGCTGTACGACATGCAGGCCGACCCCTACCAGACCACCAACCGCGCCAGCACCCAGCCGGAACTGGTCGGCCATTGCGAAACGCTGCTGCACGACTGGATCAGCGCCCAGGTCGCCAAAGGCCACACCCATCCCGACCCACTGCTATGCACGCTCGCCGAGCGCCAGGCCGCGAAAAAATGAAATGCTCAAGGCCGGCCTTACTGTCTCTCTCTGTGTCTCCGTGTCTCTGTGAGAGATATGCATTTCTGCAGAGTAGCTCTCACAGAGAACACAGAGCCACAGAGAGAAAGCATCGAGCAGAGGGGTGACATCAGTGCGCTTTGAATAGCTGTGGTTCGGCTGTGCTGACAAGGTGAATCGCAAAACAGCCATGCGCCAGCAAAGACTTCTGCTCTCTGCTGCTTTCTCCGTGCCTCTGTGTTCTCTGTGAGAGAACTGCTTTCCCGTCTTAATGAACTACGCATCGCGTCCGAAAGCCTGGCGATACGCGCTGGGGGTGAGCCCTTCAAACTGGCGGAACAGGCGGCTGAAATAGAGAGCGTCGGCGATGCCGCAGCGTTGGGCGATGACGCCGATGGGCAGGTCGGTGTGCGCCAGCAGTCGGCGGGCCCGTTGCAGGCGCTGCTCGCGCACGAACGCCATGGGCGCGTGGCCGAACGCCTGTTTGAACAGCACATGAAAACGCGGCACCGACAGCCCGGCAATGCGCGCCAGCGCGGTCTTGGACAGTGGGGCCTCCAGGTGATCCCGCAGATGCCGCAGCACCGGCGACAGCCGCATGCGCAGCGGATCGCGCCACAACGTCTCCAACTCCGGGCAGGCGCTCAGCGCCAACGCGATGAGCTGGGCCCCCAGTTGCAGGGCGGCCGCGCCGCGGCGCAGTGTCTGGTCATCGTGTTGGCGTTGCAGGGCGATCAGCTTGCGGTTGAGTTTGCCCACCTGTTGCGCTGCGGAGCGCGGCAGGATCACTGGCCCATCGAGCAGGGCGAACAGGTCCAGCGCGCCCACCACCTGGCAATGGAAGTGCGAATACACCGTGGTGGTGGGGCGGCGATCCAGCAGGCGAAACTGCGTGCGCACCTGGGCGGGAATGAGGAAGCCCATGCCGTCCTCAATGCGGTATTGCTCGGTGGGCGTCCGCAGCAGGTAGCCGCCGCCTTGCAGTTGGGTGATCAGCGTGTTGGGAAAGCGGCGCCAGGGCGAGCGGTAGCCGATCGGCCGCACCTCCGCGCCGGCGCGCTCCAGGCGATAGGTCAGGGATACCAGCGGTTCATCCATGGTGTTTGCCGCCGGGATGGCTCCAGAAGCGATTGCCACAGAGCAGTAACCACAGAGACACAGAGGTCACCGAGCAAGTCGCACCGAGAACCATGGATCAATCAGGACCTGCCTCGGTATCACAGGTATTCACTCGGTGTTCTCGGTGTCTCTGTGGTGAAACAATTGCTCAGCCGCCCAGTTGGCTCATCGCCCGGTTGCCGCGCTGCGAATGCGTGTCCGGCTTCTGGGCGACGCAGCGCCGCATGGCGTCCACCAGAGCTGCGGGGTCAGGCTTGACCGCATTGAGCAGGGGGCGGATGTCGACCTCACCGCCATCGAACAGGCACGCCCGCAGTTCGCCGCGCGCCGTCAGCCGCAGCCGGTTGCAGGTTTCGCAGAAGGGCTGGCTCATCGCACTGATGAAGCCGATGCGCCCGACAGCGCCAGGCAGTTGAAACACGTTGGCGGGACCGACGCCCACTTCGCTGGGGCGCGCCACCGGCAGCAGGGCGCCGAAGGTTTCCCGCAGCCGCGCCTGCAGCACCGCCGAATCCACCACATGGCCCAACGGATCGCCCCCCGCGGTGAGCTGGCTTTCGCCCAGCGGCATGTATTCGATGAAACGCACGGTCCACGGCTGCTGCAGCGTCAGGGCGGCGAAGGCGGCAACCTCGTCATCATTGATGCCGCCGATGACCACCATGTTGAGTTTGATCGGCGTGAGCCCGGCGGCCTGGGCGGCGGCGAGCCCGGCGCGGATTTGTTCGAGCAACTGCTCGCCGCGCTGCCGTCGCCCGGCGTCCGTCGCGTCGGCGTGGTCGGCTCCGGTCAGCCGCGCCAGGCGCTCGGGTTGCATGGAGTCCCAGCTCACGGTGACCCGGTGCAAGCCGGCGGCGGCGAGGGCGGGCGCCTGCCGCGCCAGGGTCAGGCCGTTGGTCGTCAGCGCCAGATCATCGGGTTGCAGCCGCGCCAGGCCGGCGATGATGTTCGGCAGGTCGCGGCGCACGGTGGGCTCGCCGCCGGTGACTTTGAAATGCCTGATCCCCACCTGCCGGGCGGCGGCGGCGACCGCGAGAATCTGCGCGGCGGTCAGGTGATCGTCCCAGTCGTCAAACGGCACACCCTCGCGGGGCATGCAGTAGAGGCAGCGCAGGTTGCAGCGATCGGTTACGCTCAGCCGCAGCAGCGACACCGCCGCCAGGTCGCGCGGACCCTGGGCGTAGGTCGGGCGCACGGCCCCCGGCTCCAGAATCGGCAAAGTCACCGTGGTCATGGTGCTTCAAGTATAGCCCCCAGCCCGGCCCGCAACGTCGAGATTTCATTTGCTGCCCCGCGGCGTGCCTAGGGCAAACGCAAGTGCCAACTTTCTCACGAGCCCCGCGCGTCAGCAAGGGGGTGCGGCGCAGCCGCAGTGGGGTGACGTCACGCAAACCACCCCTCCCTCACGGTCGGGGCTCGTTCCGCAAAGGCAATGGGAGTACATGCGTTTGCCCCCGCGGCGTGCCGGGCTTAATTGGAGCGGCTGACTGGGAATGCTAAAGTGGTGTTACCGACTTTGTGGTCTCGGTTAACGCATGTATGAACTGACCTGTCCAAGCTGTGCGCAAAAGCGGGTGTTTCCCTTCCTTCGACCGGGGGCGCGATCCGTTTGCGCCAAATGCGAGCACACCTGGCAGATCAGCGCTGAGCATATCCGCCACGAAGTTGAGCTGATCGAGCCCCCCGCCGGCGAAAATCCGCTGCTGCTGGGCGCCACCACCCCCAAGCCGCCGCCCCCCATGCGGCCCAAGCCCCCCGCGCCGCCGCCGCCGCCGCCCCCGCCGCCGCCGGAACCGCCCAAGCCCCACAGCGAACCGCCCTCGCCGTCGGTCGCCCGCATGATCGCCCAGCGCCGCGCCGCCCGCCGCCGCCGTCAGCAACTGGTCACCCTGCTGGTGGTCTTCGGCGTCCTGCTGCTGCTGGTCATCGGCGTGGCGGTCGGGCTCAACACGCAGCGCGGCGCCAACATCATGAATATGCTCACCGGCGGCGGCCCCCCAGCCATCGCCCCGCCGACCCGCGCGCCCGGCGCTGAACGCAAGGACACCCCGCCTCCGCCCAATCTCCCGATCTTCACCGCCGAACGGCTCACCGCCACCGATTGGGAAGAGGTCTACCAGCATTACGAGCACCAGTTGCCGTCGCAGCTCCTGCGTTTAAGCAGCGGCCGACTCGGCGGCGGCACCGGGGCGTATTCCGTCTATGTCGCGGATCTGGTCTGCGAGGGGCGGGACGTGGTCGAGCTGGCGATGGTGGACCTGCTGCTGATTGACAGCTCCGAGATGGTGTTCGGCCGGTGCCGGCTGCCGCTGATGCTGGTCGGCGGCTCGTTCAATGACGAACCCGGCGCCCGCACGCTGCGGGTGAAAGTCCCCCGGCGATTGGCGGACCGCACCGTGCGGATCGAATCCAACGTGGAGATCATCCTGACCCTGAGCAACGCCGCCCGCTTCACCGATATGCTTGTCGAGCAAAGCAGCGGCGGCACGCAATCGCAGTTGCGGCTGACCGCCTACAACCCGTTGCCCAAGTCGCTCCAGCGGGCGGTGTTCTTCATCCAGGCGCTGGATGAGGAAGGCGAAGTGCTCGGACGCTACCGGGTGAACTGGACCGAACCGGTCGGCCCGCGGCAACGCCTGGAACTGCTGGCGGTCGTGCCGGTGCGGGATGAAGCGAGCGTGCGCAAGTGGCAGGTGACCGGCGCCGCCGAACCGCAACGGCAATTCGGCCCGCCGGCGGATGAACCGGCTCCGGCAGCGCGTTGAAAGCCCCGTACACGATGGTCACAGAGCACACCGAGAGCACGGAGATCACCGAGAGCGCACAACCAGGCTTGAAGCGCGTCGCGGTTCAGCTGGCCAGGGCATTTCTCGGTGGGTTTTCCTCGGTGCTCTCTGTGCCTCTGTGGTTGGCACTGTTTTAAACCAGCCGACACCCCCGGATTGCTTCGGACGTATCAACCCCAGCACAGGCGCCGCGATGGTACTGGTATTTCCCATACGCACGGATCGCCGGCTGCACCGCTGGCCCTGGGTCAACGCCGGGCTGATTGCCGCCAATGTGCTGGTCTATCTGCTCACCCTCGACCACCTCGACAGCCTGCAGGTCCGCCGGCTGTTTCTCTATCCGCTCACGCCCCAACTCGGACAGTTCTTCAGCTACCAGTTCCTCCATCACGACGCCTGGCATCTGCTGGCGAACATGATCTTCCTGTGGGTATTCGGCAACAATGTCGAAGATCGGCTCGGTCGCGTCAGCTATCTGGCGTTCTACCTCGCGGGCGGCGTGCTGGCGGGACTAGCCGAGTGCCTCACGGTGATTCCGCCCCTGCCCGGCCAGGCGCCGCCGGCGGTGCTGGGCGCCAGCGGCGCGGTGGCGGCGGTGACCTGCGCCTTCCTGGTGCTGTTTCCCCGCACCCATGTCACGCTGGTGTACTGGGTGGTGATCCTGTTCGGCGGCTTCGAAATCGCCAGTGTGCTGCTGGTGGGCTTTCAGGTTGCCCAGAACGTGGTCATGCACCTGTGGGGCAGCGGCGGGGTGGCGTATGTCGCCCATCTGGCGGGATACCTCTACGGCTTTGTGGCGGTGCTGCTGCTGTTGCGGCTGCGTCTGCTGCCGCGCGAGCCGCAGGACCTGCTGTCCCAACTGGAACACTGGCAGCGCCGGCAGAAGTTTCGACAGCTGGCGGCCGGCGGCTACAACCCCTGGGAACGCGAAGACGACGCGCCCGCCGCGTCGCCGCTGGCGCCTCTGCCGTCGGCAGCAACCAGCGCAGGTCCAACCCTGCCCGACACCGGCAGCGCGATCGCCAGTGGACCTGAGCCACGCTTCGCGGCGATGCGCGGGCAGATCACCCGGCATGTGCAGGAACATCGGCTCGCGGAAGCCGCGGAACTCTACGCCCAGTTGCTGGCGATCGGCGGCGGGCAGGTGCTGGCGCGACAGCATCAACTGGACCTCGCCAACCAACTGGCGGCCGAGGGGCGCCGGGAGCTGGCGGCCCGGGCATATGAGCTTTACCTGCAGGCCTACCCCACCGACCCGCAGGCCGACGACGTGGCGCTGATGCTCGCCTTGCTGTATGCGCGATATCTCGACCGCCGGCAGCGCGCCCGCGAACTGCTCCGGCCGCTGCGCCCGAAGCTGACCGATCCGCGCCATCGCACGCTCGTCGAAGCGCTCTGGCAGGAATTGCCCGATGACGGTGCGTGAGCATGACAAGAGGTCCCCCGGCAGAGCCGGGGGCTAACGGGATGCCGCCAGGTTGAATCCATTAGCCCCGGGCTCTGCCCGGGGATTCTTCCCCCGGGGATTCTTCGCGTCCGACGTTTCAAGCACTCACATCATCACCGCGGTGCATCCAGCAAGCCATGCTTCCGCAGGAAGTCGGCGGTCAGGTCCATCGCCTGCTGGAACAGCGTCAGGTCGTAGAGGAAGTAGCCATGCCCGCCGCCGGGGTGGGTGATGAGCTGGCAGTCATTGCCCGCCTGCTGCATGAGCTCGACAAAGCGCACCGCGCCGGCATGGGGCGTCACTTTGTCGTTGTCGCCATGCAGCACCAGCGTGGGCGGGAGCTGCGGCTTGACCTGATCCACCGGCGAAAGCTCGCGCCAGCGGGCGCCGATTTTCGCTTGCCCGTAGCCGTCTGCGGATGTGTCGATGACCGGGTAATACAGCACCAGCGCGTTGGGCATGCAGGAAATGGTGACGTCTTCGCCCGGCTCGTCGACGCCGGTGAACAGCGCGGCGCCAACCGCCAGATGCCCACCCGCCGAGCCGCCGGTGACGGCGATGCGCTGCGGATCAATGCCCAGTTCGTCGGCGTGGGCGCGCAGGTAGCGAATGGCGGAGCGGGCGTCGCGCACGCAGTCGAACACGCTGGCGTCGCCCGGTTTGGGGCCTTTCTGGCGGACGGTGATCAGCCGATATTCCACGCTGATGCCGACCATGCCCAGTTGGGCGAAATGCTGGGCGAAGGGATAGAAATAGCTGGGGTCGCGGCTGGTCCACCCGCCGCCGTGGAAGGTGACGTACGCCGGCCGGCGCTGGGAAGGGTCGAAGTTCGCCGGCGCAAACACATGCAGGCTCAGCTCCCGGCCGGCGACGGTTTTGTAGGTCACGAGGCGTGAAGGTTTCATCTGCTGCGCCATTTCCACGACCGGCTGCGGGCGCGCCAGCGCGACGCTGGTGCTCATTGCCAGCAGGAGCCCGAGGACCAGCGGACAGCGTAACCGGGCAGGCGCAGCAGGGGCAGGATGCTGGGGCACGGCTGCTTCACCCGGGCGGGATGTCGCCGATGTTGTACAGGCGTTGGAAGTTGGCTTCGCCGGTGTCGATCTGCGGGCGTCGAGCTTCGGCGTGGCCATCCCAGTACATCATGTTGGTGGACGCCTGATGGCGGAAGGCATAGGCGGTGCTCGCGGAGGCGGCGTCGTCGAGGTCGCCCAGGTAGTAGGTCCAGTTGGGCGAGGAGGCGTCGATGTCCGCCACGAGTCCCGCCTTGCTGGTTCGGCCGTGCAGTTCATCGCTGCGTGGGCCCAGCGACCACCCCTTGCGGGGGCGGCCATAGGCGGTGGAGCTGTTGGCGACGGTGAAGTTCAGGGCATACGAGCCGCGCACATTTTCCCAGCGCCAGAAGGGCTGGTTGAGCACGATCGAGGCGCCGACTTCGCTGGGGCAGCGCAGCACCACGTAGGACTGAATGGTTTTGTCGTTGCCGTTGGACGCGTTGACGCCGGTGTAGGTCGCCAGGTTGCCGATGCCGCCGCCTGCGCCGAGGATTTCGTACCAGTTGCCGGTCCAGCGATTCTTGGCGCTGGGGAAGTAGTCGTTGAACGACTGGGCGTAGGTTTCAAAGCCGGGGCAGAGCTGTTTGAGATTGGTCAGACACTGCATGCTGCGGGCGGCGGCGCGGGCGCTGCTGAGGGCGGGCAGCAGAATCGCCACGAGCAGACCAATGATGGAAATGACCACCAGCAGTTCGATCAAGGTGAATGCCCCGGAGCGGTGTGACTGGGCGGTTCGCATGCGTGCACTCCGCGGCGACGCAGGGGTCGCCAAGACATTTATTGAATAGATCAATTAAGTATATGTTTACGCCGGGCAGCGTCAAGCAAATGGGGGCATGGTCCAGGGCAAACGCATGTCTCCCGGACGTCTTGTGCTGAACGAGCCCCGACCGTGAGGGAGGGGTGGTTTTCGTGGCGTCACACCGCTGCGGCTGCGCCGCAACCCCTTGCTGACGCGCGGGGCTCGTCAGAAAGTGTGGTGCATGCGTCTGCCCTGCGGCATGGTCAGTCGCGCCGGGCTGTGGCCGCTACTGGGTTACTGCGGGTCGTGCTGCTGCTCGAACTGGGCTTCGGTGATGGGTTCGATCCAGCGTTGAGCGGGCACTTTTTGGCGGCGCACCCGTTGGTCGATGGTGTCGATCATCCGGGCGAGCAGGTCGCGGCAGTCGGTGCCGATGCGGACGATGGGCAACTTGCTGGCGGGGCGGTCGGGGAAGTTGCAGTAGCCCACCACGGTCAGGTCGCGCTGGGTGTTGACGCCGGCTTGGGCAAGCCCATCCACCGCGCACTCAATCATGTGATCGTCGGCCAGGATCAACCCGTCGGGGCGCTCGGCGGGCTGGCGGTCGTACAGCAGGCGCACGGTGGCGCGGATGCCGTCGGTCAGTCGCGGCTGCAGCGGAATGGACCAGTACGGCTTGGTCACCAGGCCGAAGGACGACGCCAGTTTCGCCAGCGCGCGTTGCAGCGGGATGTGCATGTCCTCGGTGGTCAGCATCGCCACGCGCTGTCGGCCGGCGTGCGCCAAATGCGCCAACGCCTGCTTGAGAAAGCTGGTGAGGTGGGGCGATACATGCGTCAACCCCGCGGTATCGGCACGCTGCGGACTGGCGGTGACCACCGGCAAATGCGGATCGTTCAGCAACGGCGACGCCAGCAGATGCGGCGCGGGAGCATCGAGCAACATCATGCCCGCCAGCCGGCGCAGGCGCGCGCGTTCCACCGCTTCCGCCAGCGCCGGACGCGCCGGCTCTTCCCGTGGGTCGAACCACAGCACGATGCGGCGGTCGCTTTGCTGGGCGTTGAACCGCTCGGCGGCTTCGAGCAGCGCACGATGGAAGCGCGCCCGGCCGGGGGTGCGGACAAAGGCTTCCGCCCGGCTCAGCAGCAAACCATAGTGGTACAGGTGCGGCGGGAACGCGGCGACATACGTGCCATCGCCATGCCGGGAGACGACGAAACCTTCCTCGCCCAGTTGGGTCAGGCCGCATTGCACCGTGACATAGCTGGCGCCGGTGGTCTTGACCAGTGCTTCCCGCGACGGCAGCCGCGCCCCCGGCGGGTACGCGCCGTTGACGATCTGCTGTCGCAAGCCGTCCGCCACCGCCTGGCGCGTGATGCGGCTGCTGCGCGGCTGGGCGGTGGGGGACATAGACAGAGCTCCTGGGCACGATTATGAATGATCGGGACCACGATTCAACTGGCGCGGTTGGTGGCGTGACCCGCCCACCGGCGTGGGCGGCTCGGACACGCCGATGAACGCCGCACCGCTCCGATAACCGCCGATGCTTTATGCCGCATATCCGCATTCTTCCGCCCATACCGGTTATGCCGCTAATTCCGGTGCTGCGGACGGCCGATAGCGAGGTTGTGACGACGAGGGTTGTATTGGAGTCGCCATGACGTTGCCGCGCATCTCCATCATCATGCCCAGCTTCAACCAGGCGGCGTACCTGGAGCGCGCGATCCTCAGCGTGCTCAGTCAGGGTTACGCCGACCTGGAGTTCATGGTGTTCGACGCCGGCTCCACCGACGGCAGCGTGGAGATCATCCACCGCTACCAGCGCCATCTGGCGCACTGGGTCAGCCAGCGTGATCGGGGTCAGACCGACGCGATCAATCAAGGCATCCTGCGCGCCACCGGCCAGGTGATCGCGTTTCTCAACAGTGACGACCTGTATCTGCCCGGCGCGCTCAATGCCGTGGGGGCCGCTTTTTCCGCGGATTCCACGCTGAAATGGCTGGTCGGCGCCTGCACGCAGATCGACGCCCGTGACGCCACCGTTGGCCGGTTCGCCCACGCCCAGCCGCGCGATCTGGCGAGCTATCTCATGCGGTTATCGGGCATGCTGCCTCAGCCGTCGAGCTTCTGGGCGGTGGACCTGTTCTGCGATCACGGGCTGTTCGACCTCGATCTGCATTACAGCTTCGACTACGAATTCAACTGCCGGCTGCTGGCGCGCGGCGAACGTCCGGTGCTGTCCGAACAGGCGCTGGCGGCGTTCCGCATGCACGACACCAGCAAGGGCGGGACCAGCCCGCTGGGCTTCGGGCTCGAACGCATCGCCATCGCCCGCCGCTACGCCCATTGCCTGCGCTGGCGGGAGCGTTTGGCGCTGTATCGAAATCTTGGTTATCGCGAACGTAAATATGCCGTCGATGCGACCGAAGATAAATCAGGCGCTGCCCTCTGGGCGCGCGTGCTGCGACGTCCCTGGTGGCTGCTGAGCCAACAGGTGCGCCAGGCGCTGCGTCCAGGTCAGTTCCAGGTACGGAGAGCAGCGTGACCACGCTGGATGGACAACCCGGAGCGGCAACCCCCGCCGGCAAACCGCTGGTGATCCCCGGCTCGCCCAGCGCCCTGCGCGAAGCGACGCCGGCGCCGAAGGTGTCCGCGCCCACCCAACTGACCATCCTCACCACCCGCTTCTGGCCGGATCGCCATGGCGGGGTCGAGGAGCACATGTGGCGCATCGCCACCGAAGCCGCCGCCGCCGGCACTCAGGTGCAGGTGCTCACGGAAAACCGCCTGCAACTGACGCCCACCGAGCAGCCGTTGCCGAACATCACCATTGAACGCGCGCCGCGTCTGGACCCGGGCGCCTTCTGGCGCTGGCCCTACCTGCCGCGCATGCGCTGGTGGATGAAGCAGCTGCGCCGCCACCCGCCCCTGGGTTGGATCTGGGCGGTCGATCCCCCCAGCGCCATGGCGGCGATCATGTGCGGCTACGGCGCACGCACCATCTACAACCCGCCCAGCTGCTGGGCCGCCATGCATCGCGTGTATGAAGCCCGCCCGCATGTCACCACCATGCGCATCGCCAAGGGCTTTCGCGTCATGGAACGCTACGTCTACCACCATGCCGCCAAGGTCGTCGTCGCCAGCAAGGCGATCGGCCAGCAGTACGTCAACTTCCATGGCGTGCGCTCCAATGTCCACGTCGTCCCCCGCGGCGCCGGCGATGAACTGCTCCGCGAACTGCCTTCCACCAACGTGGCGCGCCAACTCTTTGGCTTCTCGCCCACGTCGTTCGTGGTCGGCTTCGTCGGTCGCCTCGATCCCTGCAAGGATTTGCCCCACCTCATCAAAGCCTGCGCCATGCCCGGCGTGCTGACGCCCAATGATCGCCTGCTGCTGGTGGGCGAAGGCCCCGACCGCGCCCGCGTGGAAAACGCCCTGGCGGTGCACGGCATCCAGGATCGCACCGTCCTCACCGGCGCGCTGGAAGGCTCGGAACTGCTGGCGGCTTACGCGAGCATGAGCCTGCTGGTGCTGCCCAGCGTGTACGAAGGCTATGGCATGGTGATTCTCGAAGCCATGGCGGCGGGCTTGCCGGTCATCGGTCGTCCCGGCGATGGCCAGACCAGCTTCACCTCCATGGAAGAGATGATCGAGCACGGCAAAACCGGCCTGCTGATGCACCCGACCCGTGAGGAAGACCTGGGCGACAAGCTCCGCTGGTTCCGCTATCACCTTGACCAGGCGCGCGACATGGGTCGGCGTGGACGCGAGCAACTGAGCAAGCGCCCCTGGCGCCAGGTCGTGGGCGACTATCTCGACATCCTCGCCGGGCGCGAGCCGCGTGCCGCTGAGCCGACGCGCCACGCGGCGTGAGTTGCAACACATGATGGCGCTGATCGGGCAATTAACCCCGGGTCAATGACCCGGGGCTAAATGGTCGTGGAGCCGCCACCCGGTTTTCAAGCCCGTCGGCGCAAAACGTCGATCCAAAACCCATGACAGCTTCGCAAAACCCCGTGGCGGGCGCTGCTGCGTCGGCCGGTGAAGTCACTGCGCCCCACGCCCCGGCCGCGCCGCTCTGGCGCGTGGAGCAACGCGGCGCGGTGGTCGTCTTTCACCACACTTCCGCCAGCGCGCCCCAGCCGGCGCAGTGGTTTGAGCATCTGACCGCGGTGTTGGAAACCATTCCGCAGGCGGGGCTGGTCGGCGCCAAGCGTTTGACCAACGACAACCACGTCATGGCGATGGGCGAGTACGTCATTCACCCCAAGGGTTTTCACAGCCACGGTCGGGGCACCGATCACCGCTGCTATCGCTTCCCGGTGGAAGTGGACGCCGTCTGCGGCGGGCTGTTCATCGTGCGTCAGGAGGCCCTGGAAAAAGCCGGCGGGATCGCCCCGGTGCAGCAACCGCTGGGCGCGCTGGAGCTGGGTCTGAGCGTGCGCCAGCAGAACCTGCGCTGCATCGCTGCTCCCGAAGTGGTGGTGACGGATGAAAGCTGGCCCGCGCCCACGCCGGCGCAGGAGCAGGCGTTTGCCGCGCGGTGGGGGTTTGACTGGCGCTTGCCTGATCTGGATGACGTGCGCCAACGCTACCGCAGCCAGGGTCTGCTGTGGAACGTGCATTTCCATGGCCAGTACCTGCCGTTTGAAAAGTACGACCATCGGCCCGCGCTGGTGTGGAAGAGCTACAGCGAACATGAAGTGTTTCGCCAGCGCGCCCATCACCTGGCGCAGGTGGCGCGGAAGATTTGTCCGCCCGGCGGCAGGCTCGTGGATGTCGGCTGCGGCGACGGCTTGTTCAGCCATCTGTACGCGATGGAAGGCATCGAGGTCATCGGCGTCGATCCCGAACCCCACGGCGTCGAGCAGGCGCGGGCCGCCACCGCCGACAAGCAATACCCCGGCAAAGCACCGCAGTTCCTGCTTGGCAAAGGCGGCAAGCTGCCCTTCGACGACGCCAGCTTTGAAACCGCCACGCTGCTGGATGTGATCGAGCATTTGCCCAATCCCCGCCGCATCCTGTGCGACATCGCCCGGGTGCTCAAGCCCGGCGGCCACGTCCACGTCTGCACCCCCAGTTGGCAGTTCGGCGGCTCCTCCGACGCGGTGTATCACCTGCACGAGTACACCAAGGACGAGCTGGTCAACACCCTCAACGCCATCCCCGGCCTGGAAGTGGCCCACGTCGGCGCCATCACCGGCGTGTACCGCGATCTGATTGTGATTGCGAAGAAGGCGGGATGAGCTATCAGGGGCGTGGTGCTTTGGGTTTGGCTCTATCCCAGCCTGAGCATGTCAGCGAAGACTTGGAAAAACCGACTCGATCAGCTCTTTCAATTTTGCGGCGCTGTCCTCATTCAACTGGATCGACTGGCTGATCTTGTCGGGAAAATCACGATTAGCTGAACCAAAGGTATCAATCTGCAGATAACGGCGATTATCTACGCCAAGAAAGTCAGAGATAGTGCAGCGTGTTGGCTTGTGAATCGCCTGGCGTTCTTTGGTTGTTCGTTCGAATTCTTGAATGAGCGCCATCGAATATTCCCCGTGTAGTTTCACCTTGCCAGCTATCCGGCTTACCGCATCACCCACTCTTCCGCATGGGCGATAAACGGCTGCTGCTGCGGGTGCGGGCGGTTGCCGGGCAGGCTGTAGCGGAGCATCAGGGTTTTGCGGAGCAGGATTTGTTCTTTGCTGTCGGGCAGGGTCAGGGCCTGGCTTTCGCCGCTTAACCCGGTGATGAAAAGACGCAGTTCCTCGGGGTCGGCGGTGTCGTCATGCGGCCAGATCGCCACGCTTTCGCGGGCGAAGTCCTCGCCCTGGAGCAGTCGGCCGATGACCTCCGGCGGGCTGACCAGCAGGGGGTTCTGCTCCCGTTCCTTGATCAGCGTGAACGCGCGGGACGGCACCTTCTGCCCCGCGGTGATGATGCGCCCGGTGTCGTCGGCGACCGTCACGTCCGGGATGAAGAGCTGGTCGCTGCCGGTGCGGTTGACCACTTTGTAGGTCATGTACCAGTACCACTGGATCGTGCCGTCGAGGTCCGACACCGCCAGCGGCTGGGGTTTGCCATGGGTGAAGTCGAGCGTCCAACTGCGGGGGACGATCGACGGTTCCGGGGCCGCCTGCGTCTGGCGTGGCAGCAGCGCCGCGGCGCTCAGCAGCAACAGTCCAACCAGCGCGGCGCTCGTCCATCCCTTGCGCTTCATGCAGCACCTCAACAAATTGCAGTGGTGTCGTGGCGATAAACCGATTACCTTGCACATTGTACGGCCGATCCCGCAGCCGGGACAGTCCCGTCCGCAGAATGTCGGGGTCAGCACAGGGGCCAGCGCAGATGACGCTGCTGCAACGAGCCCCGCGCGTGAGCAAGGGGTTGCGGCGCAGCCGCAGGGGCGGGACGCAGCGAATGCAACCCCTCCCTCACGGTCGGGGCTCGTTGAAAATGCCCGGTTGCCCTGGTGTGCCAACCATGATCCGGAACCTGATCCAGCACTAATCCTGCGACCTACGCCATGGCTGCCACCCCGCAACCCGTTCCCGATCCCGCCGGCCCGGACGCGGCGCTCGCCGGCGACCTGACCTGCCACCGGGTCAGCGGCGCCGAGCAACGCCAGGCGCTGGCGCTGCTGCTGAGCGGCAAGGTCCAGCCCAACGACCCGGCCGTCACGCAGTTCCTCCAGTTCGCGGCCCAGCATCATCTGGACCTCACCGAAACCTGGGCGGCGCGGCGGTGCTCGGTGCTCGAACAGTCCCTGCTGGCGAGTCCTTCCCCCGGCCGCACCGCCATGCTGTTTTTCAGTTCCCTGCATGCCGGCCATCAGGTGGCGGACATGGCTCAGCTCCTGCGTGCGGCCGTCGGGGGCGTGGACCCCACCCGCGCCAATCTGCTCCAGGCGCTGCTCGACAGCCATCAGGTGCTCGAAGCCCAGGCGCTGGCGCAGGCGGGTTTCACCTTCCTGGCGACGCTGGTGTACATGGAACGCGGGGTGACGCCGGGCCTGTTTCCCCCGCGCTTGCCGCGCGATCTGGAAAGCTGCCATTGGAGCGACGCCCAGCGGGAGCGGTTTCGCCAGTGCATTCTCGCCAGCTACCGCGACACGCACGACTGCCCCGCGCTGGTGGGGTTGCGCCACATCGACGACATCATTGCCGGGCACATGAGCAGCGGCAGCTTTGATCCGCGCCTGTGGCTGGCGCTCTGCCGCGGCGATCAGCCGGCGGCGGTGCTGCTGCTCAATCCCGTGCCCCAGCGGCAGGCGCTGGAACTGGTGTACCTGGGCATCGCGCCGGCCTGGCGCGGGCAGGGCCTGGGCAAACTGCTGGTGGACTACGCTCTGGCGCAGGCGGCAACTCACCATCTGCGGCAGGTGCTGCTGGCGGTCGATGAAAGCAACACGCCGGCGGTGCGTCTGTACCGTGCCGCCCGCTTTGTGCCCACCGCCCGCAAGCTGGCGTACATCCAGCAGGTGGGCGCGTCGGGGCGGGATGCGGCTGCGGAGGGTGGTTCACTTAACCCCGGGTCAGTGAACCGGGGCTAAATGGCGTGGGTGTGACGATCGCCATGGGAGTGGAACAAACGTCATGCGGTTGAATGCGATGCCATGGGCGCTGCGTTTGCTGCAGCAGGCTGGGGAAGCCGTGGGGGAGTCGGCTGCGCAGACGGGGGGCGATCCGCAACTGGTGCAGCGTCGGGCGCTGGCGTGGGCGCTGTTCTGGTTGATCGTGGCGGCGCTGGGCGGGTTGCTGGCGCTGGTGGGCTTGATTGTGGTGGCGCGGCTTCGCCGGGGGCGGCTGGCTGCCCTCAAATCCGGCGCGCGGACCGAGCTGCAGCAGGACCCCTGGCGTGCCGCCGGCCAGCGGGCGCGGGGCGATGCGCCGGTTGATGACGAGCCGGAGGCGTAAGCGACGGACCAGGCGGTGGCGGGCCGGGGCGTCCAGGGCAGCACCATAGACGAGAGCGCGTGCGGGCGCGCAGCCCGTCGCTGACGCTTCCGGCTCGTTGCTCAGTTCGGGTGATTTCCGGGCGGGGTTACTTGCGGGGGGCTTTGAATGCTTTGATGAAGCAGTAGATCCCTGAGCCGATGAGGATCAAACCCATCGGCCAGGCGCTGAGCATCAGCTTGGCCATCATGCCGGCGTTGGGGCGATCGGCGCCCCAGGCGTTTTCATAGCCGCGGAGGATCATGACTGCCCACACCGCCGGCACCATCAGCAGCAGGCCGACGGTCAGCAGGATGGGGGCGGCAGTGGCGCTCAGGTCGCTGGACTTCTTTTTCTTCGCCCCGGGACGCACGGGCGTTCGGCGCGGGGCGGCAGCGGCGGCGGCGGCCTGCGCCATGGGATCGTCGGATGCCGGGGCAGCTTCCGGGGGAGATGCCGGGGGCGGCTGACGGTTTACCGGGCGGGCATCGAGAATCTGCTGGGTTTGTTGCTGGACGCGGCGGGGCGGGGCCTGGACATGCAGTTTGGGGGAGGCTTCGTCTTCGGCTTCGTCGTCCTCCAGCACGCCTTCGATTTCCTCATCGTCGGGCGTGTGGGTCGGGGTGGCGGGACGCACGGGCGAAGGGACGGGGGCGTCGGGGCGCGGCGAGCGGGCGGATTTGGGCGCCGCAGCCGGTGGCGGCGCGGGGGTTTGCGGGGAGCCGGCTTCCTCGTCCGCCATGTCGCCCAGCGCTTTGGCCAGGTCGTCGCTTGGTGATGCTGCCATGTTGCAGTCTCCGCCCCCGCCGTGGTGTGAACGGGCAAGATAACAGATGGTTCCATGGGCGGGAAAGGTGAAGTGGGCAGGGGGCAAACCGCCGAGCGCCCGCCTGCCGACGTGGGCGGCTTGGAGCGACGCAGCGTGGGCGTGCTCCCTCCGAGCCGCCGACGCGAGTCAGCGGGTGCGTCAGGGGGCAGGGCGTGTGGTTCATGTGGAGTCACCGGCCCACTGGCGTGGACGGCTCGGAGCGACCGGGGCGCGGGAGCGCCCGCCGGCGCGGGTTGATCCGAACCGGGGGAAGCGGGCGGGGCGGTTTACCGCTGCCGGCGCACTGGGCTTAGAATGCACGCACTTCCGTGTCGGGGATAGAGGAATCGAATCATGCTCAAGCTGTTGGTGGTAGGTGGGGCCGGCCATGTCGCCCGGATTGTGCGTCCGGCGCTGGAAGCGGCGTTCGACTGTCGCTACTTCGACCAGCGTCCGATCCCGGAACTGGGCGACCGGGCGATCCAGGCGGACGTGAATGACGACGCGGCGGTGGCGGCCGCCCTGCAGGGCATCGAGGCGGTGCTCTATCTGGCGATGGGCACCGTCAATCATGACCCGCGCACGGTGGGCAACATCGATGTGGCGTTCAACGTGAACGTGCGCGGGCTCTACCGCTTTCTCCTGCACGCCAGCCAGGCGGGGATCAAACGCTTCGTCTACGCCAGCACGCTCAGCGTGTACAAGTCGTTGACCCGCGAACAGAACCTGATGACCGAAGCGCTGGAGCCGTCGGCGTGGGAAGCGTACGGCATGAGCAAGCGGCTGGGGGAAAACCTGTGCCGGGCGGCGGTGCAGGAATACCCGGACATGTATGTGGCGGGTCTGCGGCTGATGATGCCCCGCGATGAGGAAAGCTGGCCCAGGTATCGTTACGACCCCGCCCAGGCGTACAACACCTGTGGGCTGGGACCCAAGGACACGGCGCGGCTGTTCGTGGCGGCGTGCCAGTTGTATCGGCCGGGCTGTCACATCGTGCAAGCCACCGGCGACCTGGAGCAGAAACGCTTCAGCCATCGCCAGGTGCAGGCGCTGCTCGACTGGTTGCCCCGCAATGAGTAACCCGCCCCCGGCCCCCCGGAACCCCGGAACCCCGGCCCCCCGGAACCCCGCCGGCTGACGTGATTCGCTTTTCCTTCTTCCTTTCCTGCACCCCGCATGGCAGTGACTTCATCCACCGCAGCAACGGACGCAGGCCCGCAGATGGAAGTGGTGCGCCATCGCCTGGGCGAACTGCTGGCGCGCCTCTGGCCGACGGTACGCCCGCATCGCTGGGTGCTGCTCTTCGGCTGCAGCCTCATCGCCATCGCCGGCGGGTTGTTCGGCATCATGCCGCTGTTCCTCAAACAACTGCTCGATCAGGCGCTGCCCCAGCAGAACCTGACGCTGGCGCTCTACATCACCGGCGGATTCCTGCTGTGCCATCTGGTGCGCATGGCGCTGTGGAACTTCGCCATGCTCTACATCCTGCTGACCCAGGAGAAAGTCACCTTCGCGCTGCGGGCGCAGGGCTTTGGCCATCTCCAGCGGCTGAGCCTGCGCTTTCACAACAAGTATCCGTCGGGGTTCCTCTATCAGTCCATCTTCGGCTCGGCGATCAACACCGTCGCCGGGTGCATGCAGACCATCCTCAAACAGCTTTCGCTCTACATCACCGCCATCCTCACCAGCTTTATTTCCTGTCTGCTGCTGAGCCCGAGCATGACGGCGGTGGTGCTGGGGGGCAGTTGCCTGTATGTCGCGCTGGCGCGGTTCAGTTCGCCGCGCATCTACCAGCGGAGCAAGGAAACGCAGGAAGCGCAGATGCGCATCACCGACTTCATCGTCGATCGCCTGCGCGGCACGAAAACCATCCAGGCGCTGGCGCTCGAGGACCGGGTGCAGCAGGATTTTGAAACCCGGCTCTGGCCAGCGCAGCTCACCGCCCTGCGCGCGACGCGGCAGACGCAGCTGTTCAGTCAGACCACCGAATACGTCGGCTACCTCGTCACCGCGGCGATCATGCTCGTGGGCGCCTGGCAGCATCAGCGCGGACAACTGAGCGTCGGCGAACTGGTGGCGTTCATGGGCTATCAGGCGACCTTCATCACCATCGTGCAGGTGCTCACCAACGTCTGGGGCGAAATCAGCAGCGCCCGGGCGGGGATGGATCGGCTGTACACCGTGCTGAGCACCGCCAGCAATGTGCCCGATGAGCCGACGTGCGCGATTCCGGTTGGGCCGCGCAGCACGCTGGAGTTTCGCAGGGTCAGCTTTGCGTATGAGCCGGGTCAGCCGGTGTTCCGGGAACTGAACCTCACCGTGCCCGGCGGGCAGACCATCGCGCTCGTCGGCGCCAGCGGCGGGGGCAAAACCAGTGTCGCCAACCTGCTGCTGCGCTTCTATGACCCGGATCAAGGGCAGATCCTCATCGACGGCGTGGACATCCGCACGCTGCCCCTGCGCGAGTACCGCAGCCTGTTCGGCGTGGTGCTGCAGGACCCCTACCTGTTCAACGAATCCATCGCCAACAATCTCCGCTACGCCAATCCGGACGCCACGGATATTGATCTCATCCGCGCTCTGCAGCACGCCCGCGCCTGGAAGTTCGTCGAACAGTTCCCCGACGGCATCAATCACAGAGTCGGCGAGTCGGGCGGCTCGCTCTCGGGCGGGCAACGCCAGCGTCTGGCGATCGCCCGCTGCCTGCTGCTGCGCTCGCGCTTCGTGATTCTCGATGAACCCACCAGCGCGCTGGACGTCGAGTCCGAGCATCTGATTCAGGAGGCGTTCGACAAGCTGTTCGAGGGACGCACGGTGTTCGTGATCGCCCATCGCCTGAGCACCATCCGCAAAGCCAACCGCATTCTGGTGGTGCAGGATGGCGGGATCGCCGAGGAGGGCACCTTCAGCGAACTGCTCGCCCGCAACGGCCAGTTCAAACGCATGTACGACCTGGCGACCCAGGTAGGCCAGGAAACCCCCGATAGCCAGCGTTTGTACTGAGCACCCTTTACCCACCTTCAATGCAAGCCGCGGATGAGCGCAGCGAATCCGGGGGTCAGACCCCGGTAGTCCGGGGGCTTCCGGGGGTACATCCGGGGGGCGACCTCGCCTAGCGCCCCACAATTGCTACCCCTTCTCCAGAACCCCCAAATTAACAAGCTTAACCAACTGTAAAACACAGACTTACGAAAAATTGCCCCTTGCTTTGCGGCCGCCGCTGACCTACATTGAGGGGCAATCGATACCGGCGCGCGGGGTCTTGCCAGGCCCCGTCGCAATCCGCCGGCGAGGGGCTTGACGTTGCGGGAAACAACGCCGGGCCCGGCAGCAGTGATCGACAGAGACGCACTCGGCCTTCGGTCGAGCAATGAGAGGGAAAAGGGATGACGATCCGGCAGGTTCGAATGCTCATCAGTGGGCTGGCGTTGGCTTTGACGCTGGCGCTGGGCGCCCCCGCGGCCTGGGCGGGAGCCGTGATCATCGACGGCTTCAGCAGCGGCGTGGACCTCTTCAGCGCCGGTGGCCCGACCTCCGCCACCAACGACGGCTTGCACAGCGATGTCGTCGGCGGCTACCGCGACACCAGCCTCTCGGTCAACGCCGGCGGCGTGCTCGCGATCCAGTACTCCGCCGGCACGCCCCTGACCCTCTCCTTCAACAGCGGCGCGGGCTCCTTCGGCAGCTTCATCAGCAAGTACGACGGCCTGGGCAGCGCCGGCCTCTCGGCGGACCTTGTCACTGCCGCGCTCAATGATCGCTTCAACGCCATCATCCTCGGCTCCAACGGCACCGGCACCCTGAGCCTGAGCGTCATCGACGACAGCGCCAACGTCGGCCTGGTCAGCCAGATCATTCCCGACGGCTTTGCCGGCACCCTTGCCTTCGCCTTTGGCAGCTTCTCCGGCGTGGACTTCACCAAGGTCAAATCCGTCACCCTCACCATCACCGGCACCGCCCCGGCGGCCGACTTCACCATCGGCACCGTCAAAGCGGTCCCGGAACCCGCCAGCCTTTCACTGCTGGCGCTCGGCGGGCTGGCGCTGCTCCAACGCCGGCGTCGCCAGCGCGCGTAAGCAGCCGCAGATCAACGCCAAATCGCCGCAACCACTCGCCGCCGCCTGTCTCACCGGGCGGCGGTTTTTACAGGGCAAACGCATGTACCCATTTGCTTAACGAGCCGCGCGCGTCAGCAAGCGGTTGCTGACCCCACGCCCGGCTCTGCGGCTGCGCCGCAACCCCTTGCTCACGCGCGGGACTCGTCCAAAACGGTACATGCGTTTTCCCTGGGCGGTTTTTGTGGTGGTCCTGACGGCTTGGCGCGAGGGCGGTAAGATGGTGCGGTTCGAGTTGCGGCATTGATTGGCCGTGATTTTCGCATCATCCCAGGAGTCCCTCGGTGACAGCACTCGCCATGCCGGATGTATCACGCTGCCCGCGCGTGGATGTCGTGGGCCTGGAGGAGCGCGTCGCGCGCCTGGGCACGCGCAGCATCAAGAAGGACGCCAAGGTCTTCGCCCTCAAGCTCGCCCTGAGCATGATGGACCTGACCACGCTCGAAGGCGCTGACACCGAAGGCAAGGTCCGCCAGCTCTGCGCCAAAGCCCAGCATCTGCACGACGCCCTGCCCGGCCTGCCCACCGTCGCGGCGGTGTGCGTCTATCCGAACATGGTCAAACTCGCGCGCCAGTGCGTCGGCAGTAGCGGCGTGCATGTCGCCTCGGTCGCCACCGCGTTTCCCTCCGGGCAGTATCCGCTGAAGCTCAAGCTCGCCGACGTGCGGCAGGCGGTCGCCGACGGCGCTGACGAAATTGATATGGTCATCTCGCGCGGGCGCTTCCTCAGCGGCGACTACCGCTACGTCTTCGACGAGATCGTGCAGGTCAAGGAAGCCTGCGGGGCAGCGCATCTCAAAGTGATCCTCGAAACCGGCGAACTGTCCACCATGGACAACGTGCGGAAGGCGAGCGATCTGGCGATGTATGCCGGGGCCGATTTCATCAAGACCAGCACCGGCAAGGTCAGTCCTGCCGCCACGCTGCCCGTCACGCTGGTGATGTTGCAGGCGATCCGCGATTTCTACTACGACACCGGCCGCATGGTCGGCATGAAACCCGCCGGCGGCATTCGCACCGCCAAGCAGGCGCTGCAATACCTCGTCATGGTCCGCGAAACGCTTGGCCAGGCGTGGCTCACCCCCCAGTGGTTCCGCTTCGGCGCCAGCAGCCTCGCCAACGATGTGCTGATGCAACTGGTCAAACAGGCGACCGGCGTGTACCAGAGCAAAGACTACTTCAGCGAAGATTGACGTTTCGATGCTCGGCTGGCTCGGCTGGCTCGGCTGGGCATCACCGTCAATCCGCAAGATGTGAAGAGAATTTTTCACCACCGAGGCACAGAGGGCACAGAGTCATTCACCACCGAGTCGCAGCGTCATTCTTGTTGGCAACCGTAACCCACGCTCCTGCTTCTCTCTCTGTGTTCTCTGTGTCTCTGTGGTAAGTTTCTGCTTGATTTCACAGCCCGAGTTTTTCCCGAGAACCGCTATGGCCAAACGCTCTGCCGGCGTCGCTCCCACGCTCAACTTCAACCGCGGTTGGAGCTACGCCC
This sequence comes from uncultured Phycisphaeraceae bacterium, assembly GCA_964605235.1. Classification (GTDB taxonomy): domain Bacteria; phylum Planctomycetota; class Phycisphaerae; order Phycisphaerales; family Phycisphaeraceae; genus CAZSBB01. Next base: position 55,141 of record CAZSBB010000030.1, read on the forward strand.
CCGCCCCGGAAACCGCGCCCGTCACGATTGCCGACCGCTACGAGCTGTTCATCGACGGCCGATTCGTGCCCCCGGTGGGCAAGCAATACTTCCCCACGCTCAACCCCGCCACGGAAAAACCCCTGGCGCAGATTGCGGCTGCGGGCGAAAAGGATGTCGACCGCGCCGTTGCCGCCGCCCGCCAGGCGTACGTCGGCGGGTGGTCGAAGCTGCCCGCCAGCGAGCGCGGCAAATACCTCTACCGCATCGCCCGCATGATCCAGGAACGCGCCCGCGAGCTGGCGATCGTGGAAACCATGGACGGCGGCAAACCCATCCGTGAGTCGCGCGATGTCGACATCCCGCTTGTGGCGGCGCACTTTTTCTACTACGCCGGCTGGGCGGATAAGCTCGAATACGCTTTCCCCGGCCGGCAACCCAAGCCCGTGGGCGTGTGCGGCCAGATCATCCCGTGGAACTTCCCGCTGCTCATGGCGGCATGGAAACTCGCCCCCGCGCTGGCGTGCGGCAACACCGTCGTGCTCAAGCCCGCCGAGACGACTTCCCTCACCGCGCTCAAGCTCATGGAAATCATCCGGGATGCCGAGCTGCCCGCCGGCGTGGTCAACCTCGTCACCGGCGCGGGCGCGACCGGCGCTGCACTCGTCAACCATCCGGGGGTCGACAAGATCGCCTTCACCGGCTCCACCGAGGTGGGCAAGCTCATCCTCAAAGCCCTCGCCAGCACCACCAAAAAGTACACGCTGGAACTGGGCGGCAAGGCGGCGAACATCATCTTCGACGACGCGCCTCTCGACCAAGCAGTCGAAGGCGTCATCAACGGCATCTTTTTCAACCAGGGCCACGTCTGCTGTGCCGGCAGCCGGCTGTTCGTGCAGGAGTCCATCGCCAAGCGCGTCATTCGGCTGCTGCAGGACCGCATGGAAACGCTGACCGTCGGCGACCCGCTGGACAAGAACACTGACATCGGCGCGATCAACTCGGCGGCCCAGCTCGAAAAGATCGAAGGCTATCTCAAGCTCGGCCAGCGCGAGGGCGCCCAGCTCTGGCAGACCTCGTGCAGTGTGCCGAGCAAGGGTTACTGGTGTCGCCCGACGCTGTTCCTGAATGCCGCCCAGTCGCAGCGCATCGTGCAGGAGGAAATCTTCGGCCCCGTGCTGACGATCCAAACCTTCCGCACCGTCGACGAAGCGGTCACCAAAGCCAACAACACGCCCTTCGGCTTGTCCGGCGGCGTCTGGACCGACAAAGGCTCCAAGATTTTCAAGGTCTCCAGCAAGCTCCGGGCCGGCGTCGTCTGGGCGAACACCTACAACAAGTTCGACCCCACCAGCCCCTTCGGCGGCTACAAGGAAAGCGGCGTCGGCCGCGAGGGCGGCCTCCACGGCCTGTCCGAGTACGTCCACCTGCATTAAGCACGGACTGAACAACGCAGCAACCACCGAGTCACAGAGAGCACCGAGTCATGCCCACAGAGAATTGCAGCAATGTCAGAGATGATGCAGCTTCTCTTGCTTTTCCTCTGTGTCCTCTGTGGTGAATTCTAAGCAACCTCCGCATTCCTGCGAACGCCCTGAAGCGAGCGAATTTCTCCATGAAACGCACCCCCAAATCCCGCGCCACCAAATCCGCTAGCGCCTCCGCATCTTCTTCGCGCCTCGGCGTCCTCAAAACCTACAAGCTCTACATCGGCGGCAAGTTCCCCCGCACGGAGTCCGGCCGGCATTACCCCGTGCTCGCGCCCGACGGAAAACCGCTCGCCAACGCCTGCCTCGCTTCCCGCAAGGATTTCCGCGAAGCAGTGGTAGCTGCGCGGGCGGGGTTCAAGAGCTGGTCGGGCGCGACGGCTTACCTGCGCAGCCAGATCCTGTACCGCATCGCCGAGATGATGGAAGGTCGGGCAGCGCAGTTCATCAGCGAATTGCAGCAGGCGGGCAGCACCGCCGCCGATGCCCAGCGCGAGGTCGCCTGCGCCATCGATCGGCTGGTGTACTACGCCGGCTGGTGCGACAAGCATCAACAGCTTTTCTCAGCGGTGAATCCGGTCGCCAGCAGTCACTTCAACTTTTCCGTGCCCGAGCCGATGGGCGTGGTGGCGGTGCTGGCGCCTGAGCGGCCGGCGCTGCTGGGACTCATCTCGCTGCTCGCGCCCGCGCTGGCGGGAGGCAACAGCGTCATCGCGTTGGCGTCCACCAGTCAGCCGCTGCCCGCCATCACGCTGGGCGAAGTGCTGCACACCAGCGATGTGCCCGGCGGAGTGGTCAACCTGCTCACCGGACAGCGCGGGGAATTGCTCGAGCAGTTCGCCGCCCACATGGACGTCAATGCCGTGGTGTACGCCGGCTCCGATGCGGGTGAAATCACCAGGCTCCGGCAGGCGAGCGTGGGCAACCTCAAGCGGGTCATCCTGCGTGACGAGGCCGACTGGTTTGCCTCCGCGAGCCAAAGCCCGTATCACGTGCGGGACACGGTGGAGATCAAGACCACCTGGCATCCGGTGGGCGTGTGACGCGCCGGTGCCGTGAAGGGACGGAATATTCAGCTGGCTCCTGGCGGAATGGAACCATTCCGGGGGGCGGGGGGGATGAGGGAGTTCATGAGTTCACAGGCGCTGCGCATCCTGCACGAACCGCGGCTGACTGATGCCGCCATGGTGCTGGGTTTCACGGGCTGGATGGATGGCGGGGACGTGTCCACCGGCGTCATCGGCTGGTTGCTCGGCGAACTGACCAACCGCCGCATCGCCGAGGTGATGCCCCACGATTTCTTCATCCACAGCTTCCCCGGCTCCATGGAAATCTCCGCCCTGCTGCGCCCCCATGTCCGCACCGAAGAAGGCCTGATCCGCTCCTTTCAGTTCTCCGCCAATGAATTGTTCTGCGCCGAAGCCCACAACCTGCTGCTGTTTCGCGGGCGCGAACCCAACCTGCGCTGGGACGACTATGCCGACTGCGTGTTTGAAATTGCCGCGCGCATGAATGTCCGTCGCCTGTACTTCCTGGGCAGCGTCGCGGGCGTCACCCCGCACACGCGCGAAGCCCGCATGTACTGCACCGTTTCGCATGAAAAGCTCAAGGACGAAATGGGCGCCCATGGCCTGCGCTTCACCAACTACGAAGGCCCCAGCAGTTTCGCCAGCTTCCTGCTCACGCAGGCGCTGCGCCACGGCCTGGAGATGGTCAGCCTCGTCGCGGAGGTCCCTGCCTACATTCAGGACCGCAATCCCAAGTGCATCGAAACCGTCGCCCGCAAGCTCACGGCACTGCTGGGGCTGAGCCTGGATTTCGAAGAGCTTCGCCGGATCAGCGACGACTGGGAACACCGCGTCAACCGCGCTTTGCGCGAGAAGGTCGAGGTGCTTGAATACGTCAAGAAACTGGAAGCTGACTACGACGATGAAGTGTTTGACGCCGAGATGGGTGATCTGAAAGCGTGGCTGGAGCAGCGCGGGTTGCGGTTGGATTGAGGGGCGAAGATTTTTTTGCCACGGATGAACACGGATGAAGCAGGAGAGAGATGAAGGCAGGGATCAGAGCAGGATCAAGACGAGAGCGCGAAGCCGCGGTTGAGCGCAGCGAAACCGGGGGTTGATCCGGGGGTTGTCCGGGGTTCCAGGGGTTGATCCGGCCCCCCGGGGGGTGCTGGAAAGCAACGAAATGGGGAAACGGGCATCACGCGACATCGCCCCGGTGGCGTCATGTCACATGACATGCCCATTTACCTCGGTCATTATTCCTAAGTCGTTGAATTCAAGTGGCTTGCGGGTGTCACATCGTTTGTCACATGACATGGCCGCTCAGCGATGCTGGGGGTGTGCTTAATCGCTGGTGTCACTGGACTTGTGTTCAATATTGCCGCCGGCCTGGCGGTTTGGGCGCTGCGGGCGCTCCGCCGTCCAGCGCAGCCAGTAACCCATGCCCAGCAGCACCAATCCCACCGGCATCAGCAGCGAGAAAAACACGCTGGGCTGATGCGTGCGCAGGATCGCCAGCGCACCGCCCACCGCGATCATCGGCCCCAGAAAGGTCAGGGCCTGACCCCACAGCATTCGCTTCGATTCTTCCGGTTCCGTGCTCATGGCGCTGCGGAGCAGTGTACTGCAACCATGCTGCTGCACCGCTACTTCACTGCCGCCTCCAGCACCTCCAGCGCCGCGTGGACATGGTGCACTTCGCCATCGTGTTCCAGCATCGCCGGCGTGCTCAGCGCCAGCAGCGCGCGCTTCACCTGCGCCAGCTCCGGCCAATCCGGCTCCACCGGCAGGCCATGCTTCTTGCGTTCCCTGGCGATCAGGCTGCACAGCTTGCGCCCGCCCAGCTTCTGCCGACGCGCCCAGTACAGGTGCTCCAGGTACACCGCGTCTTCCAGCCAGTGACCCGGATGCACACAGGCGTAATCGAACAGCACCGCCGGGCCGGCGGGCGCGGGCTCGCGCGTCATGGCGTTGCCCAGGTGCAGGTCGCCGTGGCACCACTGGTCGATCGTGCGGTCGTTCCACACCGCCAGCCAGCCGTCGAGTTTGCGGTGGGCTTTCTTGAGCGCTTCCTTCCAGCGCTGCTCCTCGGGCAACGCATGCTGATGCACGTTGTCCCGGCTGTTCTGGAGGATGGCGGACCAGTTCTTCTGTTCCGGATCACCTTCCACCGGGTGCGAACCGGCGGCGGCATAAAAACGCCCGGCGGCTTCCACCAGCAGGTCGAACTCCCGGCCGTCCCACTTGGGGCCCAGCGGGCCGTGGTCCAGCCGTTCCATCACCACCCACGCCAGGTCATAGCCTTTGAGTTCATCCCCATGGGCGTACAGCCGCGGCGCCACATGCTCGGCGGCCTGCAACCGCTTGAGCCAGCGCCGTTCGACCGGCGGGACCGGCAGTTTGATCACCACGTCCTGGGCGGTGGCGGCGCCGTTGCGCCACTTGGCGTAGCCGGTCAGCGCCCCGCCGCGTTGCCAGTCGGTGCGGAACCAGTGGATGTCATGCAGGTGGTGGTCGGTGCATTGTTGCAGCACCGGTTCCAGGTCCGCGCCAAAGGGGCGCGGCAAGCTGGCGCGGGACAAACCCGTCACAGTCTGTGCTGGGGCCTCGGACGCTGGGGCGGATGACCAGGCGGAAACCGCGTCCGGGCCCGACCGCTCTGAAGGCAAGAATCGCTCCTTCCTCAGCCGGCGGGAGTCGGTGATTTTCCGTCTTTCAACCTATCGCCGAGGCGGGGGGAAAGCAAGGCGAAACTGCGTTCGTTCCGCCGGTTTTGCACGGGTTTAACGTGAATTGACGTCCGTCGGGCGGTTATGGGGTTTCAGCCCGCCGTACTGTGGTCCCGCGCACCTCGGCTTAGCGCTCATCGCGGCTGCGCGGGGTGCTTTGGGCGAACTCGGGGACATCCGGCTCCAGCGGTCGGCCGGTGGGGAAGTTCAGCACATGCACGGTCAGCGCCAGCAGCGCCGGCGCCGTGGGCCACCCAAAGCTCCCCGCCAGCAAGGTGACGATCAGGCTGAAGAACGCCACCGCTTCACAGCACGCCAGCAGCACCAGGTTGCCCTGCACATAGCTGGCGGGCGCAACCGCATGCTCCACCCAGCCGCGTTTGTAAACCTGATTGCGGATGAAGTACCCCAGCGGAATGGCGACCAGGGCGCAAAAGCTCGCCAGCGTCAGCGTCTGGATCAACCCCGGATCGGCCGGCTGGTTCTGCTGGCTGTGCAGAAACACCACCACGATCAGGAAGATGAACTGCCCGACCAGCAGCGCCAGCCAGATGAGTTGAATGGCGAAACGGGCACTGCGTTTGTCGAAGTTTTCCATGATCGGGCTCCGGCTGACGATCGTCCGGCCGTGGGGAGAAGTGCAGGTGCATGCGACAGGCATTTAGCCCCCGGCGATTCGCCGGGGGCGAAGTGCGCGCGCGGCTTCAATCCTCCTGCGTCAGAAACTGTCGCCACGTTGCCGCCAGGCCCAGCAGGGTCAGCTCAGGGACCACGCGGTCGATCAGTTCGTACTCGGCGAACAGCCTGGGGGCATCGCCGCCGGTGGCGACGACGAGGGGGTACGTGCCGGCATGCTCGGCGTATTGCTCGACCAGTTCGCGTACCATGCCGCGCAGGCCGTGGAAGACTGCCGAGCACATCGCCTGGCTGGTGTTGTGGCCGATGGGTTCGGTGGGGGGGGCAAACTGCACCTCGGGGAGCAGGGCGGTGCGTTGGTGGAGGCTGTCGAGCATGAGCTGAGCGCCCGGGCCGATGGCGCCGCCGTGGAACGTGCCCGCCCCGTCAATGAAGTCCACGGTGATGGCGGTGCCGGCGTCGACCACCACGCACGCCTGCTTGAGCACGTCATAGGCGGCGGCGGCGTTGAGCAGGCGATCATCGCCCACGATGGTTTCCGGGTCGAGCTGCCGGCCGACGGCGATGGGCACATCGTCCTCCACCCGCAGGGGCGACAGTTGCAGATGCTCGCGCAGCACGGTGGTGAGGCGGTCGGCGCCCTTGGGATTGACCGAGCCCATCAGGATGCCGGGGTTGGGGTGCTCGCGGATGGAGCCGTAGAGCTTTTGCAGCGCCAGCGCCAGATCGGTGCCGGCGGCGGCGTTGTCGGCACTGACGAAGTCTTCGAGTTTGCCGTCGACAAACGCGCCCAGTTGCGTGCGCGTGTTGCCGACGTTGAGGGCCAGCAGGTTGAAGCTCATGAAGTGGTTGCCTTGGAGATCGAAGCAGAATTTCTCAGAGAAGACTTCTCACAGAGAACACAGAGGCACGGAGCAAGGAACTGGGTGGCAACGTGGGCCAGATGGTTCACTTAGCCCCCGGCGAGTCGCCGGGGGCTGAATGACCGGGATCGTTCGCGGCCACTGCCGTTGCCGCGGCGCGGGCGGCGGCCTTTTCCGCCAGTTCCGCTTGTCGTGCCGCTTCCACCACCACCCAGACTTTTTCGAGCAGGTCGTCGAGGCCCTGGCGGGCGACGGAGCTGATGGGAATCACCGGCACGCCCAGGGCTTCGGTGATCATCTGCTGGGCGACCTGGCGATCTTCCTCGGTCGCCAGCAGGTCGAGTTTGCTCAGGGCGACGATCTGCGGCTTTTGCGCCAGCGTGGTCGAGTACGCCGCCAGCTCGGCGTTGATGGTGCGGTAGTTTTCGATGGGGTCGCTGCCGTCGGTCGGTTCGATTTCCAGCAGATGCACGAGCACGCGGGTGCGTTCGACGTGACGGAGGAACTCGAAGCCCAGGCCATGGCCTGTCGAAGCGCCTTCGATCAGGCCGGGGATATCCGCGAGCACCAGTCGCCGTTGCAGGTCGCCGCCGGGCAGGTCGGCAATGCCGAGGTTCGGCTCGAGCGTGGTGAACGGGTAGTCGGCAACCTTGGGTTTGGCGCGCGACAGCACCGACAGCAGCGTGCTTTTGCCGGCGTTGGGTTTGCCGATCAGGCCCACGTCGGCGATGAGCTTAAGCTCCAGGCGCAGGCGTTTTTCCACCGCCGGCTCGCCGGGGGTCCAGTGCCGGGGCGTCTGGTTGGTGGGCGATTTGAAATGCTCGTTGCCGAACCCGCCGCGTCCGCCGGGGGCTGCGAGCAGCGTGGCGCCGGGGTGGTCGAGGTCCGCCAGCAGTTCGCCGGTGTCGTCGTCGTAGACCAGCGTGCCGGGGGGGATGAGGATGTCGAGGTCCTCGGCATCGCCGCCGTGGCACTGGCGTCGCCCGCCGGCTTCGCCTTCCTGAGCGAACCAGTGGTGTCGGCCGGTGAAGTCCAGGAGGGTGTCGATGCCGGCGGTGGCGATCAGGCGCACGTCGCCGCCGCGCCCGCCGTCCCCGCCGTCGGGGCCGCCTTTGGCGATGTATTTGAGGCGGCGGAAGCTGACGTGTCCGTCGCCGCCTTTGCCGCTGCGAACCGTGATGATAGCGCGATCAACGAGCATCCCTACATGATACGCGAACCCCCCGGAAGGATTTTTGATGCGTGTGTTGTGGAAGAATCGCCCGGCAGAGTCGGGGGCGAACGGAGCGTCGGTGAATGTCACCCATTAGCCCCGGGCTCTGCCCGGGGATGCGGCGCGCACGACGTGATGTGTGTCGCGGTTCACGCAGCGCGGCGCAGCGCTGGTTCCGTGGACGCAGCATTGGCGTACGCCGCTTCCGCCGGCGTGGCGGGACGCTTCTGCGTGGCGTCGTGCAGGAAGGGTTGCTCGAACAAGCGGTAGAAGCCGTATGCGGCGATGAGGATCGCGCCCATCGCCGCCAGCCGCGCGCCCAGCAAGGTCAGCGCGCCCCAGCCGAAGTTGTACGCCGCCAGCTTCACCACATGCAGCAGCGGCGCGTGGATGAGGTAAATCGAATAGCTGAACACGCCCACGCCCGCCAGCGTGCGCCATAGCACGTTGGGTCGATGCTGGTCCGCGGCGCGCCGGGTCTGCTCCCGGCTGACCACGCAGTTGATGCAGGTGAAAAACGTCAACCCCCACAGCGGTTCCCGCAGCAGCCACAGGTGCGGGTGATATGAACAGGCGATCGCCCCCGCGCCGGCCGCCAGCATGGTCAGCGGATGGCGCCAGCAGCGTGGCAAGGTGATCCGCCCGGCATACGCCTCCGCCGCCGCCGCGCCCAGACACCATTCGAACCACCGGCTGGGCGCCTGCCAGAGCAGAAAGGTCACGCCCTGTTCCAACCCGATGGGCTGAATGGGGCGTTCGCCGAAGTGGTAAATGCACGCGGCGCGCCAGCTCAGGGACACGATCGCCGCCACCGCCAGCAGGCCGGCGATGCCCAGTCGATTGCGCAGCCACAGCAGCGGGCTGTAGAGCAGGTACAGATGCTCCTCCAACGCCAGCGACCAGAACACGCCATTGCCCAGCCCCAGTACAAATGCGGGAAAGAACAGATGCACCATGAACAGGTGGGCCGCCAGGTCGGGGGTGAGGTTGGTCCAGAGCTGCTGCAGGTGCGCCAGCGAGTAGTCGTTGTGCTGCCACATCGTCGTCGCCAGCAGCACGGTGATGCTCAGCGCCATGGCGGCAAGGTAAGCGGGATACAAGCGCCAGAACCGGCGTTTCCAGAAGGCGACGAAGGGCAATTGCATGCGTTGTTCGCGTCCGCGCGCCAGCCGCAGGTGAATGCAGAAGCCCGACAGCACCAGGAACAGATGCACGCCGACGAAGCCGGTGACCAGCGGGTAGAGGCCGACGTAGAGCCAGGGCAGGTCCTGCCGCGTCTGGGCAATGCTGACGGCGAACGCATGAAACCCCAGCACCAGCAGGGCGGCAATGCCGCGCAGGGCGTCAATCCCGGTCAGGCGGCGCGGCTGATTCATGCGCGGAATCTCCGATGCGCTGCAACGCGCGTTGCACGGACATGCTTCCATTTCGCCCCGGCGAAGCGCGGGGGCAGCCCTCGGGTCACTGACCCGGGGCTAAATGAAGCCCAGTCGCCATTGGTGGCGGTGGTTGTTCTGGCATCGACCCAACCGTACGCCGGCGGTGAATGAACCCGCGCCGGTGCAGCCGATAACCTGAGAAACGCTGTCGACACGCCGGCTTCTGTTCGTAAAATGTTCGGCATGGGCGACCCGGAATATCAGGACCATCTGACGCAAGGCGTGCAGCGCGGGCGCGGAGCGGGGCTCAACCCCGGCAACCGTTATGAAGCGGTGCGTCTGCATGTGCTGGGCGACTTCCGCGATCAGCAGGCGCAGGATGACGAGCCGATCCCCGCCACACCCACCACGGTCATAGCCGACCAGACCCGCAGCATTCTCAATGAAGTCGACAGCCCGGACCTGGGCCTGGCGTGGACGCTCAATCCCTACCGCGGCTGCGAGCATGGCTGCATCTACTGCTACGCCCGCCCGGACCATGAACGCCTCGGTTACTCCTGCGGCCTGGACTTCGAAACCAAAATCATCGCCAAGTTCGACGCCCCGCGCCTGCTCCAGCGCGAACTCGCCAAGCCCCGCTGGATACCCACCACCGTGATGATGGCGGGCGTCACCGACTGCTACCAACCCCTCGAAGAAAAGCTCCGCATCACACGCGGCTGCCTGGAAGTCTTTGCCGACTGCCGCCACCCGGTGGCGATCGTCACCAAAAATCGCCTCATCCTGCGCGACCTTGATCTCCTGCAACGTCTGGCACAAATCGGCGCCGTGCGCGTGGCGGTGAGTTTGACCACGCTGGACAATCATCTGGCGCATGAAATGGAGCCGCGCGCCAGCAGTCCGCGCGATCGCTTGCGCACCATCAAAGAGCTGACCGCCGCCGGCGTGCCGTGCGTGGTGATGACGGCTCCGATCATCCCGGGCCTCAACGACCGTGAACTGCCGAACCTGCTCCAGGCGGCTGCCGAAGCCGGCGCGGTGGGCGCGGGTTACGTGCTGCTGCGGCTGCCTTACCAGATCAAGGCGCTGTTTCTGGATTGGCTGCGCCGCGTCGCCCCCGACCGCGCGGGCAAGGTGGAAAGCCTGCTGCGCCAGTGCCACGACGGCAACCTGTACCAGAGCGACTTCGGCGTCCGCCAACGCGGGGAAGGGCCCGTCGCCCAGCAGATTCAGCAGCTCTTTCTCACCTTCCGCCAGCGCCACGGCCTGGACCGCCAGCTGCCGTCACTCAACAAAGCCCACTTCCGCCGCCCAGCGCTTGATGGTCAGCTTTCGCTGTTCGAGTGAAGCAGTGAAAAGCAAATGCAGGGGGGAGTGCTCTCACAGAGACACGGAGGCACGGAGAAAGCGAGGAAAGCGCGAGATGGCGCTGGACCTGGGAGTCATAAACCATCTTAAAACTCACCACCGAGGCACAGAGGGCACAGAGAGCAAGACTGAGAAGCCAAACTTAACCTCAGGATTGCCCCGCATTCTCGGGGAGCATTTCTCGGTGTTCTCTGTGGCTCGGTGGTTTCTGTTCTTTTGGGATAGTTTCTAATCATCAATCCCGTCAAGTAGCACAGTCAGCAGGAACTCACGGCGCGCAGCAAAACCTCGGCTTGACGGAAGGCGTCACATCTTCCTCCGTGGCTCCGTGTCTCTGTGAGAGATATTCTTTGCTGACGGCCGGCGCCGCCAAGCGCGCGGCAGCTCACGAAGCGCGACGGCGCGGCTGCGGGCCGGATTTCGCGGCGGCTTTGTCGGCTTTGACCTTCGCGGCGGCGCGGGCTTCGTCGATTTCCTTCATCCAGTCCAGCAGCGTCTGCCGGGCCTGGGGCAGGTATTCCTCGGCGGGCGCCAGCGTCGGCAACCAGGCGCGGTCCCATTCCACGCTGACGTAGCCGGCGTAGCCGACGCCCATCAGCCGATGGATGAAATGCTCGATGCCCACGTTGCCTTCGCCCAGCGGCACATAGCCCGTGCCTTCGCCCACCAGCAGATCCTTGACCTTCGCCAGCCCCAGCCGATGGTGCAGCAGGGGGACGGACACCGCGGGGCTTTCGCCGGCGGCGGCGGCATTGGCGACATTCCACGCCAACCCCAGCCTGGACTGCTCCGCCACGTTGAAGATGGTCCACCAATCCTTGGCGACGCAGAAGCTGCCGGCGTTTTCCAGCAGCAGCTTCAGGCCATGTTCCTTGGCGAGATGACCCAACTCGGCGGCGCGGTGGGCGATGCGCGAAATCACGCTGCGGCGGTTCTCGCCCGGCTCCACCTCATTGCCGAACACCCGCAGCGCCGGGGCGCCCAGCGCCTGGGCGACCGCCATCTGCTCGCGCACCTGACGCAAAGCGTGCTTGGCGGCGGTGTCGTCGCGGTGGTGCAGGCACAGCGAGGTGCTCAGGCACACCAGCTTCACCGGCTGGTCGCGGAGGATTGCGGCTGCTTTCTCCACCCCCAGGCGCGCGGGGTCGCTGGCGAGCACGGTGCTGTCGGCGCCGAGCGTGCGCAGCTCAATGCCTTCGTAGCCGAACTCGGCCGCCTTGGCGACGACCTGCTCAAGGGTCCATTCGGGACAAGCGACGGTGCTGAAAGCCAACTTGAGCGCCATGGAGCACTCCTGCGGGGTGGAGGGTCAGGAAAGCGGTAAAGGTAGCGAAACGGCGGGGCAGCCGCCAGTTGGGCGTTGTCGCTAGGACGGGATGAGCCGGCAGGCTCGGACGCCGATGGTCCTGCCCCCTGGCGTGGATGCCGGCGAGGTCCACGCCCGAGCCATCGCTGCCGCCCCCGCCGCCCGGTCGCGGGGTCGCCAGCCTTGTCGGGCCGGGGGCCTGCCAGACAAGATTAGATATAATCAGGATCAAGATATTTTTTTTATGACCCCTGCGTATTTCACGCACGTTCCCGACTCAGGCATCCAATGACAGAAACACCTTCGCCTCCGATGATCCGGTGTCGGGTGCTGTGGTCCGCTCCAATGGTGATGAACCGGCGGGGCGACACCGTCGGGGAGGGCGCGGACCGGTGCGGCGGGGCAGGTGACCCTGGCTGGGTATTCTCGCTGTTTTGCTGGGTATAAGTGCTTTACACTATGTTCGCTAAGGGGGCGAGAGTAACATGCAGCAGTGAAGTACAATCAGGACCACGCCCGTTCGAGGGGATGTTTGAGTATGCGCCGCCCCCTGATCACTCCGGATCCGATCCTTAATCCCGCCAGGTGGTCATTGGTCTGCAGCCTGGTCTACATCCTGCTGTGCACGGGCTACATCATATATTCCGACAAAATCGCCACGTGGCTGGCGCGCTCCGCCCAAGAAATTGAACGCCTGCAGACCTTCAAAGGGGTGGGGTTTGTGCTGGTCACCGGCGGCATCTTCTTCATCGTTTCCTACCACCGCTGGCGCAAAATCAGTCGGCAAGCCCGGCTGATCTCCCGGCAACACGAAGCCCTGGTCCGTGCCGAAGCGCGGATGGTGGCGTTGGCTTCCATCAAGTCCGTCGTCCACGATCTGAACAACCTGCTGATGACGCTCACCGGCCTGGCGGAGGAACTGCGGGCGCTGGCGCCGACCGACCCCGCAGCACGCCAGATGATCGCCGACCTGGAGTCGCGCCAGAACCGCCTGGGCGCGTTCTGCCAGCGCATTCTCACCGTCAGCGAACGTCAAAGCATCAGTCAGAGCGATCCGGTGGACCTCTCGAGGACGCTGCCGGAAATCCTCGCGGCGGCGCGCCGTCATCCCGATGTCCGGCACTGCACCGTCCGCAGTCGGCTGCAACCGGATGTCGGCGCCGCGCTGGTCAACGAGAACCTGCTGGAGCAGGCGCTGCTCAATCTGGTGATCAATGCCGCGCAAGCCGGCGGGGCGCAGTGCACCATCGAGGTCAGCCTGCGCCGGGATGACGCTGGCGCGGTCATTGAAGTGCACGACAACGGCAGCGGCGTCCCGCCGGAGCTGCGCGAAAGCATCTTTGAGCCCTGCTTCACCACCAAGCCCCAGGGCTCAGGACTGGGCCTGGTTTCCGTCGCCATGCTTGCCCAATCCTGTGGCGGCCAGGTCAGTTGCGAGCAATCGCCGCTGGGCGGAGCCATGTTTCGGCTGACGATTCCCGTCCTGCTCCGGCAGGAAGCGTCACCGCGGAAAAAAGACCTGGTGGCGGCCTGACCGGGGTCGCCTGCGCGGCGCCGCCCGGCAAACGTGCGGGGGCATGCTCGTCCGACCCCGCAGGCAATCCAGCAGTCGGCCGCCGGTGGCGCTGCAGGAAGGATGGGTCGCGGTTGTCGCGGGGCTTGATGATGGAGTCTGGAGCGGAGTGAACGCGGGGCGGCGGGGCGTTGGTTGTGGCGGACAGTCGGGGTTGGGGAGCATGCCGTTGGCGGGAGCAGGGTGGACCTGCTCGGGTTTGTGGCTCGCAGCGGGGATGGGGGGCGGGTGATCCGGTTTGCGTCGGTTAGTGGGAACTGCATGCGTAAAGTCACGCGCCCGATTCTCTGTGCCGGTGTCGCCATTGCGATCGCGGCGATCGTGCTCTGGTCCTACGGCACAGACCGTCGAGCCAGTTGGCGGCGGGTGGAGCAGAAGCTGCGCACCGAATGCCGCGCCATCGTCCATGAAGTGGCGCAGTGGCGTCAGGAGCGGCTGGGGGATGCCGCGCTGCTGGCGGTCAATGCGCCGCTGCACGCGGAAGCCCGCTTGTTGCTGACGCAAGCGCAGGCGGCGCCCTCGCCGGACATGCTCACCTACCTGCACACCATGCGCCAGCGCTACCGCTACGCCGCGGTGGAGCTGGTGAGCAGCGCGGGCGAGCTCGTGTTGTCCCAGCGGGCTGCAGGGGTTCCGGGGGCCGCCGAGGTCACGGTTCCCCAGTTGCCATGGGAGCAGATGGACCGGGAACCCGTTGAGCTGATGCTGCCGGGTCCGAACCCGGAAATGCTGGTGGTGGTGCCGGTGCTGGCGTTGTCCGGCAGTTCGCCGCCGCTGGGCGGATTTCTGCTGCGTTTGGACGCCCATGCCCACCTGAGCCACCTGTTGCCGGTGGAACAGGTGTCCGGCTGGCCATTGCGGGCGGGGGTGTTCACGCAGCGCGAGCAGGCGGTGGTGCCGGTGGTGCAGCCCCCGGGCGCCCAGGCCCGCTTGCAGATGCCGCTGGTGGAATTCACGAAGCTGCGTCAGCGTCAACCACAGGAGGAATTGCACGCCTACATGGATCCCACGGGGCAACCCCTGCTGGCGTTCATGCGCCCGGTGCCGGGCAGCGACTGGTGGGCGATCACCGGCGTCACGCGGGACGCCGTGCGCCAGAGCTGGGAACAGCACACCCTGCTGGCGTTGACTTTGGCGTTCGGTTACGTGCTGGTGGTGCTGGCGTGCCTGCTGCGCACATTCGAGCGCGAACGCCACCGCGAACAGCAGGCCCAGGTCGCCGCCCGCCGGACCTTGCTGGCGAGCGTCGGCCGCCTGGCGGGCACGCTCGACGCCATCGGCGATGCCGCGCTCATCACCGATGCGCACGGACGCGTCGAATTGCTCAACGCCCAGGCGCAAGCGCTCACCGGCTGGTCGGACGCCCAGGCGCGCGGGCAAGCGCCCGAGCACTTGTTCACCCTCACGCTGCGCGATGATCCGGCGGTGACGCTTGAGCCCTGGCATGAGATTCAACGCACGCGGCAACCCCTGCGGCTGACCGATGTCCTGCTCGACTCGCGCTGCGACCAGCGGCAACGCATCATCCGCGGCAGCCTCGTGCCCATCCTCCAGGAACATGACGAACTGGTGGGCAGCGTGATGGTCTTCCAGGATGCCAGCACGGAACTGCTGCGCGAGGCGGCAGCGCTGGCGCGCGTGCGGATGGTTGAAGTGACCAGCCGCGGCGGCGTAGCGCAGGCGCTGCCGCAGTTGCTGCGGATCGTCGGCACGGTGCTGCAGAGTCCGTTGGGCTACCTCTATGAACCGGAGCAGAGCGATAGCGGTCAGACCCCGCTCTGGTTGGAACTCACCAAGACCCACCCCCCGGAATCCCCGGACACCCCGGATTCCCCGGATTCCCCGGCGTCCCCGACCACGCCGATCGCCGGTCCCGACCATGCCCGGGTCTGGCGGCGCGGGTGGGAACAGGAAACCGCGCTGGCGGAAGAGTTATCCCCCGCCGCCGCGGCAGACCCCCGGCTCGCGCCGGCGCTCCAGCGCTGGCTGGCGGCGCCGGTGCGGCGCGGCGGGGTGGTGCAGGCGGTGCTGTGTCTGGCGAACAAGCCCGCACCCTACACCGCCGCCGAGGTGGAGGTGGTCAGCCAGTTGGCGGAAGCGTTGTGGGTGACGCTCAACGCCAAACGCGCCGAGCAGGCGACGGCATTGATGATGCGCGTCATCGAGCAGGCCACTGATTCGGTGGTCATCACCAATGCCCAGAATCTCATCGAGTATGTCAACCCCGCCTTCGAAAAGCTCACCGGGTACACCCGTCAGGAAGTCCATCGCCGCAATCCGCGCTTGCTGCAGAGCGGCCGACATGATGAAGAGTTCTATCAGTCCATGTGGCGGGCGCTGCACCAGACCGGCGTCTGGCATGGACGCATGGTCAACCGCCGCAAGGACGGCAGCCTGTTCACCGAGGACGCCACCCTTTCGGTGGTGCGCGATGAGCAGGGGCAGGTGGTCAACTTCCTGGCGATCAAACGCGATGTCACCGAACTGGTGGAACTGACCAACCAGTATCAGCAGGTGCAGAAGATGGACACGCTGGGCCGACTCGCCGGCGGCGTGGCGCATGACTACAACAACATGATGACCGTCATCGTCGGCTATGCCGAGCTGGCGCTCGAACAACTCAAGCCCACCGACGATCTGCACGCCTACCTGGTGGAGATCAACCGCGCCGCCCGGCGCTCCAGCGAAATCACCCGCCAGTTGCTGGCGTTCGCCCGCAAGCAGGACATCAGCCCCCGGGTGGTTGACCTCAATGAATCCATCGAAGCCCTGCTGAAAATGGTGCGGAAACTCATCGGCGAAAACCTGGAACTGCAGTGGTGCCGCGCCGCGGACCTCTGGCCGGTGCATATCGATCCCACCCAGCTGGATCAGGTGGTGGTCAACCTGTGCGTCAATGCCCGCGACGCCATCGCCGGCGTCGGACGCATCAGCATCACCGTCAACAACGTGGATGTCAGCGAAGCCTTTTGCGCCAAGCATCCCCATGCCCAGCCCGGCCAGTATGTCCGCCTGGCGGTTGCCGACAACGGCTGCGGTATGGACGCCCAGACCCTGCAGCACATCTTCGAACCGTTCTTCACCACCAAAGGCGTGGGCCAGGGCACCGGCCTGGGACTGGCGATGGTCTATGGCATCGTCACCCAGAACGGCGGCTTCATCGATTGCCAGAGCACCCTGGGCCAGGGCACCACCATGAACGTCTACCTGCCGCGCTCCCTGCGCCAGCAGGACCTCCAGCCCTCCGCTGCGACCCAACCGCCCGCCGGCGGCGGGGAACTGATCCTCGTCGTCGACGATGAGGTGTCGGTGCTGCGAACCACCGGCCGCATCCTCCGCGGCCGCGGCTTCCACGTCATGGCGGCGGCCTCGCCCAGTGAAGCCCTTCGCATGGCGCGGCTCCATGAAGGCAATATCGACCTGCTGATCACCGATGTCATCATGCCCGAAATGAACGGCCGGCAACTCGCCGAACACATCCGAGCCTTCTTCCCTCAGATCAAAGTGCTGTATATCTCCGGCTATACCGCCGATGTCATCTCCACCAACGGCGTGCTCGACGCGGACATCAATTACCTCCAGAAACCGTTCACCCGCGATACGCTGCTGGCGAAAATCCATGCCGTCCTGACCGAAACCCCCGGCCCCACAGCCACAGCTTCCGATCCCGCCCCCGCACCGCCAACCGCGCCGAAGCCGGAATCGGCATGAACCGTTGCCCGCCGGCGCGGCCGCAGAAATTTCGCCAAAGAACAGAAACCACAAAGCCACAGAGAGCACCGAGCAATGCTCACAACAAATGCGGGGTAATCCAGCGGATAAGTCTGCTTCTGATGCTTGCTCTCTGTGTCCTCTGTGCCTCGGTGGTGAGTTTTGAGATGATTTCCTATTCCACCGCCAGCCCGAGAATCGTCAGGTCGTCCTCCACCGGACCCGTGTGCGCCCAGTTCACCACCGCACGCATGATGGCCTGGGTCTGCTCCGGCAACGGCAGATGATGCGTCTGCGCCGCCAGCCGTTTGAGTCGACCACTCCCGTACGGACAACGCTGCACATTGGGCGTCTCCAGCAATCCGTCGGTATACAGCAACAAGCGATCGCCAGGTTCGAGCACAAATCGGCCTTCCTCGTACGTCGCGTCGGTGGTCCACCCGATGGGAAAGCCCGAGTCCAGCGGCACCGGCTTAATCCCCTGCTCCGACAGCAGCAGCGGCAGGGGGTGTCCCGCCGAGATCATGCGCACTTCCCGGGTCTGGACATTCAGCAGGGCATAAATCAGGGTGAAGAACTGGCTCGACGCCGGATCCATCGGAAACATTTCGTTCAGCCGCTGGCCCACTTCCGCCGGCGACGACAGGCGATAGCTGGGCGGGTCGACGATGCGGCATTTGAGAATGGACTCGCCCAGCGTCGGGCGCAGCACCCGGCTGACCGACACCGCCAGCAGCGCCGCCGGCACGCCATGGCCGCTGACGTCCAGGATGTAAAACCCGTAGTGCGACTCGTCGAGTCGAAAGAACCCCACCGAATCACCCGCCAGCTCATCGCAGGGACGATATTCCCAATGTGCGACATGCCCCGGCAGTTGGATCGGCAAGGCGGGAAAGATGCTGCGCTGAATGCGCGCCGCCGACGCCAGGTCCCGCGCCATGCGCCGATGAAACTGCCGCAGCGCCAGCCGCGTCTCCCGCCGCGCCAAGGATGCATTGATGCGCGCCCGCAACAGCGGCGGCTCAAACGGCTTGGACAGAAAATCCTCCACGCCCGCTTCGATGAACTGACTGACCAACTGGGCGTCATCCTGCGCCGACAGCACCACCACCGGCAGCTCGTCCTCGTGCGCCAGGCGCCGCACCTGTTGATAGGTTTCCCAGCCATCGAGCTCCGGCATGCAGACGTCCAGCAGCAAGAGGTCCGGCCTCGACTGGGACTCCAGCAGCCGCAACGCCTCCACGCCGTTCTGCACCTCCTGACAATGATGCCCCATCTTTCGAATGAAGCACCCCAGCAGAGTGCGGATGCGATAGTCGTCATCCACGACCATAATTGATGCCGACTGCATGGCTTGCTTCCACGCCCGGAAATGCTGCGGCCGCGCTACGGAGCGACGCGCATCCCGGGGGATGTCACTTCTCGCCAATCCTCGGTCGCATATTTCCGGCAATTCAGTGCTTTGTCGCAGCGAAAGCAGAATGCCTCAACCAGATCCAGCGGGCATCACCCGACCCGGCGGGCTGACCCGCAGCCGCTGGTCCTGGCTGTCAACCCCAGCCGGCGGGCGGTGCGGAGCGCGGGTGTCGCCTGCAAATCAATGCCCGCGCGGCGGTTGGGGACAGGTGTGACGCTCCTGTCGGGACGCACGATGCCTGCCTGCCGGCGCCGTTGGTTGGGCGGTTACGACGAGGCGGCCTGCGCATATCGCCGGCACAGGCGTGCATCGTGGAGGAATCGACGCATGACGGCGCAGCGCAACCTCAGCATCCGGCAGGAAGCTGGAGCCCGATCGTCATCCGCGGAAGTAGTGCTGCTTGTTCACGCCGTCAAAATCGACCTGATTTCATGCAGCAGCGCTTAAAAGCGCTTTCCGGAGCCGCACGGGCAGGGATCATTGCGGCCGAGCTTTTCGCACAGCTCCTTGTGGCCGTGGACCACCTGCACGCCGCGCTTCACGTGCGTTTCGGAGGGGAAGCCTTTACGCCGTTTGCTGGTCGGCTCGAAAGCAGAAGTCATCGTCATGCCGGTGGTGGTTGAAGTGTTGCATGTTGCACCTCGATTCAGGCACTGCTTTGCCGCCAAGTGCGGCCAAGGGGCGGCAGTGTCTGCGCCCGCGGGGATTTGTCAAGCATTTTGTGGCGTTGCCGCTTCATGCTGTTCGAGCCGCCAACCCCAGTCGGCGGGCGGTGCGGAGCGCGGGTGTCGCCCTGCAGCCGCGGCCGGTGCGGCGGTTGGGGCATTGTGCCAGGTGTTCACATCGGGGCGCACGTCACCCGCCGACTGGCGTCGGCGGCTCGGAGGTTGCGCGAAGGTTGCGGGCCTGAGTCGACGTGACGCTGATGCGGCTCTGAGCCGTCGACGCGAGTCGGCGGGTGGTGCTTCATGGCGATAAAAAACCGCACCAGGCTGGTGCGGCGGTGTGAAACGGAATGGCAGAACTCGAAGCCGAGGAGCAACTTCAAGGGTTTCCAACGGCCGGGCCTCCGGGAACCGGGTATCCGGGAGACGCATAGAAACGATGGCAAAAGAACTGAAACCACAGGGCACCGAGATCGCCGGGCAAGGCTCAGAGAACATCCAAGGCAGTCCACCGGAATCTCGTGCTTGCTCTTGGTGTCCTCTGTGCCTTGGTGGTGAGTCTTGCAGTAATTGCTTAGAAACGATCGCAAAAGAACAGGAACCACAGAGCCACCAAGCCACCAAGATCACCGAGATCACCGAGATCACCGAGTAATGCTCACCGAGAATACGGGAAAATCCAGCGGAAATGTCCGCTCCTCACGCTTGCTCGCAGTGTCCTCTGTGCCTCGGTGGTGAGTATTGCAGTATTTGCTTAGTCGGCGGACTCGGCGGGGGGGGCGTCGTCGTCACCACCACCGCTGCTGGCGATCTTCACGCCCTTGGCGTCGAGCACCTTCTGGCGGATTTCGCGGAAGAGATCCGGGTTCTCGCGCAGGAACTGTTTGGCGTTCTCCCGACCCTGGCCCAGACGGACTTCGCCATAGTTGAACCACGCGCCGCTCTTGCCCACCACCTCGGCAGTGACGCCCAGGTCCAAGAGGTCGCCCGAGGCGCTGATGCCTTCGTCGAACATGATGTCGAACTCGGCATCGCGGAAGGGGGGAGCGACTTTGTTCTTGACCACGCGGGCGCGGACGCGGTTGCCCACCGCCTTGTCGCCGTCTTTGATGGAGCCGGTGCGGCGGATGTCGATGCGGACGGAGGAATAGAACTTGAGCGCCCGGCCGCCGGGGGTGGTTTCGGGGTTGCCGAACATCACGCCGATCTTTTCGCGGATCTGGTTGATGAAGACCACCAGGCACTTGCTGCGGTTGATGGCGCCGGTGAGCTTGCGCAGCGCCTGGGACATGAGGCGGGCTTGCAGGCCGACGTGGCTGTCGCCCATTTCACCTTCGATTTCCGCGCGGGGGATGAGGGCCGCCACCGAGTCGATGACGATCACATCCACGGCATTGGAGCGGACGAGCATCTCACAGATTTCCAGGGCCTGTTCGCCGGTGTCCGGCTGACTGACCAGAAGGTTGTCGAGATTGACGCCCAGACGCCGCGCCCAGGAGGGGTCCAGGGCATGCTCGGCGTCGATGAACGCCGCGACGCCGCCGTCGGCTTGAGCGCTGGCGATGACGTGCAGGGTGAGGGTGGTTTTACCGGAGGATTCCGGGCCGAACACTTCCACCACGCGCCCGCGGGGGATGCCGCGCCCGCCCAGGGCGAGGTCGAGGCTGATGGAGCCGGTGGAGATGCCGGGGGGGAGCTGGCTGGGGTCGTCATCCAGCCGCATGATCGAGCCCTTGCCGTACGCCCGTTCGATCTGGGTGACGGCTTGTTCCAGGGCGCGGGCGCGTCCGTTGTCTTCAGAGCCGCCGGCCTTGCTGGATTTGGCCATGGTGCTGTCCTTGCTGAGCTTGCTGCGCCCGTTGCTGCGGGTGGGGGAAGTATCGGTTTCGGTCGTTAATGAAGTGGCTGACACCATACCGGGGCTCCTTGGGTTCGTCAACGTTTGGGTTTTGATAGGCTAAAGAATGTTCGGTATTTGTCAAGGGTCTGCTTGAGGAATTATTCGGAAATTTTTAGGGGTGGCGGAAGGGGGTGGATTTGGTGATTTGATGATGTGGGATTTGTTGATGGGTGGGCGAGGTGGGGGTGGTTCAGCGAACCCGGGCCGGCTGCGGGGCAGCGTTTCATCCCCGATTGGGTGCGTCATTTCAGTTGGCCCCGCGCGGCAGGAGGTCTACATTACACAGCCACCAAATGGCTTGGCTCGTCTGCACTTCATCGCTCGCCGCAGGAGTTTCACCAATGGCCGAAGCTGCCCTTGATCCGCAATCCCCCGCCCCCGCCCCCGCCCCCCGCCGCCGCCCCGGCAGGCTCGTCCCCCGGAGTCGCCGCCCCTCCGGAAGTGACACCGCCGGCCCCAACGAGCTGATGACCCAGGCTCACATCGACCAGTACTGGGAAGAGGGCTACACCATCATCCGCAACGTGCTGGCGCCGCATGAAGTCGCCCAACTCGCTCAGTCCTGCGACCGCTGGAAATTCGTCGGCGAACTGCTGGGCCGCACCTGGCGCCGGCAGAACACCGTCATCTGGGTCGACCAGGTGCCGGGAGAGGATGGCCAAACCGAATCCATCATGCGCGGCATGCAGTGGCCTTCCTACCACGATGCCGTCATGGATCACTACCGCACCGACCCCCGCCTGCTGCGGATCCTCGAGCCGCTGCTCGGCTCATCGATCAAACAGATCATCAACCAATTGCACTGGAAAAAGCCCGGCTCCAAAATCACCTGGCCCCTGCACCGCGATGTGCGCTCCCGCATGCCCATTGCCGCCTTCTGCGACCTCTTCACCTCCTGGGTGCAGACCGGCATCGCCATCGACGCCCACCGCGCCGAGAACGGCGCCATGCAGGTCGTCCCCGGCTCCCACCGCGACATCCCCCACGACCCGCACAACGCGGCCGCCTACAACGTCCCGCAGTACCAGGATGACCCGCGCATCCGCGACATGTCCCTCAACCCCGGCGACGTCGCCCTCTGGAGCGCCTACACCGTCCACGGCGGCGGCTTCAACACCACCGCCTTCATGGACCGCCGACTCTACATCAACGGCTTCATCAAAGCCGACAAATGCCTCCGCGGCGAATGGGCCTGGCGCGACGGCCGCACCTGCCACCTGCACGGCCGACCCGCCCTGGTGCAGTTCGACGAAATCGACGACGTGACCGAAGGCTTCTATCCCGCTGACCGTCAACGGCAGGAGGCGCAGCGGGATTGAGGGGAAGCTATTATCGGTGACGGTGAGACCCGGCTGCGTAGTCGGGCAGACTTCTAATGGGAGATGTCAACTGAACACGAAACCGGAAACTATTGACATGGATTATCGTCCAGAAAGCTACTGGCCTTTTGATGATCCTGCGGCAGGCAGTCATCAGAATGAATTCACGCGCCAGATTATCGAGGCATGTAATGCAAATGATCCTTCAAAATTAAAGCCATTGCCAACACCATTTGCAATAATGGGAGGTAGCTTCGTGCCTCCATTCAAACGCCATGAGGTCGAAATTGCGCGCATTGTTTTAGAAACCACAACACGTGATGTAATCAGCATTCGGGCCCGCCCCACTCGGCGGCGGATAATATATAGTATCTATGATGAATATGATACCCCTTTTGAACCCAAGCAAAAATCATCCAAACGGCCGTTATCAATGCGCCAGATGGTTGCATTCATCGACGGAATACGGGCTGATGGCAAGAATTATTCTCCGCAATATTATATCGATGAGTGCTATGATGGTGGTGGTGATATCCTGGAATCTATAAATTTTATCACCGTCAGCTCTGAGTTTTATCCTGATCTTGAAGATTGGTATAATATCCAGGCGAAAGAATGGGCAGTCTGCCGAATTGTAGAGCGTGATATTGATGGTCTTGTAAACTCAAAATATGAGGATAAATATAATAATAATAATAATGATAATGATGATGATGATGATGATGATGATGATGATGATGATGACGATTATGATATTGAAGTTACCGATGACGATTTGGTAAAAATGCTGAATGCATATGGGTTTTCGTTTACCGGTCAGGATATGGGAAGAATCCGACAAGTAGTCAAGAAAAAGGGGTATCTCGAATCGGACCTGGAGAAATTACTTTAGGGGCCGGTAATGGGTATTGGGTAAATAGCCGCTTGGTCTGGAGCTATGTTGTATTCTGCCCATGACGGATATTGAAAAAACAGCAAATCCAAGGGTTTGAAAGCAGACAACCTGACACAATGGCGACGGGTGCAATGGTGGACGGCTGCCATTTCGCCGACCTGCCGCGTCAGGTGTTGCCGTGCGAACGCACGCGGGAATCGCTGAGCCAACCCCAGGAGCTGTTCCGGTGACTCATTCTCCCATCCACCTCCACCCCGACAACCCCAAAACCTTGCTTCCGGGGGCAGCCGCGCGCGTTGGTGACGGCCACGGAGCACTACGGCGCGGTCCT
Source organism: uncultured Phycisphaeraceae bacterium (assembly GCA_964605235.1). GTDB lineage: Bacteria > Planctomycetota > Phycisphaerae > Phycisphaerales > Phycisphaeraceae > CAZSBB01. The sequence continues at coordinate 78,919 of CAZSBB010000030.1, forward strand.
CAATCGCCCGTTTTGTTACGAGCGCTATCTGGAAGACGCCGCCCGACTGGGGATGACCATCACCCGGCTGTTCACGCTGTTTCGGGAGTTGCAGTCGCCGATCAATCCGTACTCCACCTGTAAGCCGGAGTCGACGGACTACCTCGCGCCGTTTCGCCGGGTGGGGCCGGGGGCAGCGCTCGACAGTTTGCCGCGCTATGACCTGACGCAGTGGAACGACGAGTATTTCGAACGCCTGCACGGCTTCCTCAAACGCGCGGGACACTACGGCATCATTGTCGAACTCACGCTGCTGAGCTGCACCTACAACGAAACCATCTGGAGTCTCAATCCGCTGCATGCCCAGAACAATGTCAACGGCCTGACGCCCACGTCCTGGCAGAAGTACACCAGCCAGCGCGATCCGATGCTGTTCGACTGGCAATGTCGCCACGTACGGAAAATCGTGGCGGAAACGCAGCACTACGATCACGTGATCTACGAAATCTGCAACGAGCCGGCCGGCGGGGAGTCGAGCTTGCCCGACAACCCCACGCCTGAGGAAGTCGATGCGTGGCAGACGGCGCTGGTCGAGCTCATTCATGAACTGGAACCGGGCCCGGCGCAGCGTCACCTGATCTCCGGCCAGCAATGCGCCGTCTGGCCCGCGCCCGGTCGCCCCGATGCTGAGATCGGCCAACCCAATGCCCGCGCCTTCGAATCGCTGCCGTTTGACATCGTGAACGTCCACCCGCTGGCGATGGTGTCCCTGCACGGGAAACGCTACGACATGGGCTTGTTCATGTCCGGCCAACTGCGCTTAGAAGCGCTGCGTGATTTCGCGCTCGACACCTACGACCTGCCCAAGCCGCTGGATTACAACGAAGACAACGCGGCCACGATGTTCAAGGACGAAGTCGGCTGGACCATTCATCGCAAGCGGGCGTGGACGACGATGCTGTCGGGCGCCCATTACGACATGATCGACTTCTCCATCTGGCCCCACCTGGAAACCGGCACCCCGGCGTCGCAGGCGAAGCTGCGCGCGTGGTTCAGCTACCTGTCAGCGTTCCTGCGCACGGTGGACCTCGCCCGCGCCCGTCCGCAGCGCGGGATGGTGAAGTCCAAGCCAGCCCATGTGGTGGAGTCAGTGCTGGTGGTAGCGGGGCATCCGGGGGGGCCGGGGGTTCCGGGGGAGGATTACTGCATTTATCTGGCTGACGGCCGAGAACGCGAGGAGCCTGACGCCGGCGAGCCGATCCAGGGCGAACTACGGATTGATCTGCCGGCCGGCACGTACGAGTTGAAAACGCTCTGCCCCGTCAGCGGCCAGTGGTCTGAAGCTGCCCCGGTTGCGAGTGACGGCGAATGCCTGATTCCGTTGCCAGCGTTTCGTCACGATCTGCTGGTCCGGCTGCGGCGGGTGGGGGTATGAGGGCGATCGTGCCGCCTGGTCGCAGCTTGACGTAAGTGTGAAAATAGTTTCGAATCAGTATGGCGATGAATAACACAAAAGCAGCAATGATCGCGTTGGTTGCGCTGGCGAGCATCGTTGGTGGGTTTTTATATATCAACCGAGGGCGCACGATTGACGAGGCAAACGTCTACGTACATGAGGATTATTTTGGCATTGAAATACACTACAGCGTGATGCCCCGGGGGCGTATCAGCACCACCGCTGTCGAATATGAATAGAAATCAATGAGTGGGGATGAGTTGATAATCACCGCGGCTAACCGGCAGGTGAACTGGAATGGCAAGCCGATTGGGAGCGTTGGCGAATCGGAGTATCTTCTGATTGAAAAGCAAAGTGGTCAATATAATATCACGATACTTCCGAAAGCGGATGATCGGGGGCAAGAGTAGGTGCGATGCAGCTCGGGCCAGGACACGCCCCCCAGATCAGGAGTCAGGGAAATTTCGATCGTGTCAGCCGTCATCCTACTACCTTGTCTTCATCACTCACCCAGCCACAGGAGCGGTTCGTGTCGATCCTTGTCATCAGCACTTCATTGAATCCCGCTAGTCGCAGCCGCGTGATTGCGCGGCAGAGGTCACTATGAAACCCGACCCCTATTCCTGTTCCTTTTCCTGTTCGGCAACTGAGCCTATTACGTTAAGAACCTTTCGGGACCAAGCTATGCGATGGATCATCTCCCTACCTATGTTGGCCTTGATGGGCGTGTTGTTAGCGAGTTGTGACGAGCATACCAACTCGGGGGCGCGGGTTACGTCATCTGACACGGCGACTTCCCAGGATCTGCAGTTCTTTAGCCGTTCCGCAGAGACGCCGCTGGCGCACTTTCGGGTTCGTTGGATTGCGGACACGGTAGGCCGGCGGACAAACGCCCAAGGTCATTTGGAGGTCGTCAATGAATACCTCAGCGGGGTGCCAGTGACGGCCGAATTTTATTTGCAGCCGGGTGTCGAGCGGCTCGCGATCGCCTCTGGGGGTGACGGGAAGACCACGGTTTTGTACCTGAAGAATCTGCAGATCGTTGATGATCACGCCGAGGCGGATGTCTGGGGTGTTGCGAACAACTTTGGCTTCCGAGGCCCTCCAGGAGTCCGGATTGGGGCTGGAGGCAGGATGTCACGCGCAGGTACACCCGAGGCTCCTAAACCAGAGCTATTCGTTATTGGCAAGCCGAAGACGATCCCGTTGGGACGGCTAGGCATGCATTCGAGCAACGAAGCGATGGGGAAAGACTATGAGGTCATGTCGCGAACCGATTGCGTGGTTGAATTGCTCGCCATCACCAATTTGTCGGAAGTGCTGGCCGACGATCCATCGCTGGACAACGCCGTTCCTGCCGCTGTGCAAGACCAGGCCATCCACGACACATATCCTGCAACTACTCAAGCTGTACCTAACCACCGACTGCAGTTGACCGGCGACGCTCGCAAGTAGAATTGTGGAAGAAAAACACTATGTAAGCCGGGTCTCCCGGCGGTGTCGCATCCGCTACGGGCTTGCCCGGTTGATTTGATCACCCGCCGCGGACCAGATTGAGGATTTGTCCGGTATCGACGGTCTGGGCCTGCTTTTCGACCTGCGGGCGGTACTGGTCGAACAGCGTCTTGCCGCGCTCGACCAGATCACCCGACTGGGCCTTGAGGCTGGCAAGGCTCATTTTGCGACCCGAGCGGTAGTAGCGTTTGGCCAACTCGCCGATTGCGTAGGTGCTGGCGAAGCTGAACGCAGCGCCGGTGGCGGTGCGTGCGACGGTTTTGCCCATGCCGCCGGCGAGCACTTTGCCGAACTTGCCGATGAACTTTCGCGCCACGTTCTCCAGCATCTGCGACGTAGCGCCCATGCCGAGCGCGGCAATGAACTCGCCGATCGAACGGCGGTCCAGCGTGTGGCCGTACGCGCGACCGATGCGGTACACCATCTTTGTCTGCAGGGGCAAGATCGCCAGGGTCGCCAGATTCTGAGGAAGCAGTTCGAGCGCACCATTGAGGATCGCGTACTTGAGCACCATCGCGTCGACCTGTTGGTCGATGGCCGCGGTGGCGGACGCAGCGGGCGCCGCCGCCGGTTTATCCGCCGGCATGTCATCGGGCGTCAGCGGATCGGTCGTCACGGGGGCGGTAGTCGCCAGCGCAGTCGCAAGGGCGGGGGCGGCTGTGGCGCTGACGGCGTCGGCGGACTCCAGGGGCGCCTCGGCGATTGCGTCGGCCTGGGCGACCAGTTGTTCGCAGGCGCCGGGGCCCAGCGCCAGCGCGGCGCGCAGCTCGTCGAGGAACGCCCGCTCGGCGTCGGTGACCTGCCCGTCGGCGTCGCACACCACCACCGCCATCTCGAAAGCCAGCGTGCGGTGCGACGGGTCGTCCAACAGGGCGGCGGCGGCGGCGACCGTCAACCGTTTGAGCAGCACATCCTGAAGAATGCGCGGCATCTCGGCGGCTTCGGCACTGAGGCCCTCGGCGACGAGGCGGACCTGCTCGCGCTCCGCGTCAGACTTGCCGCCGTCAGCCAGCGCCGCCATCACGCTCAGGGCCAACACCGCGCGTCGTTGTTCTGGGGATAACGCCATGGTTGTGTTCCTTTTCCTGGACCCAAGTATAGCGCCCGGAACCCTCGTGGCCCGCAGCCGCTGCGGATCGGAAGCAAATCCCTCCGGGCCGCGCCGGCTGCCGGAGAAGAAACGGACGCAGGTCTCATTACGTCAGCATCAGTCCAGATGCCTTTGCCTGGCCGGCGGGTGGGCAATTGAATCCGGGTAGACATTGTCAGCGAACAGGGAAGAATTGACCGTGCCAGCCGATGCGCTGATACCTTGTCTTCATCACTCACCCAGCCACAGGAGCGGTTCGTGTCGATCCTTGTCATCAGCACTTCATTGAACCCCGCTAGTCGCAGCCGGGTAATGGCGCGGCAGGCGGTGGCGGACCTGCAGGCGGCCGGCGTGGCGACGGATTGGCTGGATTTGCAGGATCATCCCTTGCCACTGTGTGATGGCGGCGCAGCATATGGCGCCGCTGCGCTCCCGGCGCTCAAGCAGCAGATCATCCAGGCGACCGGCGTCATCATGGCGGTGCCGATCTACACCTTTGATGTCAGCGCTGCCGCCAAGAACCTGATCGAGATGACCGGCCGGGACTGCTGGACGGAGCACGTGGTGGGCTTTCTGTGCGCCGCCGGCGGGCAGGGCAGCTACATGTCGGTGATGCAGATCGCCAACTCACTGATGCTGGATTTCCGCACCTTCATCGTGCCGCGCTTTGTGTATGCCACGAAGGCGGCGTTTGCTGGCAATGCGATCAGTGATGAGGAAGTGAAACAGCGCATCGCGCAGCTCAGCCGGGAAGTGGTGCGCGTGTCCTCGGCCTTGCGGGGATAAGCTGCCCAGGAATCGGGGCTATCCCAGCCCATCCTGCTTGTTACTGCCTGCTCCGCCTCACCCCTCCACCGCCACCGCGCACACCTGCAACTGGCCATCGATGGTGTCGTTGTAGAGCAGCCATCGGCTGTCGGGGGAGAAGCCGGCGTCAATGAACTGGCCCCGGAAGGGAACATACGGCGAGCGGATCGACGCGAGCAGCGTCAGGTCCAGCCGGGTGCGGGTGATGTCGAATCGCCCCGCGAAGACGCCGAAGTGGCCGTCTGTGCCTTCGCCGTTGACCCACTGACCATCGGGCGAAACATACAGATGCGTGTGGTAGTGCGGCAGGGGATCGGAGAGATACACCTCTTTGCCGTCGGGGTCCGCGAGGCCCAACTGCGTCGGCCGGGGGGAATATTCCGCCCATGGCAAAGTCTGGATCGTCGGATCGTCCCGGCGGTCCTGATAGGTGTAGCCGATCCGCTGCCCGTCGGCCCACCAGAACTCATGCGTGACCAACTCCCCATGCGCCTGTGGCCGAATCGGCAGCGGCGCGGAGCCATCCAGCCGCACCGTCCACACCCGCTGCCCGTAAGCGTCATACATGTCCTGCGCGTAACGGACCAGCCCCGGATCCAGCGGCGAGCACTCGACATGAATCACGCAAACCCCGTCCGTCGTCAGCACGTTCCGTCGACTTCCGGTCGCCAGGTCCACCGCCAGCAGTGCGCCGCGGCGGGGGCGATTGAAAAAACGCCACAGCGCGTCAGCATCTTTCGTCGTGGGGACGGGCGCCGCATTCGGCCCCACCTCGGATTCAACCATCAGCAGCGTCGAGCCATCGCAGGTCACATCCGCCAGTACGCCCACCGTCGGCCGGGGCAACGCACACAACCGGCGCGGCTCACCGTCGGGCAAATCAACGCACCACACCTCCGTCCCACCCTCATGCTGATACCACAGCCGCCCATCCTGAGCCCGCAGCTTGATCGGCACAATCCGCCCCAGCCTCAGCGGCGTGCAGAAGCCATCGAGGTCCAGCAACATGAAGTTGCCATGGTCGTGTTCGGCGCGAATGAAGATGCGTCCATCAGGCATGAAACGCTGCAGACGGAAATAGTCCAGCCGCGCCCCGCGCGGGGCGTGGGTCAGCTGCCGCACGCAGCGGCCGGTGAGCGGGTCCGACCAGGAACGCCGGGTGGGGTTGGTGGTGAGTGGCATAGGGGTGGGATTGTACTGCCCACACTGGCGTCATACCGCGCCATGAGCCAGACTGGGGGGCGAACAGGACCAGCGCATGTGGCGCTGCTTTAACGAGCCCCGCGCGTGAGCAAGGGGTTGCGGCGCAGCCGCGGGGGTATGACGCCAGGGAAGCAACCCCTCCCTGACCAACTTTATGCGCCGGCCGCGTTAACCCCTTGCGCCCAGCGCAGTTGGCGTCCACAATGGTCTTGCACCC